>NZ_JACHNZ010000095.1 GCF_014199685.1 Sphingosinicella soli | reverse complement strand
TGTGGACCGGCGTGCAAAAGGGACCCCGTTAGCGGGGTGATCGGCGTCCAATAGGGACCCCTCATTTCGATGGTTTAGGCAGCGGCCTGGTTTTCCAGGTGGCGAGATCGGGATGTTGGTGGTGGAGACAGTGGTTCGGATCCGGCGCGAGCATGCGGGTGGCAAGCCGATCAAGGCGATTGCGCGCGATCTTCGGTTATCGCGCAAGGTGGTGCGCAAGGCGATCCGGGCGCCCGAGGGTGCGTTCGACTATCATCGCTCGGTTCAGCCGCTGCCCCGGATCGGGCCTTTTCAGGAGCGGCTCGATACGCTGCTGACCCAGAACGAAGCGCGGCATCGACGCGATCGGCTGCGGATGACGCGGATTCACGATCTGCTGCGGCGCGAGGGGTTCGAGGGTTCGTATGACGCCGTGCGGCGCTATGCCAGGCGCTGGGCGGAGGCTCTGCGTAAGGATGGTGGCGACGGTGCGCCTGCGTTCATCCCGCTGCTGTTCAAGCCGGGTGAGGCCTACCAGTTCGACTGGAGCCACGAGGACGTCGAGATCGCCGGCAAGCCGATGCGGGTGAAGGTGGCGCACATGCGGTTGTGCGCCTCGCGCGCGGTCTACGTCCGGGCTTATCCGCGCGAGACGCAGGAGATGGTGTTCGACGCGCATGCGCGCGGCTTCGCCTTCTTCGGCGGGGTGCCGATGCGCGGGATCTACGACAATATGAAGACCGCTGTGACGACGGTGTTCGTCGGCAAGGAACGCGTCTTCAACCGCCGGTTCCTGGTCATGGCCGATCACTACATGGTCGAGCCGACCGCCTGCTCACCGGCCGCAGGCTGGGAGAAGGGTCAGGTCGAGAACCAGGTCCAGACGATCCGCGGCCGGTTCTTCCAGCCCCGGCTGCGGTTCGCCAGCCTCGAGGAGCTGAACGGGTGGCTGGAAGCCGAGTGCCGGCGCTGGGCAGCGATGCGCCCGCATCCCGAGCAGAAGGATATAACCGTCGCGCAGGCCCTAG
>NZ_JACHNZ010000094.1 GCF_014199685.1 Sphingosinicella soli | reverse complement strand
CTGCTCTTCCGTAAACCTCAGTCGCTTCATCGTCCGTCCTTCCATCAGGGCCGGACTCTAATCACGCGTGGAGGAAAATCAGGGGGTCACGTCAAAAGGGCGACACTGCCACGGGCACTAATGAGACTTCACAAAGTGCTGATGATGAGAGCGTAAGAAGGCTTGGGGCTCCGCTGGCAAAGGATAGAGCCGCAGGCGGTGTGGACGCTTCCCCGGAAAACAACTCTTCATCGGAAGCCGAAATGCCGATCGAGTTCTCTTTGCCGGTGGGTAGGGCCCCTTGACCTTGATTGGGCCGTACACCATTTGACATGTCTACAGGGCACAAAACCCAACAGATGTAGCAATAGATTGTAGTCAGGTCAAGAAAATACTTGACATTTGATGACGCTTCCGTTATAATAAGAGGTGTAGGGTTTGGATGTTTTTTGGCGTCCCTTCCGCTACATTTTTTAAAACCTGATGACTTCAACTCCGGACGGACGTTCCCGTGCCGGTGTTTTTGTTCGTCTTAACGATGGAAAATCAAAGTTGGTTACCCCCGCCTTTTACAATGACAAAGATGTCGCCCACCTTCTGAACCTTTCAACCTCTTGGGTTCGAGTTCAGCGCCATAAGCGAAAGTACGGCCTACCCCACGTCTTCGACGTAGAACCTCGTTATATCGCCGCTTGCCCTCGCTATGTCGCGGGAGAGGTCGAAGCCTTCATTGCGTCTATCGCAGCCTGAGGCTCGTACAGAGAATGACATACAATAATCTCATGTCACGGCCGGAGGCGGATTCGCCTACCTCTGCTGTCGCCTTGGATAACCTCTATGAGCCAGCATTCGCCCTGATTCCTTCCAATACAACTGCAATAGATGACACTGTGGCGGTTCATGCCTCTGAGCGAGGATCACAAGCGACCTGGCTTGATGAAACGCTGGATTGTCAATCGGCGTCCAAAAGGGACCCCCGATCGGCGTGCAAAAGGGACCCCACCGCGGCGTGGCGATCGGTTGATGTTGAGCGCGAGTTT
>NZ_JACHNZ010000093.1 GCF_014199685.1 Sphingosinicella soli | reverse complement strand
GATTGCCATTGCGGCCATCCATCTACACTTCAAAAGCCACGTCGGCACGACGTATAAGCGCGCCCTCACAAGATCGAATCTCGCGAGGGACCGGGTGATCTCACACAGGTTCGGCCTCTTTACGCGGAGACAAAGCGACTCATAGCCTCGGGACCTTCACCGCAAACCGAAGGACCACATCCCATGCGCAGGCCCCGTGACTATGATGCCGAGATGAAGCTGCTCGCCGACAAGGCGAAGGCGCTTCAGGATCGGAAGCTTCGTGAGCTCGGGCAGCTGGTGACGGCAACCGGCGCAGATAGCCTCGGGGTCGATGTGCTCGCGGGCGTGCTGGTCAAAGCCGCAGCGACCACCGACATGGTGCAGAAGGAGGAATGGCGCACCACTGGCGCGGTGTTCTTTCTGCGGGGAAGAAATGCTCAATCGGGCGCTGCGAAGGACACTGCGCGCCGAGCGAAGGTCGCGAGCTCTCCAGAGCCGTCTACAGGCACGGCGGGCGCGGGCTGATACGCGGGACTGGGTGGTGAAGCGCCGCGAGCGGACGCGCCGGCTCATCGAGCTCGGCGGGCTCATCGTCAAGGCCAGGCTCGATGCGCTCGTCGATGACGATCGGGCCGCGATCTACGGGGCGCTTCTGGGGCTCGTGCAGCAGGCGGGTGAAGAGCGGCGCGGCGAGGAAATCGCCCTGTGGCGGCGCAAAGGGAAACGGGCATTCGATTCGGAAGAGAAGAGGCGAGACTTGTGATGGCAGATTCAACTGCCCTTATCAGCATACGCGGATGTTGTTCGCGGATTGAAGAGCAACGGGCCTTTCCTACATTCCATACAAACGATAGGATGAAACGATCACGTTTCTACGCCTTTTAGAAGTCGCGCTTGTGTTTGTGAGGTTTAATGGAACATGCCTTCATAGCCGATACAAATCTTTTCTTCGAGTGCCATCGCTTGTGACGTGACCCCCTGATTTTCCTCCACGCGTGATTAGAGTCCGGCCCTGATGGAAGGACGGACGATGAAGCGACTGAGGTTTACGGAAGAGCA
>NZ_JACHNZ010000092.1 GCF_014199685.1 Sphingosinicella soli | reverse complement strand
ATTAACCTTTTCAAGTCCAGTTGGATGTAAGTTCGGGGCTATGCGGCTCACCACGATCACGAACTGGGCTTATGGAGCAACCGTCCTCCTGACGCTCGTATCTGGCACGACAATGATTCTGGCGTCGAATGCGCATGATCAGGAACGTGCCGCCGTCGAGCAGCTTTACCGGCTCGATCAGGCGACCAGTGCACTCAATGCGGAAGTGTTCGCGCTCACCGAGCACTCCCGTCAGTACCTCGACACGGGCGATCCCAGCTACCGCCGTCTCTATCAACGCGATGCCGCGGCGCTTCGCGCGGTTGAGGACAGGATTCGGCACCTTGGCGATGCCGGCGCGGGTGCGGACGAACTCGACGCGCTTAAACAGGCGATACGCTGGGCCGATGCGCTGCAGGATGAGCAGCGCGAGGCCATCGCGGCGCATGATCGCGGCGACGAGGCCAAAGCGCGCGAGTTACTCTTCGGCGCAACATACGAGCGTGAACTCGACCGTGCGCGAGCGGCCGTCGAACGATTCCAGTACCGGCTCGACCAGCGCACGGAGACAAACGTCGCGGCGGCCGCAAATCTGGCGCGCGTCTGGAAGACGATTTCGGAGGTCACGCTCGCGATCACCGGCTTCCTCTTCTTTTGCGTGCTCTTTTTCATCTTTCGTCAGCGGGTGCTGAAGCCCGTCGTTAGGCTGAGCGACGTGGTGAACCGGCTCGCCGCCCAGGACTATGCCGTCGAACTGCCGGCGCTCGGACAAATCGACGAGATCGGCGACATGGCCCAGGCCATTCGGATATTCCGGGAAAACGGCCTCGAGCGGCAGCGGCTCGAGACCGAGCGGGATGCCGACCTTGCCATGCGCGACCTTCTGTCCCGGATGA
Source organism: Sphingosinicella soli (assembly GCF_014199685.1). GTDB lineage: Bacteria > Pseudomonadota > Alphaproteobacteria > Sphingomonadales > Sphingomonadaceae > Sphingosinicella > Sphingosinicella soli. The sequence continues at coordinate 222 of NZ_JACHNZ010000092.1, read as the reverse complement.
CACAGCGGATGCAGGGCTGCGATACGCTGCTCGATCTCAAGGAGGTCGTGCAACGCTTCGTGCCCGAGATCGCCCCCGCACACGCCGGGTGCCTCTATCTGCTCGATCCGAAACGCAATGCCATGGTCGAGGCGTGCAGCTGGATGGAGCCCGCGCATTCACGTCCCGAATTCGCGCCGATGGCCTGCTGGGCATTGCGGCGCGGACTGCCGCACCGCCCTG
>NZ_JACHNZ010000091.1 GCF_014199685.1 Sphingosinicella soli | reverse complement strand
TTGAGGCTCCTATATTTGTCAAGCGATGGCCAGGGGTGTTTGTGAGCGACACAGGTGGGCGAAGATTTCGCGGACGATGTATCGCTTGAGGCAGCGGATGATTTCGCGGTTGCTCTTGCCGTCTTTCTTGCGTTTGCTGACATAGGCAAGTGTGGGTGGGTGGTTACGCATGCGAACGATCGCGACGCGATAAAGGGCGGCATTGGCTTGTCGGCTACCTCCGCGATTGAGACGGAAGCGATTGGTTTTTCCGCTCGACGCGGGGATTGGGCAGACGCCACACAGCTTTGCGAGCGCGGCCTCGGAACGGATCCGAGTTGGATCGTCGCCAACGAGGATGAGCATTTCAGCCGCCGTCATCGTAGCGATTCCATGGGCTGCGATCAGTGTTGGCGCGCGGACAGCGACGAGTTGCTCAAGTGCTTTGTCGTGAGCCTGGATTTCGTCATGCAGCGTGAGCCAGCGCTGTGCCAAGGCACGCATGGCGGTTTTGGCCGACGCCGTCGTTGAGGTGAGTGCCCCGGGCCTGAACGCTGCGATATGCCGGATGAGCGCGATTTTGCCGCTGATCTGATCGATTGCGTCGCGAAGCGACGCGGGCGCGTTGATCATCAGGGTCTTCAGCGTCACCATAGCCTGCGACCGGCTTTTGACCGCCGTGTCGCGGGCGATCTTGAGATGCCGGATCATCTCGACCGACCCGCTCTGCGTTTTGGGTTCGGCAATGGCTTGCCCGGAGAGCACCGAACGGGCGGCGCCCTCGGCGTCGAGGCTGTCGGTCTTGCCATGCTGATAGCGAAGCTGTCGATTGGGTCGCGTGACCTCGACGACCTTGTGGCCCTGGGCAAGAAGATGGCGCGATAAGCCGGCACCATATGATCCAGTACCCTCAATGCCGAAGGCTGTGACTGCGCCAACGCCACGCGCCCAGTCTTCGAGCGCGAGATAGCCTTTCGTTGTCGCTGGAGCTGAGAAGGCTGCCAGCCGACTTCCGTGGGTATCGATTGCCACCGCGACATGCGTGGCCTTATGAGTATCGACGCCGATGATTACGGTACTGGTTGTTGTGTCGGTCATGTCCTGTCCTCTCTACGCGGTGCCCGGGCACCGCGTAGAGAGGACAGGACTGTGAAGGGGCGAACCCGTCAGGCTCCTATGAAGTCACATCTCGCCCGTTGCCGGGGCGACCTGATGGCCGACACGTCAACGCAATGACACGTGGTCAATCGTAGCATGGGTCAGACCATCAAGCCGTCGCAGATTATCACAGTCGTAGC
>NZ_JACHNZ010000090.1 GCF_014199685.1 Sphingosinicella soli | reverse complement strand
TGCCGCCGTATTTGGGCAGGACTTCGCCGACACTTTGACCTGTTCCTGGCCTGCCGCCGACGCGCTCGCGGCTTGCGACGGGGGCGTCGCAGTCGCAACCTCGCGCGCACCGAAACGGAAGCGCGGGAGAAATGCGATGAACAGCTTTGCGGGACTGGACGTGTCGATCGACGAGACGGCGATCTGCGTCGTCGATGAGCATGGCGAGGTGCTATGCCGGGCAGCGGTGCCGACCGACCCGGCGGCGATCGCCAAGGTCCTGGAGCCCTGGTCGGCGACGATGAAGCGCGTCGGCCATGAGGCGGGCGCGCTGTCGCCGTGGCTGCATCCCGAATTGAAAGCGATCGGCGTGCCGGTGGTCTGCCTGGAGACGCGTCATGTGCGTGCATCGATGGGGGCGCAGCGCAACAAGACCGACGCGTCCGACGCGCTCGGCATCGCGCATCTCATGCGTACGGGCTGGTTCCGACAGGCGCACATCAAGACCGAGGCAAGCTACCGGATGCGGCTGCTGCTGACCCAGCGCCGCAACCTGAAGCGCAAGTTCCTCGACATTGAAAACACCATCCGCCACTCGTTGAAGGCGTTCGGCATCCGGCTCGGCAAGGTCGGTCGGGGCGGCATGGAGAATGCAGTCCGCGAGGCGGTCGCCGACGATCCGATGACCGCCGGGCTGATGGACTGCATGTTGCGCGCCCGTCATGCATTGTGGGTCGAGTATCTCGCACTCCACAAGCTGGCGACGCAGCTCGCGATGCGCGACGAGCTGTGCCGCCGGTTCATGGCGATCCCCGGCGTGGGGCCGATCACCGCGCTTCACTTCAGCAGCGCGATTGAGGATCCGACGCGTTTCCGGCGCTCGCGCAACGTCGCCGCCTACTTTGGTCTGACGTCCAAGCGATGGCAATCGGGCACGTCGATCGACGTCAAGGGGCGCATCAGCAAGGCGGGCGACCCGGACGTGCGCCGCGCGCTCTACGAGGCGGCCTCGGCGATGCTGACGCGCTTCAAGGGCGCCGACTTGGTGAAGAGCTGGGGGCTGAAACTGGCGAAGACCAAGTGCCATGCGAAGGCCCGCGTGGCGGTCGCCCGCAAGCTCGCGGTGATCATGCACGCGATGTGGCGCGACGGCACGACCTACGTCGGCGATCCGTCCGCCGATCAGCACGACATCGACGCTTGGAACGCCGCAAAGGTGCAGCGGCTGAGCCGGGCGCGGTCATGAGTTGAGCAACGAACACGCGCGTCGGCCGCACGTCGATCGCGCTTGAGGAGGTCCGCCCC
>NZ_JACHNZ010000089.1 GCF_014199685.1 Sphingosinicella soli | reverse complement strand
TTTGCCGCCTGCATCGCCGACCCCCGCGACCAGAGCCGCGTCGTCCATGATCTCAGCGACATCCTGCGCGCTCGCATGCTGGCGATCGCCTGCGGCTATGAGGATGCCGATGACCTCGACGCGCTGCGTCATGATCCGGGGTTCAAGCTGGCGCTGGGCAAGCTGCCGGGCGGTGCCGTCGGCCTGGCAAGCCAGCCGACGATGAGCCGCTGGGAGAATGCGCCGACGACGCGCGAACTGGTGCGGCTGACAGGCGCGCTCGTCGATCTCTACTGCGCGAGCTATCCCGCGCCGCCGGTCGCGGTGACGTTCGATATCGACGAGACGGTCGATGTCGTCCATGGCGGCCAGCAGCTCTCCTTCTGGAACGGCCATTATGGCGAGCGCTGTTTCCTGCCGATCCATGTCTACGACACGGCGACCGGCCGCCCGGTGGCGATGCTGCTGCGCGCCGGCAAGGCGCCGTCGGGAGCCGAGACGGCAGGCCATGTCCGCCGCCTGATCCGCCGCATCCGCCGCCACTGGCCCGATACCCGCATCACGCTGCGCGGCGATGGCCATTACGGTCGGCCCGAGATCATGGCGTGGTGCGAGGCGAACGGCATCGACTATGTGTTTGGCCTGCCTGGCAACAAGGCGCTCCATGCCGATCCCGTCATCGTCAGTCGCGGCGATGGCTGCGCCACCGACCGGGCGCTGCGCGGCTTGGGCGTGCTGCGCCGCTATGCCGAGACCCGCTACGCCGCCAAATCCTGGGGGCCGGCCAAACGCCGGGTCGCCGCCCGGATCGAAGCCTCCAGCATGGGCCTCGATATCCGCTTCGTTGTCACCTCGCTCGAGGAAGGCAGCGCCGAGCATATATACGACACGCTCTATTGCGCTCGCGGCCAGGCCGAAAACCTCATCAAGCTTCACAAGACGCAGTTGAAAAGCGACCGCACCTCGTGCCGGTCGGCCAACGCCAACCAGATGCGCCTCATCCTCCACACCGCCGCCTACTGGCTGATGTGGAAGCTGCGTCAGGCCATGCCCGTTATCGCCGTGCTGAAAAATGCCGAGTTCGCCACCATCCGCCTCCGGCTGATCAAGGTCGCCGCCCGCGTAGTCGAAACCGCCAGCCGGATCCGCATCGCCTTCGCCAGCGCTTGCCCCGACGCCAACATCTTCCGGCATATCGCCCGCGCCCTCAAACCTGCGCCGGCCTGAGCGGCGCGGCTGTGCCGCAGACCGATCCACCCTGTCCAGAAACCCCGCAAACCTCTCGGCCAAACGCGATGGATTAGT
>NZ_JACHNZ010000088.1 GCF_014199685.1 Sphingosinicella soli | reverse complement strand
CGTTTTTATGGAATGGCCCGCCCCTTATGCTCCGGCACTATGATGGTGTCGGAAACTGAGGAGAGGACGGATGACGAAGACACCTATCGCCGTGCTCGGGATCGACCTGGGCAAGAACAGTTGCAGCTTAGCTGGCATGGACGCTGCCGGTGCGGTGGTGATGCGCAAACGGATGACGCGGGATGCAATCGTAATGTTCGCGGCGGCGTTGCCGCCGTGTGTGATCGCGATGGAGGCCTGCTGTGGCGCACACTTTCTGGGCCGGACGCTGGCGCTGCATAGACACACGATCCGGCTGATGTCGCCGGAATATGTCCAGCCGTACGTCAAGGCGCAAAAGACCGATGACCGCGACGCCGAGGCAATCGCCGAAGCGGCAACGCGACCGACCATGCGCTTTGTATTGCTCAAGAGCGAAGCCCAGCTCGACCTGCAAATCCTGCACCGCGTCCGGGAACGGCTGGTGAATACGCGCACAGCACTGATCAACCAGTTGCGCGCGGTACTGCTCGAGCGCGGCATCATCCTGCCCAAGGGTCGCGTCAACCTGATGCGCCGTCTCGAGGATCTCATGACGGGCGATCCGGCCGTCAGTGCGCGCACCCGTACCTTGTTATCTGACCTTCGCGACGAGTGGGCGGGGCTCGATAGACGAGTTAAGAAGTACGACGACGAACTCGCGGCGCTGACACGAGAGGATGTGCAGGCGCGGCGGATGGCAACCATCCCTGGAATCGGCGTCATCAACGCGACTGCGTTGCTGGCGGCCGTCGGGGACGGCAGCGCCTTCGCCAAGGCACGCGATCTGGCCGCATGGCTCGGCCTGACGCCGCGGCAACACTCGACCGGCGGCAAGACGAAGCTGCTCGGGATCAGCAAACGGGGAAACGGCTATCTGCGTAAGCAGCTGATCCACGGCGCTCGTGCCGCCATGCCGCATCTCGCGGCCAAGCCGAACCAACTCGGCACCTGGCTGCAGGCCATGCTGACACGCGCCCATCCCAATGTCGTGGTGGTGGCGCTGGCGGCGAAACTGGCGCGCATCGCGTGGGCGGTGCTGCACAAGCAACAGGACTTCGATCGGCAGGCGCTCGTTGCCGTCTGATCGTCAGGGACAGCGGGCGGACAAACACCGCACGCTTACGGCGTCTGCGGGAGGTGAAGTGAAGATGGCATAACAGGTCGTACCGGCAGCCTGGAAACCTGGTTCTAAATGTGGTGCTCGGCACCGACGCTTTTATGAGGACCAGACTGCGCGGATATCCATCTTGGCCAGGGCTTCAGCCTTGAGACCGGATACGTTGATGCAGACCGATCATGCCGTCTTTGACAAACCCCCTTGCGGACGGGGCGGGCCATACGTTTTTA
>NZ_JACHNZ010000087.1 GCF_014199685.1 Sphingosinicella soli | reverse complement strand
CTGCGACGCCCCCGTCGCAAGCCGCGAGCGCGTCGGCGGCAGGCCAGGAACAGGTCAAAGTGTCGGCGAAGTCCTGCCCAAATACGGCGGCATTCCTGAAGGGCGCGCACGCGGCATGGCTCGCGGCCGGGCGCGAGGGCGACGCGATCGGCTATACGTGGCCGGTCGTGCGGCGGCGCAAACTGTCGCTGGAGCGTATCGACGCCCGGCTCGGCCAGTACAGCTTCGACGCGTCGACCCCGATCGCGCCGGGAAGCTGGGAGGGCGCATACTGGTCGGCGCAGACCGCGCTCACGGCGCTCGATGCCGTGCTCGGCGGCGCGCCCACGGCGTTCGCGCTCTGCCGCCCGCCGGGGCACCACGCCGGGGCGGATTATCTGGGCGGCTATTGCTATCTGAACAACGCCGCGATCGCCGCGCAGCGCGCGCACGACGCCGGTGCGGGGCCTGTCGCCATCCTCGATGTCGACTACCATCACGGCAACGGCACGCAGGACATTTTCGAGGCGCGCGGCGATATCTTCTTCGCCTCGATCCATGCCGATCCGGCGACCGACTATCCGTTTTACTGGGGCCACGCCGATGAAACGGGAAGCGGCGAAGGCGCGGGAACGACGCTGAACATCCCGATGCCGCGCGGAACGCGGATCGACGCCTATCTCGCCGCGCTCGAAACCGCCGCATCGCGGATCACGGCGTGGGGCGCGCGTTTTCTGGTCGTCTCGTTCGGGGCCGATACGTTTTCGGGCGATCCGATCTCGCACTTCGCGATCGAAACCGAAGACTTTGCCGCCATCGGCGCGCGCATCGCCGCGATGGATCTTCCCACCGCGATCATCATGGAAGGCGGCTACGCCGTCGGCGATCTGGGCGGCAACGTCGCGCGCTTCCTGTCGGGCTTTGCCGACAAGCCGTAGCGCGGCCCACGCGGGCGCACTGTCGGTTTTTATTACAAAGTTTCTAAACCGAAACGAACTGGATTCGCCAAGCGCTTGAAAACGCTTATGTGGCACGATTCCTGCTTAATTCTTAATGCAAGTATCGCTGTTCGTTACTTTGGCGTTATGGGGGATTTCATATGCGTACCAGCATGATCCGGAGCCTGCTGGGCTCCGCACTGACCATCGGCCTTCTGGCCGGTGCAACCGCAGCGAGTGCGGCCACACTTTTCCAGGACAACTTCAACCGCGGCGTCGTCGATACGGTCGGCAACGGCTGGGTTGAAAACCACGAGGATGAAGTCGATCTTTACTCCCGGAGCGCGGGCGACCAGGTCATGCGCCTCGTCGAAAAGCCCGGCGGGTATGTGTTTAGTCCCTCGTTTTGATGGTGCGGTTCTCTGATAAACCGTTTTGGCTGCTCGGACCATATTTTGCAGACATATTCATATGGGGTGAG
>NZ_JACHNZ010000086.1 GCF_014199685.1 Sphingosinicella soli | reverse complement strand
AACCAGGCCGCTGCCTAAACCATCGAAATGAGGGGTCCCTATTGGACGCCGATCACCCCGCTAACGGGGTCCCTTTTGCACGCCGGTCCACAGGCAGATTTCAGGGAGCCGTTTCGAGCGGTCGAATGGCCGCTTTTAAGGCGCTAGCGGTCAGAACGCTTCCCGCCCTTCGGCGATATTCAAAAGTTCGGAGAAAACGAAAGTTGCCGGCGCCCGCCCTGATGCCGGCACCAATTCGCGCAGCAGTCCATTGTCGCGCAGGTCACGGACGATCTTTCGCGCCGTTGCTGGTGGAATTTGAGCGGAAGTTATAAAATCGGGTGTCTGAAAGATCGGGCGTTGGAAGATCCAGTCAAGGGCACGCACGGCATATTGCGAATGGGTGATCTCCACCACCCAATCCCGCTTGTCCTGATGAAGCGCCAGTATCGCTTGGGCCTTCTGGGTGTTGGCTTCGGCCTGGGCGATGATGCCTCGTAGGAAGAAAGCCGCCCACCCGCTCCAGTCATCGTCACGAGAGACGGCCAGCATGCGATCATAGTATTCTTCGCGATTGGCTTCGAGATATTCCGAGAGATAGAAGTTGGGCCGCGACAACAACCCGTGAGCATAGAGGAAGAGCGGAATGATCAGCCGTCCGATACGCCCGTTGCCGTCGAGAAACGGGTGGATCGATTCGAACTCGGCATGGACAATGGCCAGTTGAACTAACCGATCCGGCGTATCGGCGTGAATATAGGCTTCCCATCCCGTCATCGCACTCTCGATGCGATCGGCCCCAGGCGGCACGAAACGCGCCTGCTCGATTGTACAGCTTTCTGGCCCGATCCAGTTGGGAATGCGGCGATACTCGCCCGGGCTCTTGTGGCGGCCACGTACGCCATCCATCAGCACGCTATGGGTGGCTTTGATGAGCCGCTGCGATAGCGGAAGATGTGCCATCAGGCTTTCCGCCTCGCGCAAGGCGGCGCGGTAATTCAAGACTTCACGGGCATCGGCCTTCTTGGGCGTGCTTTCATCGAGCAGATGCCCTTGCGCTTCAAATTCCAGCACCTCGCCCAGCGTCACTTGCGTCCCTTCGATCTTGCTGGAGAGAACAGCTTCGCGAGCGGTCAGCGGGGACAGCAGGATATCGGGATTGGGAATGCCCGAGAGGACACCTTCATAACGCGCTATCGCAGCATTGGCGGGCCCGACCAGCGGAAACAGTGCACCCAGATCAAGCGCAGCAGGGGGAAAGCGTCCTTCATGGTAGGCTACAGGCACGGGTGTCTCCGTCGGGCTGGCATGGGCAGGCGAGCGCGAATCCCCCGCTACCTTTGATGATCATCTATCGAAAGCTACACCATTTGATGATCGTGGAAAAGACTTTCACCTACATCTAAGCCCGTTAGCGTTATCCGGCGATCATCAAACACGCTAGGCGCTGTCTGCATTCATTTTATCCAGATCATCGCGCAAGCGAGATGGACGAATCCCATGAATGCGGTGAGGGTTTTCTCGCAGCGGAGGG
>NZ_JACHNZ010000085.1 GCF_014199685.1 Sphingosinicella soli | reverse complement strand
TGTCAATCGGCGTCCAAAAGGGACCCCCGATCGGCGTGCAAAAGGGACCCCACCGCGGCGTGGCGATCGGTTGATGTTGAGCGCGAGTTTCGCTCTGCCGGTGGCGTAGGGAGGGCGTAGCCCGACCGGAGGCACCGGCAGAGCGAAGGCCATTTCTGTTGGCTATTGGGGGCGGGTCAGCTGCGGTGCTTGAAGCGCCAGCTGTCGTTGCCGGTCTCGACGATGTCGCAGTGATGGGTGATGCGATCGAGCAGCGCGGTGGTCATCTTGGGGTCGCCGAACACGGTCGGCCACTCCCCGAACGCCAGGTTGGTGGTGACGATCACCGAGGTCTGCTCGTAGAGCTTGCTGATCAGGTGGAACAGCAACTGGCCGCCCGAGCGGGCGAACGGGAGATAGCCGAGTTCATCGAGCACGACGAGCTCGAGGCGGCCGAGATGGGCGGCGAGCGCGCCGGCCTTGCCGATGCGCGCCTCCTCCTCGAGCCGGGTGACCAGATCGACGGTGTTGAAGTAGCGGCCGCGGGCGCCGGCGCGCACGACGCTGGCGGTAATCGCGATGGCCAGGTGCGTCTTGCCGGTCCCGGTGCCGCCGACCAGCACGATATTGCGCTTGCCCGGCAGGAACGATCCGGTGTGGAGCGAGCGCACCAGTCCCTCGTTGATCGCCGTACCCTCGAACACGAACGCGTCGATATCCTTCACCACCGGCAGCTTGGCGGCGCTCATCCGGTAGCGGATCGAGGCGGCATGGCGATGCGCGGTCTCGGCGCGCAGCAGATCGGTCAGGATCTCAGATGTGGTGCGCTTGCGCTGCACGCCAGAGGTTACCGCCTCATCGAACGCGCCCGCCATCCCCTTGAGGCCGAGCGCGCGCATGGCGTCGATCATCTCATGCCGTTGCACGGGTATCTCGCAGACTGTCGTAGCGGGCGCAGTTGGCGACCGGCGGGTGCACCAGCGCCATATCCTCGAGCGTGACGATGGCTGCCGGCCGGGGCGGTTCACGTCGCCGCGACAGGATGTTGAGGATCACCTCGTCGCTGGGGGCGCCGGCATCGAGCGCTTCGCGGACCGCGGCCTCGACCGCTTCCAGGCCGTCGCTCGATATTGCCGCCAGTACGCGCACGAACCGGCGATCCCCTTCGTCACTGCGGCCCAGCTTGCGGCGCAGCCGGGCCAGCGCCGGCGGCAGCTCCCAGCCCTGGAACGGTGCACCGTTCCTGAGCGCGCCGGGCTTGTTCACCAGCACCGGCAGGTAATGCCAGGGATCGTAGATCGTCCGGTCGCGCCCGAAGCAGCGAGGATGTTCGGCAACGATCTCGTCGCCCAGACGGACAACGATCCGGTCGGCATAGGCGCGGACCTGAACCGCGCGGCGCACGGCCCGGGCCGCCACCGAGTAGCGGTTACGGTCGAAGCTGATCAGGCAGGTGCCGGTCACCGCGTGGTTCGTCTCGTGGAAGCCGTCGAACGGGGCCAGCATCGGCTGCAGCGCAGGAAGCTCGACCGCTAGG
>NZ_JACHNZ010000084.1 GCF_014199685.1 Sphingosinicella soli | reverse complement strand
GCTCTTCCGTAAACCTCAGTCGCTTCATCGTCCGTCCTTCCATCAGGGCCGGACTCTAATCACGCGTGGAGGAAAATCAGGGGGTCACGTCACCGGTCTTCCCGGATCGCGTCGGCTCCATGAGCCGGCGGGGCAACCCAAATGATAATGCCAAGGCGGAAAGCTTCATGAAGACGCTGAAGGTCGAGGCCGTCTATCCGATGGTGTTCGAAACCTTCAACGATGACGCCAAACAGCTTCCCCGGTTCATTAACGACGTCTACAATTAGCGCAGACTGCATTCCGCGCTCGGCTATCTCAGCCCTGCGCAGTTCGAGGACCAACACACCCGGCCCATGGTCAAATCAGCGGCCTGACCTTGTCCGACCCCAGAGACCCACTCCACCTCAGATGATGTCTGGGGCTGAACCGCGCCGGGTTTGCCGGAGGCTCCAACTCCTGAGAAGGTGGAGCCTGTATGAGCAAGACAACGAACAAGTTTGCGCCGGAAGTTCGCGAACGCGCGGTACGGATGGTTTTCGACCACGAGCGCGATCACCCCTCGCGATGGGCAGCGGTGGTGTCGATCGCGGAGAAGATCGGCTGCGTTCCGCAGACGCTGCATGAGTGGGTGAAGAAAGCTGAGGTCAACAGCGGCAAGCGCGCCGGTGTCCCGACCGAGGTTGCCGACAAGGTGAAGGCACTGGAACGCGAGGTCCGTGAGCTGCGGCAGGCCAATGAGATTTTGCGCAAGGCGTCCGCATATTTTGCGCAGGCGGAGCTCGACCGCCCGTTCCGGCGATGATCAAGTTTATCGATGATCACCGCGATGCCTATGGGGTCGAGCCGATCTGCCGCGTCCTGCCGATCGCCCCATCCACCTACCACGAGCGCGTCGCGCAGCGACAGGATCCGACACGCCTGTCGGCGCGGGCACGGCAGGATGCGGCTCTCAAGCCCGAGATCGCGCGCGTGTTCGCCGAGAACTTCGCGGTCTACGGCGTGCGCAAGGTCTGGCGGCAGATGATGCGGGAGGGCGTGTCCGTCGCCCGCTGTACGGTCGCGCGGCTGATGCGCGAGATGGGCTTGGCAGGAGTGATCCGGGGCAAGCCAGTGCGCACCACGGTCAGCGACAAGACAGCACCGTGCCCGCGCGATCACGTCAACCGCCAGTTCTACGCACCAGCGCCGAACATGCTGTGGGTCTCTGACTTCACGTACGTCGCGACCTGGGCGGGGTTCGTCTACGTCGCCTTCGTTATCGACACCTATGCTCGGCGGATCGTTGGCTGGCGAGCAAGCAGAACGGCCCATGCGAGCTTCGTCCTCGATGCCCTGGAACAGGCGCTTCACGATCGCCGGCCGACCCATCGGGGCGGCCTCATCCATCATAGCGATCGTGGGTCGCAATACGTGTCCATCAAGTACACCGAGCGCCTCGCCGAGGCCGGGATCGAGCCCTCGGTCGGCAGCGTTGGCGACAGCTACGACTGTGATAATCTGCGACGGCTTGATGGTCTGACCCATGCTACGATTGACCACGTGTCATTGCGTTGACGTGTCGGCCATCAGGTCGCC
>NZ_JACHNZ010000083.1 GCF_014199685.1 Sphingosinicella soli | reverse complement strand
GGCCTCACCCCATATGAATATGTCTGCAAAATATGGTCCGAGCAGCCAAAACGGTTTATCAGAGAACCGCACCATCAAAACGAGGGACTAAACAACTAGGGTTTTGATGTCGGTGTCGAGGGCTGCGATTTCCCGATCGAGAGCCTGAATGACAGGCTGGAGGTAACGAGCAACGGCAGCTGCACGGGGTGCGGCGAGCCGGTTCGAGAAGGCAACGCGCTGCTGGACGAGTCCACGGCGGGTTGAGACGAGCAGGTGGAGTTGATCGCGCTGATGGTCGCCGGGTACCCAGTGCGCGAGTTGGTCGGCTCGTTCCTCCCCATAGCGAGCCAGCGCGCGGGCATCGAGCGCGTCGGTTTTGGCCAGGGTTCCGAAGGAGCGGATGAACGCCTTCACCTTGCGGGCGTCGGCACGATGGATGGCGCGGCCGGCCTGGGTCACGGCATCGAGCAAGGCCGCTTCATAGCCGCCGGTTGCCTCACAGATGACGAGGCAGTTTTCATCGAGGCCGGCTGCAAAGCCGGCCAATGCTGCGGGTTCGTTAGGCAGGCAGACGCTTTGCGCACCGCAGGTGTCGAATATATGGATTTCCGTCTTGCCGACGTCGCAGCCGACAAAGCGAGTAGGCATAGTGGTCTTATCGGTCATAACCCGCTATCCTCCAGTGGCTTGTGATTGTCTGCGGGCGTCCAACGAGCGGCCCTGGCAACTCACCAAGCGTCAAGGGAAAGCGGACAGCCGACCACGATGACGACGGGCGCGAGCCCGATGCTGAAACGGCCAGACCGTCCGCGCCCGGAGCCGGGTGGCCACCCGGCTCCGGGCGTCCAGCTTATGCCGGACCACATCGCTTTACACACCCCACAACAGACAATTTACAGACTGAAGCGTCGGGAGAAACCTTACAAGGTAGCCGACATGTACGGTTCGTACCGGTTGATGCATCCGAACGCGGACAAGATGCTCGACAAGGGGTTGAGCACGTCCGCCTACAAGAGGTTGACCAGTAGTGTGGCTTCCCTTGAGAGCGGCGGCTCGGTCAAAGCGGTGTCCGCCAGTGTATATTGGATAAAAGGTCCGGACACCGCCTCTAAGCCATCGAAACATGGTGCACCCGACAGGATTCGAACCTGTGACCTCTGCCTTCGGAGGGCAGCGCTCTATCCAGCTGAGCTACGGGTGCCGGTGCTGTTTCGGCGGGCACGCTTAACAAAGCGCGGGCGTGCAGGCCAGCAGGAAAAGCGTGTGGGGCTATTCGTTTTTCGGCGGCGGCGTGTAGGGTACGAAGCTGCCGAGGCCGCAGCTTGCGCCCAGGCGGGGGCCGCCGCCCTGCTGTATCACCGTGATGATGTCGGTCGAGCAGAGCTGCGACAGCGATGTCGAATAGGTGAAGGCTGCCTCGAAGCCGAGCGAGGGGCAGGCGTGCGGCAGCGTGTTTCTCAGGATGCGTCCGTCGCGCATGTGGAAATCGATTGTCGAATCGTCGACGACCCTAGCCCGTCTTATTCACCGGGAGCATGGGATGGGGTTGGCGGACGTGGTGTAAGTTACTGATCTGGAATAGAGAACGGGTGCTTACGCCATCC
>NZ_JACHNZ010000082.1 GCF_014199685.1 Sphingosinicella soli | reverse complement strand
ACCCCATATGAATATGTCTGCAAAATATGGTCCGAGCAGCCAAAACGGTTTATCAGAGAACCGCACCATCAAAACGAGGGACTAAACACCTAGCGTTTCGCCAAGATACCCTTGAAGCGATGTGCGATTGAGCATTGCGGGATAATGTGCGGCAGGGTCATGCGCAGGGTCGTTGAAAGGCGAAAGATCGTCCTGGAAACCGGATCGAATCCGGCGGCGGGCATCGTCTAATGCCTCCTGAACATAGGCGATCAGTTCATCGCGCAGTGGGCCGAGGGCGCCGTGAACCTCTCGCCACACCCGTAACCGGTAGCGTTGATGTGTATGGGGTATGCCTTGATCGACCAACCAAGAATTGAGAGGAACAGGCGTCAGACGACGAAACCGAATCACGTTATTGAACCACCCCCTCTATATTCCCCATGCAGACCCTTAGCACCGAAGCGTATTCGGTAAGCTGAGTTTTGATCGACATAGATTCAGCAGGATGGCGCCTCCCTTCGGGACCGCCGCTCTATCTCCGCTGCGCTCCGACCGAGCCCCTGACGGGTCTCGTCCGTGCCGGTGACGATCAGCATGGCGGGTTGGCGCTGGCGCGCCGATAGGCAAATCCGCCGAGGCGGATTTGTGTGTGTGTCCGATTCTGTGGAGATCGGGCCAGGGCTGCGCCGGCCCGATCGCATTGTTTGTAGCTCTCCCCGTCGGTGGGGTGGGCGACGCTTCCCTTTAGGCCCGCCGCGCCGGGCCGCAACGCGCGTGGCCGCGCTTACCTCCTCTTCGTTCCGGCCCTTCGGGTGCGTTCCGGCTCCGTCGGCGGGCCTGCCGATCGCTCTTTCGCCGCCCACCCCATTCCGGGGTGCGTGTGGTTTTGAAGGAGAAGTGTGATGAACGCTGTTACCGAAACCGTAGCCGCCGAGCCTGTGTCGGGCGTCGAAATCTTCGTGCCGCTCGCCAAGCTCAAGAAGTCCCCGCGCAATGCCCGCAAGGTGCCGCATGGGGACGCCGCTATCGAGGCGCTGGCCGCTTCGATCCAGCACAAGGGACTCATCCAGAACCTTGTCGTGGAACCCGAGATCAAGGACGGTGAGCCGACCGGCTGCTATTTCGTCACCGCTGGCGAGGGCCGCAGGCTGGCGATGCTGCTGCGCGCCAAGCGCAAGCAGATCAGGAAGTCCGAGCCTGTCCGTTGCTGGCTGGATACGCAAAACGATCCCGCCGAGATCAGCCTTGACGAAAATGTCACCCGGACGCCGATGCACCCCGCCGACCAGTTCGAGCGGTTCGCAGAGCTTTCCAACGACAAGGGTTGGGGCGCGCAGGAGATCGGCGCGCGGTTCGGCGTGTCGGCGGGCGTGGTGAAGCAGCGGCTTCGCTTGGGCGCTGTCAGCCCGAAGCTGTTGCAGGTCTATCGCGAGGATGGCCTTACGCTGGACCAGCTTATGGCCTTCGCGATCACCGAGGATCATGCCCGGCAAGAGCAGGTGTTCGAGGGGCTGCACCACAATTGTGGACCGGCGTGCAAAAGGGACCCCGTTAGCGGGGTGATCGGCGTCCAATAGGGACCCCTCATTTCGATGGTTTAGGCAGCGGCCTGGTTT
>NZ_JACHNZ010000081.1 GCF_014199685.1 Sphingosinicella soli | reverse complement strand
GATTGCCATTGCGGCCATCCATCTACACTTCAAAAGCCACGTCGGCACGACGTATAAGCGCGCCCTCACAAGATCGAATCTCGCGAGGGACCGGGCGGTCTCACTCAGGTTCGGCCTCTTTACGGCTTACGCAAACGACTCGTAGCGTCGGCGCATTCCGCGACAGAACCGAAGGGAACCATCCCATGCGCAGGCCCCGCCGCAAAACGACGAGGTGAACCGCATCCGTTCAGGGGGTCAATTTTGAAAGCCGATCACCCCCGAACAGGGTCAATATTGCAGGCCGATTCACACGTATTATGCTCGACATCTGGAGAGACTGGTTGCGCGGAAGCGCCGCGATCAGGACAAGCGCCGTATCAAGCTGACTGTGATAGACGTCGGCTAACTGATCAGCTCCGCGGGTTACAGATTTGAATGGCCGCTATAGGAAAGCTCGATCGGGAGCTCGAACGTCCGGATTGTTGGCGTCGTCGGTCATCGAGCCGACCTTACTGGCACCCGAAAATGGCGTTCGATCTTCGACCAAGCAGCGCTTCACGCCGAACCCCCGAGATGTTCGCACAGGTTTTTCACTTTTTGGTTGATGACAACAGTGGCGGGAGCATCGGCTCGCGCAGATGCGGATACTGTGTTAGGAACCGCTCACGCGCTTCGGGTGAGCCCACGATATAGACTTCGCCGGGGCCGCAGGCATCCTGCAGGGCCTGCTCGGTTTCCGTGTCGATATCCGCGCTCGCGGGGCCGCCCCAGCTCATATCCTCGCCCAGACGCGCCAGAGTTCGGCCGCTAACTCTGTCGCGCAGGATGAAATAGCCGGCCGGATCCACGTGCAAACCCATTTCGGAATGAAACCACGCGAGCTTATCGGCAGGCTGACCGTCGAAACCGACAAAGAAGCAACCGTCTCGCAATACGACCTTGCCGTAGAAAAGGGCCTGGAGCTGAATCCCAGTGCGCGTTTTGGAAGCGGGCCACACGCGGATCGCACCTTGTGCCGCCTGACTCACCGGAGGACGGCTCATCTCAGGTACAAAGCTCCAGCGAATATGACCGGGCACACGCCACTCATTTTCCATTACCCAGGCTTTGAACTCCTGCTCGGTCAGACCCATGTCGATCATCTCGACCGGTCCGTCGGGAGTCTTGCCCGCGAGCCTATGGCCGAGCAGCGCTCTGCGTTCTTGCAGCCGCGCGATCCACAAGTCGCCGATTGCCTTTGCATTCGGCGGGAGAGACGAAGTGGCTTCCCATGTTCGTCCCTCACCACCCGCCACGGGCTGGCCGAGCAATGCAGCATAGTCGGGCGAGGGAGCTTCGGTCTGCGTCGAGAAGGCGCGCGTCGGCGCGGGGTTCGCATCGCTGTGATCCGGACCAGCCGGCGAACATCCCGCACAGAGCGCCAGCAGAGGAAGAAATATCCGCATGATGAACAGCTTCTTCCAGCGCTCCTTACACACGGCTGAACAACAGCGAGCAAGCCGCTTCGGCGGGAACACAAGCTGATGCGCCGGAAGCTGATTAGCAAAGTTGCTAAGCTCCGCCACTGAGCGTGCCCTGTCCCCCGATACCCACCACTCTTGCCCGATGTTTATGCGTGGACGTACGGCCGCTTTCCACCGGGCGATCTAGGTGTTTGATCCCAGGCTTTGATGGTGCATTATTCAGCCAGCAATGGAAGGATGCGCTATGGGACAGATACTCCATGGGAGCGCCACAACGA
>NZ_JACHNZ010000080.1 GCF_014199685.1 Sphingosinicella soli | reverse complement strand
AAAACCAGGCCGCTGCCTAAACCATCGAAATGAGGGGTCCCTATTGGACGCCGATCACCCCGCTAACGGGGTCCCTTTTGCACGCCGGTCCACAGGCGAGGGCTGTTCTCGATGAGGCCGAGCGTGTCCGCAGCGACCCCGCGTACCGCGCCGACCGGTTCGTCGCGGAGTGGACCCGGCTCCGAAAGCAGCAAGAGCATGCCAGGTTCTGGGGCGAGGAGCACAAGCTCCCGAAGATCAATGCCGGAATGGCCGGGCTTGCAAAGAGCCTCGAGCGTGATGCGCAGATGGAATCCCTGCTTCGGCCACGCGCCCGCGAGCTTGGGCTCGGCATCGGCATGGAACCGGAGCGCGGTCTGTCCCGGGAGCTCTCAGACTGGTTCGGCCTCTCGCGCGGGCGTGGGCTCAGCCGCTAGGCTCCTGAGCATGACGACCGACTCATCTCCGGCAGAGGCGTTCCAGGCACTCCGGCGCGAGGTGGCCCTGCTCCGCCGCGCGCTCGAAGGGCTCGCCGCCGAGCAAAAGGCGCAGCCCGATTACAGCGGCGTGCTCGCCGGGATCGGCCAGAGGATCAAGGAGCAGAACGCCGCGCTCGGCGCCATGGCGAAGGCACCGACGCTTCAGCTGACACCAGAGATGATGGGGCAGCAGATCATGCGCGCGAGCGAGCAGGTCCGGGCCGAGGATGCCCGGCTTCTCGGCCTTGCGCAGAACGGGATGACAAGCGCAGTGCGTCAGATCGAGGCCGCGCTCGCGACGGCGCGAACCGCCCATGCTCAACAACGGGCGGTCAGATGGTACGCGATTCTTGGGATTGTGATCGGCCTAATCGCCGGCGCCGGATGCACTGCCATCATGATGGAGGGAACCACGCACCACGACGTTGCGATCAACAACGAAGGTAGCGCACACAACTCTCTTCAAACAGCAAACGGTGACACCATCTTGAAAGGGCAGCCATCTCAAAACTCAGTGCTGAAGCTTAGCAGCTTGAAGATCCATGCAATCCAAGCAAGCACCGCGAAAGACAAGATTAGGACAACGCTCCAAAGCCTGGACGCCCAGCCACGACTCTTCCATGCGAACCAAGCATTCAAAAGCGCGATAAGAAGTCCTCCTACATAGGCGACAAGTGTCAGTAGAGATACGATGATGATCTGGAAGTCGATCGTTTTGCTGTTCGCAGTGAAGGTCATGACTGGCGTAATTGTTTGTATCCACAGCGTTGGCACGACGATGCCGACAAGCGCAGCGAGCCTGAGCGGGAGATACACGCGCTGATCTGCTGTAGGAAGCGGTTTCGGTATCCCGGCAAAACGACGCATCGCGGAGGTCACCGGCCAGGCGGCTATCGTCAGTAACAGTATGACGAACGCGCCTTGAGATAATGGCTTGAGCCAAAGCGTGGACCGCCACCAGGGCAAGCGATCCCACACGACCAGCGGCGAATATTCATCGACGCTGAAACGGACCGGACGGCCTTCGATCACCTGTGCCGCCAGCCGTTCCTTGCCATTGACCTCTCGCCAGACAAACGGTGCGATTTCACGCCATTTCTTGGGGGGCACCGTCGAGCCCGGTGAAAGCCGGGACGACGAGATTGCCTTCGCTATCGACGTCAACCACCGTCGGATGTCTAACCCCTCTTATTCACCGGGCCGCTGCGTGATGGCGTGATCCTGGGCGGAGGCGGCAGGCGGAGATGGCAAGGGCGAGTTGCGCCGTGGCGACTA
>NZ_JACHNZ010000079.1 GCF_014199685.1 Sphingosinicella soli | reverse complement strand
GTCGTTGTGGCGCTCCCATGGAGTATCTGTCCCATAGCGCATCCTTCCATTGCTGGCTGAATAATGCACCATCAAAGCCTGGGATCAAACACCTATGTCACCGACAAGGAGGCAAGCCGTCTCGAACGCGGCGAAGCGCTCGGCAGCGCGGCGAAGCCGCCGCGCCCCGAGGTGCCCGGCCCGCTTCAGACCTATATCGACCTCCACCGCCACGCCGCCGTGCGCGCGGCGCTGACCGCGCATGCGGGCACGGCGCTGCGCCTCATGGTGGCACATGCCATCGCCGGATCGCCGCTCTGGCGCGTCACGCCCGAACCGCAGACGTGCCGGAGTGACGCGGTGCGCGAGAGCGTCGAGGTGTCGAAAGGCGAGGCGGACTTCGACACGAAACGCCGCGCCGTCCTCGCGCTGCTCGGCCTGTCGGCGGAAGAGCCGACGCTCACCGGCGGCGGCGACGAGCGCCGCCTCGTCTCGCTGTTCCTGCGTCTCCTCGAGCTTGCCGATGTCGCGCTCATGGAGGTGATCGTGATCGTCATGGGCGAGACGCTCGCCGCCGGAAGCGCCGCGCTCGAGGCCGTCGGCATCGAGATCGGTGTCGACATGGCGCGCTACTGGCAGGCCGACGACGCCTTCTTCGCGTGCCTTCGCGACAAGGAGGTGCTCACGCGCATCGTCGCCGACGTCGCGGGCGAGCCCGTCGCCGCCGCGAACGCCAGGGAGACGGGCGCGGTCCTCAAACGTATCGTCCGCGATCATCTGGACGGGGTGAACGGACGCGCGAAGGTCGCGGGCTGGCTCCCGAAATGGATGGCGTTCCCGCCCGCCGCCTACACGGCGCGCGGCGGCGTCGGCAGCGTCGAGAGGGCCGCGCTTGTCGCCGCCGCGCGCGCGGGCGATGACGAACCGTCTCCCACGGACGGCGGCGCGGCGCGCATGCCGTCCTTGGAGGATGCAGGCGCAGACGCCGAACCGGCACGTCTCGCGGCATAACACCCGAGCGGGGGCGGCGTTCGCGTCGTCCCCGCCTTTTTTGGATTTCCCGCGCTCAGCCCGCGCCGTGCACGCTGACCGCCGTCTCGGTATCGCACAGCGCGCATGTGCCGCGCCGCCGCTCGAACCCGCCGCGCCCGGCAAGACCGCGCAGCGCGGCGTCCGCCTTGGAGCCGGGCTTGAGCGCGAGGCGCAGCGTCACGCACGCGTCGCAGATCGGCGCGCCGCCGAGCCGCGTGACGAGCGCTTCGATGCGCGCCGTGGTCGAGTCGCTGTTCATGGCCGGGGGGATATAGGCGCCCCCGCGCGGCGCCGGAAGCCGGGATCACGAAGGCGTTGCCGCTACCCGCGCGGACGCACATCCGCGTGCCGTTTCGTCTTCTCACGGTCTGGCGCCGTACACCGCCGGGCATGGCTTTGAGGCCTTGGGACAGCCGCGCGCGGCCGCAAAACCATCGCGCGCGGACTGATTTCCCCGCGCCGCCCGAGGGCGGCGCTCCTCGCGGCCGCTTCGCTTCAAATCAGCCCGCCGCTTCCGGTCCTCCGCTCAGTCGCTCCGGCCCTGCGGGTTCGCGCCGCACGTCCTGCGGCCGTCCCTTGAGGCGCGCCATCGCCCGGCACGGTGCCCGGCGATCACACAGGAGATCATCAAATGCCCGCAATCGGATATGTGCAGCGTCAGGCTGACGGCAGCTTCAAGGGATCGATCAAGACGCTTTCGGTGAACGCCGAAGTCACGATCCTTCCCAATCGCGGCAAGTCCGGCGACCAGCCCGACTACCGCGTCGTCTCGAATGGCGTCGAGCTCGGCGGCGGCTGGGTCCGCACCGGCGAGGTGAGCGGCCGCGAGTACGTCCGGCTCGCGATGTCGGCCCCGGAGCTCGGCGCGCGCACGCTTTACGCCAACCTCGGCCGCGCCGCAGGTCAGGATGACGACGACACCTACGCGATCATCTGGAACCCCGGCGACTGAGCCGGAAACCGCCCCGCGCCGGGTCACCGGCGCGGGGCTTTTTTCATTGCCGAAGCCCGTATCGGTGCGGGCGGGAGAAGGGTTTCTTCCACGACGCGGCCCATCGTCCGGCGGCGCGCGGACCGCGTCAAGGACGGCAGGGAACCCACCATTTTGCGTGCCGCAAAATCGTTGCCCCTGCCGCCGCTTGCAGCGGCCGCTTCGCGGTCCCTGACCCGGTCCGCGTGCCGCCGGAGGGGACCGCCTGTCCTGCAAAAAGAGGAGGCGAAGATGACGATCGAGGAACACATCGAGGAACTGCGCGCCGAGCTCAAATGGTGCGATGATGCCGCCGAAATTGCCGTGATCGCGCGCGAACTTCGTGCGGCATTGGCCGAGAAAGCCGCATTGGAAGCCGCAGTCGGGGTCCGGACATGACGACCGAAACGGGCCGGGAGCGATGCGAAGTCGGGCATCGTTTCCGGCGCTGTTTTCACGCGTGGATCGCGGGCCTGAGCGCGCGCGTAGCGGTTTTGCGCCCGCCCCCGGTGGTGCCGTGACGGGGCAAAAAAAGGCACTGAGGAAAGGGAGGGGAGCGAAGGGTAGTGCCGCCGTATTTGGGCAGGACTTCGCCGACACTTTGACCTGTTCCTGGCCTGCCGCCGACGCGCTCGCGGCTTGCGACGGGGGCGTCGCAGT
>NZ_JACHNZ010000078.1 GCF_014199685.1 Sphingosinicella soli | reverse complement strand
CTCAGTCGTTGTGGCGCTCCCATGGAGTATCTGTCCCATAGCGCATCCTTCCATTGCTGGCTGAATAATGCACCATCAAAGCCTGGGATCAAACATGTATCCAGCATGTTTCGAACTCATCGCCCCTTTCGGAGCGACCCCTCTTCAGGCAACCGCTGAAAGTGCCTCTTCGGCAGGAAGCAGCGATTCCTTCACTCCCCAGTTGCGGCGGATCAGCGCCAGCGTTTCAGGTGTGACGTTGATGCGCATCGCGGCGATCGAATCGGCGCCGTCCTTGCGCGGCAGGCCGAGCAGCTCGATGTCCCAGCCCACCGACAGGATCGTGGGCACCCAGCTCGAATGCGTCACGAAGATCAGCTGCTTGATGTCGCGCATCAGCGCGAACTCGATCGCGGCGACGGTGATGTTCTTGCGCCCCGTCCACTGGGCGAGCTTGTCCTTGACGTTGGGGTTGGCGCACAGGCGCGTCATCTCCCACGCGGTGTCGTCCGCCGGAACCGGGCTCTGCACCATGTCGGCGAAATGCTCCGCCATGAGTGTCGGCACCGAACAGGGCAGAAGACGGATAGAGGCGACGTGGTTGCCCTCTGCATCCACATCGATGATGTAGATGGCGTCGTCGGTATCGTACTGATCGATTTCCTTGTCGCCGGTTACGGGCAAGTCCCACTTCAGCCAGTCCACGAACACGCGCTTGCGGTCCTGGTGCATCTGATCGATGAGCGCGCGATGCTGCGACTTGGTTTTTGCGGTTATAAACTTGATCATAGCCCCCTCACGAAACACTGCGCGGAACAGCGCGACCAGCAATATTTCCTTCTTAACTCAGAAATATGTATGGTTACTATCCCGGTAACTACCGGGGGGTAAAGTGATATGCACCGTTAAAACAAAAAAGGACCGCAGCAGCCGCTTCCACGCCGCGCTGCCGCAGGGCGGTCATCGATATGCAATGTCCAGGCGCCATGATTGCTGCTTTTTTGAAATGGAGATAAGCTGAATCCCTTACAGGGGGAGAAGCGCGATGGGAAAACGGCGTGTTCGGCAGCAGATGATGGCCGTTTTCTTCGCTGTTATACTGTGGATGCCTGCGCAAGCTGAAGACCGCGTACAAACCGAAGGGCAAACCTTGTTTCGGGATGTCCGTGTCTTCGATGGTCGTTCGGACCGTTTGTCCGGGCCAACGAATGTGCTGGTGCAGGGCAATGTCATCGCGTCGGTTGGCCCCGCGGTCGAGGCCGGGCCGAAGGCTCGGGTGGTCGAAGGCGGTGGCCGTACGCTGATGCCGGGTCTGATCGACGTTCACGTGCATCTGACGTTCGGCGCGCTGACCATGACGGATTTGCTGGCACCCGACCTCACGCCCTTGAAAGTGGAGGCGGCGGCGGCCGAACAGGCGAAGGCCATGTTGCTGCGGGGTTTCACGTCGGTTCGTGATGTGGGCGGCCCGGTGTTCGGCCTGAAAGCCGGGATCGACCGAGGCAAATATCAGGGCCCTCGCATCTGGCCTTCAGGCGCGACGATCAGCCAGACCTCCGGCCACGGCGATTTTCGCCTGCCTTTCGAGCGATCACGCCGTTTCTTTGGAAAAGCCGCGCGCGCTGAAGACATGGGCGCCACCTTCATCGCCGACGGCCGTGACGAAGTGCTGTCGGCCACGCGCGAAAACCTGCGCTTCGGCGCCAGCCAGATCAAGCTGATGGCCGGGGGAGGCACCTCGTCCGACTATGATCCGATCGACGTGACGCAGTATCTGCCCGAAGAGCTTTCCGCCGCCGCCGCCGCCGCAGAGGACTGGGGCACCTATGTCACCGTCCATGCCTATACCTCCCGCGCCGTTCGCCGGGCGATTGATGCCGGTGTCAAGAATATCGAGCATGGCCAGCTTCTCGATGAGGACACGCTCCGGCTGATGGCCGAAAAGGGCATCTGGCTTTCCACCCAGACCTTCGCCGACGACAATCCGAACATGGACCCCAAGCGCCGCGAGAAACGGCGCGAGATCGTCGAGAACACCGCGACCTTGTGGCCGCTGGCAAAGCGGCTTGGGGTGAAGCTGGTGTGGGGCACCGATTTTCTGTTCGAACCCGACCTCAATCACAGACAGAACGACTATCTTCTCAAACTGACGCAGTGGTTCACACCTGCCGAACTCCTGAAGCTCGTCACCCACGACAACGCCCAGCTTCTTGCCCTGTCCGGCAAACGCTCGCCCTATCAGGGCAAGCTGGGCGTGATCGAAGAAGGCGCGCTGGCCGACCTCATTCTGGTGAACGGCGATCCGCTCGCCGACATCGCGCTCATCGCCGATCCGGAACGCAACTTTTCGGTCGTGATGAAGGACGGCGTTTTCTATCGGGGGAGCCCCGAACAATGAGGCTGCCGAGGGGCGCTGCCCTGCTCGCGGCCTGCTGCGGTTTTGCCGCGCCCGCGCTCGCCGGTACGAAAACCGACGGCTGGGACGTAAGGCTGATACCGTATGTGTGGACGGCAAGCGTGGACGGGTCCGTTTCCCACCCTGCCCTTTCCGCGCCGATCCGGGCGCAGGCGAGCTTCGGGGACGTGCTGAAGCGCCTCGATATCGGCGGGATGGTGGCGCTTGAAGCGCGCAAGGGGCGGATCGGCATTCTCGCCGAGGCCCTGCACATCAGCATGTCCGACACGGCGTCTATGCCGGTCGTCGGTCTGCCGGTGGCCCTTTCCACGCGCACGAGCGGCGGACTTCTGGCGGGTGAAGTGCGCATCGTCGATACCGATGCCCTGTCGCTCGATGCCCTGGCGGGTCTGCGCTACTTGTTTAGTCCCTCGTTTTGATGGTGCGGTTCTCTGATAAACCGTTTTGGCTGCTCGGACCATATTTTGCAGACATATTCATATGGGGTGAGGCCT
>NZ_JACHNZ010000077.1 GCF_014199685.1 Sphingosinicella soli | reverse complement strand
GCTCCGCTTCGCAGGCCATTGCTCAACCCGCGCTCATGCGCAACAAAGCTGCCGGACTCTAATCCGTGCTGGTGGAAACCAGGGGGTCACGTCAACGAGTACGGCGGCGGCCCCATCGTCAAAATCGCAATGCAGCTTCTCCCTCATGTTTTCGTCCGACCGGGCGAACTCAGATATGCGAAATGGGATGAGGTCGATTGGGAAGAGGCTGTATGGCGAATTCCGGCGGATCGCACCAAGCTCCGGCGCCCACACAGCGTTCCGCTGTCGTCGCAGTCCATTGCGCTTTTGCAGGAGCTGCGCCGTCACACGGGTTGGATGGACTGGTTGTTTCCCGGTGAACGCAGCCATCTGAAGCCGATGTGCGAGAACGCTATCAACCTCGCCTTCCGGCGCATGGGTTTTCCAAAAGACGTTGTAACTGCCCATGGCTTCAGGGCGACTGCAAGCACCCTGCTAAACGAGAGTGGGAAGTGGCATCCCGACGCCATCGAACGCGCATTGGCCCACGGACACAGCAATGCCGTGCGCGGAACCTACGCAAGAGGTCAGCACTGGGACGAGCGCGTCGAAATGGCGCAATGGTGGAGTGACTACCTTGATCGCCTGAAGATCGGCGGGGCAGTGATCCCCATTCACAAGCTCCAAAGCGTGGGCTGAGCACCCTCTTCAGTCTGATTTCGGCGTGACCCACACTTCAACGGGTGCGATGAACTTGCCCGGCGCAGGTTTCCCGACATGCACGCGGTCGGCGGTGACGCGCTCTCCGGTTTCAAGGTTGAATGTGACCCACGGCTTGGGCATCCGGCCGAAGGTCATCTTCTGAATGGGCTGGCCGGTGGCCGTGTTCATGATCGTTGCGATGATTGCCATGCCGCGCCGATAGCGGGCACGCCATCATCTTGTCCAGCAAGGGCTCGGCTTACTCCGCCGGCAGGTCGTCGACATGGAAGAACATCGGGTTCTTCATCCACGCGCTGACAGCGGACTCACGCCAGCCGGTACAGCGCGTCGCGATCCGGACCTGCCGTGGGAAACTCCCGGACTGCATCTTCCGGTAGAGCGTTGAGCGGCTGAGCCCGGTACGGTCGAGGACGGCCTTCAGGCGCAAGATACGGTCATGGGACATGGCTGGTCCTTCCTTAAGCGGTTGTCAGCTCCCCCTTGCGAAGATCAGGAAGTCCAGAATTGGCGCACGCGTCAAGAGTGCCAAAACAGTGCTAAACGGACGAATGGTACGTTCTGGAAGCATACGGACGCACGTGAACGCATATTGATGCTTATTGACGCAAAAGTATTTTTGAGAGGCGCTGAGATTTACCGTCTCAGGATGTCCCGGCGTGCAAAAGCCACGCGAATCACTTGGCGTTAAAAGAACAGACGTATGGAACAAGGCATCATTTCAGGAATTCCGCGTTCATGCTCGCTCGTGTAGGGTAGCGCGCAAGTCCGGCAATACAGCAGGACGTGAAAGAACAGGGTCTTTTCTCATGACGGATCAGAGCACCGCGCATCAGGAGTTTCTCGCATTTACCGCCGAGATCGTCTCATCGCATGTTGCCAACAACACGGTCGCGGTCTCCGACCTGCCGACCCTCATCTCGAACGTCTACGCGGCGCTCGCGAAACTCGGCGGCGTGGTCGAGCCCGAGAAAGTCCAGCAGGAACCGGCCGTTTCCATCCGTTCGTCGGTGAAGCCCGACTTCATCGTCTGCCTTGAAAGCGGCAAGAAGCTTAAGATGCTGAAACGCCACCTGATGACGCACTACAACATGACCCCCGACGAATATCGCGCGAAGTGGGGCCTTCCCGCCGACTATCCGATGGTTGCACCGAACTACGCGCTGCAGCGCCAGGAACTGGCGAAGAAGATCGGTCTCGGCACCAAGCGCACCAGTTCGGGCCGGGGCAAGAAAAAGGCCTGAGGCTACAACCCCCGCGCCGCCGCGTGCGGCACCGGGGTTCCTGATTATGTGACGCCATGCGTCGAAGCGGATAGCCACCCCGCCCTCACGGGCGGGGTGATGTCGTTTGTGCCGTCCTGATGGTCGGGCGCGGGCGTCACGGGTCTTTGGGCGGGCCGCGCCGGCCTGCAACCTGCCTGCGGCAGGTCTTCCACTCGCGTTCCAGCCTTCGGGTGCAGTCCGCCTCATGCGGCCCGCCTAATCCCGTTCCTGCCGCCCGCCCCCGCCCTCCGGCCGGGGCCGCGGCTGTTGGAAGGGAGAAGGATGATGAACGGGAAGAGCGGCTCTGAAACCCGGGGGCAGGCGGACGCCGAGACGCTAGCCATCATGCGGCGGACGTTCGACGCGCTGCCGGCGCAGACCCGGGCCGTATTCGCACTGCATCGCTTCGATGGCCTCGACTACGCCAGCATTGCCGTGCGGCTGGGGATCAGCACCGCTGCCGTCGAGCGGCACGTTGCGCTCACGCTGCGCGCGTTCGCTCATGCGCTGATCCGCGCGGGCAAGCTGTGACCGCGTTGCGGGCTTAAGCCATGTCCGATCACAATAAGTGCTTGGCAAGTCGCGGTTCAGCGGCGAACCTGTGTCCATGAGGACGGGGCTCGATCATCTTCCGGAAGCCAAGCAGCGCGAGCTGGCGCATGTCGTGCGCGTGCTGTTCGAAGAGTTTGCCGAAGCCACGGCCCGCTCGACCCAGCCGTGGAAGAAGGCGGGGCGCATCCTCAAGGTCATCCTTTACGGCAGCTATGCCCGCGGCGACTGGGTCGATGATCCCGTCGGCGGGTACAAGTCGGATTACGACATCCTTGTCGTCGTCAGTGATGAACGGCTCACCGACGTTGTCGACTATTGGGCCGCCGCCGACGACCGGTTGATGCGCGACATGACGATAAGCGGCGTGCTCAGCGCGCCTGTCGGGTTCATCGTTCACAGCCTCAAGGACGTGAACAAGCAGCTCGAGCAAGGCCGTCCCTTCTTCATCGACATCACCGAGCAGGGCATCGCGCTTTACGAGGCCGAAGGGTTCGGGCTCGCCATGCCCCGCAAGCTCCCGCCCGAAGAGGCCCGCGCCGAGGCGCAGAAACATTTTGATCAGTGGTTTCCCAGCGCACTGCGGCGCCTTCGCACCTTCGAGATGGAGCAGCGTGAGGGAAAAGCTGATCCGGAATGGCGCAGGGACGCTGCTTTCACGCTGCATCAGGCGGTCGAGCGTCTTTACCACTGCACGATGCTGGTGCTGACGCTTTACTCGCCGTTATGCCGCGCGCGGCATAATGGGCTTTATGCCGAGCGCGACACTATGCCGAGTGGGCTGGGGATGTGCGGGTTTTCCGGCAACTTCGCGGCGATCGGCGCGGCATAGTTTCCAGCGGCGTTGCCGATGACCGAGGAGGAGCTTTGCGCCCCGGCGCGCATCGAAGACTTGCTACTTGCCTCAGAGATCGCGAGAATCTGGAAATGCGCAAAGACGTCGATCATCTGCCTCTGATCCAGCAAAACGAGCTGGCGCGCGTTCAGCATATTCTGATGGACGAGTTCGCGGTCGCGATCTCGCGCG
>NZ_JACHNZ010000076.1 GCF_014199685.1 Sphingosinicella soli | reverse complement strand
ACCAGGCCGCTGCCTAAACCATCGAAATGAGGGGTCCCTATTGGACGCCGATCACCCCGCTAACGGGGTCCCTTTTGCACGCCGGTCCACAATCAAGGCTAAAGGAGCCGGGATGGGCTAGCGACGCGCGGTTCCGTCGGACTGAGCGGTCGTAGTGTGGGGCAGTAGTCGCCCTCATACCCGCCGTTCCAGCGGCGGCCGCGCGGCCTGGAACCTGTCCTTCGTTCATCGCTGTCTTGAGGGCAGTCCAAATAGCAGGAACGCTCGGCTATGGGGCCATGTCGTGCGCTCAGGCGTTACGTACATGACGAGGCTTTCAATGAAATTTCATGAAGATACCCAAAAGCGCGATAGTCGCTGTCGCTGACGGCGAAATATTGAACCTTTATTGCAACGATGGCGAGGAATCCGCTCCGAAGCTCACAGCTGCCCGATGCTGCTATCTCGACGGAGAACAAAGGATCAGGCGGCCGACATCAGAGTAGTTCGGCCAATCCTTCTGAGAACCAGCAGGGTGAAGACAGCTTCGCGGCTGGCACCGCCGGATGCTCAATAAACGCGTCCTCGATGGTAAGATAGATGCGCTCATCATCGTTGCTGCCCCCCGTACACTTGGCGAGCTTCGCAAGCATTATCACAAGGCTCTTTCGGCCGTGCTTGTTGGAGAGATTTTGAAGGATCTTACCGGCCATTCGGTCGCTGATGTAGAAAGCACCATTGCTGGGGCCTAAGCTGGCTAGTTACGGAGCCGTCCGGTGTTGAAGAACGGCCGGGGTCTGGCAATGCGCTTAGGCACGGTTGCCGCTGACTGCCTGAATTGCACTGATCATCAAACGTGTGTCAGCCGTCGCCTCGCCGCGCCGCCGCGATCTTCGCGACATCGATCTTCCGCATTGTCATCATCGCTTCAAACACTCGCCTTGCGACGTCCGGGTCCGGGTCGGCAAAACCCTCGTTGAGGATGCGCGGGGTGATTTGCCACGAGAATCCCCAGCGATCCTTGCACCAGCCACATTCGCTTTCCGCGCCGCCGTTATCAACGATGGCGTTCCAGTAACGATCGGTATCCGCCTGATCCTCTGTCTCGACCATGAACGACACGGCCTCATCGGGTTTGAATGCGGGACCACCGTTGAGACCAATGAACGGCCGTCCGAGGAGCGTGAACTCCACCGTAAGTTCGTCACCTGTCTTGCCCGACGGGAAGTCGGCGGGAGCGGCCACCACCCTGTCGATATGGCTGTCGGGAAAGATGCTCGCATAGAATTCCGCGGCCTTGCCTGCCTCGCCGTGGTCGAACCACAGGCAGTTGATGATCTTGGTCTTCATAAGCTTTCTCCAAGCGTCCCAGTTCTTTTTCGAAACGTGTTCCCGAGCGGCTCAGCGCCGGCTGCCGACCAGCCCGAAGGCGGCGCCTTGCGGATCAACGCAGTTCATGGAGTAATCGCCACCGGGGATTTCGTGGGGGCCGTTAACGACCCTGCCGCCGCCTGTCTCTACCGCCATCTTCGCGGCATCGATGTCTGCCACGCGAAAATACTGGTTCCAGCGCGGCGCCCCCATCTCCTCGCTGTTTTGCATGATCGCCCCGAGCAGGCCGCCATGACGGATAAACTGGTATTTGCCCATCGGGCCCATATCCATCTCGCCGTCCTGCTTCCAACCGAACAGATCGCCGTAAAATGCCCATGCCGCGGATGGGTCAGACGTCTGCAATTCGTTCCACGCACAGTGACCCACGCGCGGGATATCATCCGCAAATGCAAGGCTCTTGCCTGTTCCCTGGGGCTTCATGACGTAAAAGGGTACGCGCTGCGGATCAGCGACCATGGCGATCCGTCCGACCATGGGAATGTCCATCGCGGGCATGAGCACATGACCGCCGCGCGCTCCAATCCCGGCGACGGTCTGATCGACATCGTCCACCGCGACATAGCCCAGCCATGTCGGGGCGGCGCCATTGTCCGCCATGGGCTTCGTGATGGCCATAAGGCCCCCGACGCTGTTCGCTCCGGCGTTGATGATCCGGTAGTCCATATCGGTATGGCCGCTGTCGGCAAAGCTCCAGCCAAGGACGCCCGCGTAGAACGTCTGCGCAGCCTGCACGTCACTGGTCAGCAATTCGTACCAGATGTAATCGCCGGGTTTGTTGGCGGCGGGCTTCTCTAATGCAACGACCGGAGCGAAGCCCCCGAAGATCATTCTTTTGCCGTCGAAGGGCATGGGGTTCTTTTCCGGATTCATCCGGTCATCTGTTTTCATCAGAGCGTCCATTTGGGCGAAGGCGGCGTCGCGGGTCGCCTTGTCCGGCCACTCGATCCATGAGAACACAACGGTCTCGTCTGCCTTCGCCTGAACGGCGCGGCGAAAATCGGTCACATTGCCGTCCGGAACAGAATCGCCCCAGCATTCAAGGACCCGCAGCGCGCCGAGGTCCATGAAAACACTGTCACCAAGCTTTGCATGGTCGATGAATTTTTGTTTGTCCCCCGTGGGCACCGCGAGCACGAAACCGTCTACATAGGTCATGTCTCTATCCTCCTTCCGTGCAATTCCGACTCGATGTTGACAAACATGCCCATGAAATTAGATAAAACAACCGTGAAGTTAGAAAATACAACTCAATTATCAAAGAACACGAAAAAGCGCGTTTATCACGACGCCTGCGGCATGGCGCACGGCCTGGAACTGCTCGGCGATCGCTGGGCTCTGTTCGTGGTGCGCGAGCTTATGCTCGGTCCGCGACGCTTCGGTGACTTACGCGCCGACCTGCCCGGAATCAGCGCCAATGTGCTTACCCAGCGCCTCTCCGAGCTGGAAGCGAGCGGGGTCGTCGTGCGGAGCAAGCTGCCTCCGCCGGCAAGCGTTCAGGTCTATGGCCTTACCGAATGGGGATATGAGGCAGAGCCGATCGTGCAGGAACTCGGCCGCTGGGCGACGCGTTCGCCCGGCCACGATCCCACGCTCCCCATCAGCGGTGTCTCCATCCTGTTGTCATTTCGCACGATGATCGATCGTGCCCGCATCGGGGACCGCGACTTCACGGTCGGCTTCCGGTTCGGCGTGGACGAGTATGCCGCTCGCGTCGATCGCGGTGGTATCCATGTCGAACGGGGCAGCGCGACAGGCGACCTCGTCTTCAGCGGCCACCCGTCAGCCCTGGCGGCGTTCGTCTACGGTGGTGTGGCGCTCGACGTGCTCGCAGATAACAGGGCGCTCACCCTCCGCGGCGACCCGATGCTCGCGGCCCGTTTCGCTGACCTTTTCGTCCTGCCGCCTAAGTTCCATCCCCTCGCGTGAGGTTGAAAAGGTGAGAAAAAACAAGCCCGACTCTCGCCGATTCGCGAAAAACGGGTGGATCGTTAACGCCTTCATCTAAGACATTTAATGGAAATGCCGGGCTCGCTGTAATCTGCCGCCCGTTCATCTACGGTACGCTCAAGTTCTGACGTTCATTGGCCTCTGGGCACCGTTCGGCCTTTAGAAAGCCAGCTACTCCCTTCTTTAGGGGGACATCTGTGTGAGGTCTGAACGTTTCGACCAGTCGCCAGATCCGTGCGGCGCAGGCTTTGCAACATTAACCTTTTCAAGTCCAGTTGGATGTAAGTTCGGGGCTATGCGGCTCACCACGATCACGAACTGGGCTTATGGAGCAACCGTCCTCCTGACGC
>NZ_JACHNZ010000075.1 GCF_014199685.1 Sphingosinicella soli | reverse complement strand
GCCGCGCAGAATCCGCCTAAACGTCCGTCCCACCGGGCAAAACCCATCGCTGTCGGCATAGCCTGCCGCACGGCATAATCGCCCAAGACGCACAATTTGAACCGGCTGCGGTCGCAGACCGAAGCACTGGAGCCCACGCTTCGCGATGTGTGGCCGGGCACAAACAAGTTCGAACGGCGCTGCTACGAGCTGCTGCGCGCCGCCTATGTGAAGGCGCGATACTCGTGGCAATACCGCATCACGGCCGAAGAACTGGGCTAGATCGGCAACCGCGTAGAGGTGTTGCGTAGCCGCATTGAAGAACTCTGCCTGAAACGGCTCGACGCGCTCAAAGCGGCCGCCTGAAAACTCTCATCCCGATCCGATGAAGGGTTAGACGCTACCCATGTCAGAAAAAGGAATGGCTCCCCGGGCTCGACGCCAACTATTCCTGCTGTTTCAAGCGATGGATATCGTTGGGGTCTCAGGCAAATTGTAAGGGCAACGATGCCCACGTCGCGAATCCTTTGTGAAATTTCTATTCGTCAAAACAGGGAATTACCTGACATCAGGCTGATATGTACGGCGGGCGTAATCGTTATTTTTTCTCCCGCCCGATTTACGCCGTACGATAGGGCATCTATCACTTATCTTACAAACCTACGCACCTCTGAAGCGTCTTTACCGAGCGTGGAAAAATGGCTTTCGACGGCAGCCAGCTTGGTGAAGACATCCTCATATCCCATCGCGCCGCCATGCGGGTCAACGTAGGTGTAGCCACCGGTGACGTGGAATAGAGTCACCATGTCCTCGCCGACGTCGTCTACCACCAACGTATGCGTTTCTCCGGCAGGCTCGAAAGCATAATCTCCGGCCTCGGCTACCCAGTCATGTTCCAGATACCGCCAGCGTCCCTGAAGGGTAAAGGCGTGGACGGGCCCGGAATGCCTATGGCGCGACAGAACTCCCGCCTGCGCCACCCGAAGCAAATTGATGTAATATCCCTGGGAAACATTCAGAATGAGGGGCCTGAACCAGACATTTTCCGCTTGCGGGATCCAGTCGGCAGTGTTCGTTAGATCCAGCGCCTGCTTGGCTATGACTTCCAAAGCCATCGCCGGGGGCTGCGGGAGTTGATACGGAACAGCTTCGGGGTCAAAGCGGGGACGAGCGGGATCAATTGCGGGCACGACTTTTCCTCCTGGAATTAACGCTTTTCGTGCCACGAGCTATGGGGCACGACCAAGTCTCATCTTCTCGGTCCAAGCTCCGAAATTCCTTATCGCAGTAATATGGCCGAACATCTTCGTTTGATGCTTAAAACGCGCCCTAATGTTCCGATATGTTCCATCGCGGTAAAATCGCTCGTGTCGCATCCACGACGGTAATAGGATCCACGAATACGTGTTGCGTCGCAACGTACATGTCACGCAAGCATCTCCCAAGGACGCTCGGGTTCCGGATCGATTCCGATCCTCCCCAGAGGTGGCAGAAGCTTACGACGTCGGCAGCGACTTGGTGCAGCCAGGTGGTGGACTGACGGAAGCGAGCGCGTTGCTCCGGTGATAACGGCTGTTCTGCATTCACTGTATCTTGCGCATCGGAAAAGACGTCGAGCACATATGCGCGAGCGCCCCAATAGGCGGCCTCGTTCAGGCCGAATTCTTTGAGGAAAAGCGGGTATTCGCTAATAGTGGATGGATATCCAGGCCGCTTCTTTGCGGACGAAATTCTTGCAATTTCCTGAAGCGCCCGCTTCATCAGGCCGAGGGCCATGGCGGCATGGCCGGCGCATGCAAACCCTGGTAGGCCCAGCTCGAACACCGGGCCACCCCGCAGCGGCTCCGTCGAGGACCGTTCCAAAGTCGAGTCCCGGGCGATGAATTGGTCGGGAAGCTCGTAATCGTAGCTTCCAGTCCCGATCAGCCCCATTACATCCCAGCCTCCGAGGATGTTCACCTGCTCCTTTGGAACGAAACAAACCCGCACCTCGGGTGTGCCGTCTGCAAGAAGCCGCGGCTTTCCATCATCCAGCACGAACATGCCTGCACCAAACCAATCCGCATGGGCGCATCCGCTTCCAAAGGCGAACTTGCCGCTTCCCTGAAAGCCCCCGCTTACCTCGACAGAACGGCCGCCCGGACCGAGCATTCCCGCTGCGATCGGCAGATCTCGTCCGCCGAACATCGCATCGACCGCTCGTTCTCCGAGATATGCGGCTGCAACCGCGGTCGTACCGGAATTGGCCATGAGCGACCATCCGCTCGATCCATCCGCTCGGGTCACCTCCTCCAGCACTTCGATCGAGGTGACGATATCGGTGCCAAGCCCGCCTAGATCCTTAGGCACAAGCATCCAGAACAACTTGGATTCCTTGAAAGCATCCACGACGGCGGGAGACAATGTGCCGTCGCGCTCGGTCGTGAGCGCTTCTTGCTCCACGAGAGGCGAAAGCGATTTGGCAATGGACAGCAATTCGCAGTCCACGGTAGGCGCTGGGCCATCGCTCCGTAAAGCCGATCGGCTTGCTAAGACGTTCATGATCTCGTTCCTCGTAAGAGCTGTTTGCGGCTTTCGAACCGAACCGAACCCCGCAACGTCTCTGCTAAATTCCATTCAGCTGCAGCGACTTGTGATGAATGTGCTGGTCAGGGATAGAGCCTTGGCTGCACACGCTCATCGGCTGCGCCAGCGCAAATCGTAAGACTTGATCGGAGACAGTGGTAAGTTGCCATTCGGCGAGCGTTGACTTGCACTCGTCGAAATCATCGAACAGTCCGTCGGTACTATTCAATGTGGCTCCGTACGGCGTCGGCCATCCCCTAAGGGCATGAACGATGGATCGAAGCGCGCTCAAGGTGGTACCGCACGCCTGCCAGCCAAAGGCATTGACGATGCAGCCCACCGCCCGCCGGTCCAGGTACGGCCTCTTATCCTCGCGGAGATCTTCCAGTGTATCGAGCCCGTTTTTAACAAGCCCCGAGATAGAGCCATGATATCCGGGACTGGCGATTAGGCGACCGTCGGCTCGACGTGCCGTTTCGACCAGTTCCAACTGCTCTGGCGAACGAGATGCCATCTCGGCGTTGAACAGCGGGAGCTTGGCAAGCTTTTGTCCGCCAAAGAGAGTGACCGCCGCGCCGCGATCGCTTGCAGATCGGAGCACGAGCGACAATGCGCGCTCGGTGCTTGAACCCTCGCGAGGGGTTCCGCCGATGCCGACGATGGTGACCATGCGTTTCTCATCTTTCCTGGAGAAGCAGGTTAGTGTCAGGTCTCCGTTGTTCTGCAGCCCACTGAGCGAAGATATTATGGTCAAGAACTGGCCTAGTCCAATCGAATAAACGCAACACGTCGATCAAGATCTGGCATCGCTAATCACAAGCTTGTAAAACCATTTGAAGGCTTTGATAATCGTTCCAGGCATTGGAACTCTGCCGCTTCGTTGGTGGGTAACTTTCTGTTGAGACAACTGTATTTCTTTCAACGCGTGGCGCGGGTATCTCGAGCGAGATGGGGAAGCGAAATTACACGATCTCATAATTTATTTATAACTACTTAATTATGAGTTATCTGAATTCTATATTCGAAAAATGCAATCAACTGTTAAAAGTTGAACCGTTTTACCCGTCTTATTCACCGGGAGCATGGGATGGGGTTGGCGGACGTGGTGTAAGTTACTGATCTGGAATAGAGAACGGGTGCTTACGCCATCCCTCTA
>NZ_JACHNZ010000074.1 GCF_014199685.1 Sphingosinicella soli | reverse complement strand
CTCACCCCATATGAATATGTCTGCAAAATATGGTCCGAGCAGCCAAAACGGTTTATCAGAGAACCGCACCATCAAAACGAGGGACTAAACAGGTAGACATCGGCGATGCCGGGATGAATGTCAGGCACGCTGGCGGGCGCCTCTGACAGTCTTGCTTTGATGTCAGCTTTCTGCTGCTCAAGCTCAGCCATCCGCGCCTTCATGGCCGGCTGATACATGCCGTCCTCGATCGCCGCCATGATCCCGGCGATGGCCCGCTCGACCTTGCCGAGCGCCTGCCGGTCAGCCTCGGCCTGTGCCCGGCGCTCGCGATTCGCCTCGTTGATGTGCTGCGCATAGGCCCGGACCGCCGCCTCGACCTTCTCGGGCGAGACGAGCCTGTCGCGGATACCGGCAAGCGCGCGTTCCTCAAGATGGGGGCGCCGGATCGAGCGCGGGTTGGTGCAGGTGCCGTGCCGGTTGCGGTTGATGCAGCCGTAGCGGTCCTTGACCACGATGCCATAGACGCCGCCGCACACCCCGCACTCCAATAGCCCCGAGAGCAGATGCACCGGACGGCGCAGTTCATTGAACTTCCGCGCCCGCGCCGCAGCCATCCCCGCCGTCGCGGCCTCGAACCGCTGCGTCAGGACCGCCTGCTGCGCGCGCACCGCCTGCCAGAGCGCGTCGTCAACAATGCGAAGGTGTGGAACCTCGACCTTGACCCACTCTGCTTCGGGGTTGAGCCGGGCCACCTTCCGGCCCGTGGCCGGGTCCTTGAGGTAGCGCTTGTGATTCCACGAGAGCACACCGGCATAAAGCGCGTTGTTGAGGATGCCGGTACCGCAGCTGGCATGACCGCGGATTGTCGTGTCGCGCCATGTCCGCCCGTCCGGACCAGGAATGACGTCAGCATCGAGACCACGAAAGGCCCGAAACCGTTCGCGCGCGGCGACCGGGTGATGTTCCTGCGGAACGAGAAGAGCATGGGCGTCAAGAACGGCTCGCTCGGCAGGGTCGAGAGCGTCACTCAGGCCCGCATGGCGGTGATGCTCGATGATGGTAGAACCATAAGCTTCGACACCAAGCTCTACACCGATATCGACCACGGCTATGCCGCCACGATCCACAAAGCGCAGGGCGTGACGATCGACAGGGCCTATGTGATGGCCACAGGCGGCATGGACCGGCACGGCGCCTACGTGGCGCTGTCGCGCCACCGCGAGCGCGTCGACCTTTACTACGGCAAGGAGACGTTCAAAAACGAGCAGCAGCTTATCCGCACGCTGGCACGCGACCGCGGCAAGGACATGGTCGGCGACTATGGCCCCATTGCAGACAAGGCAGAGGCGTTCGCCGCGCGCCGGGGCATCACGCTCCGGGAACGGGTCAAGGAGCTCGCGGTCAAGGTCCGCGACATGTTCGAGGGGCTGCAGCTGAAGGCCGAGCCGCTCACCCCTCCTAAACCCCAGCTGGAGCCTGCGGTCGAGCGGTACGCACGCACGGTGCAGAAGACTCGCGAGATGGGGCTTGCGCGTGTGCCGATGAGCGAACCCTTGCGCGCCATGCACGAACGCGACGAGGCCGCGCTCGATGCGATCCGCCCCGGCGCGGCGCGCGACCTCAGGAACGCATGGCGCGCGGACCTGAAGCTCCTCGATACGATGGCACGCGGCGATGTGCGGCAGGCGCGCGCCCTCCTCGACGAGGCCGAACGCGTCCGCAGCGACCCATCCTACCGCGCCGACCGGTTCGTCGCGGAGTGGACCCGGCTCAGAAAGCAGCAGGAGCACGCCAGGTTCTGGGGCGAGGAGCACAAGCTTCCGAAGATCAACGCCGGCATGGCAGGGCTCGCCAAGAGCCTCGAGCGCGATGCGCAGATGGAATCACTGCTTCGGCCACGCGCCCGCGAGCTCGGGCTCGGCATCGGCATGGAACCGGCGCGCGGGCTGTCCCGGGAGCTCTCAGACTGGTTCGGCCTCTCGCGCGGGCGAGGACTCAGCCGCTAGGCTCATGCTCATGACGACCAACTCATCCCCGGCAGAGGCGTTCGAAGCGCTGAGGCGCGAGGTGGCATGGCGCTGTAGGTTCCAGCCAAAGCCGAAGTTGGTCAGTGCCAGCATCAGCGCTTTCATCTTCGCCTCCTGTAGAAAGTCTATCGACGATGATAGCGCAACTCAGCGCCGCCAGCACAAAACTGCTCCGAAAACTGCGTAGCCAATCCGGCCGAAGTCAAAACCCTTCAATACCTACCCAGGGTATTATCGAATCAGATCATTAATCAAGAGAAGTTTTCAAAATGGTTGAAGCGTTATTAACCAGAAAATTTTCAAACTGAATGCTTATCGGATTGACTTAATCAGAAATTCTGAACAGCTTGGCAATATAGCTCCGAATTCAAAGAGAGCCTGCGGTCGTTTGTGAAATTTGACCTCTGAACACTTCATGTTCGGACGCGGGAGAGCTGTGCTGATGATGTATTGCAAAAAAACGATAGTTCCGACCGCTATGGCTCTGGCTTCGCTTTGCGCGGTAGCCGCGCCCACAGTGGCAGCAGCAGATGCGTGGGCGGAAAACAGGAACCTCTATACAAAAACTGAGGGATATATTTCCCGCCTCGATGGTCCGCAGCCAACATCGGCAGTCGATGCGAGTCCAATCGGATGATCATTCAATTGTCACATCCGAACTATGACTGGATTGGTCGCAACGCTGATTTCTACGTTTTCCGCCAATTGGGCGATCGAGGCCAGCTTTGACGATTCCACAATAACTGGCTGCAACAAACTGGCACGCGCTTCGTGGCATTTCGATAAGGAGACTGGCAATGCATAACGACTTACGACCACACTGAGGTCATCCTGTTTTCACTTGGGAACCAGCCTTCGAGCCCGATACCACCGGGCTGCACAACCATCGCCAGCTTCGGGATCGGCGCTGATACGTCCGCTGAAAAGCGGGGAATTTTTCTTTCTCAGCTGCTTTCAGCGCAGCGTAGTGGCAGCGAAGTTCTTGTCACGTGGGAAGACGCAGGTGATTGCGTGGCCTACGATGGCTCCACCATTGTACCTCGGCTCGTGCGGCTCAACAGTGTTCCTTAAAGGAGAGCGCCGGATGCGCCGCCCTACGACTTTGCCCAGCTACAACCAACTCTATGCGTTGCTGCTCACGGCACATGAGAGCAACCGACGGCTTTGGCTTGAGATGAGCAGCGCCGACACCGACTGCACCCTCTCATATGTTGTCTCCGACAAATGATGCAGAGAAAATTCGTGAAGCGAGCCGCTCTTTTCATCGCTTTCAGTGCAATCTCCAGCCCGGTCTATGCTGCACCGGGGTGGACAAATTCGGCCCCGCCATCGGCAGTGGAGACTGTTCGCACCGAGGGTATCCTGATCCTGGGCGCTTTCGGCAATCCGGGCACGGCGTGCACCAATCCAGATGCGATCTGGGTGAGTGCTACGCATTCTCAGTACCGGGCCATTATTGTGTCTTCGACGACCGCGTTGCCACGGGACTCAAGCTTCGCGCTTACGTGCATAACTGCACCGCGATCGGATGGCACGGCGGCACGTTCAACGAACTCACCGGCGACGGTGCAATCTACCTGGAGAAATAACTCATGCGAAACGCACCTGACGTGACCCCCTGGTTTCCACCAGCACGGATTAGAGTCCGGCAGCTTTGTTGCGCATGAGCGCGGGTTGAGCAATGGCCTGCGAAGCGGAG
>NZ_JACHNZ010000073.1 GCF_014199685.1 Sphingosinicella soli | reverse complement strand
CGAAACTCGCGCTCAACATCAACCGATCGCCACGCCGCGGTGGGGTCCCTTTTGCACGCCGATCGGGGGTCCCTTTTGGACGCCGATTGACAGCCTGGGTCTCGATACCTTCCGCGACGGTTTCAATGCCGAGGCTCTCGCCCAAGGCGATGAGGGCTCGGACGATCGCGGTATCATCAACGTTTTCGCCGATACCGCTCACGAAAGATCGATCAATCTTCAACACATCAACTCTGAACTGTTTCAGGTGGGTAAGGGCTGCGTAACCCGTACCGAAATCATCGAGTGCGATGCGCACCCCGTACTCGCTGAGAACAGAAAGCGCGCGGGCAACATGGTGGGATCCTCGCCCTAGAAATACACCTTCGGTGACCTCCAGCTCAATCATGCTCGGTTTAAGACCACGCGTTTCAATTTCGGCCAGCAGGCGTTCGGCAAAATCATTCCCATGAAAGTCAGCCGCTCCGGTGTTGATTGCGACATGGCCGAAATCAAGGCCCCGATCCACCCATCTTCGAATATCATCAAGTACACAGGCAAGCATCTGCCGGCTAATGGCAAGAGTTAGCTCGTGGTCAGCAAACGGCAGACCGAAAAATTCGGGTAAAATCGGTGCAAGGCTCGGCCGGTCACAGCGGACCAGTGCTTCAAACCCGACGAGCGTGCCGGAACTAAGTCCGATTTTTGGCTGATAGTGGGCGACAATGCTACCGCTCGTGGCTGCCTCTCTTGCGATAGAGAGGATCTGCGCTTCCCGTTCAAACTCCTCGGCCATGCTGGGAAAGAAAGTCTCCACGCAACCACGTGTGCGTTTGGCCGCAGCCAATGCCAGATCGCTGCACTTGACGAGTTTTTCGAGGGTTGTGGCGTGATCTGGAAAGATTGCCAACCCGGTGCTCGCGCGACAATCCACCACACGACCGTGATGCTCCATTGGCTGATTGAGGCGATCATTCAGTGACCGAATGATCGCCTCAACATCCTCGTCGCGGTCGATGCCGGATAGCAGGAGCCCAAATTCGTCACCACCCAGCCTCGCGACGATGTCGGTCCCCCGCACGAGCGCGCGAAGGCGATCGGCAAAATTGCACAGCAGGGCGTCTCCGGCGTCGTGACCGAGTGAATCGTTGATCTGTTTGAAATGATCGACATCGACTAACATCAATGCCACGCGCGTGTTTTTGCGCTCAGCATCGCGCATAGCCGCTACAATTCGCTTCCGAAACATCTCTCGATGAGGAAGTCCGGTCAGGACGTCGTGCTGGGCCACGTGCCGTAACTTTTCAGATAACTGCGATTGCGTTGCCACCTGTGCCTCGCGCTCGATTATCGCTCTACGCAATTCCAGCAGCGACTCCACTTGGGAAGCCAGAACCCGGAGCGTGGTTTTTTGGACCTTTGTCAGGCCTTGCGGTCGCGGTTCGGGATCAAAAGCGCACAGCGATCCGATCGCCGTACCATCGGTCGCCAAAATTCGCATTCCGGCGTAAAATCGGATGTTGGGCGCCTCGGCGACGAATGGATTGGTCGCAAAACGTGGGTCACGGCTCGCGTCTTCAACGACGAAGATCGTGGAAGATTCGATCGTATGAGCACAAAACGAAACAGCGATGGGAGTTTCGCACTGCTCGATTCTGCACCTCGCTTTGAACCATTGTCGGCGATCGTCAATGAAACTGATTGATGCCGATTGGGTGCCGAGGACCAAGGCGGCAAGCGAGGCAATACTATCGAAAGCCGCTTCAGGCGCACTATCGAGTATCTCGTAATGATTCAAAGCGTCCATTCGTCTTGAACGGGCTCCGCGGCTCTTTGATGAGCTATGGGAGCGCCCTAACGAGGGAGCTTGGGAGATTGCTGTGATCATAGATACTCCTCAGCGCATATCCGTAATCCTTGTTTCGACGATACGAGCCTTCCTGATTGTCTTGAAATGCCGGCCGACTGCGGGACTTTTGTGCCGGTGGAAAAGCGAGTATCCTTGCAGGTGCGGCGTACAACTCTGTACGTCGCCAAAAAACGTGTGGGGCGGAGGAACGATCGGTGCTTGGTGATGGCAAGGTGGCCGACGTGGCTGAGGCGTCGGCGCATCGTCATGTCTACATAGTAGACGACGATAACGACGTACGAAAATCGCTGCATTTTTTGCTCGCATCGATGTCGATTACCGCGTGGCCCTTCGCTACAGCCGTTGATTTTATTGATCAGTTGCCCTACTTGGCACCAGCACCGGTCTTGCTTGATCTTCGCATGCCAATCATAGATGGCCTGCAGGTTCTGGCTCTTCTTAAAGAACGAGCTGTGCGTTGGCCTGTCGTGGTGATTACGGCGCACGGCGATGTCACGGTCGCGGTGCGTGCGATGAAGCTGGGAGCCATTGACTTTCTCGAAAAGCCGTTTGCTGCGGATTCGCTCGACCAAGCCCTCGACCACGCATTCGGCATCCTTCGTGAAACCGAACGATCGCTGCGCGCGCGAGACGACGCTCGCCGACTTATGGGCGGATTGTCCAAGCGCGAGCGTGAAATCGTTACTATGATGTCGGAGGGTGCGCCCAATAAGCTGATTGCTTACGGGCTGGGCCTCAGTACCCGCACCGTAGAAATGCATCGCAGCAATGCCCTCGCCAAGTTGGGAGTAAAAAGCATCGTCGAAGTGATGGCACTGATGGAAGCCGCTGACCTCGAAATACACGCTGCACCGTTTAATAGCTAAATCGGGAGTAGATTCTCGAATAGTCTTCAATGCAGACTCCAATATTCTATGGAAGACCGAGCTGCCGAGTGTTCAGCTTGTGCCGGAAGCCGGCTGTACGGAGTGTTCAGAGGCGCGCCCGAAGCCAAATTTTTCGGCGCTGAGGGGCGCGATGATCTTGACTTCAGCAAAGTTGTCTTTCGCCCAGCGAACCACACCGCGGCGCTTAAGGCCAAAGGGCAGCGTTATTTTGACGTAGAGGCCCTCAATGAAGCTGCCGTCACGTCCTGTTTTCATATTACGCAGTGACACGTCCGGGGCCATAGCGAAACGGGTTCCATTCGCGCCGCGCGTCACGGCCGAGGTTGCCATGGGCAGCCTGACGGTGCAGGCGGCATGCTGCTGCGAGCCGGCAGCGGGATTGGTGAGTAGCGCAGTGCAATTGATACTTTGGTCGAATGTGAGACCGCAATCTTCGCCTGCCGTCCACACGACACGGCCGACCAGTATTCCGCCGTCGGGAAGCTCCAACGTGAGAGCGTCGTCGAGCGTCAAGGGAGTATCTGGCCACGGCGAGGCTCCTTTGTCCGAAATATTTTTAGCAGGGATCAAGCCGTGATCGGTATTCAAGGTCGCGTGCCCGACGCTCAGCATTGTCTGTACGGAAGGATCAGCCCCTCGGCGTGGATCTTGTGAAATATTGATTGTGTTTGGCACTGGTGCTTGGACGGAATTAATAATGCGCATGAGTTGCTCTCCTGCGCGTTTGAATTGCATGCAACAAACGTAAGCGAAATCTGTGGAAGTTACGGGCGGCGTGTTAACCAATGCGAAACTTGGCGCCGCGTGGACGAGAATCGTGGGGCCGGCGAGCGCAACCTCCTGACTGTGAGCTCCTAGGATGTGATCTCTGCCATTCGGGCGACCGAAAGTCGGGATCTATCTTGTCAACGCTCCTTTTGCCTCCCGCCCGAGCGGACTTGGACGTGGAAGTCCTCATCCGAAGGCCATTTGCCCATGCGGCCAGCCGTCTGGCAGGCGATTGCCCACTGCATCAATAAACAAGTGGTTTTTGATACAGTACCGCAAGAGCGTGAAACCGCGGTGACGTGACCCCCTGATTTTCCTCCACGCGTGATTAGAGTCCGGCCCTGATGGAAGGACGGACGATGAAGCGACTGAGGTTTACGGAAGAG
>NZ_JACHNZ010000072.1 GCF_014199685.1 Sphingosinicella soli | reverse complement strand
CAAAGACGTCGATCATCTGCCTCTGATCCAGCAAAACGAGCTGGCGCGCGTTCAGCATATTCTGATGGACGAGTTCGCGGTCGCGATCTCGCGCGCTACGCAGCCGTGGAAGAAGAACGGCAGGATCCAGAAGGTGGTGCTGTTCGGCAGCTATGCGCGCGACGACTGGGTTGATGAGCCCGAGAACGGCTACCAGTCGGATTACGACATCCTGGTGATCGTGAGCCACAAGGATCTGACCGACGTTGCCGAATACTGGTACGTCGCCGAGGACAAGATCGAGCACGATGCGGCGGTCGCGCGTCCGGTGAACATCATCGTCCACACGCTGGAGGAGGTGAATCAGGGGCTGACGCGCGGCGAGTATTTTTGGGTGGATATCGTGCGCGACGGCATCGCGCTTTACGATCTGCCCGGCGCCGAGTTCACGGCGCCCAGGCCGCTGACGGCGACGGATGCTTACGAGATGGCCAGTGCCTATCTTGCGGACTGGCTGGGGAAGGTCGATGCGGCGCTGGAGATCGCGGCATTTTGCATCGGCAAGGGGCACAATAAAGACGCCGCCTTCACGCTGCATCAAGCGGCGGAACGGGCCTACACCTGCTTCCTGCTCGTGCGCACGCATTATGTTCCTCGCTCGCACAACCTCAAGTTCCTGCGGTCGCTGGCCGAGGACAAGGAACCGCGCCTGATCGATGCGTGGCCGCGCGCGACGAAACTCGACCGGCGGCGGTTCGAACTCGCGAAGCGCGCCTATGTTGAGGCGCGGTACTCGGCGAGCTACGAGATCGGCATCGACGATCTGACGGCCATTACGGACGCGGTTAGCGCGCTTCGCGACATGGTCGAGGCGGTGTCGCGCGCGTGGCTCGACGGCTTACGCGAAAAGGCCGGCGGCGCCTCATAACGCATCGAGGAACGCGAGAAGCCGGTCGCGGGGCTTGTATCGCCCGCCCTGGTGTCCGTCGAACGGCTTGATCCTCGCCAGTGCCGCCTCCTTCAGCGCGAGGTGGGCATGCAGATAGACCTGGGTGGTCTTGATCGACTCGTGCCCGAGCCAGAGCGCGATCACCGAGATATCGACGCCCGCCTGGAGAAGCTCCATCGCCGCGCTGTGCCGAAGGACATGGGGCGTGACCCGCTTGCGGCGGAGGGAGGGACATCGCAGCGCCGCGGCCTCGACATGCCGGGTCAGCAAGCGCTGCACGGCATCGGGGCTCAAGGCACCCCCATGAATGTTGGGGAACAGCCTGGTGGAACCGCGCTGTCCGGCTTCCTTGAGCCAGGCCCGCAGCGCGCGGCGTGTCTGGCTGGTGAGCGGCGTGCAACGCTCCTTGCGGCCCTTGCCGATGCAGCGGACATGCGCGCCGACATCCAGAACGACGGCGCCCTGTTCGAGCTGGACGATCTCCGAGAGCCGCAGGCCGGTCTGCATGGCGAGGTGCAGCAGCATATGATCGCGCCTGCCGATCCAGGTGCTTCGGTCAGGCGCGGCCAGGATCGCGTCGATCTCGCTGCGGGTCAAGAAATGCACCTCGCGCTTGTCGTGGAGCTTGCCGGGGATCGCGAGCACGCGCTGGATCTGCCCGGCATAAGCGGGCTCCTCGAGCGCGGCGAAGCGGAAGAAGGCACGGATGGCGGTGAGACGCAGGTTGCGCGTCCGGATCGAGATCGAC
Source organism: Sphingosinicella soli (assembly GCF_014199685.1). GTDB lineage: Bacteria > Pseudomonadota > Alphaproteobacteria > Sphingomonadales > Sphingomonadaceae > Sphingosinicella > Sphingosinicella soli. The sequence continues at coordinate 2,526 of NZ_JACHNZ010000072.1, read as the reverse complement.
CGGCTCGCCTCGAGATCGTCGAGGAAGGCGCCGATGAACGGGGCGTCGAGATCGGCAAGGTCGAGCCGGGATGGCGGCTTGCCCAGGGCCCCCTGCGCGAAGGCGAACAGCAGCCGGAACGTATCGCGATAGGATGCGATGGTGTGCGGGCTGGCGTTGCGCTGCTGCATGAGGCGCAGGGTGAAGAATCGCTCGATGAGCGTAGGCAGGGTCGCAGCGGCGGTCACGACGCTGCCTCCCAGCGCGCTTCGAGCCTGCTCGCCGCCTGCTCCATGAGCTCGGGGCATGCCGATAGATACCAATAGGTATCGCGCAGCTTGCTGTGGCCGAGATAGGTGGCGAGCGCTGGCAACAGTCGCTCGACATCCTCGCCGGCCCGGTACCAGCGCACGATGGTGTTGACGGCGAAGCTGTGGCGAAGGTCGTGGAGACGCGGACCCCGGCTATGCGGCTCGGGATCGCGCAGGCCGATCTGCCGCATCACGGCGACGAATACGCGTTCCGGATACTGGTGCCGCAGCCGCTGGCCCTGCCGCAGGACAAAGAACCAGGGGCTGTTGCGGCAGGCCCGACAATCGTCGCGGCGCATAGCATAGTCCTTGAGCGCCCGGGTGGTGGTCGGGTGCATCGGAACGAGCCGCGTCTTGCCGCCCTTGGTCACGCGCAGCGACAATATCCCCACTTCGAGATCGACGTCCGCCCGTGTGAGGGCAATCGTCTCGCCCAGACGCATGCCAGTGGCGGCGAGCAGGCCGAACAGGCAGTGATAGGTGCGGCGGTTGATGCCCGTGGCCGAACCCCAGCTGAGCGTCGCTTCGAGCAACAGCTCGATCTCCGCCCCGGTGTAGATATAGGGGCGCGGCCGCCTGGGTGACGGAAATACGCCGGCGGGCGGCGTCTCGGTGCCGGGCACGATGTTCGAGAGATGCCGCGCGAACCCACGCACCGCCGAAAGCCGCTGCGGCCAGGACGTTCGCTGGGATCGGGTTATCCACGCCATGGCGAGCTTGCGCGTGACAACGGCGGCCTCGGCCGCCTCCATGAACGCGACGAACTCGACGAGACAGCGCTCTTCGTTGTCGTAGCGATAGCCGAACGCACGCCGCATGCGCAGATAGCGGGTCAGGGCCTGACGAAGCGCGCTCATAGCTCGCCTCCCGGCCAGGTGCAGCCCAGGGCGCGCAAGCCGTCGATATCGACCTTGGCGTAGATCCGGGTCGTGTCCGGCTGTTCGTGGCGCAGGAGCTGGCCGATCTCGGTCAAGTTGGCGCCCGATCGCAGAAGCCCGGTTGCCAGGCTGTGGCGAAAGGCGTGCGAGCCGCGATGTGCCAGACCAGTGATGCCTGCGCGTCTGATCGCCGAACGTGCGACGGTCTGGATGCCGTTCGCGCCCTTGAATCCCGTGTAGGGCGCGACGGCGAGCAGGAACAGCTGCCGGCTGTCCGACCGAGGGCGCCCGTTCTCCAGATAGCTGACGATCGCCGCGCCGACATCAGGTGGCAGCGGCATGGTCGCGGTCTTGCGACCCTTGCCGTGGACGGTGAACTCTCCAGATCGCCAGTCGATATCGTCGAGGTTGAGCCTTGCCACCTCGCATGCTCGCAATCCCAACCGCGCGAGCAGCATGAGGATCGCATAGTCCCTTCGCCCGATCACGGTGCTCCGGTCGCAGCCCGCGAGGATGCGTTGGACATCTTCGAGCGGCATGAAGCCCGGCAGGTGCGCGTCGGCTGCCCGCCGGATCGAAGGAAGCGCGGTCGTGAGATCAGCGCTGACGAAACCCTCGCGGTGCAGGTATCGCAGGAATACCCGAAGGCGGGAGCACATGATCCGGGCGGTTGTCGCGCTGCGGTCGCCGGCATGCCGCTCGACATAGACCGCAACCTTGTGCCCGGCCAGGCGCACGGCATCCGCGCAGGTGGCGATCCCCATCTCCTGTAGGAACGGTCGCAGGAACCACAGGTGGCTCGCGATCGATATCGGCGCGAGACCGCGTTCGCGCTTCATGTAGAGGCGATAGGCCTCGAGAATATCCTCGTGCGGATCGCTGCACGGCACCGGTCGCGCCGCGATTACGTTCGCCTCGCGCAGCACCGTCAACAGTCGGTCCAGCGCTCGGGCGTCCGCCTTGTTCGCCGGCCTGTGCCGGGATCGCTCGGCGAGATACCTGGCGGCGAGTGCCTCGCTGATATCGGTGAGGCCGGTTCCGGTCGCGCCGAGCCAGAACCCGAAATCCCGGACGACGCTCAGCAGCCGATGGCTCACCTCGATGCTGTAGCCGCCCCGCCGCAACTGCTCGACATAGGGATCGATGTGCATGCCGAGCGGGCCTTCCATCAAGCTCCGCATCACCCGGCTTCTGTTCAAATAACCATCGGTAATCATCGCTGCTCCTCCGCGCACGTGATGTGCGTGGAGGGCAGGAAACTATGCCGCGCAGAATCCGCCTAAACGTCCGTCCCACCGGGCAAAACCCATCGCTGTCGGCATAGCCTGCCGCACGGCATAATCGCCCAAGACGCACAA
>NZ_JACHNZ010000071.1 GCF_014199685.1 Sphingosinicella soli | reverse complement strand
GTCAAAACCCGTCTGCTCAAGGTTCGTCTCCTTCCACGACCTTGAATCAGAACTCCAACTCAAAGGGAATCCTGTGAATGCAGACAGCTCCTAGACGCTCAGCAGCGTCTTGAACCCGCCGTAGATCATGCGCTTGCCGTCGAACGGCGGGTTGTCATGGCTGTGCGTCATCCGCTCGTCGGCAAAGACCTTGGCGTTGATCGCGTCCCGCGCTTCGCGTGAAGGATAGGTGATCCACGCAAAGATCACGACCTCTCCCTCCTTCGCCTGCACCGCGCGCGGAAAGGATGTAAGCTCGCCGTAGGGCACATCGTCCGCGACGCACTCCACATAGGATAGTGCGCCGTGCTCCATCCACACCTTGCCGGCAAGCTCCGCGAGCTTTCGGTAATCATCGAGCCGGTCCTGCGATACCGCGAGCACGAAGCCGTCGACATAGACCATGTGAAGTCTCCACCGTTTTGCCCAGCCTAGCGCAAGTTCGGCACGCGCGCACGCTGTGCGCGCCGAAACGAGGAACTGCTGAGGCGCTTGCCCATTATCCAGTGCGGGGCACGATATGGACAAGGAGCAAGGCGATGGCAGCGAAAGTCAGCAAAGTGCAGGAGGACCGGCTTCCCGGTCATGAAAGCCGGCTCGAACCCAAGCCGGACTGGGAGCCGCGCTATCCGGGGTCCGATCGTCTGAAAGGCAAGGTGGCGATCGTCACCGGTGCGGACAGCGGCATCGGGCGGGCGGTGGCGGCGCTGTATGCGCGGGAGGGCGCGAAGGTCGCGGTGCTTTACCTCTGCGAGCATGACGATGCGAAGGAAACGGCGCGCATCGTGAAGGCGGAGGGCAGCGAGGCGCTGACGATTGCGGGCGATATCGGCGACAAGGCATTCTGCGAGGATGCGGTCGGCAAGGTGATGAAGGCGTTCGGGCGGATCGATATCCTGGTCAACAACGCGGGCGAGCAGCACCCCGACAAGGACATTACCGATATCACCGACAAGCAATTGCGCCGCACGTTCCAGACCAACGTGTTCGGCATGTTCTATCTGACGCAGGCGGCGCGGCCGCACCTGAAAAAGGGCGCCGCGATCATCAATTGCACCAGCGTCACCATGTATCAGGGATCGGGAGAGCTGCTCGATTATTCGGCCACCAAGGGCGCGATCACGGCTTTTACGCGCAGCCTTTCGGAGAACCTCGTGGGGGAGGGCATTCGCGTCAACGCCGTCGCGCCCGGGCCGATCTGGACGCCGCTCAATCCGTGCGGCGGGGCGAGCGCGGAGAAGCTGGAGCATTTCGGCGAGTCGACGCCGATGGGGCGGCCCGGTCAGCCGAGTGAAGTCGCGCCGTCGTTCCTGTTCCTCGCCTGCGAGGACGCCAGTTACATGAGCGGGCAGGTGCTGCACCCCAACGGCGGCGTGATCGTGAACGGCTGAGCGCTTGCAACCCAGCGCCGCGCGGCCCAGAGGAAGCGCGCAGCGACGGGGAACGAACGATGGCCGACGAAGAGTATGTGTATGACGAGGACACCGGCGAGTGGATCAGCGCCGCCGATGCGGCTGCGCGGTCTGTCGTGGAGGTTCGGGACGCGGCGGGCAACCTGCTCGCGGACGGGGACAGCGTTACGCTCGTCAAGGATCTGAAGGTGAAGGGCGCGGGGCAGACGCTGAAGGTCGGCACGGTGATCAAGTCGATCCGCCTGACGGGTGATGCGCAGGAAATCGATTGCCGGTTCGATGGGATCAAGGGCCTCGTGCTGCGCGCCGAGTTCGTGAAGAAGCGCTAAAGGCGCGCGATGAGCGCCTGCGCGGCGGCGGGGGCGCGGACCTTGGCGCCGTTTATCATGAACACGAACGTGTCGCGGCCGCCGCTGGCCCAGCCGCGCGCCTTTGCGGCCCAGTCGTCGAGCGCGGCGTCGGTGTAGCCTGTGGCCACGTCCTCTTCGGCGCGCTGGAGGCGGGCGTAGGCGAAGTCCGCGGTGGGTTCGTCGATGGTCGGGTAGCCGGGCTTGTCGGCGTAGACGATTGCTGTGCCCGCGTCCTTTGCGAGGCGAACGAAGGCTGTGTCCTCGAAGCTCGCGTGCCGAACCTCCAGCGCGTGTCGGAGGGGGCGGGAGCCGAGCTTTTCGGGGAGGAGCTTCAGGAAGCCTGCGAAGTCCTCCGCGTCGAACGCCTTGGTGTGCGGGAACTGCCAGAGGATGGGGCCGAGCTTGTCGTCCAGCGCCTCAAGCCCCTGGCCGAGGAACTTCGACACGGACTCCGCGCCGTCACCAAGCACCTTGCGAACCGTGGTGAAGCGGGAGGCCTTGACGGTGAACACGAACCCCTCTGGCGCGGCCTCCGCCCACTTGGCGAAGCTGGCGGGTTTGAAGCTGCTGTAGAAGGTGCCGTTGATCTCGATGGCGCCGAGGCGTGCGGCGGCGTGTTCAAGCTCGCGCGTTTGCGGGAGGCCTTCGGGATAGAACGTCCCGCGCCACGGCGCGTAGGTCCAGCCGCCGATGCCGACGCGAATCCGCCCCCCGGCCATCCGCTATGCGGCCCAGGCCAGCGGCAGGGGAAGCTGCACCTTTTCCGTGACCTTGCCGAGCGGCCACTGCGCGCGCGCGATGTGGCGGCCCGCGCCGACGTGGCTTTCGATGAGCACAAGCTCGTCCGCGCGCCAGCTGATCGGGTCGATACCCTCCGTGCCTGTGCGCCACTGACGCCCGTGCGCGAGCGTGACGTGCGGCGGTGAGGCCGGCACCTCTGCGTCCACGCCTGCGGCGGCGAGGCGGTGGACGAGGTCGTCGCGGAGGCCGTCGATCAGCGTCAGCGGCTCCGACGCGGTGAGCAGGGCGCGGTCGTTGGCGCGCACGAGCTGGTCGAATACCGGGCGCTGGGCGGGGAGGGCGGCATCGTGCAGCGCCTCTCCGATGCGCTCCACCAGCGCAGGCTGGGGCGCTTCGAAATGGCCGTCGATCATGGCGAGCGTGATGTGCAGCCGGTCGGCGGGCAGCCGCGTCCCGGCGAGCCGGTAGACCGGCCCCATCAGCGCCAGCGTGGTCGCGAGCAGCGTGGGCGGCCGCAGCGCGAGGAGATAGCGATGGAAAACGACGTTTTGCATGGCACGCCTCTCATCCGTTCCGTCATTCCTCGATAGAACAAAAGAGGAACGACTGCAACCCCCTCAAGACAACGCACGAAGCGGCATCGGGTTCTGCAGATTTCCGGCGCATCGGGGCGCGAATGCGGCTAAGGACGGCCATGCGGGCACGCGCGCCCGCGAAAGAAGGATACGGCGATGGCCAAAGGTCAGATGAAGTCGAACAAGGAAGCCCGCAAACCCAAGGCGGAGAAGCCCAAGAAGAACAACGTCTCGCAGCCGTCGAACAAGCCCGGCGGCCTCGTTACGCTGAAGAGCTGAGCGGCGGCGCGAGACGCGCGCGCAGCCGCATCCAGTCCGCCTGCTTCACCGCGCCGGGCACGGCGCAGGCGCCGCTGCTCGATAAGAGCGTAAGCACGCGCCATCGCGCGGCATCCTCGCCGAGCCGGCGCAGCCCGATCCTCTCGGCGGTGCGGCCGTTGAAGGCGATCGTCTCCAGCGCCGGGAGCGCGTCCGCCATCGCGGCGAGGTCGCGCGCGGCGGGATCGCGAATGGCACTGTCGAGGCTCCCGGCGCGCTGCGCGTGCGCGATCACGTCCCACAGGCCGATGCCGCGCGCCAGCAGCGCCTCCAGCCGCGCACCGTAGGCCAAGGCGGGGAGGTCCACGCCCACCACCGCGCCCATCAGCCGCCAGAAGCCGTTGCCGGGATTGGCATAATATTCCTGCGCCGCGAGCGACGCCCGGCCTGGTAGACTGCCGAGAATGAGCACGCGCGTGCGCGCATCCGCGAGCGGAGGAAAGGCGTGATCGCGTGCAGGGGGCGAGGCGGTCATGAAGGGGCTTCCGGCAGGCAAAGGTGAGGAAAGTTACACCAACGCGCGCGATTGCCGAGCGGGCATCAGTCGTCCCGCGCGTTGAAGATCAGGTTTTCCAGATCCTCCGGGTCCATCAACATGTGCGGATCGGGCGGGCAGACGGGCATGAGCGCATCGAGCGCGCGGGCGATATCCGGGATGACGGCGGAGGGCGCGGGCAGGGCGGCGGGTTCGGCGGCTGATGCGGCGGGCAGGGCCGCACTCTCTGTTTCACCGGCGGGGATCACGCGGCGGCGATCGTCCGCCGCGCGGTATCGCTCCGGATGGTGCGCGCGCAGGAGGAACATGAGCAGGCGGTCGTTATAGCGGCGGCGAAGGTGGATGACGGCGCCGTCTTTATCGAGCACCGCATCCTCCACGCCGTTCACCGCGCGATCGAAGGCGATGTCGACGAGGCGGCGCGAGGCGTATGCGATCGCGGCCTCCCACGCGGCGGCGAAGCCCTCCGCACCCGGCGCGCGGCGCAGCCGATAACAGGAGTTCGCCGACATGCGGACGGCGCGCGCGGCCTCCACGACCGATCCGGTATCGGCAAGCACCTCGATGAACTCCCGCTGCCGCTGCGGCGTCCAGCCGTCCGACCGGCGCTGGCGGGCGACGGGTATCCATTCGAAATCATCGGGATTGAAACCGTGGGCATCGCGCACGGCGGGCGGCGGCGGGGAGGGGGCTTGCTGGGTCATTCGGGGAGACTAACCGATTTGGTACACTGTAGGACAATGGAATCTTTGGGGGGTACGGGTTCAATATCCCGCGGTCAGCAACGACGAGCACAAAGGCGCACTCAGCGCGCCCATGCACATCGAAACGCGCCCTCAGAACCGGAGATAATCAGCGAGGGGCACGCCTTCCTGCTCAACAAGATCGTTCCACGCCTCAATCGCTCCGGCATTCTCCGCTCGCCAATGCGCGCTACGCCCGTCGCGCTTGGGTTGGCGCAGCGGATGACTGGGGCTGACGAAGTTGCGCCTATTTGAAAACAGCCGCTTTTCCCTTCTTCATTTCCTTTTCGTAGCTGCTAAGGAGCACATTCCTCCAGCTTCTCACTTCTTCAGGGCTTTTGAGGTCACTCTTGTAGTCAAGCGACGCGCCCTTTTCAGTAATCTCATATTTTAGATCGACGAGGAGGTCCCCAAGAACGGCAGGAGCTTGCGCCAAGATGGCGGCTCTTTCGTCCGCGCTGCTCATGGCGCCTTTGTCCAATATAAGATTACGCGCGCGAGCGGAGCGTTCCATGACATGTCGCATAACGTTAAGTACGAAAAAGCTGGTTAGAGCATAACCAGCCATCTGATCGTGACCGATCTCATCCATTTGATTCTTAATTAGATGTTTAGTCCCTCGTTTTGATGGTGCGGTTCTCTGATAAACCGTTTTGGCTGCTCGGACCATATTTTGCAGACATATTCATATGGGGTGAG
>NZ_JACHNZ010000070.1 GCF_014199685.1 Sphingosinicella soli | reverse complement strand
TCTGCTCTTCCGTAAACCTCAGTCGCTTCATCGTCCGTCCTTCCATCAGGGCCGGACTCTAATCACGCGTGGAGGAAAATCAGGGGGTCACGTCAACATCCAGCGGAAATCGTGACTTCTATTTCTATACAAACGACCCTGCGGTATTTTCTGCCTCCGCGCAGTCAGCGATGGCACGTCACTCACATTACACATTCGAAGTCGGGGGCCGGTTAGATTCCAACTGGAGCGTATATTTTGACTTCCTTTACCCGTCGCAGGACGACTTCCAACGCATTTTGAATCGCAGGGTGGTTGATAATCTAGAGACTCATAACGACAATCTTTCGGCGCCGCGCCCAATAGAGCATTTCGCCTATCTTCCGCATGCCGTTGCTGCAGAGAAGTTGCAGGACTACCTCCGCGAACGAGGTTTCAGCATTGACGAGCCCAGGGTCGACGGTGGCACTATTGCCGTGACTTTCAAGCGCGTTGACCGGCCTGAAGACATCGACAACGTTGTTATTCCGATAGCGCACCACCTTCAGGAACTGGGTGGCGAGTATGACGGCTGGGGCTGCGAAGTGGTCAATTAAGCGCCACCGGCAACAACGAACCTTAATACGTTCAAATTGGCGCGCTAATCAAAAGTGACGTGCGGGGTCCATGCGCTGATGCAGTATGCGTATGATTGCGACCCCATAGGGGGTTTGCTGAAAATACACGGCGTGCAGTTCCACGTTCCGCCGTCGATAGCCCGGCCTGATCGCAGCGCAATCCTGCGATTGCTGCGGATCCTCTGCCAGGCTGACACAGGCCGCTTCGATGAGGTCGGTATAGCGCAGGGCCTGGGGCAGCCCCCATTGCTTCAAAGTATAATCGAAAATCGCATCGAGATCGCGCTGAGCCTTCGGGCTGAGCCTGTAATCAGCCATACTGATCGACTTTGCGCTGCTTGAAGGCGGCAAAGTCAAAGGGTTCCGGCTCCCCGCTCAACTCCCCCTCGACAAGGGCTTGGCGGATCGTCTCGATTTCGAAGTTCCGGGCCTGTTCCCGCCGGATCAGGTCGCGGATCGCCTCGCTGTCGTTGGTATAATGCCCCGAAGCAATCTGAGACGCGATCCAGGCATCCTGCTGTTCTGTCAGGGTGATTGTCTTACGCACAGTAGCCACAGTCGCCTCCACAGCATAATTTATCATACTATTGGTGCAATTTAGGCAACCCTGCGCTGGCGCGCAAGACCTTGAAGTCGATGTTGACGCTGTCGGTGCAGGGTGTGTGGGGATTCAGTTCAGGGCGGAGCGAAAATGGTGGATTTCGAGAACCGGCGCGCAGCGTACCTGAGGGTACGTGAGCACCGGAAGCGGAGAAAGCCGCCGTTTGCAGCCCGCCCTGGGCTGAATCCCCACACACCCATAAAGAAAAGCCCCGGAAGTCCTGAGACTTCCGGGGCTTTCCCCGTGACGATTGCGTTATCGGATCAGAACGCTGCGGTCAGCGACAGCACGATGGCTGCGTCCGTGATCGTGTTGATCGACGGGTCGCCGCCCTTGACGTCGGTATCGACATACGCGACGCCGAGCGTCAGCTTGTCGAAGGACACCGACGCGCCGAGCGACCAGTCGAGATAGTCGCCGTCGGTCGAGAACCCGCGGTCGATCGAAAGCGAACCGTCGGTGTAACCGAAGTGCGCAGTGAGCGAGACCGGGGTGTTCGGGATGCCGGCGGACCAATCCGTGTAGAGGTAGACGCTGTCGTCGCTGCCGAGCGAGGACTGCTTCGGCGCATAGGCCACGCCGACGGTCGCGGCGACAGGGCCGAGTTCCTTGCTGAGCGAGGCCGTGATTTCCACCACGTCCGTGCCGCTCGTGCCCGGATACAGATACCAGATCGCGCCGACGTCGTAGCCGAAGCCGCCCGCTTCACCGGCATAACCGGCATAGACGTCGATTTCAGCGTTCGCGCCGCCGAAGGAGCCGAAGCCTGCAAGGCTCGATCCCCACGTGCCGACGTAGAAGCCGCTCGAATGCGCGACATCGATGCCGCCCTGGAAGGCCACTTCTTCATCCGAAAGCGAAATGCCGCGCCAACGATACTGCGAGAACACGCCGGCGTTGCCGGAGATTTCCCAATCGCTCGTCGCTTCGTCCTGCGCGAAAGCCGGAGCGGCTACCGCAAAGCTACCGATAAGCGTGGCAGCCGCAAGCACGGTCGTTGAAACCGCGCGGCTGCTAATTCCCTTTTTCATCATTCCTCCACCTTCATTTCAGCTGTGATCGCTGCTCGCCCTGGGAGGGGTCGTTCCGAAGCGTCATGCTTCGTGGAGGATATTCGACCACGCTGCGGCGGCGCACAAGCGATTTCGCCCTCTCGGTCACCAAGTTGCAACGCACCTGATGCTTTATCGCAACAGTCTGAATCCAGACAGAAAGAAGGGCCGGCGTCGCCGCCGGCCCTTAGTAAAATCCTTGGGGAGGATTGCCATAAAGGCATTTTCATATTGCACCGCAGCACGGCGTGTTGCAACGCAAAAATGCATCTGACGGAAAAAAATGGTGTTTAAGGCGTTTTTCACGCCTGGCGCGTTAGACGCGTCCCATGATGAACGCGGATGCAGGCGGCTGGACAGTGAGTGAACACTACCGCAATGCCTCGGCCCTCCCGCCGGACATGACAGACGCCGTCGCCGCCCGCATCGCCGATATCGCCGCGGAGGCGATCACGGGCATCGATCCCCACACCGGCCTCGCGAGCGATTTTCTCAATCAATTCAACGAAGTCCTCATGCTCCTCGACGTCGCGGGCACAGACCCGGAGTTCAACCGCGATCTCCGCAACTGGCTTCCCTGCGACTACATCGAACACTTCGAAACCGGCGGCCTCCGCGATTCGGCGCTGGTGCTGGAAGCCTATGCGCTCTGCCCGCTCTCGGTACGCCGCCGCTTCGACCGCCTGAGCCGCGACCTCTCCGCACTCATTCTGCAAGGGCTCGCCGACCTGCGCGACCTGAGCGGCGAAACCGCGCAGCAGGCGAGCGCGATGCTCGCCGAGAAGATTCGCCGCCGCGTCGAATCGCTTTCCGCGATCATCCACCCCGGCGAGCGCCCGCTCGACAACCGCGCGATTTCCGCACTCTTCAGCTACGTTCGCTAGTCAGGCGAGAGGCCCTTCACCGCCACCCCGGCGCCCCCTATAAGACCGCTATGAGTGATCTTTTCACGGGTGCCGCCAACCCGACCGACTACACCGCAGACCAGATCGAAGTGCTCGAAGGGCTGGAGCCCGTGCGCCGCCGCCCCGGCATGTACATCGGCGGCACCGACGAGCGCGCGCTGCATCATCTCGCCGCCGAAGTGCTCGACAACAGCATGGACGAAGCGGTTGCGGGCCACGCCACCCGCATCGAAGTCTCGCTCGCGTCGGACGGCACGCTGACGGTTTCCGACAACGGCCGCGGCATCCCCATCGACGCGCACCCCAAATACCCGGGCAAGTCCGCGATCGAGGTGATCTTCACCATGCTGCACTCGGGCGGCAAGTTTTCAAACAAGGCCTACGCCACCTCGGGCGGCCTGCACGGCGTCGGCATTTCGGTGGTGAACGCGCTCTCCGACGAGCTCGTCGTCGAGGTCGCGCGCAACCGGGAGCTTTACCGCCAGCGCTATTCGCGCGGCCACGCCGTTTCGAAGCTCGAAAAGGTCGGCGCGGCGCCGAACCGGCGCGGCACGACGGTTGCGTTCCACCCCGACCCGGAGATATTCGGCGACAAGGCCACCTTCCGCCCTTCCCGCCTCTATCGGCTCGCGCGCTCCAAGGCGTATCTGTTTCGCGGCGTCGAGATTCGCTGGTCGTGCGATCCCGCGCTCATTTCCGACGACACGCCCGCCACCGCCGTGTTCCAGTTCCCCGGCGGCCTTGCCGATCACCTCGCCGAACAGCTCGGCGACCGTGCGTGCGCGACGAACGAGTTCTTCGCGGGCCGCGCCGAGTTTCCCGATACGCAGGGCTCGGCGGAATGGGCGGTGGCGTGGCCGCTCTACGGCGAGGGCTCGGCGAGCTACTACTGCAACACCATCCCGACGCCCGCGGGCGGCACGCACGAGGCCGGCCTGCGCGCCGCGCTCGTCAAGGGTATCCGCGGTTTCGCAAGCCTTATCGGCCAGAAGAAGGGCGAAGGCCTCACCGCCGAGGACGTGCTCTCCGGCGGCGAACTCATGCTCTCCGTGTTCATCCGCGAACCGCAGTTCCAGAGCCAGACCAAGGACCGGCTGACGAGCCCCGAAGCCGCGAAGTTCGTCGAAGCGGCGATCAAGGATCATTTCGATCATTTCCTCTCCGACAATATGGAGCGCGGCCGCGCGCTCCTCGGCTTCGCGCTCGAACGCATGGACGAGCGGCTGAAACGCCGCGCCGAAAAGGAAATCAAGCGCAAGACCGCGACCAGCGCGCGCCGCCTCCGCCTCCCCGGCAAGCTCACCGATTGTTCGTCGGATGCGCCCGAAGGCACCGAGATCTTCATCGTCGAGGGCGATTCGGCGGGCGGCTCGGCGAAGCAGGCGCGTGATCGCAAGACGCAGGCGATCCTCCCCATTCGCGGCAAGATCCTGAACGTCGCCTCGGCGAACCGCGACAAGATCAGCGCCAATCAGGAAATCGCCGATCTCATCCAGGCGCTCGGCTGCGGCACGCGCGAGCGTTTCGATGCCGATGCCCTGCGCTACGACCGCGTCGTCATCATGACCGACGCCGATGTCGACGGCGCCCACATCGCCACGCTGCTGATGACCTTCTTCTTTCAGGAGATGTCGGGCCTCGTGAAGAGCGGCCACCTCTACCTCGCGCAGCCGCCGCTCTACCGCCTCTCGCAGGGCGGCAAGGTCGCCTACGCGCGCGACGACGCCCACAAGGATGCGCTGATGGCGGGCGAGTTCTCCGGGCGCGGCAAGGTCGATATCGGCCGCTTCAAGGGCCTTGGAGAAATGTCCCCCATGCAGCTTCGCGAAACGACGATGGACCCCGAAAAGCGCACGCTCATCCGCGTGACGCTGCCCGATACCTACGAGGAGCGCGCGCCGGTCGTCGATCTCGTCGATCGCCTGATGGGCCGCAATCCCGAACACCGCTTCAATTTCATCCAGGAACGCGCCGCAACGCTTTCGGAAGACGCCATCGACGTTTAGGGTGCGTGGGGATTCAGTTCAGGGCGGAGCGAAAATGGTGGATTTCGAGAACCGGAGCGGAGCGTACTAAAGGTACGTGAGCACCGGAAGCGCAGAAAGCCGCCGTTTGCAGCCCGTCCTGGGCTGAATCCCCACACACCCTAGTCCGAAAGCGCCGCCACCAGATCGCGCACTTTCTTCTGCCGCCACTGCGCGCTCGGCGCGATCAGCCAGTAGGCTTCGTCCGAAACCTTCGGCTCCATGACAACGGCGAGCTTCCCCGCGGCGATGTCAGCCTCAGCGAGCACCAGAGGCACGCGCGCAATGCCGTAGCCCGCCACAGCGCTGTCGATGGCAAGCCCGGCGTCGGCGACGCCCAGGCTGGCGCTGCGGTCAACCGTATGGACCCCGTGCGCCTCGAACCAGCCGCGCCAGTCCGCAAGCGGGTATTCGATCAGCGGCTGCGCGGCGACTTCCGACACGATCTTCACGTTCGCCGCGATCTCCGGCGCCGCCACCAGCACGATCGTGCCCGGCGCGATCAGCTTGCCGCTCAGCTCCTCCTCGGCGGGCATCGCGCCGAAGAAGATCGCCGCGTCCAGATTGGCCGCATTGAAATCGATCGGCCCGTCCGAAGGCAGGATCGTCACCTGCCGCACGGGGGTCGAGGCCTTGATGAGCCCCAGTCGCGGGGCCAGCCACTTGCCGATGAAGTCGCGCGGCGCGGCGATGGTCAGGCGTTCCTCGCCCTGCCCTGCCTGCATCACGGCGACGGCCTCTTCCAGCTTCGCGAAGCCTTCGCGCAGCGCGGGCAGGCTGCGCACCGCTTCGTCGGTAAGCTCCAGATTGCGCGTCATGCGGCGGAACAGCACGGTGCCGAGCACGTCTTCCAGCGTTCGGATCTGCTGGCCGACGGCCGCAGGCGTCACCGCCAGCTCGTCCGCCGCCTTCGTGAACGAAAGATGCCGCGCGGCCGCATCGAAGACGCGCAGGGCATTCAAGGGCAGCAGGGTCCGCTTCATGTCCGCGACGATTACAGGGCACCTGCCTGCCGATCAAACGCGAAAAATCAGGCTTAACCGGAATTTTACCATAAGCGCGCTAAACGGGATGCGTGCCTTGCGGCACACCTTACCTCCCCTAGCTGTTTAGTCCCTCGTTTTGATGGTGCGGTTCTCTGATAAACCGTTTTGGCTGCTCGGACCATATTTTGCAGACATATTCATATGGGGT
>NZ_JACHNZ010000069.1 GCF_014199685.1 Sphingosinicella soli | reverse complement strand
TTGGCAACAAAGCCGGCAATGCTCGGCGTGAGCGAATGCTCGTCGTAGAGAGCGTCACCGCCTAGGCGAATATGCCTGAAATCATAATCCAGGCTTAAGCGCGCTCCGCCGATACGAGTCTGCACCCCCGCCCCCAGTCGGTGGGACTGGATGTCGAATTCGTCGAAGTCCGCATAGAGCGTCTGGTCGAACGTGTAGCGAAAATCGAGTTCAAACGACTTCGTGTCCACCGGAACCACCTTTACATCGGCGCGCAGGCGTGCGCCGACATCCCCCTGCTGCTGTTCGGCGTCCGCTTCTTCAAAGGTCAGATGGCTATCGTAAAGCGCGCCGACCTCGATTTCGAGCGACACCTCCTGCGCCATGGCAGGGCTGGATGTCACCACCATGGTCCCGATAAACAAACTGGAAATTCTGCGCATTGATTTGCCCCTTACTAATGCGAAGGACGGCGCCCCCGAATATAGGCGCACCGTCCACATTCTCGTGTTGGATGAATTAGCCGTCGCCGTCGCCGTCGTCGTCGCCGTCGTCCTCGGCATCTTCAGCCGCTTCCTCGGCATCTTCAGCCGCTTCATCCGCAGCGTCCTCGGCTTCGTCGGCGGCATCTTCAGCCGCTTCCTCGGCATCTTCAGCCGCTTCATCCGCAGCGTCCTCGGCTTCGTCGGCGGCATCCTCGGCTTCGTCAGCCGCTTCATCCGCGGCGTCTTCGGCCTCGTCTGCGGCGTCTTCGGCCTCGTCTGCGGCGTCTTCAGCAGCCTCGTCGGCGGCCTCTGCGGCGTCTTCGGCCGCATCGGCTGCGTCTTCCGCAGCATCGCTCAGATCGTCGGCGGCATCGTTGTCGCCATCGTCATCGCTGTCGTTGCCGTCATCATCCATGTCATCATCGTCATCGTCATCGTCATCGAAGTCGACGCTCACGTCGGTGCTCGTGTCGAAGCCCGGACCGCTCGCGTCAGAACTGAAGTCAAAGCCGGATGTGTCCCGGCTCTCGTCTTCGCTGCGATCGGTATCGGGTGTGCTGGCGTCGGCGCTTCGATCCGACCCGTCGCTGTCAACCGACGAGTCAGTGCTCTGGTCCGTCTCGCTCGTGCTTGTGTCGGAGCTCGTGCTTTGCGCGGCCGGCTGCGTTTGGGCGACCACCGTGCCGGAGAGCAGGGCGATTGCGGCCGTACCTGCTGCAAGGATATTTTTCGTGTTCATTCTTCGCTCCTTTGAAATTCAGTGGCTTGCGACGCTTCGCACCGCAGGCGGGAGAATAGCGTAACAATCCTACAACGGAGCCATTAAGAAGTTATTCCCGAGACACGCGATTATTTCGCGGCCGTCGGCGCGTTAGTTCGCGAAAGAAACCTGGCGTACGCGCCTCAGCGGAATCCGATAATGCCGTATCCAAAGACAGAATCCCGGCCAGGTTTGCCGCGATCCAGCGCCACTTTCGCAATATCAGCGACCGCGCGGTTGCGCTGTTTGACGTCCGGCACTGCAAGGGTGCGCGCGATACGAGCGCTCACGACCGGCGCGGCAAATGACGTTCCACTTGAGGAGCGCATAACGCCTTGGTCGTCGACGGTCGAAACGTCGACCCCTGGAGCAGCAAAGGCAATATGAGTGCCATGATTGGCGCGGCGATAAATTCGGCCCTGGCGATCAACTGCGGTAACGGCAACGACGCCCGGCACCGCGGCAGGAAAGAGCGGCGGCGAAGCGGGGCCGTTGTTGCCGACGGCCGCGACGACCGCATGACCTCGATCGACAAGAATCTTTATTGCGCGGTTCACCAGCTGATTTTCCGGGCCGGCAAGACTGATGTTGATCACCGGGACCTTTTCATACGCCATCCATTCGAGCGCACGAAGGAGTGCGACCGCCGGCGCTCGGCGGCCGTGAAAAATGTTTGCAGAGTAAACTCGTCTGACACCTGCGTCTGAAAGCCTGCTGGCGACAGCCGTTCCATGGCCCACGGCGCTATTCTCCAGCCCGAAATTGGCGGTCCGCATCCCAAGGGAATTGCCGAATACGCTGCGTTTGACCGTGCCGTCGATAAGACCGACGGTGCCGCGACGATCCGTATTTCGCCTGATATTCGACCGTTGCGGAGCAATCGCTCCGATGGCGCCTGCTGCAAACAGGTGGTTACGCGTGACCATAATTTTCGGCGCGGCGTTTTTCAGGCGTTCTATGACCTCCCGCGCCTGCGATGGTTCCACTTTTATGCTGACAAGCTGCAACCCCAATGTGGGTAGCAGCTCTATGATCCTTGATTCGAACCCGGCTTCTTGAAGAGTTTGGAGTTCGTCGGCATCGGCAACCAGTGCCAAGACTTCGTCGGCAACGACTTCATCACCATTTTCGTCGATTTCAACATGGAACGGCTCGGCGCTACCAACCTTGGTGGCTTCCGGCGATAGCGCGCTTGGGCGCGGGCCGCTATCAGCATCGGAGTTGAGTTCGCCTGGCTCGTCACCCGCATTCGTTTCCTCACTCTCAGAGACGTCAGTATCGTCCTCATTTTCAGAGGCCGCTTCGTCGTCCGGCTCAAGCTCAAGCGGTTCGTCGGCCGCATCGTCGCCGACCGCATCCGTATCTTCGATGTCGGAAGCCGCTTCGTCGTCATCGGCATCGGCAGCGTCACCGAGCGAATCGTCCATTTCGTCGTCGGACGAAGGGTCGATCGCATCCTCTGCGGCATCTTCCGCTGCATCCTCCGCAGCGTCACCCACCTCTTCGACCGCCTCCTCGCCTGGATCGTCTGCGTCATCCGCAGCCTCGTCAGGGGCGTTATCGGCCGCCTCATCCGCGGCATCCTCGCTCGCATCATCAATGTCATCATCGGTCGCGTCGTCGGCAGCATCATCGGCCGCTTCATCGGCATCGTCGTCCCCCACGTCGTCGGACGGTTCCTCAACTTCGTCGCTGGCCTTGACGTAGGAAGCTGCGGTAAAGGTCGCGAACATAACGGCAGCGAGCAAACACTTCCTCATATGGCTTACCTCCGACTGCATTCATTCGCTCCGTTTCCGAGGGAGGCACATCGACGGCGGCTCCGTTAATTATAACTTTGTTGACGGCAGAATATTCCTGACGTGACGGAATAATGTATTCGCCGAGCCGTTGTTTAGGAAAATGGTTGATGAAAAGTAATAGCACGCTTGATGCCGATTTGCGAGGGGAGTTGATCGCGTTTCTGCCGCGCTTGCGGCGGTATACGCGATCCTTGGCTGCGGGTGACGAGGATGCTGGGGACGACCTGGCTCAATCGACGGTGGCAAAGGCGCTCGCAAGCATTGAGAGTTTCAGGCCCGGGACGAGGCTCGACAGCTGGATGTACAGAATAGCTCAAAACCTTTGGATCGACACATGCCGGACCGAACGAGCGAAAGGAATTGCCGTGCCGGAAGATGCGCTCGAAGATCTGATGGGCGAAGATGGACGCGAGGTTGCGGAGATGCGGATCGATCTCGCGGCAACGCGGCGAGCGATCGAGAACCTTCCCGACGATCAGCGCGCGGTCGTCATGCTCGTTCTGGTGGACGGCCTGTCATATCAGGACGCATCGGAAACGCTCGGGCTTCCGATGGGCACCGTCATGAGCAGATTATCCCGCGCGCGCGCAATGCTTACAGAAAAGGTGTTCGGATGTCAGTGACGCCAGAAATGCTGCTCGCATTCCTCGACGGGTCGCTATCGTCGGCCGATCGAGACAGAGTCGGACACCTCCTCCGTTCGGATTCCCGCGTGGCGGAACAGTTGATCCAGCAGATTTTGCTGGCTGACGCGGCGCGTGAGAGCTTCGCCGACGACCTCAAGGAGCCGATTCCCGACGCTTGGGTCGCCATGATCGACCGCGCGACTTTCTCATCATCGGCGGGACGTGTCACCAGCCTCGCTGCGCGCCGGGCCTCGCGCAAGTCAACGATCTCGCGATGGGCGATCGGGGCGTCGATGGCCGCGTCGGTTGTAATTGGATTGTATGTTACCAGCGCCCCGTCGTCGCAAGCACTCATTAGTGTTGAGGACGGGCAACTCATCGCATCAGCCGACTTGTCCGGTGCCCTTGATCAAGCACGAGGGGGCTTGGCCATTCCTATCGACCCTGACCATCGTCTCGATGTGCAACTCAGCTTGCGTAAGGCGTCGGGCTCATTCTGCCGAGAGGCGATCGTTGATGCTCCTGGCATCGAACAGGATCGGCATATTTTTGCCTGCAAGGATGACGGAGATTGGACAATATCCGCCTTTGCGAATGCGCCCCGCCGGGAAAGCGGTTTTGCTGCCGTGAGCTCTGACCGACCACTCGACGCTTTGGTCGAGGCGATCGAAGGCGAGACGCTTGACCAGAGCGCCGAAGAACGAGCCATCAGAATGAAATGGCAAGACCCGGCGACCGATGACAGGCAACGTGTCCAGTAATGATCGCTTGGGCGGCGCTATGATTGTGCTTCGACCGTTAACGCGAGAACGCACCAATCGCCCCGCAAGCGCGTGGGTCCGTCGAAGGGCGGATGATGCATGAACAATCCCAGTAAACAGTCGTCATTGGAGAATCCGGTATACCATGACGATCATCAACCGGAAGAGGTTGGCCCGCAGCGAATGATCTACCGACTAGCAAAGGTCGAAGGGCCAAACGACTGTGGACTTTGGCCGGTCCGCAGCATGTACGACCGCGGGATGATGTTCGACGTTGGCCTGTACGTACGGCCGAACGAGAAGCTTCTGATCAGCCTGTCCGACACCATCTGCCTGTGGGGCCGGGTTGTCTGGTCCGGCGACGGGCGATGCGGAGTCGCGTTTGATCGCCCGATTCGGCACGGGGAAGTGATGGGGCAGCTTATCGCTGAACAGGAATCGGAGCGTTATCGCCCGCTGCGACTGACCGTCTCGTGCCTAGGGCAACTGCTGACTGAAGAGCAATGGTTGAAGGTCGAAGTAGTGTCACTTTCGCAAAACGGCGCCGAAATTGCCGTCACCGGAGCATTGAAAGTCGGCGCAGGCGTTGACCTGGCGCTGAGAGATGGGCTCCGCCGAAGCGGCATCATTCGCTGGACGCGCAACGGGGAAGCTGGCGTTCAATTGAAATCGCCCTTCGCCATCTCGGATCTGGAAAGCGTCCGATATTTCGGTTGTCGCCTCGCTGGACGGTCGCAACCGACCGATTGATTGTTGACACCAGAAAGTGGCGGCGAGCGGCGAATGCACGCGTTCGGATCCGGCGCGCACATCGACTGACGAGAGAGGAGGGCCCTGTTTTGAGAATTCTCGTACCCATCGCGATGGCATTGACCGCAGGTTGCACTGAAAATATGCAAGCCTCCGAGCCTTACGACGAAATCTTGCAGCATGAATCAGCTAATGGCATGCCGCAAAGTGAAACCGAGGTGCCCGAAAAGGAATATGAGGTGCCGGAAGCAGGCACATATGACTGATGATCGCGGTGATCCAACGAAAATCGTGACGGATTTCCCTATCGAAGCACCTAGTTGGTGGAAGATTGGGCAACGCGCAGCGGTTCTCACGCCCTTGCAGAATGCAAAGACCGAATTTTATCGATCTTTGTGGCGTAGGAAACTACGGAAAACACGAGTGGGGAGAGGCTGGCGGGCATCTGTCTTTTGATGCCAGGCGCTACGGCGATGGTAACGCCCTCGCCTATCTTGGCTTCGTTAGCGGTAAATCTTTCAGATCTCCGCGTGTCCAACTTGGATTGTGCAGCGCACCTTCCGTTTCTGCGCGCCTTTTCGGGGACTTGCCGGGCAATCCCTTGACCCGCTCGGGACAGGGTCTCGGGAAGCTTTTTCGCGGTTTCGGCGATGCGCTCGCGCAAGGCGATCCCGCGCCGCTCGGCAAACGCCCGCGCCGGGTCGGCCTTGGCATAGTCCGCCGCCATGTCCTTGGCGCGCTCGCGGCTGAGGGTACGAACCAGCTTGCCCTGATCCTTGAAGTCGTCGCGGCCATAATGGAGGCTCACACCGTCACGGTGGCGGCTGAGCCCGACATAGGCGCTGTGGCTATCCATCCCTGGCGTTGCCAGCACATGGGCGCGGTCCACCGTCATGCCCTGCGCCTTGTGGATCGTCGCCGCATAGCCATGATCGACATGGGCATAATCTTTGAGGTCGAACGCCACCGACCGCCCGTTGCCGGTGGTCACCGTCATGCCGCGGTCGCTGACCTGTTCGATCGTCCCGAGCGTGCCGTTCTTCACCGCCAGGCTGCGCTCGTTGCGCAGGAAGATGACGCGGTCGCCAGCCGCAAACATCCGGTCGCCGCGCTCGACCTTGACCGCAACGTCGGCGCCGAGGTCGCCCGATGCGCGCATCCGCTCCCGCGCTTCCTCGTTGAGCGCGCGCACCTCGTCATTGGTGTGGGTGAGGATGATGCGGCTGGCGTCTGGATCGCGCTTCCGGTCGCGATCCCATTGCTCTAGGAGGTCCGTGCGCGCCGCTTCCCGCGTCTCGGCGGCGCGCACCATAGCCGCGGCGTCATAGGCGCGGATCGCATCACCGGTGCGGCCCGTCGCCAGCGCGCGCGTGGCTTCGCGCTGCCACTCCGCTCGCTGGCGCCGCACCTCGGTGATTTCAACACCGCCATGCCGTTCGTGGAGCGCGCGGAACGCCGCGCCCGCTTCGATCGATTGCAGCTGCTGGGGATCGCCGACCAGCACGACTTTGGCGCCGACATCGGCAGCGTGCGACAGCACCCGCTCTATCTGGCGCGTGCCAACCATTCCGGCCTCGTCGATCACCAACACGTCGCGCGATGTCAGCAGATCGCGGCCCTGCGCCCAACCATGTTCCAGGCTCGCAATCGTGCGCGAGGCGATGCCCGAACCATTCTCCAGCCCTTCGGCAGCGATGCCCGACAAGGCGGCGCCGCGCACGTTCAGCCCGGCAGCTTCCCAAGCCTCGCGCGCGACGCCGAGCATCGCGCTCTTGCCGGTCCCAGCATAGCCGACGACTATGCGAAGATCGCCGCGATCGGTCACATGGTGGAACGCCGCGCGCTGCTCACCCGAGAGGACCATCCCGCTCTCAGCCGCTTGACGCAAGGCGCGGTCCCGGTCGGCGGCCGCGACACGGTGCCGTTCGCGCCCTGCCATTGCTTCGGCGGCGCGGTGCAACTGCTGCTCGGTCTCGATCATATCGCGCGAGGTGAACCGTTCCTCGCCGCGCCCGTCCTGGCCGAGCGCGACCAGGTCGGGCGATGATCGCACTGCGCCGAGGACGGCGTCATATTGCTCGCGTCCGTCGCTGTGGCGATGCGCGAACTTCGCGAGGTCGCGTATCGTGAACGTCGCTTGGCCGTGGGTGATCGCGTCGAGCGCCACGCGCGGGTCGGCGATGATCCGCTCGCCATTGCGCTGCGCAATCTCGCGATGCTCGGCGAGCCGTTCGGCTTCAAGGCCGCGATCGCCCATGCGCGATGCGGCGGGACCGATCTTGGCCTGCGGTTCGAGCGCAATGCCCTGCGCCGCGAGGCTGCGATGATCGACACGCGCGTCGATGTCGAGTTCGGCGAGGCGAGTGTTCACATGATCGGCCCATCGCTCGCGCCATTGCTCGACCAGTTCGGTGCGGTTCCACTCGCGGACCTTTGGGCCGAAGCGCGCTTCACCATCTTCGCCGACGACGATCTCGCGCATCGTCAGCATGACATGGGCGTGCGGTTTGGCCAGTCCGTCGGCGCCGATGTCCCAATGGACATTGAGGTCGGCGACCATGCCCTGATCGACAAACTCGCGCTGCACGAAGTCGCGGGCCAGCTCGATGCCCTGCTGCTGGTTCATCTCGCGCGGGATCGCGAACTCGACCTCGCGCGACAGCTGCGCGTCCTTGCGTTTCTCGAACGCCTCGACGTCATTCCACAGCTGCTCTCGATTGTGCCATTCATCGGGTGCGTTCTCGGGGGGCAGCACTTCGCTGTGCACGACGCCCGACTTGTTGGTGAAGTCGTGCGCCCGATCGAGTCGCTCGTCGTGCAGCCGCTCGGCGGATCGATAGGCGGCGGCCGCGACCGCACTCCGCCCGGCAGCGCGGCTGATGACTTTGACCGAGAGATGGAAGATTGCCATTGCGGCCATCCATCTACACTTCAAAAGCCACGTCGGCACGACGTATAAGCGCGCCCTCACAAGATCGAATCTCGCGAGGGACCGGG
>NZ_JACHNZ010000068.1 GCF_014199685.1 Sphingosinicella soli | reverse complement strand
GTTGTGGCGCTCCCATGGAGTATCTGTCCCATAGCGCATCCTTCCATTGCTGGCTGAATAATGCACCATCAAAGCCTGGGATCAAACAACTAGGCCGCCAACGATACGCTCGAGCGCGCGGACCTTCTCCTGGACGCGGGCGTGGTCCGCGTCGGCAACCGTGATCGTCGTGGTCAGATAGCCAAAGCTGACGTGATCGGCGCCCAGCGCCTGAAGCGCGTGATCGGCGTCGAGCACCTTGTTGTCGGCGTCGCTGTCGAGAAGCTGCGCGGGCTGGTTGTAGAGCACCTCGCGCAGCAGCGCAGTGATGGATTTCCTCTTGTTGAACCACTGCCGGCGCAGCCGGGTCAGCGCCTTTGTCGCCTGCGTTTTGTCGAGCGCGATGAAGCGCGTCACCCAGCGATAGCTGAACGCCTCGTGATTGAGGGCGTCGAGGATGCCGGGACGGCTGAGGTTTGGAAACCCGAGGATGGTGAGCGTGCGGAGATGCTCGGACCCAAGCATCGGCTCCAGCCCGCCGGTGAGCGGCGTATCGACCAGGATCCCGTCGAGATACATCGGCGTCTCCGGCACGCCGATGGCATGGTGCCGCTGCGAGATCGTGCCGTGGAGATAGGTCAGCGTCTCGGCGTCATCTAGCGCGCGAACTTCGGGCATAAACCCTGAAAACAGATCGAGCGCTCGGTCCGTCTCGGCAATGAAATGCCCCATAGCCTGCCGCCAGTCACGCCCCTTCAGATCGTCGCTGCGCTCCACGAGCGCGCGGCCCGCGGTGTCCGCCTGATCGGGCGGCGGCAGGAATGTGAGCGTCAGAAAATAACGGCTCTCGTAGTGCTGCTCGGCGGCCTCAAAGCCTGCGCGCCGTTCCTCATCGATCAGCCAGGATGCCGCTTCGGGGAAATGGCTCGCCGGATAGCCCAGCGCCTCACGGCGCTCGGCCTCGATATGGAGCGCCCAGCCCGATCCGAAGCGCTTCAATATATTGTTGGCGCGCGCGCAGGCCGCAACGAGCTCGGCTTCGGTGGCGCTTTCGAGGTCCGGCCCGCGGAAACGAAACGTCCGCTGGAAACCTCCGTCCTTGTTCAGCACGATGCCGGGGGCGACAAGCGCCGCCCACGGAAGATGATCGGCAAGCCGGTCGGCGCGGCGGCGGTACTCGTGCAGCATCAGCATGAGAGATGGCCCTTCTGCCGCAAATGCCGCACCAGAACGACCGCAAAGTCGGGGTCGCGCTTTGCTGCAAACACGGCAAGCGTATGCCCGATGGCCCAAAGCGCGAGCCCGGCGATCCACTGCTGAAGTCCGAGGCCGAGCGCTGCCGCGACCGTGCCGTTGACGATCGCGATGGCGCGCGGTGCACCGCCGAGCAGGATCGGCTCGGCGAGCGCGCGGTGCATCGGCGCCTCGAAGCCTTCGATATGGTGCGCGTTGTCGGTATTTGGGCCGGTCACGAGATGAGTGCTCCGCCGCCGAAGCTGAAGAAGCTCAGAAAGAACGATGAGGCGGCAAAGGCGATCGACAGGCCGAAAACGATCTGGATCAGGCGCCGGAAGCCGCCCGCCGTCTCGCCGAACGCGAGCGTCAGGCCGGTGACGATGATGATGATCACAGCGACGATCTTCGCCACCGGTCCCTGAACCGAGTCCAGCACCTGCTGCAAAGGTTCTTCCCACGGCATGCCGGAGCCGGCGGCCTCGGCGCCGGTCGCGATGAAAAGCCCGAGCGAGGCGATACCGAGAACGAACAGAAGCTTAGAGTAGTCTTGCGTGCGAAGCGTGCGCATGTCGGTCTCCTTGAATATCCGGCAGAAAATCGATGAGGTCGATGAGGCGGTAGCCGCCGTCCGGTCCGATGCCGTCGACACGGGCCGCGCGCGAGACGCGGCGCGCGCGGCCGCGCCCCGAAATGAACACGACCACGTCGATTGCTTCGGCGATCAGGCGCCGCGGCACCGTGACGACCGCCTCGGCGATCAGCTGCTCAACCCGGTCGAGCGCAGCACGCGCACTGTTTGCATGGACCGTCGCGATGCCGCCCGGGTGACCGGTGTTCCAGGCTTTGAGCATATCGAGGGCTTCCCCGCCCCGTACCTCGCCGACGATGATACGGTCGGGCCGGAGGCGCAGCGTCGAGCGCACGAGATCGGCCATCGTCACCGTGCCGGCTTTCGTGCGGAGCGCCACGACATCGGGCGCCGCGCATTGCAGCTCGCGCGTATCCTCGATCAGGATCACCCGCTCGTCGAGACCGGCCATTTCTGCGAGCAGCGCATTTGCGAGCGTGGTCTTGCCCGACGAGGTGCCGCCCGCAATGAGGATGTTCCTGCGCTCGATAACCGCGAGGCTCAGCACCCGCGCCATGTCGGCGGGCATGATGCCGTCGGTCACATAATCGGTGAGCGTATAGATCCTTGCCGCGGGTTTGCGGATCGAGAAGCAAGGCGCGACGCTGACCGGCGGGAGCACACCTTCGAAGCGTTCTCCTGCCCCTTCGCCGCAGGGCGGGAGTTCACCCGAGACGATCGGCGCCGCCGCGTGGACCTCGGCGCGCGCGTGCGACGCCACCAGGCGAACGATGCGCTCGACCTGCGCGGGGTCGAACCGCACGCCTGTGTCAATCCGCCCCTCGCCGAGACGGTCGACACGAAGCGTACCGTCCGGGTTCACCATGACCTCCTGAGTCAAAGGATCGGCCAGCGCGGCCGCGATCGTCGGCCCCAGAGCGCTGCGCAGCATGGCGCGCTTGCGTCCCTCGGCAATGTCGTCTGTCATCGTTCGCCTCCGCCGGTTGAAGGCGGGCCAAGCGTGCGCCGGCCGCTCGCCATCGCCTCACCGACACGCGTGACGAAGGCATTGAAACGGTCGCGGCCGACTGCGCGCAATGCCTCATCGGCATCAGGGAGCGGCGCCTGCACCATCAGTTCGTAGCGCACGAACAGAGCAAGGCTTTCGAGCAGAACCTGGCCGTCGCGTTCGATGCGGCCCAGCGCCATCGACATGCGATCGAGCCGCCCGCTGAACCGGTTCTCGAGCTCGCTCACGGCTTGGCGACCCAGCCAGGCGGTGAGCGCATCGGCGAGGATCGCCGATTTGGACGCGCCGGGCTGTGCGGCAAGCGCTTCGAACCGGTGGCTCAATTCCTGTGGCAGGAAAAGCTGGTAGCGCACGCGCGGCGGTTTCCTTGTTCTGCCCATCAGAATTTCGGCAGCGGTTTGGAATCGCGGGACTGGTTGATCGCGTGCGCGCGGATAACCGCATCGCGCGCACGCGCCTGGTCCATTACGCGCTTGTCGGTTGCCGGGTCGGTTTCGTCCTTCTCCAGGCCGAGCGCATCGACCGGCTTTGCAGGATCAGGCGATTTGGTCGTCTCCTCAATCCCCGGATGCCGCTGCTGCTCCAGCCCGTCATGATTGTCCGGCTTCACGTCTTCGTCGGCAATGACGAGCCGCGCGTCGGGCGTGCGCACATGACCGGTCCAGTCGTCGGCGCGTGCTTTCGGGTGGTCGCGCGCGGCGCCCTCTGCAATGACGGGCGGCGGCAACACGCGGCGCTTGAAATTGCGATCTTCAAAGTAGCGCAGCTTCTTCGCGCGGATCGGCGCGAGCCCTGAGAGCATGATGAGTTCATCGCTCGGCGGCAGCTGCAACACCTCGCCCTGTGTCAGCAGCGGCCGCGCGGTTTCCTGGCGGCTGACCATGACATGCGCGAGCCAGGGCGCGAGCCTGTGCCCGGCATAGTTGCGCATCGCGCGCTGTTCGGTGGCCTGCCCCAGCGCATCCGAAATGCGCCGCGCGGTGCGCTCGTCATTGGCCGCGAAGCTGACCCGGACGTGGCAATTGTCGAGGATGGAGTTGTTCTCGCCGTACGCCTTCTCGATCTGGTTCAGGCTTTGCGCAATCAGGAAGGCGCGCACGCCGTAGCCGGCCATGAACGCAAGGTTCGTCTCGAAGAAGTCGAGCCGTCCCAGGGCTGGAAACTCGTCGAGCATCATGAGGAGCTGACGCCTGCCGTTCGCTTGCGCGCGACCTGCATCGAGCTGCTCGGTGAGGCGCCGTCCGATCTGATTAAGGATCAGGCGGACAAGCGGCTTCGTCCGCGAAATATCCGACGGTGGGATGACGATGTAGAGCGACACGGGATGCTCGGCCTCGACGAGATCGGCGATACGCCAGTCACAACAGGACGTGACGGCCGCAACCGTCGGGTCGCGGTAGAGCCCGAGAAACGACATGGCGGTCGAGAGCACGCCCGAGCGTTCGTTGTCCGATTTGTTCAAGATCTCGCGCGCGGCGGAGGCGACAACCGGATGGACTTGCGGCGCCTCTTTTGTGCCGAGGTGATTGGTGGACATCATTCGCTTCAGCGTGGCGACGAACGTGCGCTGCGGATCGGACAGGAATGTTGCGACGCGGGCGAGGGTTTTTTCCTCTTCGGCATAAAGGATGTGGAGGATCGCGCCGACCAGAAGGCTGTGGCTGGTTTTCTCCCAGTGATTGCGGCGTTCGAGCGCGCCTTCCGGATCGACGAGGATATCGGCGATGTTCTGCACGTCGCGGACTTCATGCTCGCCCCGCCGCACCTCGAGGAGCGGATTGTATCTCGCTGACGCAGCATCAGTCGGATTGAAGAACAAGGCGTGGCTGAACCGCGCGCGCCACCCGGCGGTCAGCTGCCAGTTCTCCCCCTTGATGTCATGAATGACCGCGCTCCCCGGCCAGCCGAGCAGCGTCGGGATGACAAGACCGATGCCTTTGCCGCTTCGTGTCGGCGCGAACGCCATGACGTGTTCGGGGCCGTCGTGCCGGAGATAGCGTCCGCGCAGACGCCCGAGAAATACGCCTGCATCCCTGAACAGGCCGGCGCCCTCGATCTCCCGGCGGGTTGCCCACCGAGCCGACCCGTAGGTGGTGACGTTGGTACCCTGCCGCGCGCGCCAGAGCGAGCCTGCAATCGCCGCGCCGCAGCCGAGGAAGCCGCTCGCTGCGGCGATTATCCCCGCCTTGTCAAAGATCTGGGGTGCGTAGGCTTCAAAGTGGAACCACCACGGGAAGATGGCCCAGGGCCTATAGACCGGCGTCCCCGCAAGCACGAACCAGGCGTCGCCGAGCTGCGACTGGTAACCGAGCGCTGCCGCGCACCACTGTGTCGCCGCCCAAACGCCGCCGACGACGATCGCGAAAACGACAAAGATCTGACCGATCAGAAGCCTGGTGGGGGTCATGAGAATGCTCCGGCGGGAACGCAATGTTCCGACCGGAGAAGACTCGCACGGGTTCACTCGGCAGCGTTATAGCCTCTCCGCCGTCCGGAACGGCATTTCCACCGCCATGTGCGAGGCGGATGGCTGTATGGGTTGCTTTGGCGCTCCCGCTGCAGCGGGACCAATCATCAGCCTTTAGCTCGGCACGAAGTTATTGGCATATACAGCCAATCAACCTATATTAGTCTAGTCCGAGGTGCGCGAGGATTGAACGATGCCGACACGAAATGTCGTCCTGACCGACCATCAGCAGGATGTGATTGAAATGCTGGTGGATTCGGGGCGTTACCAGAATGCCAGCGAGGTTCTGCGTGAAGGCCTGCGGCTGGTCGAGCAGCGCGAGAACGAGGATGAACTCAAGCTCGACGCCTTGCGCAGGGCCGCACAGGTGGGTCTTGCCGATCTCGCCTCGGGCCGGTTTCGGGATGTGAAGCCGGGTGCCATTGAAGCGGCGATGGGCAGGCTCGGCGTCGAGGCCGGAAAGCGCGCGGGCAGGACCACTTGACCCGCACGATCCGTCTGGCTGCTGCGGCCGAGACTGACATCGTCGATATTCTGGAACATTCGGAACGCGAATTCGGGCCGGAGGCACGAACACGCTACGAAGCGCTGCTCGTCACGGCGCTGGACGACATCAGCGAGGCCCCGGAACGCCCGGGGAGTGCCCCGCGTCCGGAGCTCGGCGGCGATATTCGCTCGTGGCACCTTCGCCTCAGCCGTGAACGCGCGCGATCAGCGAGCGCGGGTGTGCGCCGGCCGCGGCATCTGATCCTCTATACGATCGTCGATGACGTGACCGTCGGCGTGTTGCGCGTCCTTCACGATGCGATGGAACTCCACCGCCATCTGGACGAAGCGTAACGCTATCTGTCGAGCGCGGAAAACGTGCCCTGTTCGTTCAACGCTGGGCCGAACGTATTGACCGGATAGATACGTTCTCAGGCAGAGGTTAAGGCGCTTAACGAAGGGGCGCGCTATTTAAGCAATGTCGGTATCGCTTAAATAAGCGGTTGCACGTGCGGCGCGTCCCGATCGGGTAACGTTTGGCGCTCTGCGTCTTCCTTCGCCTAACGCGATTGGATCCGACGCCTTCGGCACGTCTCGGCCAAATCCCGACGACACGCCAGTCTTGACGAATCGATGGTCTTCACGAAATGCTCGGCCCGCTGCGTTGACGTCCGATCGTCCAGCTGATTCCGGACTCCCGAACGATACCCGCGACGCTCTTGCCAACGTGGCGTTCGAGCATGTCGCGCCAGGGCACAAGCGTGAAGTCGCGCGACCGTTCGATGAGCGCATGGCGGCCGCTCGTCATCTCCACGGCGCGGACCAGCCTGCCCTGGACCTGATCGCCTGTTTTGGCCTCGGTGAACGGCAGCCTGAGCTCTTCCGACAACCGGGCCCCGACGCGCAGCAGCTCGCGCCGCTGCAGCGCCGCGAGCAGATTCCTTCGGTAAACGGTCCGGCCGTCCTGTTCCTCGGCAAGCTGCTCGGCGATGAGCCACTGGCGGCGTAGCTCCCGCGCGGCGTTCACATCGCGGCCGAAGCCCGCGTCGCGTATCGGTACCGACGTGCCCGCGATGAGATCGCGGTCGAGCCAGGTCGCGGCCTCGGCAACGACAAGGCTCTCCAAGGGCACGACCGACAACATTTCGAGGGAGACGGGACGCTCACGCAGCTGCCGTGCTTCGAACCGCTCCACCTTCTCAAGGTGATCGGGCGTGATGATCCAGGCCCCATCGGGTTCGCGCTCGAGGCTTCGCATGACGCGCCGGATCGCCTCCAATCGCCGCACGTGCGTCTCGGCGAAGGACTCGGTCGCGCTCGGGTCATGCTTCAAATGCGCGTCGATCGTGTAGCGACCGCTATGCGCTGCGGCGACAGCGACGATGGTCCGGTCAGCGGCGCGAATGCCGCCCCCGCGCGGCGTAATCCTGACGACGGCGTCGAGGGGAATTGCTCCCACCGCTTCACCTTTTCCGAGTGGCGTGTAATGCGCGCGCCCGTCGATCCCATCGATAAGCAGATAGTGACGATCCGCATGCTCATCGGCGAGGCCGCGCGAGAGGACGCGGCCGACAATCGGCCGGGCGTCCGCAGCGGCAGGATCGTAGATGACGCGATCAGCGCTTGCGCGTTCGAGATTTCGGGCGGAGAGATCGCGCTGCATCGTGCGGATGATGTCGCCGCGTTCGCCGATACGGCGAAGCGTCGTCGCAAGATCGGCGTCAAGGCGCCAGCTATCGCCGCCGACATGGGTCGCAAGGTTCATGCGCGCGAGCTTCTGCAGTCGGCTGGCGCGAAGCGCCTGCTGGAAGGGATCGATGTGGCGCGCGCTGACGAGGCGCATATCGTCCATGTCGCGAATGAGCCGCCGGTCGATCGCGGTCAATCGCTCCGCGCCCGTATCGCTGCGCAGCCGCTCTTCGATCTCAAGATCGGTGCGCGGCCCGAGATCGAGATTGACGATGTCCGCCGCGCGCGCGCAACCCGTGCGAAATATAGTCACGCGCGATGACGAGATCGGCGCCGCGATCATCCCTGCCGCGCAGGATCACATGCGTGTGCGGATGTCCCGTATTGAAATGATCGACCGCGACCCAGTCGAGCCTGGTCCCGAGATCCTGTTCCATCTGGCGCATCAGCCGGCGCACGAAGGGTTTGAGGTCGGGATACTGGTCGGCGTCCTCCGCCGAGACGATGAAGCGGAACTGGTGACGGTCGCCGCCCGCGCGCTCGAGGAAGGCTTTCCCATCGACCGCGTCCCTGCCTTCTGAATAGAGCGCGCCGGGCTCGCCCGCGCGGGTCACGCCGTCACGCTGGATATAGCCGAGGTGCGCCCGCGCTCCGCCCAGGCCTTTGCCCGCAAGCATCACGAGCCGCATCTTGACGATCACGCGGCGCGCGCGGAACCCGGCAAGGCGGTCGCCGGACCGCAGCACGCGCGCGACGCTCGCGCCGCGGCCGATCCGACTGCCCTCAAAGCTGCCGCGCCTGCCCGCGGCGGGTCCGCGTT
Source organism: Sphingosinicella soli (assembly GCF_014199685.1). GTDB lineage: Bacteria > Pseudomonadota > Alphaproteobacteria > Sphingomonadales > Sphingomonadaceae > Sphingosinicella > Sphingosinicella soli. The sequence goes on along the minus strand of NZ_JACHNZ010000068.1, from coordinate 410 downwards.
TTCCCGCGCGCGCCGCGGCTTTCATCACCTGCGACAAATAGCGGGATTCACCGGCGTTGCCGCGCATCCGGCCAAGGCACGGGGTAAACGTGTCGTCGTGCATATCTTGCGTCCTTCCGCACTGGAATGACGCTCCCCGCCGGCAAGAATGGCGAACCCAGGGATTTTGACAAGGCGTCTCGCGATTGGGCGCTGAAACCCGCACGATTCCGTGCGTCCACACGGCTGTGTCTCGCGCGAAACTCGCGCGTCTCGCGAAACCCCTAAAAAATCGATGTGCAGACAATCACATGCAATATCGCGAGATATTGCTTCTATCTTGCCCTCCTATTTGGGCTCGATTTTCTGCAAGTCTTCGTCATCGTCATCTCTCCTCCATAACAGTAATAGGCACGCTATTCGACGCTGTG
>NZ_JACHNZ010000067.1 GCF_014199685.1 Sphingosinicella soli | reverse complement strand
AACAGGTCTGGACCACCGTCTGCGGGAACACGGCGCTGGTATTTGGCGATCAACTTGGGATCGAACGTGCCCGACCGGTCGCGCGGAATGTCCAGCGTCAGCTTCACCGAGCCGGTCAGCATCGTCTTCTTCGAGCTGCCGTTGCGCCGATTGACGACGCCCGCTTCGGCCTCCGATTCAAGATGATCGTCCAACTCTGCGGCCAGCATTCGCTCGGAAAGCGCCTTCTTGAGCTCGTCGATCAAGCCGTCCTTGGCAAACAAATCCTGAGGATCACGCCCCGCCAGCAGCTGATCCAGCAACTCCTTGTCGATAGCCATACCGATGGTCCTTTCTGCTCCATCTATATGACCTCGTGCACAAAATTACTGACAGTCCCAACAGATCTGGATCAGGAAAACCAGTTCAGGACTCTGAGTGATAAAGCTCGTCAATGAGATTTGGACCTGATCCGCGGATCACCATACACAGCGGCATCTGAAAGCACCGCAATCAGGCCTGACAGAAGACCGCACTCGATCACCAGTTCAGAAGGTCAGAAACCCTCTTGCATCATGGGCGGCAACCACAGAAGTCCTGAACTTGACAGCTCCATGGCTCGGTCGCGATCCCTTTGACAGCCCCCCACGCTTCTGTACGCCGCACCGGACCAAAAGCCAACGCATTACACACAAGCGAGAATGCCACCATCGCTCACGATGATACTGCCGGTCATGCTCCGGGAATTAACGGCAGAAGCTAACAGCACGTACGCTCCAGCATGATCAGCGGGCTCGGCCACGAAGCCGAGCGGCGTGGATTTTGCGACCGCGTCCACCAGCCGTGGATCCTCGCCCAAGTGACGTTCGTGCGATCCCAGAGCGGCCAGTCCGGCCAAGGCCGTCACCGTTCCACCCGGCGCCACGCCATTCACTCTAATATCCGGCGCCCATTCCTGGGCCAGTTGGTATACCAGGCCGCGGGCGGCGAACTTGCTTGCTGTATACAGCGCGCCGCCACCGCCACCGCGAAAGCTTGCGGTGGAACAGGTCAGGATAAGGCTGCCGCGCGAAGCCTTCAGATGCGGGTAGGCCGCGCGTGCGATGAGAAGGTACGACGCCACGTTGATGGCGAACAGTTCATTAAACGCGGTCAGTAATTCCCGTCCGTCCATGCGGTCCACGCGCCTGTACCAATCGAAGACGCCCGCGTTCCCCACCACGGTATCAATTCCGCCAAACCGATCGATGATCAGGTCGACGCACCGGTTAACCGCATCAGGATCGGCAGCGTCGCCCTCCAGTATCTCGCAGCGCGCTCCAAGTTCTTCCTTAAGTTCACCAAGTTTCTCGGCGTCTCTGTCAATCACGACGACCATCGCACCTTCCTCAACGAACCGACGCACAACCGCCCTTCCGATCCCAGACGCTCCGCCAGTAACGATAGAGCGGCATCCTATTAGCCAACCAGCCATTCTCACCATCCTCTTTTTGTTTTAGCAGTAGCGCCGCCTGCCTCCATACGCTGCGAATTGCCATTTACAAGCGGCGGCATGGACCGATGGCATTTTCCGGAGCGGGAAGCACGCTGTCGCGTTTTGACTGCGAAAATTGAGCCATCCCCGATTGGAGAACCGGTAGATCGCCGGTTCCCGTCGCACGATGCATGCACCGCTTCAAAAACCCAGTCTCGCCGATGAACAGCACTGCGGCGTCCTCCGCCAGGGTCACCAGCGCATAATCGCGGACAATCTCGCGCTGTGCCTGGGGGCCCGGCGGCCGCGCCCGAGAATAGTCTGCTGCCGCCGCTACATCAGTCGTTAGACGCGTCGGCTCGCAACCAGCCCGTCATGCGATGGCCATCGCCCGGTAATCCGTCCAAATAATAGGGCCGTTAAGCTCCAGCGTGGTCGCAATCGATGTGCTCTTAATCCATAGCCTCCATGCCATGGAGAATGAATGATTCAGAGTTAAATCAATTATGCAACTGCAGCTCCAATAAGGTGACGGGGTCGGAGTGGCGCTTATAGGCAAGTGTCGGATCGCCTCCTGCAATGGGGTCTGAAGTGATGTCTTATGTTTCGCCATCGGCGAAATCGTACTTCGCTAAATGCAGATGGTACAAAAAATGTCATTGGATTACGAGGGGCGCTGAAATTTTAACAGGATTCCCCTTGACGCTCATGCGGCTTCCCCTCGAAGGTTTGACAGTTGTGGCAATCGAGCAGGCGGTGGCAGCGCCGTACTGCACTGCCCGGCTTGCCGATGCCGGCGCCAGGGTCCTCAAGATTGAGCGACCTGCAGGCGATTTTGCCCGAGGCTACGACGATGTCATCCTGGGCCAAAGCAGCTACTTCGTCTGGCTGAACCGCGGTAAGGAGTCAGTCATGCTCGATCTTAGCGAGAAGCCAGCGCTTGCGAGACTGCGGGCTCTGATCGATAAGGCCGATGTCGTTGTTCAGAACCTGAAACCGGGCGCCATCGAGCGCCTTGGCCTTGATCCGCAAGATTTGTGTGCTCGTGATCCCGCCCTAATAGTATGCTCGATTAGTGGATATGGCCGATACGGGCCACTGGCGGATCGCAAGGCATTCGATCTGCTCGTGCAAGCCGAATCCGGACTTTGTTCGATAACTGGCGGAGCTGAATCGCCTGGCAGGGTTGGATTTTCGGTCGTCGATATCGCCACAGGCTCGGCCGCACATGCAGCGATCCTTGAGGCTTTGCTTGTGCGCGACAAGACCGGATCGGGGGCTCAGATCGACATCTCGATGTTCGATGTCATCGCGGAATGGCTGACCGTTCCACTTCTCCAGGCCGAGAGCGGCCGACCACCCAGCCGCATCGGCCTGAAGCATCCATCAATCGCTCCCTACGGGGTCTTCGTCACTTCCGACGGGAAAGATCTGCTGTTGTCGGTCCAACACAATCGGGACTGGACCATGTTGTGCGAACACCTTTTGGATGACAAGAAACTGGCAAACGATGCGCGGTTCGCGACGAATGTTCAGCGGGTGAGAAATCGAAAACTGACCGACGCGCTTGTTGCCCAGGCTATCGCGCAACTGTCGCTCGAAGAAGTGTGGGCTAAGCTCGTCGCTGGCGGAACGGCCTTCGCCTGCCTGAATGACATCAACGCGCTCTCAAGTCATCCGCACCTGCGCCGGATTACGGTGCAGACGCCGGGCGGGCCTGTTCGGCTTCCCGCTCCACCTGCGCAAGTTCGTGGCGAAACACGGCGCTACGGGCCCGTTCCCGGGATCGGACGCAATGAGCATCTACGGTCCGCGATCGCACCATGCGAGGCTGACGAACCTGCAGTATAAAAAAGGGGCTCCGGCCTTTGAAGGGAGGAACAAGTGTCATTTTCCCTAGCGTGTGCTTCGCATACTCCAGTGATGTTTGACGAAGAATTGGCGAGTTCGGACACGTGTGCGTCGGTGCGCCACTCCTTCGAGAAGATTGGCAAGTTCGTCTCGGATTTCGATCCCGAACTGATCATTGAATTCGGGCCCGATCACTTCAACGGTTTCGGCTATTCGGTAATGCCCAGCTTCTGCCTGGGAGCCGCAGCGCGTTCGGCGGGAGATTGGGGTCTCCCACGCATAGATATGCCGGTACCCGAGGAAACCGCGTTGGAGCTTCTCGATCACGTTCGGCGCAAGAATTTTGATGTAGCGCTATCCTACGCGATGGTGCTGGATCACGGCTTCATCCAGATGTGGGACTGCATGTTCGGCCAGATAGACCGATATCCACTCATACCGGTCTTCATCAACTGCGCCGCGCCTCCCTTGCCGAACTATCAGCGGGTGCGCAAGCTCGGGCAGGCGGTCGGCGAGTTTGCGAGAGGTCTTAACAAACGTGTGCTTTTCGCGGCCTCCGGCGGCCTTTCCCACGATCCGCCGATTGGCAACATTCGGACCGCAAAAGGTTCCTTGAAGCAGCGGATGCTGGGACCGGTTGCCGAATCTCCAGATGAGCGGGCGGCGCGCGAAGCTCGGGTCAAGGAATTCGGGCGCGAGGTCCACGAGGGGCGCGGAAGGATCATGCCCCTTAATCCCGAATGGGATGCGCTGGTACTTGACATGCTCGAACAGGGACGGTGGGATTTCTTCGACGACCTAGAACCTGGTCAAGTGAGTAAGAAGTCCGGTTCAGCCGCCAATGAAATCCTGTGCTGGGTCGCCGCAACTGCGGCGATGGACGCCTGTACACCCTATCGCGTCGTTCAGAAGGACTACATGCCAGCTCCAGGGTGGATCGCAGGCGTTGGTCATCTTGCCGCCGAGGAAATCGCTACGCAATAACTGCAACCAAGTTACCGCTAAATAAATAAAAGTTGATCTGGGAGGAAATAAAATGACAAATAAGGTGATTATCGCTGGGAAGGTACTGCTTGGCATCGCGCTTAGCACGAGTTGGGCGGCGATTGCGCAAGCTCAGACAGTCGAGCCCCAATCCGACGCTGAAAACGCCCGGCAAGCTTCGGGCGACGAACTCGGCGAGATCGTAGTTACCGCCCGCAAACGCGAGGAAAGCCTTCGAGACGTGCCACTCTCGATCTCGGCCCTTTCCGGCGCTGCGCTTAGCGAGAAGCAGATCGTCAATCAGGCTGAACTTTCGTTCCGGGTTCCGAACTACCAGCAGACGAATGGGGTAAATGTCGCCTCATTCATGCGCGGTGTGGGTTCGGGATCGAATCCGTCGTTCGAACAGGCAGTCGGCACTTTCGTTGACGGCATATATGCAGGTCGCGGTGCGCAACAGACATATCCCTATTTCGACCTAGAAAGGGCCGAAGTGCTGCGTGGTCCACAGGTGACGCTCTATGGCAACAGCGCGATCGCCGGGGCTGTCAATGCGATCTCACGCAAACCCGGTGATGAACTGTCCGCGGACGTGAAAGCCAGCTATGAGTTCAAGAATCGCCAGGTGAAACTGGAAGGCGGGGTGACCGTCCCTGTTTCCGATGACTTGTCGGTTCGCGTCGCCGGCTTTTTCGATAAGCTCGAAAAGGGGTGGATGCTCACCTACCGGCCCACACAGATTCCTGGCTGGACCCGCCGGGATCCCCAGTGGGAAAATTGGGGTGGTCGCATTTCCACGCACTATGAAATTCGGTCGGACCTGACGCTGGATCTCAAGTACGAAATCTTCCGCATAGCTCAGAACGGAAACACGCTTCAGGCTGTCTCGAACGCGGGCACGCCCACCGTGACCGAATTTAAGTTCGATCGGGAGCGTTCGTTCGGCAACGCCCTGCCCTTGCCCAATTACTCGTACGACCCGATGCGGATGAAAAGCCAGACAGTGCAGGGTACGATTTCCAAGGAAACCGATTTGGGCACCTTATCGGCCACCAGCGCCTATGTTTGGTACAAGTGGTTTCTCAACACTGAAGCAGATATGTCTCCGGTGCCAATACTAAACTTTTCACATTCCGAAGACTTTGACATGTTTAGCCAGGAAATTCGTCTTACTTCGGATGGAACGGGCAGGTTCGATTATGTAACTGGCCTCTTTTTTCAGAAAGAAGATCTTTTCCTTGAAGGAGAGTTCGAGGGGAACTTCGCCGCTATTGGAGCGCCTGTCCCTCCCTTTGCCCGGATCATCAGACTCAACCAGAAAACGCAGTCGTTGGCCGCATTTTTTGATGGGAACTACAAACTCACGGATAGACTAATTCTGAACCTTGGCGGGCGATATCTATACAGCGAGAAAACTGCCTCGCAGTATTCGCGTGCGCACAATATTCTCGACAACGCACCGCGCCCCGATCTGGAAGTTCCCCTGGCAGCGCTCGGCAACCGGTCGGTCTTCGGCCTATTCTTTGGCCAGCCTCACGAATTCAAGGGACTGTCGCTTTCTGAAAACCATTTCATGCCTCTCGTCGGCCTGAAATACCAATACACTGATGATCACATGGCCTATATCAAGGTCGTCAAGGGCGCGAAGGCAGGTGGGTTTGACTGGGCTGTCAACCATCTCAATCGCGATACCGTCGATTTCAAGCCCGAGAAGGCGACTTCCTACGAAGCTGGTGTGAAAGGTGTCTTCAGGAGCATCGGATTTAGCTATGGGCTGAACGTTTACCGCATGGAAGTGAAGGATCTGCAGGTTAGCGCGTTTGACGGCTCGCTGGGTTATATCGTGGGCAATGCGGCGGAAGCACGATCGGAAGGCTTTGAGGCCGACTTCAGCTGGAATTTTCTTGACGGGCTGCGTTTGAACGGCGCGGTGGGCTACACCGATGCAAAATACGTCAGCTTTCCGGGCGCGGCCTGTTATGTCGAACTACGGCTTACGGCACCCGCCCCTTGCCGCAGGGACCTGTCTGGCGGACGGTTACCGTTTACCGCCAAGTGGTCCTGGTCGCTTGGAGGGCAGTATGTCGCGGATTTGGGAGACTTCGAGTTGAAGACAAATGTCGATTACAGCCATCGCGGTCGTACTAACATCGCTGCGATCACCGATCCTGGTCAGTGGGAACGCCCGGTGGGATTGTTGGACGCGCGCATCACACTGAGCCCTGCTGCAGGCAGCTGGCAAATTGCGCTCATTGGTAAGAACCTGACTAACGAACTTTACAGCACCTACGGGACGGAGGCCCCCTCAAATCCGCTGGTTCGTCTTCGCAACACCGAGCGTCCGCGTCAGATCGCCGTTGAGGTTGGTTTTAAGTATTGACACACGGGCAAGACCCGTTGCGCGGAGTATTGTAAATGTCAGTGAATTTTGAAGAAAAAGCGGCTGTCGACAAGCTTTTGGTCGATTCAAGCGTCTATGCATCGCATGATCGGTATCACGACTTGTTCCGGTATCTGCGGGCACATGAGCCTGTTCGGATGTGTCAGCCAGAGGGCTTCAATCCTTTCTGGACCGTCTCCAAACATGCCGACATATGCGAGGTGCAACGGCAGCCTGCGCTTTTCATCAATGCTCCGCGCAACACGCTTCTACCTATTGCCGTGGAGGATCGCCTTCAGCGCGAATTCGGTAGCAAGCTCATCATGAACACCATGCTGTCCATGGACGGAGAAGAGCATCAGGTGATGCGCCGTCTGGGTGCAGAATTTTTTACGCCCGGTGGGATTGCAAAACTGAAGGAAGGGTTCGGGCGGGCCGCCAATTTCTACATCGACCGAATGGCAGACCAGGGATCGACCTGCGATTTTGTGCAGACCGTCTCTGCCTGGTACCCGCTTCGTGTCATCCTTCAGGTCTTCGGTCTGGATGAATCGGATGAGCATGAACTGCATAGGCGCTCGCGCGAGTTCATTGAATCGCAGAACCCGATGCTTAGCGCAGAGGGACGTCAGGCGGAACGCATGGTCGCCTGCTGGAACGCGTTCTGCGACTATTTTCGTCCACTGGTTGCGGATCGGCGCGCAAGACCGAAAAATGATCTCGCCTCCGTCATAGCAAATGCCGTCATCGACGACGAGCCAATCACCGATCGGCGTCTGTTTTCCTATTACATCCTGATTGTTGTCGCCGGTCACGACACTACCAGCACCTCTCTGGGTGGCGGGATGCTTCAGTTGATGCGGGACCGCAGTCAGTTTGAACGCCTCAAGCGTGACCCCGCCCTTATCCCCACGGCGGTGGATGAAATGATTCGATGGTCTGCACCTGTCAAACATTTTCTGCGTACGGCAACCCATGACTACGAACTTCGCGGTGCCAGCATATCTGCCGGTGATACCCTGCTGATGGCCCTGCCTTCCGGCTGTTACGATGAGGATGTGTTCGACCGTCCCTTCGCGTTTGATGTGGCGCGCAAGCCAAACAGGCATATCGCATTTGGATTCGGTGCCCATGTTTGCCTTGGCCAGTATCTTGCCAGGCTCGAGTTATCGACCTTTCTTGAGGTCTTCCTTGAGCGGGTGAAGAATGTCGAACTGTGCGGTGAACCTGTGCATTCCTCAACACTATTCCTTGGGAATGTTGATTATCTTCCAATCAGATACGAGATGGCTGACTAGGGTATCGGTGTTTGTACTTCTTCGGGATACTGCTTAATGAAGATTTCCGCCGCAGTTCTTCGGGCGCCCGATGCGCCATATGTGATTGAAAGGCTTGAACTGCCGGATCCCGGTCCGGGGCAGCTGCTGGTGCGCATCGTTGCGGCAGGCTTCTGTCATACCGACGTTGTGCCGAGGCGAGTGCCCTCACCTTCCGGTACCTTTCCCATTGTCACCGGCCATGAAGGGGCCGGAATCGTCGAAGGGATAGGCGAGGGCGTTCGCGGGATCGCGTTGGGCGACCACGTGCTGATCTCTTACGATTCCTGTGGAACCTGTGCTCAGTGCAAGGCCGACCGGCCGTACTTCTGTGAGAGCTTCGCGTCACTCAACCTCTATGGACCGGGCCAGCATATCTGCCCTGCAACCGATGACCGCGGCGGTCAAGTGCGCACACGCTGGTTCGGCCAATCCTCTTTCGCCACCCACGCCCTGGCGACGGTCCGCAACGTGACGGTCGTGGACAAGGACCTACCTCTCGAAATCCTGTGCCCCCTCGGTTGCGGCATTCAGACCGGCGCGGGCACTGTGGCCAACATATTTGGGATGAGACCCGGGCAATCGTTGGTGGTTTTCGGAACCGGCGGCGTTGGAATGGCCGCGATCATGATGGCCCGCGCGCTCGGCGCGGCCACGGTCATCGCCGTGGACGTGATCGAAAAGCGGCTTGAGGTGGCACGCGACTGCGGCGCCACCCACATTGTCCTGGCGGGCCGCGATGATCTTGCGGCAATCCTGGGGGCAGCCATCCCAGGTGGGGCTGATTTCAGTTTCGACACCACCGGTCGAAATGACGTCCTGTGTCAGGCACTCGAAGCGATCCGCCAAGGTGGCGTCTGCGCACAGGTCGGTGGGGGGGGCGAATTGGTTATCCCTTCCGCGATCCTGAATGGTCGCACGCTAACCCGCGTCATCGAGGGTAATGCCGTTCCGCAACGCTTCTTGCCGCAACTAATCGCTCTTTGGCGCGAAGGTCATCTACCCCTGGAGCGCATCGTTGAGACCTTTTCGCTGGCGGACATCAATAGCGCAGAAAAGGCGTCTTGCGATGGTTCGATCATAAAGCCGGTAATCAGGCCCTCCGCTTGCTTCAAGTGAACGAAACGGCGTAGTCACGTACTGGAATGAAACA
>NZ_JACHNZ010000066.1 GCF_014199685.1 Sphingosinicella soli | reverse complement strand
CGAGGCGTGCAGCTGGATGGAGCCCGCGCATTCACGTCCCGAATTCGCGCCGATGGCCTGCTGGGCATTGCGGCGCGGACTGCCGCACCGCCCTGCGGGAACGCAGATCGACGTGGTGTGCGAACACATGGATCTCCGCGGCGGCGAAGTTCCGGATACCCTCTGCCTGCCGCTTACCGCGCAGCGAGAGACGTTCGGGCTTCTTTACTTCGAGCCGCGGGCGAACGTGGTCGAAGCTGCGGTCCAGAGCACCTATCTTCTGATGCTGGCCGAAAACATCGGTCTTGCGCTCGCAAATCTGAGGCTGCGCGATCAGCTGCGCGAGATGGCCATGGTGGACGCGCTCACCGGGCTTGCCAATCGCCGTCAGCTCGATGCCGTGCTCGGTGCGCGAGTAGCCGGCGCCGATCGCCGGGCGCAGCCCATCAGCTGTCTCATGATCGATGTCGATCACTTCAAGCGTTTTAACGACAATTTTGGTCACGACGCCGGAGACATGGTGCTCCGCGAGGTCGGCGCGGTCCTGCGAGGCGCGCTAGGCGACGCCGATCTCGCCTTCCGTTACGGCGGCGAGGAGTTTCTCATGCTGCTCCCCGGGCTGGATGCGGAGCAGGCGCTTGCCCGGGCGGAAGATATTCGTGCCCAGGTATCGGCGATCCGGATCGTGCACGAGGGCACACCGCTTGAGCCCGTGCACGTTTCACTTGGAGTTGCCACGGCACCCGAACATTGCACGGCGGATCGCCTCGTGAATACGGCGGATGCCGCGCTGCTCCGGGCAAAGTCGCAGGGTCGTGATCAGGCCGTTGTTGCAGATCGGCGCATCGAGCGCTCAGTGGCCTGATCACGTATCTCCAGTATATCTGCTCCGGGTAGAATGGCTGGATCGGTGGAGAGTCCGCAAAACGACGAACTGCCGATATATAGAGGCTCAGCTCGCCGCGGCGAGGCAGCCGGTGACTTGTTCCTGCAACAGAGCAACTATATCTTGCGGGCAGCGGGGGCTGACCAGAAGGTGTGTCATGAACCTTGCCTCGTCTCCGCCATCCTCCACCGGCGTCCACGAAGCGCTTATTATTGACGCCGCGCGTTGCTGGCGGGAAGCTCGCGACGGCGACTCACCGTTGCCGACCTTGTTCTCCCGCCTGGAGCAACGGCGCGTCGGCGTTCTCGCGCCATCGCTGAACGCCTTGTTCGCGGTCCACCAGGCTTGGTCGGGCCGTCGCTTTCGAACCGCGGCGAGCGAATCTGCGGGTTTGACCGAGGATGAGCGGCACCTTCTTCAACTTCTGCACGGGGGCGTAAATGCTGTGCCGTATGGTGCGAAACGCCCAAGCCTTTCCGGTCCGCTGCAGATCGCCCTGAGGTCGACCCGCGTCATGCTCCGCCGCGTGCTGGAATCGGAAAATCCGGCCTAAGCGCGCCGGCGTCGAACGATGAAGTTTTCGGCAGCGTTGTCCTGGACGTCTCAAGGAGCTGCGAATCTATCTGCGAAGTTTACGCTGCACGTCGCGTTTCCGGCCCTTGGGGATCGCCAACAAGCCGCTCGAGCTCCTGGATGATGACGTTAAGATTCATAGGTTTTTTGATGATCATGGAGCTCCTGTAGCGGTCGTCCGATGGCGCCGTCTCGTATCCCGAACAGAAGAGAAACGGCACCTGGCGCGCTCTTAGAAGATCTGCAACCGGATAGACGAACTGTCCATTGAGATTAATATCGAGAATCGCCGCATGGGGCGGGTCTTCCTGTCCAAGGAGCGCGAAAGCCTCTTCCAACGTGCCCGCCGGACCCATGATGACCCAGCCTTCCTCCTTTAATGCGCGGGACAACTCCATGCCGACCAGAAGCTCGTCCTCGACGATCATCACGCGGCCTTTGTTTGCGCTGGGCATTATCGGTTCTCCCCCAAACCCTGTGGTGGGTTCTGGGCTCCGCAGACGGAAATTCGCAGGTGAGAGCGTGGCGGTCACCTGCAACCCCGTCGGCAGCCACTCGGTTTCGATCTCCCCGCCCATTTGACGCGCTACAGTATCCATGAGCGTCGAACCGAAACCGCGGGAGGTTGGCGGCGCTATGGCGCGCATTCCACTTTCGGCCCACTTCAGTTTCAAATGCTGATTGGCCCCGCATGCCCAGGACACATCCACCCATCCTGCCGGTGTCGAGAGGCCGCCGTGCTTCGTCGCGTTTGTCGCCAATTCGTGGACGAGCAAGCTGATAGGCTGGACGACATTGGGAGAAAGCGCGACCTGCGGTCCGCGCGCGCGCACCTGCCCCGGTTTGCTATAGGCAGCGGTCTCGTCCGTGATGATCCTCTCGAGATCGCCACCCTGCCAGCGGTTCTCGGCAAGAAGACTATGCGCGCGGCCGAGCGCGGCCACGCGTCCGCGCACCGCTGCGATAAAATCTTCCTTGGTCGGAGCGGTCGTCAGGGAAACAAGTGCCTGGACAACCGCCAGCGCGTTCTTCGCGCGGTGATCGACCTCGCGCGCAAGCAGCAACCGGGCCTCTTCGTTCGCCAGGCGCTCAGTGATGTCTCTCAAAATGACGGTGGCAAGCCGTTCTCCACCAATATCGACCTGAGATATCGAAGCTTCGATCGGAAACTCGGTTCCGTCGGCCCGCAGACCGCTGATCGCACCGAGGGCGCCCATCCGGCGACCGGTGACCCCGGTATTGCGAAACCGCCGGATATGTTCTTCATGTGTACCCCGAAAGCGTTCGGGTATAAATCGCGAAATCGGTTCGCCCAATGCCTCCGCTGCTGATACGCCGAACATCTGTTCTGCCGAGGGATTGAACAAAACAATACGATGCTCTTCATTGATCGTAATGATTGCATCCATCGCACTTGCAACTATACCTTCAAGCCGGCGCTTTGAATCGTTACTTTCGGCCACTGTGTTTTCGTTCATATCGATGCGCCCTCGATATTTAGCCCTGATAGCGAAAGACTAGCACTTCGCCGGGTTATTTCCACTGTCTTTTCATCCCTTGGTAACCGCCGTAGGGTAGACATACGGCTATAAAGCGAGGTGATCGTTGCTTAGCGTCTATACATGCTTGACACAGGAGCACGACATTCGGCTCGTCGGACTGGCGGCGGCGATCTGCTTTCTTTCGTCACTGACCGGGTTCGCGCTGGCGCATCAGGTGCGCAGCGCCGCGCCGCAGAAGCAGGCCGCTTGGCTGTTGCTGTTGGCCTTTGTCAGCGGCGCTGGAATCTGGGCCACACATTTCATCGCCATGCTCGCCTATCAGCCGCATTTGCCCACGAGCTATGCACCAGGGGCAACGCTGCTATCCGTTTTGCTTTCCATTGCCGGTGCCGGCCTTGCCTGGAAGGTCGCGCTTCAAGGCGGTGGGCATGCGGGACTTCTCTCCGGCTGCACTTTGGCCGCGGGGATCGGCGCCATGCATTTCACCGGCATGGCGGCCCTTCGGACGACGGGCCAACTGGAATATTCCTTTTCAGAAGTGGGTCTGGCACTCTCGGCGGGCCTGGTTTGTACGGTAGCGGCCACGTATCTGTTTGTGACGACAAAGCGCAGCCGATTCATATCCGCCGGCGTTCTGACACTCGCGATTTGCGTCATCCACTTCGGATCCATGGCGGCGGTCACGATCATCCCGGACCCGGAAATCACTATTCCTCCGAGCGCGATCAATACCGCCGCGCTCACGGTGATTATCGGCAGTCTTTCCATTGCAGTGCTCGGTATCACCTTCGCCGTGGCGGCGATGGAAGCGCGGCTCCGGCGCCATGCGACCGAAGAGGCCGAGCGCTTAAAGCACTTCGCCCAAAGCGCGCTTGAGGGGCTCGCCATTCTGGAAGGCGATCGGATTATCGATGCAAACGAGACGTTCTGGCACCTCGTGGGCTACGATGCCTCCCAAACGTCCGACCAGCTTCGCCTTCTCGATTTTCTGCCGTGCCGACCAGAACAGCGAGAGAATTTTCTGATTTCAGCCTTTCAAGAGCAGGTGCTTCGCAATGCGACAGGAGGCATGATCGACGTCGAAACGGCGATTCGGACAGCAACCGTCGGCGGGGTTCATCGCGAGATGCTGGTGATTCGGGACATCACCGAAAGGAAGGCCGCTGCCGCACGTATTGCGCACCTCGCCTCGCACGATCCGCTGACCGGCGTTGCAAATCGCCTGTCTCTGGGCCGTTTTCTTGCACAATCAGTGACCAACGCGTCGATTGAAAAGCCATTCGCGCTGCTGTGCCTCGATCTGGACAGGTTCAAGGGCATAAATGATCTGCACGGCCATCCCGCAGGCGATGCGGTCCTCATTGAGGTTGGGCGTCGGATCCAGTCCTGCCTCGACGAAGGCGATCTCGTAGCGCGACTCGGTGGCGACGAGTTCGCAGTGTTGCACCATACCGAGGAGCATCCGCATGGTGCGGCCGTGCTCGCCGAACGTATCATCGATCTTGTCTCGCAGCCGATCGCCTTTGAGGGCCTGTCCCTGCTTGTCGGGACGAGCATCGGGATTGCACTTTATCCCTCCAACGCAACTTCGGCGGAGGATCTGCACAAGAAAGCCGATCTGGCGCTTTACCGGGCGAAGACCGAAGGGCGCGGGATCCTGCGATTCTTTGATGAAGGCATGGACCGGCAGCTTAGCATGCGGCACAGCATGGAGCATGACCTGCGCATGGCCGCCAGCCGCAGCGAGCTCCACCTGCTCTATCAACCCCTGGCCTGTCTCGAGACGGGTGGCATTATCGGTTTTGAAGCGCTGCTCCGCTGGACGCACCCTGTCCACGGGTCTGTATCGCCCGCCGAGTTCGTGCCACTCGCCGAAGACACCGGGGTCATCACGGTCATCGGTGAATGGGTTCTCCGCAAGGCCTGCCAGGAGGCCGCGCGCTGGAAACAGCCGCTCAAGATCGCTGTCAATCTTTCGCCTGCACAGTTTGGAACCGATCAGATCGTCGACATCGTCAAACAAATTCTTGACGAGACGGGCCTCGATCCCGGCCGGCTTGATCTGGAAATCACTGAAGGTCTCTTGATCAAGAACCCGGAACGGGCACTGCCGATACTCAATCAGCTGCGCGCCCTCGGCGTTCGCATCGTCATGGACGATTTCGGGACGGGCTACTCATCGCTGAGCTATTTTCGAACGTTTCCTTTCGACAAGGTCAAGATCGATCAGACCTTCGTCCGCGATCTCACCGAGAGCCGTGTAGCGCTTGCTATTGTCAAGGCCATCATCGGGCTCGGCAAGGGGCTCGGCCTTTCGATCATTGCGGAAGGCGTTGAGACGGTCGAGCAGATGGAGTTGCTGCTCGCCGAAGGATGCCATAAAATACAGGGCTACCTGGTCAGTCCCCCGCAGCCCATAGGACATTTTGAGTGGCTGGTGCTTGACCCCCTCAGCAGTGGTCATCCCTGCCACGGGCGATGCGATGCCTGCTTTGAACGTTTGCGGGCTCCGACCGGATTGCGCAGCACCCGCGGCGACATCATGCATTTGTCCACCTCGCGCATGTAATCTACCGCTGTCACGTCGTGAGATTAATTCCCTGTTTACCGTGCTGGACCATGATGAAGCGAGGGCCTGTTGTGTTCATGCCCATCATCAAGTCAGGCGAGCGTCACGGTTCGTACTGATATCTCGGCGCAAGGCAGAACATTCCCCCGTTCTGCTTTGCGCCAACTTCCGCAGCGCTGGCGAACGATCGCGGCTATTGAGCTAGACGTCCGTTTCGAAAATCGCCCCGCCTCTGCGATGCGGTGTAGTGATACTCGCGACGGGCTCACGCTCTGCCAAATTCGCTCTGGAAGCTCAACAGCTTGGCTTGAGGTCCACCCTCATTTTGACCCGCTGCCGGAATTATAACCGGCCGGCATCCAGCATTGGCCGCTGCCTGTGGCATGAGCCTCTCCGCTCTTCAGCGCTGCGCCCACCCAGATTGCCGGGCACGCCTCTCCGCTTCTGCATCAAAGGGGTCCCCGACGATAATTGCTTCGACGTAGGCCATGGTGGCCGCGTTGGCGGTTCCCGCCATGCGGTATGTGCTGTCAGCGCGCGCCTCGCGCGCGAAGAGCGCGCGGACGGCCCATGCCTCGTTCTCTCGGCACGCCACCCCGGAAACGTAAGGCGCATTGAAGCTGCGACAAATATTGCCGCCGGCATCCCGGAAGGTCAGGTGGACCTGAACGGGCGCCTGCGAACCGGCGCTGGCAAGCCGGGTATCGAGGGTGTTCGCGATCGCCGGGCTCGCCACCAGGCGATTGTCCTGCAACGCCATCGGCGCCTCTGGCGACGTCAGCATATGACCTCCGAAAAGACCGGCAACGAGCGCGGCGGCCACGGCAGCCCAACGGCGCAGGCCGAAACCCTGCCGCTGCGCCGACGCCGCGCGCGCGCCGCCTATCCCGGAAACATTGGAGCTACCCGGCAGCGCAGCGATGCCTGCGGGCACCGCTGCGCTCGCAACGGGATCGAAAGCAGCGCTGAGCCGCGCGCGCAGCCGGCGCTGCGCCTCCAGCCTGGCGGACAGCGCCGGGTCGGCAGCGACCTCCGCTGCGACGCGCCTCGCCTCTTCTGCCGACAATTCGCCGTCCAGATAGGCATAGAGGGTCTCGTCATCGATCATCGCTTCATCCTTCTCCGGCCAACGCAAGCAGCGCGTTACGGCCGCGTACCAGCCGGCTCGACAATGTGCCGACCGGGATTTCTAGAACCTCGGCGGCCTCGCGGTAACCCAGCCCCTCGATCAGCACGAGCGAGACGGCTTCGCGCTGCTCATCGGGCAATCCGGACATCGCCGCCATGACGGTGCGAAGGTCGATGCCCGCTTCGATTCCCGGCCGGGGATCATGTCCCACCCGCTCTCCGGCTTCGGCGGGCAGCGTGCGCGCCCTTTCCCGGTTTCGTGCGCGCGCCGTGTCGATCCAGGCGTTGCGCGCGATGCGATAGAGCCAGGAATCGAGGCGCGTGCCCGGTTGCCACTGGCCGCGTGCTTTCAAGGCGCGCTCGACCGCGATCTGCGTCAGATCGTCGGCATCGGCGGCGCTACGCGACAACCCGTGCGCGAACCGCCGCAGCCGGGGCAGCATTGCGGTCAGGCCTTCCTCGAACGCTTCCAAGCCTTTTCCTTTCGCCTTCGTGGATGAAACGTCCGCCGCACATCGTTTCATCCACGGGCGATAAAATTTATAAGGAGCGACCATGAAACGGCAAACCACGGTTATGATCATGGCAGCGACGCTACTTTGCGGCGCGGCACGGGCACAGCTGCTTCCCGGCGCGGTAGCCGGGTTGCCGGGCCAGGTCGTGGGCGGCGTGCTTTCGCCGCTGCAGGGCGCACCACAGGCCGCTCTCGGCGTCATCGACACGCTCGGCGTTCGGACCAAGGATACGCTGGACCGCGTGTCCCTGCGCGACATGCGCCGCGCGCGGCTCCAGGCGCTGATCCGCGCCAATCGTGATGTTCTGGAAGCGGATGCCGATGGAAACCCGGTACGGCGCGGCGAAATCATCGCGATCGATGCATCGCCAGTGCTGCTCGATCGGGTGCGGGCGGGCGGGTTCACCGTGCTGCGCGAAAGCAGTATCGCAGCCCTTGGCATTCGCATGCACGTCCTCGGCGTGCCCAAGGGCGATACAGTGCGGGAGGGGCTGAAGCGCCTGAGCGAGATCGCCCGCGACGGACAGTTCGAAATGAACCACGTGTTCGAGCCCGCCGGCGGCGCGCTCATGGCCGTCAGCGCCGCGATGGCCACATCGTCGGCAACGGCAGGTCGGCCTGTCGGCATGATCGATGGCGGCGTCGCCGCGCATCCATCACTCTCCGCCGCGCGGATCACGCAGCGCGGCTTCGTCGGTGACGGCCCGCAGGCCAGTGGCCACGGCACGGCGATTGCCTCGCTCCTCGTCGGCAAGGACGGCGTGTTCCGGGGCGCGGCCGTCGGACGGGCGCTTCTGGCCGCCGACGTTTATGGCGGCAAGCCGGCTGCGGGTTCGGCCGAGGCGATCGCACGGGCGCTTGGCTGGCTCGCGGAGAGCGGCGCCGAGGTCATCAACATCAGCCTTGTAGGCCCGCCAAACCGCCTGCTGGCGCGCGCCGTGGAGACCACCCGGGCTCGCGGCGTGACGATCATCGCTGCCGTGGGCAACGACGGCCCCGCCGCCCCGCCCCTCTATCCCGCCTCCTATCCCGGCGTGATCGCGGTCACGGGCGTCGATGCGCGGAACCGGGCACTGGTCGAGGCCGGCCGCGCCGAACATCTCGACTTCGCCGCGCCCGGCGCCGACATGGTGGCGGCGCTTCCCGGCAACGGTTACGCGAAAGTACGCGGCACATCCTTCGCCGCACCGCTCGTTGCGGCGCGCTTTGCGGCTGCGGAAGGTGCCCCATACGTGCGCGAGAAAACGGTGAGCGCCGAGGCCTTGCCCGGGCGCGGCAAGGTTGGGCGGGGTATTCTATGCCAGCCGTGTCGCAACGCACCGGAGACCGTTCTTGCAAAAAAATGAAGCGGCGCGGGATGAACCACGAACATCGCATCGTTCTCCTTCTGACGGGCCAGACATCGGCCCCGACCATGAAGGAGAAGACTCATGAAACGGATCATCATCACGGCCTTCGCCGTTGCTGCGATTTCGACGCCGGCCCATGCCCGACTTCTCGGCAATGTCGGCGGAACGCTGAACGGCGCGCTGGGCGGCGCCGGATCGCTTGGCGGTTCGCTGGGCCCGGTCGGCTCGGCCACGCAAAGCGTCACCGGATCGCTCACGGGTTCGGGTAGCGCCGAAACCAGCCGCTCAGTCGACGCGCGTTCAGGTTCTGCGAGCGCGAACGCTGGCCTTGCCGGCACTATCGCCGGCACGGTGACGAGCGCGACCTCCGCCGCAGGCCCTGCTGGCACGCTCGTTGATGGAAGCGGCGCGCTTTCGGCAAGCCAGAGCATCGATCGCAGCGTCGGCATCGCCGTTCAGGGCGTCGGCACGGATAAGGCGCAAAGCCTTGTCGGCGAAGCGGTAGGCACAGCGAAAGGTACGGCGCAAACCGCAGCGGTCACGGCCCGCTCGGCCGAGGTTAGCGGCAGCGCTGAAGGATCGGCCACAGGCTCCCTTGCCGCGGCCCGGAATCCTGAACCGGAATCCAACCAAAACTAAGCGTTCGTATACGTAGCTTGGCTTTGCCCGGCCTTCCCCAGGGAAGGCCGGGATTGGCCAATCCCCGGAATGGTCGCTCCAGATGAATACATCAGTTAGATACTGCCATTTCAGCCCGGGAGGAACGATGCCTTCCACCTGAAACTCGGTCATTCGCACTTCATTGCATGCCGTCCAAAAGCGGCCATGCGTTGTCGGGGGGTGAGCAATGCGTTTTGCCCTTCGGCATGTTCGCGCATAAATGAACCGATGACCGACCAATTCATCAATCGCGTAGCCAGGCTGGACGACCTAGCCCGTCTTATTCACCGGGAGCATGGGATGGGGTTGGCGGACGTGGTGTAAGTTACTGATCTGGAATAGAGAACGGGTGCTTACGCCATCC
>NZ_JACHNZ010000065.1 GCF_014199685.1 Sphingosinicella soli | reverse complement strand
CAGGGCTTCAGCCTTGAGACCGGATACGTTGATGCAGACCGATCATGCCGTCTTTGACAAACCCCCTTGCGGACGGGGCGGGCCATACGTTTTTATAAAGGCAGAGTCCGCGCGTGTGAACGGAACGGCCTTTTCGATCGCGCTGCTCGACGTCGATCACTTCAAATCGGTGAACGACCGCTTCGGCCACGACGTCGGCGACGCCGTGCTGCGCCATGTGGGCGCACTCGCCATGGCCATCGTCGGGCGGCAGGGCCTCGTCGGGCGGCTCGGCGGCGAGGAGTTCGCCGTGCTGATGCCGGGCCGCAGCCTCGATCAGGCGGCGGGGCTGTGCGCCCGCAGACGCGCTGAAAGCCGCCGATGCAGCCATGTATCTTGCCAAAACAAACGGCCGCGACCGTGTCGAAATCGTCCGCTGAGGCACAATTTCATCCGCCTGCGACACGCCGCTTTCTTGACATTTGGCCGCGAAGCGCCAAAAGCGCCGCGCAGGGCCTTTCCTTAACGCCTGCACAAGGTCATTGAATTTGAGCTTTCACGCCCTCGGCCTTTCGGACGAGCTTCTCGCAGCCGTTGCGGACAGCGGCTATAACGAGCCGACCCCCATCCAGCGGCAAGCCATTCCGCTGGTCCTGATGGGCCGTGACATCATCGGTGTCGCGCAAACCGGCACGGGCAAAACGGCCTCTTTCGTGCTGCCGATGATCGACATCCTTGCCCACGGCCGCGGCCGCGCCCGGATGCCGCGCTCTCTCATCATCGCGCCGACGCGCGAGCTTGCCGATCAGGTGGCGCAGAACTTCCTGAAATACGGCAAGAATCACAATCTTTCGATGGCACTGCTGATCGGCGGCGTCAGCTTCGGCGATCAGGACAAGGCGCTTGAAAAGGGCGTGGACGTCCTGATCGCGACGCCGGGCCGCCTGCTCGACCAGTTCGAGCGCGGAAAGATTTTGCTGTCGGGCGTCGACATTCTCGTCATCGACGAGGCAGACCGCATGCTGGACATGGGCTTCATTCCCGATGTGGAGCGAATCTGCTCGCTGCTCGGCCCGAATCGGCAGAGCCTTCTGTTCTCCGCCACGATGGCGCCCCCCATCAAGAAACTCGCCGATCGCTTCCTGAACGATCCCCGCATGATCGAGGTGGCGCGCCAATCGAGCACCAACGCCAACATCGCGCAGTCGCTGCTGATGACCGGCGCGCGCGACAAGCGCGATACGCTGCGCGAACTGCTGCGCGCCGAGGAGGTGACGAGCGCGATCGTCTTTTGCAACCGCAAGCGCGACGTGAACGATCTTGCCGATTCGCTGAAGCGTTACGGCTTTCGCGCAGGGCAGATCCACGGCGACATGGAGCAGCGCGACCGCCTTTCGACACTCGAGGATTTCAAGGCCGACCGCATCTCGATCCTGGTCGCCTCCGACGTCGCCGCGCGGGGCCTGGATATCAAGGGTGTCAGCCACATCTTCAATTACGACGTGCCCTTCAACGCCGAGGACTACGTGCACCGCATCGGCCGTACCGGCCGCGCGGGCAAGACGGGCATTGCCGTAACGCTCGTGACGTCCGCCGATGCGGACCTTGTCGCGGACATCGAGAAATTGATCGGCGCACGCATCGAACGCCGCGGCGCGGCTCCGCTGGAGACAGGCAGCGAGAGCAAGGCTGCCGGCAAGGATGGCGGCGACAAGGATGCCGCCCCGGCACGCGGGCGATCGCGCGGCGGAAGGCGCACCAAAGGCGGCGACCGCAAGGCGGCGGCTCCGGCTCCCGAGATCGTAGCAGCGCCCGTGCCTGAACCTGAGCCTGAGCCTGAACCGAAGGCTGCACGTGAATCGAAGGCTGCTCCGGCACCCGTGCCCGCACCTGCCAGGCCGACACCTGCGCCGAAGGCCGCGCCGCGCGCTGCCCGCGACGAAGATATCGACGACGGCACCTGGAACGGGCCCGTGCCCGACTTCCTTTCCGTCTCCGCGCGAGACTGATTTCAAGCAACTTTCCGGAAATTTTCGGAAATTTTAACCAGCGCCTGCGATAGCTCTTTCAAGCGGGCCGGTCAGTGGTGATTTCGTGCGCCTCGAGGGGGCACGGAATGCCGCAGGCGGGCCCCGGGGGACATTCGGCGGGCAATGATGACAGATTCGGGTCAGATTTTCGAAGACATCCGACAGCACATGGAGGCCGGGGGCATTGCTCCGACGCCCGCCAACTATGAATTCTGGTATCGCTACGTCACCGGCTCCGACCCCGAGCTGCGCATCGCCGTGGATGCCGTGATGCAGACCGTCGGCCGGGTTTCGACGCGGGCGATGCACAATATCCGCCGCGAACTTTACGGCGCCTCGATGCCGTCGGACCTCAGCGCGCTCATCGACCAGACGCAGACCCAGCTGAAGCGCATGGCGCACTTCGTCGAGGAAACCGGAGGCGATGCCAAGGATTACAGCCGCACGCTGCGGGAGAGCTCCGACAGTATAAACGCCGCCGCCGATATCGATACGCAGCGCGCGCTGCTCGCCGAACTCGTCTCCGCCACCGGCGCGATGATCGACAAGACCGAGCGGCTTGAAGCACAGCTCGCGATCTCCGGCCAGGAGATCAACATTCTGAAGCAGGATCTGGAAACCGCGCGCACCGAAAGCCGCACCGACCCGCTCACTGGCCTTTCGAACCGCAAGGCGTTCACATCCTATCTCGAAGCGCAGGCGGGCCGCGCACTTGCCGACCGCAAGCCGCTCTGCCTCGCGTTCTGCGACATCGATCACTTCAAGAACTTCAACGACACTTGGGGCCACCGCATGGGCGACGAGGTGCTGCGCCTCGTCGGCCAGAGCCTCGAACAGCTTTCGCACGGCGTGGGCTACCCCGCGCGCTTCGGCGGCGAGGAGTTCGTGATCGTGCTGCCCGGCAAGACGCTGCAGGCGGCGCACGACATCTGCGAACAGATCCGCGACTATATTTCCTCGCGCAGCGTTCGTGCCAAAAACAGCAACAAGGAAGTGGGCCGCATCACCCTGTCGCTCGGCATCTCGCAGCTCCGCTGGAACGACACGGTCGACACGCTCGTCGAGCGCGCCGACATGGCGCTCTACCGGGCGAAGGAGACGGGGCGCAACCGCGTGGTCCGCGAGGACGAGCTCGAAAGCGCGGCCGCACCCAAACCTGCCGCCCACGCAGCCTGACCCCTCACGCGTCTCTGAAACGGTCCGTCGACTCGATCAGGTGATGGAGGATTCCCGGCTCCGAATAGGCGTGTCCGGCCCCCTCGACGAGATGGAACGCCGCTTCGGGCCATGCCTTGTGAAGCGTCCAGGCATAGCGCGCAGAGCACGGCATATCGTAGCGGCCGTGCACGATGGCGCCGGGAATGCCCTGCAGCCGACCGGCATTGTTCAGCAACTGGCCCTCTTCCAGCCATGCGCCGTGATGAAAATAGTGGTTCTCGATCCGCGCGAAGGCGAGCGCATAATGGCCATCCCCGAATGTTTCGGCGAGCGCCGGATCGGGCAGCAGCGTCACCGTTTCGCCCTCCCAGAGGCTCCATGCTTTTGCTGCGGCAAGCCTTGCCGCCTCGTCGTCACCGGTCAGAAGGCGGCGATAGGCGGCGATCATGTCGCCGCGCTCCGCCTCCGGCACCGGCGCGACGAACCGCTCCCAACTGTCTGGAAACATCTCGGAAACGCCGAACTGGTAGTACCACGCGAGTTCCGGACGCGTGCACGTGAAGATGCCGCGCAGGATCAGCGCGCTGACGCGCTCGGGGTGCGTTTCGGCATAAGCGAGCGCAAGCGTGGAACCCCACGAGCCGCCGAACACCAGCCATTTTTCCGCGCCGACGCGCGCGCGCAACCGCTCGATATCCGCAACCAGATGCCAGGTGGTGTTCGCATCCAGCGACGCATGCGGCAGCGATCGCCCGCATCCGCGCTGATCGAAAAGCACCACGTCGTAGACATCGGGATCGAACAGCTGCCGGTGCGTGGGCGAAAAACCGCCGCCGGGGCCGCCATGCAGGAACACGGCAGGCTTGCCCCCGGGCTTGCCTGATCGCTCGTAATAAACCTGATGCCCGTCACCCACATCGAGCATGCCCGATTCGTAGGGATCGATCGCCGGATACAGCGTCCGCAACACCATTATCTCACTCCCTGGTCTGTCTCATTGCGGGATAGACAGGGCCAGGTGCCCCGGCGCAACCTCGGTCACTTCGATACCGGTCATGATGTGCAGCGCATCGACGAACGCATCCACCTCGCCCGCCTTGAAGTAGCCCGCGATCGGGATGTTGCGGAGTTCATCACTGCGGATTTCGATATCAACATCCGAATAGCGGCCGACCTCCACAACCACGTCGGATAACGGCTCGCCCGCAAAGGCCAGCAGGCCTTCACGCCAGGAGAGCTTGCGGTCGATCTCGGCCGGGGTCACGTGTGCCAGAACCTCGACATGCTCGTCCGAGAAGACGGCGTTCTGGCCCGCCGTCAGCTCCATGACGGCGCGATCCGGCGCTCCGTCGATCCGCGCAGGCCTGGACGCGGCCAGGGCGACGCGGCCTTCGGACACCATGACATCGAGCTTGTTGTCCTTGAGACGCACGGAGAACGCCGTTCCGACCGCCCTCACCATGCCGTTTCCCGCGTAAACCGTGAACGGCCTCGACGTGTCGCGCGCGACCTCGAAGAAGGCCTCGCCGCGCAGGAGCTTTACCCGCCGCTCGGTGTCGGTGAATTCGGTTGCGATCTGGCTGTCGGTGTTGATCGTGAGCTTCGACCCGTCGGGCAGGACAACGATTTCGTTGCCGCCGATCTTCGTCTGATAATCCGCAACGAAGGCGGAGCTGCCCCAGCCGAAGATGTCACGGTTGACGAACGTACCGATCGCGACCGCAACGACCAGCATCGCAGCCAGCGCCGGCAAGACTGCGGCCACGCGGCGGCGAAGCGGCGGCCTTGCAGATGCGGCGGCATAGTCGTTCAGGTCGGCGAGAGCATCGAGGCCGTCCCAAAGCCCCGCATAACGCTCGAACGCGTCGCGATTGTGCTCGCTTTCGGTGCGCCAGCGCGCAAAGGCCGTGTGATCGGCAGGCGTCATCTCGCCGCCTTCCAGACGCGCCACCCACTCTGCGGCCTCCGCTTCGCTCTTCTTCAGATCGGGAAGCAGATAGATGTTACCCGGCTCAGTCATTGACTTTCCGCGCTTCCATTTCGGCCATTTTCAGGACCGTTCCCGTCCGCGCTTTCGCTTCGCCTGCGGCGCCGAACTCCGCAGGGTCGTAGCCGTGATTCCGCAGGTACGCGTTGCAGGCGATCAATGCCGCCGCGACACGCTTTTCCACCGTGCTGACGGAAACATCGAGCCGCGTCGCGATCTGCCTGAACTTCAGCTTCTCGACCTTGCACATCAACAGCGACTGCCGCAGTTCGGGTTTCAGGCTGGCGATCGCCTGGGAGAGCACGAGCAGCTTGCGGCGGCCATCGACCTGATCCTCCACGCTGCCGTGACGTTCATCCACGAAGACGTCCGAACCCCCGGAATCCTCATAGAATTCCGTCGTGCTGTGTTCCTTTCGCCGCGCCTCCGTGATCGCGAGGTTTTTGGCCACGCGAATGAGGAACGCCTTGGGATCCCGGATTTCCTGTTTCTGATCGGCGGCGTAGACGCGCAGGAAGGTTTCCTGAACCAGATCGTCCACATCCTCGCCGCGTCGGCGATAGCGCGCGACGACGCGGCGGAGCGTCGTTTCATAGTCCATGAAAATGCGCAGCAGACCCGACATCGGCCAACCCTATCACGCAGCCCGCAGGCTGGCCACAATGGACGGACGAAACCCCGCCCCTTCCCGGCTCAGGCCCCGATGCTCGCCGCGTAGACGCGCATCCAGTTTTCACCCATCACCTTGTCGATCTCATCCTTGCGCCAGCCGCGGCGCTCCATTTCGGCGCGCACCGCAGGCAGTTTCGAAATATCCTCGAAGCCCGCCGCATACTGGATCGGATCCTGCACATAGGTCATCTCCGGCGGAAACGCGAACGACTCCTCCGGGCGGATCACGGCGTTCGCGCCGGTCGTGAAATCCGCGCCGACACCGATGTGATCGACCCCGACGAGGCGTTTCAGATAATCCAGCTCGTCCACATAGCGCTTCACGTCGGCGCGCGTCTTTGGTTGCAGGCGCTTGCCGGCATCGTCGCGGCTCCAGCTCATGAACGGATCGATCGCGCTGACGCCGAAGAGTCCGCCCGTTTTCGCGATGCCTTCGATCACCCGATCCGAGGTGTTGCGGGGATTGGAATTGAGCGCCGCCACGTTCGAATGCGTGCACACGACGGGCCGCTGCGCCATCGCGATGACATCGAGGCTGGACTGTTCCCCCATGTGCCCGCCGACATCGACGAGAATGCCGAGCTGCTGCATCTGCGCGACAACCACCCGTCCGGCCTTGGTGAGGCCGACATGCGGATCGAGGCAACCGCCCGCGAAGGCGTTGGTGAGATTGTAGATGAGGCCGCAGACTCGCAGCCCCACTTCATGGAAAAGCCGCATCGTCGTTTGCGGCGGGTTGGACCACCAGTCGCTTTCGCCTTTCGCCGCGAAGAGATCCGCCTCCTGCCAGCCGATGGTGAGGGAAATCTTGCCCTCCCGCTTGATCCGGCGAATATCGCCCGCAGTCTTTGCGATCTCGACGTCCGCCGCGTTCCGGGCCGCGAATTCCAGCAGCTGCGACATCTGGAGCAGCGTTGGAAGCATGCTGACGTTCCAGCTGTCGACGCCCCCTTTGCGCAGAAGCGCCAGATACGCGGCTGTGGGCGCGGCCGGGCTGCACCCGTCGACGACAATCGGACCGTCGTCGGGCGCCGCCTGCGCCGTGGCGGCTCCTGCGGCTGCAACGCCCGCCGCTGCGGCGACGAGGCTTCCTCCGGCAAATTTCATCAGTCCGCGACGATTCATTTCAGAGGTCATCGATCCATCTCCCTCGGCGAGTTTATTCAGGTATCTGCGCGAACGGCAGAGGCGGCTCTTCCTGCTTCAAATGTCGAACGAAAAATCCCGCCATCCGGCGCACGGCATAAGGATGATAACCGACATCGTGGGCCGCATTGGGCACCAGCACGAAATCGAATTCCTTGCCTGCCCGGATCAGCGCATCAGACAATGCCACGGCTTGATTGAAAGGCACGTTCTGATCGATCTCCCCGGCAATCAGCATCAGCCTGCCCTGAAGGCGATCGGCGAGGTGCAGGTTATCGACCCGCGCATACGCATCGCCCTGTCCCGGAACGCCAAAGAACCGCTCGACCGAAATCGACGAGATCATGGTCCGGTAATCGTGCGGCCCGGCGATCGACACGCCCGCCTTGTAGAAATCGGGAAACAGCAGCATGGCCCGCGCCGAGGCGTAGCCGCCGAACGAAATGCCTGTGATGCCGACGCGGTCCATA
This sequence comes from Sphingosinicella soli, assembly GCF_014199685.1. GTDB lineage: Bacteria > Pseudomonadota > Alphaproteobacteria > Sphingomonadales > Sphingomonadaceae > Sphingosinicella > Sphingosinicella soli. Next base: position 2,850 of record NZ_JACHNZ010000065.1, on the reverse strand, counting down.
TCCATGTAGGGGCGGCTTCGGGCCGCCGCCCTGATCCCCGCCACATGATCCGCGAGCGCGAAGGAATCCTCGTCATTCATCGGCGCCATGTGAAAGGCCCGCGACCGCCTCGGCGTGCCGCGCCCGTCCTGAATGACGATAACGAACCCGAGTTCCGCGAGCGACTGCATCCAGGCGGCGCGGGCGCCGAGGGAATCGGTGAAGCCTTGCGGCCCGAACGCCACCTGCGGACCCGCGTAGATCTGTTCGATCACCGGATACCGCCTGTTCTTGTCGAAGTTCGTCGGCTTCAGGAGAACGCCGTAAATGTCGTGCGCGCCGTCGGCGCTTTTCGCGACAAGCCGCTCCGGCGGCGTCCAGCCTGTCGCGAGCAACGCCCGGGCATCCGCCTCGACGACATCAGCGATCAGGGCGCCGTCCGCTGACCGCACGACGGTACGCGGCGGCTCTGAAACGGTCGAGTGCGTATCGACGAAAAACCGGCCGCTCGGCGAAAACCGCTGCACCGGCGTGTCGTAGTGGCCGTTCAGCCCCCGCACCGGAAAGTTCGAATAGATGTGATCGGCGTTTTCCGGCGTCAGCAAGCGTACATTGCGCCCGTCGAGGTCCGCCCGGTAGAAATGCCGGTAATACGGATTGCGGCCCGCCTCCCTGCCGCCCGCCGTGAAATAGACGAACCCTGCGGCCTCATCGACGCGGGCGATGTCGAAGACCGCCCAGTCACCCGTCGTCACTGCGTTCTTGAGCGCGCCCGTTTTGGCATCGTAGCGATAAAGATGGCCCCAGCCGCTGCGCTGGGACCACCACAGCAATTCATTGCGATCCGCGAGAAGGCGCACATTGGGAACGTGATAATCGATGGGGTTGAGATTGAGAAAATGCTCACCGCGTTCTTCGAGTACCGTTCGGCCGGCGCCGGTATCGAGATTGACCGCGACAACGCCGAGCGCGCGGGAATCCCGCGTGGAGGTGACGAGGTAGAGCTCGCCGTCATCCATATCCCAGCCGGGCACCCCCACGAGCGCCCAGTACGGCGCATAATCGTTGAACCCGAGCGCGCCGCCGTTCACCGGTACGATGCCGCCGTCCTTCAGATCGATCAGCGACAGGACATACGGGGTTTTTGGCGCATCCGAGGGCGTCGGCATCGGAATCTCGTGTCCGATCGGACGGGGAGAATCCGGCGGAAGATATTCGACGACATAAGGCGCTGTTTTTGCGCCGCGATAATCCGAGCGCACGGCCAGAACGTAGCGCCCGTCCGGCGACCAGGCTGCGCCGGGATAGGTCGGCGGCGCCGTGCCTCGGCGCTCCTCCACATAGGTGGTGCGGAACGCCGTGTAGCGATAGGGAAACAGCGCGGTGCCGTCGGTCGTCAGCGGCCGTTCGGCGCCGCCCGCGATCTCGCGCAGCCAAAGGTTGTTGTCGCGCATGAAAACCGATCGCTTGCCGTCGGGCGAAACAGCCGCCGCAGGATCTGCCACTGCGTCCTTCGCGGTGTTGCAAAAGGCGGCGTCACGGCTGCATTCGAACGTCTTTTCGCCTGCGCTGAACACGATCGTGTTCTGGCCCGGTGAATAGCGAATGGAGGTGAAAGGCAGATGCCCCGGCGAGACCTGCCGGCCAAGTTCGAGCGAAAGCGTACGCGCGACGGCTTCGTGATTGAAAGCAGGCTCAGCAGCGCCGGTCGCCGCATCAACGGTGACGAACCGGAAGCCATCCGGCATCTGGTGGAGATACCAGAACCGGTCCGTCCCCTCGATCCAGTTCGGAACCGGCGCGGCGTTGAGAACGAGGTTGCGGACAGCATCCGGATAGAAAAGTGCCGCACGGTCGAAATCCGCACGACTGAGGACGGGCGGCCGTTCCTTCATCCCGATCTGATCGATGCTTCCGCACGATCCGGAAATCAGCGCGAGCGCGCCGATCAGCGCCTTTCCTACCAGTGGCTTGAACATGCCGCCCTTCGATCCGGCGAGGGCGGCGACGCACCCGCAAAGGAACGCCGCCGCCTGGCCATTTTCAGTAACGAACAGTGAACGTGAGGCCCGTTGTGCGCGGGCGGTTGATGAAGGCCGAAGACAGTCCACCATCGAGCACGCCGTTCACCAGCGTGGCCGAACTCGTGGGAATGGTGGTGGCCTGCAGTTCCAGATCGTTCAGAACATTGTTCATGTATGCCGTCAGCGACCAGCGCTCGGTTTCCAGGCCCAATCGCAGGTTCAGCATTTCCAGGCTCCCGAGCCGACCCGAGGGGAAATTCTGCGGGAAGGTTTCGCGCTCGCCGATATACTGGAACGCGACCTGGCCCATCAGCTCGATATCGCCGACGCCGAGCGGATAATTGAGATCCGCACCCGCCGAGAAGGAGACTTTCGGTACGTTGGGAGGACGGTTCCCCTTGGCAAGATCCTCGTAATCCGCCGGCGCGCCGCTGATCGCGAACACCGACATGCCCTTGGTGTACTCCGCTTCGGTATAGTTACCGCTGAAGAACAGCGAAACATTCGGGTTCACCTTGTAGAGACTCTCGATTTCCAGGCCGTAGATTCGCAGCTGGGGGCCGTTCGCCGTCAGTGCGCCGGGGTTGCTGATCCCGATCTGCGGCGTATCGAAATCCGAATAGAAGGCCGCGACGTTGAACGTGACGTCGCCGTCCAGCCAGCGCGTTTTCAGGCCGAGCTCGCCGGTGACGATATCATCCGAACCATAGGTCAGCGCGTCTTCGAATTCGGGCGAACCGACCGGGCCGAAACCTAGCTGTTTGATCCCAGGCTTTGATGGTGCATTATTCAGCCAGCAATGGAAGGATGCGCTATGGGACAGATACTCCATGGGAGCGCCACAACG
>NZ_JACHNZ010000064.1 GCF_014199685.1 Sphingosinicella soli | reverse complement strand
GTCGTTGTGGCGCTCCCATGGAGTATCTGTCCCATAGCGCATCCTTCCATTGCTGGCTGAATAATGCACCATCAAAGCCTGGGATCAAACAGTTATGTCGACTTCACCTACGGCAGCTACGATCAGGTGCGCATCGAAGCCGCTGTCGGCGGACCGATTGCGGAGGGCGTTTCGGCGCGCGTGTCGTTCATGAAGGACAAGCACGACGGCTACGTGAAGAACGCGATCGGCCCCGATCTTCTGGAGGACGATACGATCGCGGGCCGCTTCCAGCTGCGCCTGGAGCCGACCGAGGCGCTGACGATCAACCTCTTTGCCGACTGGTACAAGACGCGGCCCGTCACGAGCGGCGGCGCGATGATAACGGGCGCCACGCAGGATGCCGACGGTCTCGGCATTCCGCTGCCGCCGGGATCGCCGACGGGCTTCGGCTATGCCGACGCGGACGGCGACCCCTACACCGGGGCGTTCAACTACGCGGGCAATTTCGCGCGCGAGACGTGGACCATCGGCGGCAAGATCAATTACGATCTGGGCGGCGGCTATTCGCTCGCCACCGTCACCAGCTACCAGAAGCTCGACAGCACCTATGCGGCCGACAATGATTTCTCTCCGGTCGATATCGGCGTCTTCGAACAGGATGCGAAGGCGACGCACTTCACCCAGGAAATCCGCCTGATCGAAGACGACGGCGCATTCCGCTGGACCGCGGGTCTCTATTATCTCAGCATCGACGGCAATTATTTCCAGGGCTTCAATCTGTCGGGTTTCGCGACCTATCCGCGCGCGGATTACCGGGTCGATACCACGTCGTATTCCGGCTTCGCGCAGGCGGAATACGATCTTTCCGATCAGCTGAAACTGTCGGCGGGCATCCGCGTGACGCGCGACGAGAAGGATTATTATTACTCGGAAATCTGCGAAGGCCCGCTCTGCCCGATCCTGATCGCACCCGGCACGCTCGCGGCGAACGGCGTCACCACCGACAAGCACGGCGAAACCGGCTTTTCCGGCCGCCTCGCGCTCGACTGGAAGCCGAGCGACGCAATGCTGCTCTATGCGAGCATCAACCGCGGCTACAAGGCGTTCAACTATAACGCGGGTTTCGTCGGCCAGGCGCCGCTCGCGGGGTTCCGCTTCAAGGGCGAAGACCTGATGGCGTACGAAATCGGCGGCAAGTTCGAGCTTCTCGATCGCCGCGTCCGCTTCAACGCCGCGACCTTCTATTACGATTATTCGGACTATCAGGCGTTCGACCAGCGCGGCTTCAATTTCACGCTGTTCAACACGAGTGCGGAAATCTACGGTGCGGATTTCGAACTGTCGGTGCATCCGGGCATGGGCTTCCGCTTCGATGCGGGCCTCGCGCTGCTGCACACGAACGTGGCGGACATCCCCATCGGCGCGCGCATCGTCGATCGCAAGGCGCCGCAGGCCCCCGCCCGCACGTTCAACGTCGCCGCGACGAAGGATCTCGATCTGGGCTTCGGCGAACTCAGCGCCACGTTCAACGCCGTGTACACTGCGGATTTCTATTCGCAGCTCACCAACGCGGCGGTCACGAAGGTGCCCGGCGGCTGGCTCGCCAATGCGCGCGTGTCGCTGAAAACGATGGAAGACAGTCTCGAACTCTCGGTGTTCGCGAACAACGTGTTCGACAAGGCGCGCAAGATCTTCTCGTTCGACGTCTCGGCCCCGCCGCTCGGCGGTGCCTACGACACCTACACGCAGCCGCGCTGGTTCGGCGCGCAGGTGCGGTACAACTTCTAGGCGGGGAAGGCCCGGATCGTCTCCAGGAACCGGTCCCCGTAGGCGTCGAGCTTGCGGGCGCCGACACCCGATATCTCGGACAGGCCGCTGCGCGAAACCGGTCGCGCGGCGGCCATTTCGCGCAGCGTGCTGTCGTGGAAGATCACGTAGGGCGGCACGCCCGCCTCCTCGGCCAGCGCGCGGCGGCAGGCGCGCAGCGCCTCGAACAGCGGATCGCCCACGGGATTGTCCGCCTGCTGCTTCCTGCCGCGCGCCGAGCGTTCCCGCTGCGGCGGCAGCACCAGCATCACGCTTTCCTCGCCGCGCAGGATCGCGCGCGCGCCGGGGCCGAGCGCGAGCCCGCCGTGTTCGGTGGGCGTCACCGCCTCGTGGACGAGCAGCGCGCGCGACACCGGCTTCAGCAGCGGTGCGTCCTGCGCGGAAACGATCCCGAACACCGTCAGGCTGTCGTGCCCGCGTGCGCGCACCTTGTCGCTTGCCTTGCCGGTCAGCACCTCTTCCAGATGCCCGATGCCGTAGCTCTGCCCGGTGCGGTACACGGCGGAAAGGAATTTCCGCGCCGTCTCCGTGGCGTCGATGCTTGCGGGCGGGTTCAGGCAGTTGTCGCAGTTGCCGCACGTCTGCGGCGGGCTCTCGCCGAAGTGCTTCAGCAGCACCGCGCGGCGACAGCTGCCGGTTTCCACCAGCGCGCCGAGCGCCGAAATGCGCGCGCGCTCGCCCGCCTGCCGCGCCTCCTCGACCTCGAAGACGCGTTGCCGCGCGCGCGCGAAATCCTCCGCGCCCCAGAACAGATGCGCCTCGGCGGGCTCGCCGTCGCGGCCCGCGCGGCCGCTTTCCTGGTAATAGCCCTCGATCGATTTCGGCAGGCCTGCGTGCGCCACGAAGCGCACGTCGGGCTTGTCGATGCCCATGCCGAACGCGACCGTCGCCACCATCACCATGTCTTCGCTGGCGATGAAGGCGGATTGGTTCGCCGCGCGTACCTCCGCAGGCAATCCGGCGTGATAGGGCAGCACACGGCGCCCGCCGCGCGACAGCGTCTGCGAAAGGCTCTCGGTCGCCGCGCGCGTCTGCGCATAGACGATGCCGGGGCCGGGGTTCGCGGACAGCAGCTCGCCGATCTGCCGCGTCATGCCGTTTCGCGGATGCACGGTGTAGCGGATGTTGGGCCGGTCGAACCCGGCGACGATCATGCCCTCTTCGGGAATGCCGAGCGCGGCGAGCACGTCCGTCCGCGTGTGCGCGTCGGCGGTGGCGGTCAGCGCCAACCTTGGCACGTGCGCGAAATCATCGAGCAGCGGCCGCAGCAGGCGGTAGTCGGGCCGGAAATCATGGCCCCATTCCGAAACGCAGTGCGCCTCGTCGATGGCGAACATCGAAATGTGCGCATCATCCAGCAGCTGCCGGAAGCCCTCGCCGCTCGCGCGCTCGGGCGCGATGTAAAGCAGGTCGAGTTCGCCCGCGCACAGCCGCCGCTGCGTTTCCCAGCGGTCGGTATCCACCGATGTCAGGCTCGCCGCGCGGATGCCCACCGCCTGCGCCGCGCGCAGCTGGTCGTGCATCAGCGCGATCAGCGGCGAGATGACGACGCAGCAGCCGTCCATGGCGACGGCGGGAAGCTGGTAACACAAGGATTTGCCCGCGCCCGTCGGCATGATGGCGAGCGTGCGCTGCCCGGCAAGCACGCGCGTGATGACCTGCTCCTGCACGCCCCGGAAGGCGGGAAAGCCGAAGACCTCGTGAAGAATGGCGGCGGGATCGCGTCGCATGGCTGCCTTCAGCCGAGGCGGCGCGTCACCGAAAGCGCGTGCGCGGGCAGGCCTTCCGCTTCCGCGAGCCGCGCTGCCGCCGGGCCGACGGCGGCGAGGCCTTCTGCCGAACAATCGAGGAAGGTCGTGCGCTTCATGAAGTCCGCCACCGAAAGCCCGGAGGAAAAGCGCGCGCGGCGTCCCGTGGGCAGCGTGTGGTTGGGCCCGCCGATATAGTCGCCGATCGCTTCGGGCGTGCGATAGCCCATGAACACCGATCCCGCGTGGCGAATGCGCGCGAACATCGCCTGCGGATCCGCGATCGAAAGCGCGAGATGCTCGGGTGCGAGCGCATCGATCAGCGGCGGCGCTTCGTCCAGGCTCCGCACCGTGATGATCGCGCCGAAGCGCGCCCAGCTTTCGCGCGCGACGTCCGCGCCGAGTGCGTCGAGCGTCGCGTCCACGGCCTGTGCCGTCCGCCGTGCGAGGTCCGTATCGTCGGTCATCAGGATCGCCTGCGCGACGCGGTCGTGCTCGGCCTGGCTCAGCAGGTCGGCGGCAAGCCAGTCCGGGTTCGCGGCGCTGTCCGCCACCACCAGGATTTCCGAAGGCCCGGCGACCATGTCGATGCCGACGCGCCCGTAAAGCTGCCGCTTGGCTTCGGCGACGTAGGCGTTGCCGGGGCCGGTGATCTTGTCGACCGGGGCGATCGTGCCGGTTCCGAACGTCAGCGCCGCGATCGCCTGCGCGCCGCCGACGCGGTAGATCTCGTCGACGCCCGCAAGGTGCGCTGCGTAAAGCACCAGCGGGTTCACCGTGCCGCCGGGCGTCGGCGTCGTCATCACGAGGCGGCGCACGCCCGCGACCTTGGCGGGGATCGCGTTCATCAGCACCGTCGATGGATAGCTCGCAAGGCCGCCGGGCACATAGATGCCCACATCGTCGATCGCGGACCAGCGCCAGCCTGCGCGGATGCCCTGCGCGTCGACCGCGTCGTGGTCGGCCGGAAGCTGCCCGGCGTGAAAGGCGCGGATGCGGTCAGCGGCGAGTTCCAGCGCGGCGTGCAGGTCGGGTTCGATCCGGTCCTTCGCGGCGGCGATCTCCGCGCCGGTGAAGCGCAGCGTCTGCGCCGTCACCTCCATCCGGTCGAAGCGCCGCGTCAGGTCCACGACCGCCGCGTCGCCGCGCGCGCGGACATCCGCGACGATCCCGGCGACCACCGCCGAAACATCCGTCGCGGTCTCGCGCCCGGCGTCGACGAAATCGGCGAAACGCCCGGCGAAATCCGCGTCGGCGGTGGAAAGTTCAATCGGCACCGGCGGCCTCCCGGAAACGCTCGATCCACGGCGCGATCGCCGCCGCCTTGGTCTTGAACGCCGCGCGGTTGACGATCAGCCTGCTCGTCACCTCGGTGATCTTCTCCACCTCGACGAGCCCGTTTTCCTTCAGCGTGCGCCCGCTCGACACGAGATCGACGATGCGCTGCGTCAGGCCGAGGCGCGGGGCGAGTTCCATCGCGCCGTTCAGCTTCACGCACTCGGCCTGCACGCCGCGCGCCGCGAAGTGCCGGCTGGTCAGGTTCGGGTATTTGGTCGCCACGCGCACGTGGCTCCAGCTGCGCGGATCGTCTCCCGCCGCCATTTCGGCGGGCTCCGCGACCGAAAGCCGGCAGTGTCCGATGCCCAGATCGACGGGCGCGTAGATTTCGGAATACGCGAACTCCATCAGCACGTCGTTGCCCGAAATGCCGAGGTCCGCCGCGCCGTGCGCCACGAACGTCGCGACATCGAACGCGCGCACGCGGATGATCGAAAGCCCGGGCACGTTGGTGGCGAACTGCAGCGCGCGGCTGCTGTCGTCCGAGAACGCGGGTTCAGGCGCGATTCCGGCGCGCGCGAGCAGGGGCAACGCTTCTGCAAGGATGCGTCCCTTAGGGATTGCAAAGACCAGTTCCGTTTTCATCGCGACTGCCTGTAAAGAAGGCGGTGCCGCGCCGCAACGGAGTCGGCAGTCCGCCGGACGGACAAAAGAACAGGCGGGGAGTGTTTTGATGGTGGATTGGTGGGATTCGGGTCCGCAAATGGTGCGGCTGTGGCGCATGTCGATGGAAACCTGGTCGGCGTCCATGGTCGTGATTGCGGAACGCAGCGCGATGCTGGGGAATGCGGCGATGTTCCCCTCGGCGCGCGACATGCAGGAATTCAATCGCATGGTGCCCGAGAAGGTGGATGCCTTCACGCGCGGGATGATGAGCGCGGCCGGTGCCCGCGATCCCATGGAGGCGGCCGAAAAGGCGCTCGCCCCCGTTCACCGCAGCGTTACCGCGAATGCGCGGCGTCTGCGGCGGCGCTGAAGGGCGCAACAGCAACCTTGCGTTTCCGGGCCTTTTCCGCCAAGGGCAGGCAGCATTTGCGGGCGCTTGCCCGCGCAAGGAGACTGAATGGCGAAGGAAGAACTTCTGGAAATGCGGGGGACAGTCACCGAACTGCTCCCCAACGCGATGTTCCGGGTCAAGCTTGAGAACGATCACGAGATTTTGGGGCACACCGCCGGCAAGATGCGCAAGAACCGCATCCGCGTGCTCGTCGGCGACGAAGTGCTCGTCGAACTGACGCCCTACGACCTCACCAAGGGCCGCATCACCTACCGCTTCAAGTAACGGAACCGTCTGTGCCGGCGCTGGTCCTTGCCTCATCGAGCCCGCGCCGCCGCGCCCTTCTCGAACAGATCGGCATCTCTCCGGCGCGCACGCTTTCGCCCGACATCGACGAATCGCCCCGGCGCGGAGAGCTTCCACGCGACTACGCCGTGCGTCTTGCCGCCGAAAAGGCCGCCGCCGTGCCGCGGGAGCCGGGGGAGGTGGTGCTCGCGGGCGACACGACGGTCGCCGCGGGCCGCCGTATCCTGCCGCCCGCCGAGACCGACGACATCGTCCGGCAATGCCTCATGTTGCTCTCTGGGCGGCGGCACCGTGTGTTCAGCGCCGTTGCGGTCATCGATGCCGAGGGGCGCCTGCGCCAGCGCGTTGGCGTAACCATCGTAACCTTCAAGCGGCTCACCGCCGCCGAGGTCGAAGCCTATGTCCGCTGCGGCGAGGGGCGCGGCAAGGCGGGCGGCTATGCGATACAGGGCCGCGCCGCCGCCTTCGTGCGCTTCCTCTCGGGCAGCTATTCCGGCGTCGTCGGCCTGCCGCTCCACGAGGCATCGGCGCTGCTCGCGGCATCCGGCGTCGTGCCTTCCGATGGCTGAATGGCTGATCGAGCGCGGTATCGGTGAAACCCGCGCCGCGCTCATCGAAAACGGGCAGATCGCCGAAATGCGTCTTGTCCGCGATGGCGGCGGTCCGCAGGTCGGCGCGGTGTGGGATGCGCAGCTGGTCACGAAGCTCGGCGGGCGGCGCGGTATCGTCAGGCTCGGCGACGACGAAGCCCTGCTGGAGCCTGTGCCCCCAGACCTCCCGGAAGGCGCTCTCGTGCGCGTCGTGGTGGTGCGCGAGCCGATCCCCGAACGCGGCCGGCCGAGGCTGGCAAAGGTCCGCGCAGACGGTACGCCGGGCGCATCGGCGCAGCAGGTCTCCCCGGCGCCCGCGTTCGAACCAGCGGGCGCGCGTGTTTTGGGGCATGCCGAAACGCTGGATGCGTGGGGCTGGGGCGAGGCGCTGGCCGCAGCGGAAAGCGGACATGTCCCGTTTCCCGGCGGCAGCCTTGCGATCGCGCCCACCCCCGCGATGACGACCATCGACGTCGACGGCGACCTGCCCCCGGCCGAACTGGCGATGGCGGGCATACGCGCGGCCGCCGCCGCGATCCGCCGCTTCGACATCGGCGGCTCCATCGGCATCGATCTGCCCACGACGCGCGACAAGGCGGCACGGCACGCGGCGGGCGCGCTTGTCGATACGCTGCTGCCGCAGCCTTTCGAGCGAACGGCCGTAAACGGCTTCGGTTTCCTGCAGATCGTGCGCCCGCGTCCGCGCGCCTCCATCATCGAGCGCGTTCAGAACACGCCCGTGGAAACCGCCGCGCTGGCGCTGCTTCGCATCGCGGAGCGGACGCCCGGGGCGGGGCCGCGCAGGCTGACCGCGCCGCCGCGTGTCGCCGCATGGCTGCGCGCCCGCCCCGCGCTTCTTGCCGACCTCGAACGCCGCGTCGGCGCCGCGGCGGTGCTGGCCGAAGACGCTACGCTTGCGCTACAAGCGGGCCATGTCCATGCCGCCCAGATCTGAATCACGCCGTGGCCGCTGCCCCGTCTGCGCCAAGCCGGAAACCGACGCCCACAAGCCCTTCTGTTCGCAGCTCTGCCGCGACCGCGACCTTCTCTCGTGGCTCGACGAACGCTACCGCGTGCCCGTGCATTCCGACGAGGAACCTCCGGCCGAAAGCTGACGCACGGGCGCTGGACAAGCCCGCAACGGGCGATTAAGAGGCGCGCTTCATTCCACGTTCGCTGGAATGTGCCCGGGTAGCTCAGTTGGTAGAGCATGCGACTGAAAATCGCAGTGTCGGCGGTTCGACTCCGTCCCCGGGCACCATTTGTTCTCCACAGCCGTCCATAGCCGTCCAGGAAAGTACGCATTTCTGCGGCTCTCCGGAGATTTGAGTCCGACGCAGTTCGGGGCCGGTTGTTGGTATCCAGAGCGTTCAGTGGTAAAAATGATGGTATCTGCCAACACTCGAACGGGAGATACCATCATGGCGCTATCCGCAGCGGCGGTGCTGCACGCGAAGGGCAGGCAGCAGCCATACAAGCTGACCGATTCTCCGGGTCTCGTGCTTCTCGTGAACCCCGACGGCCGGAAGTATTGGCGATTCAACTACCGATCCGGCGGCAAACAGAAGACCATGGCCCTCGGCGTCTATCCGGACATCAGCCTCGCTGAAGCGCGCGAGAAGCGCGATGCTGCACGGAAACTCGTGGTTTCGGGCATCGATCCGATGAAGCAACGCAAGGAAGCCGAGCGTGAAAAACGTGTCCGCGAACAAGAAACCTTCAAGGCGATTGCCGAAGAGTGGCTGGAACGCCTCAAGCTCCAGGGACGCGCCGCAGCGACGCTGAAGAAGAACCGTTGGCTGATGGAGTTCTCCTACCCGCGCCTCGGCGATCGTCCCATCGCCGAAATTACGGCGACGGACCTCCTGGAGGTGCTTCGTAAAATTGAGGTTCGGGGGCGCTACGAAACCGCGAATCGCTTGCGCGGGACGTTCGGCACGCTCTTTCGTTTTGCCGTCGCGACGGGCCGCGCGCCGCGCGACGTCGCCATGGACCTTCGCGGAGCACTCATCCGGCCGCAGGTGACGCATCGTTCCGCGCTGCTGGAGCCTGGAGACATCGGCGCCCTTCTGCGAGCGATCGACGGCTATGAGGGTCAGCCTACGGTTCAGATCGCGCTACGCCTCGCGCCACACCTTTTCGTTCGTCCCGGCGAGCTGCGACAGGCTGAATGGCAAGAGTTCGATGCGGACGCGGCGATCTGGACGATTCCCGCGCACAAAGCGAAAATGCGACGCCCGCACCGTGTTCCTCTCGCCAAGCAGGTCGTCGAAATGCTCGAAGAGCTATGGCCTATCAGCGGCGACGGTCGGTTCTTGTTTCCCAGCATTCGCTCCTCGGAGCGGCCAATCACTGACAACACATTGAATGCCGCCTTGCGCCGTCTCGGGTACGACAAGACCCAGATGACCGCTCACGGGTTTAGGGCGATGGCAAGCACGCGGCTTAATGAAATGGGAAAATGGCATCCGGACGCGATCGAGCGCCAGCTTGGGCATGTCGAAAGCAACGACGTCCGCCGCGCCTATGCGCGGGGAGAACATTGGGCCGAGAGGGTCAAGATGATGCAGGCATGGTCGAACTATCTGGATGATTTACGAACAGGAGCCCAAGTCATTCGTGCAAGCTTCGGACGGAAGCGGTTCGGATAGACCCGATACCTGCCTTCGCTTCATCGGCCTTCTAACCGGTGAGCCGCCGCAACATGGTTGGCCACGGCGTGGAGTACTGCCATAGCCGCCGGCGGCCGAGGCTCGAATGCAAGCACAGTGGCCGCCAACAAAGCCATCGGCACGACTTCGGCGCCGTCAATTGGGTGTTCGCTCGCGCCAAATAGTAACCGACCGGCCGATCTTGTCAGGTTCTCGGCGCCTGATGGGCCAGCGAGCGTGTTTCGTTGGGCACTGTACTTCTGTCAGCACGAGCGAGCGCGACAGGCTCGTGTACGCGGCCGGGCCATGGGCCATCGGCGAGACCCTCGAGTTTCCGAAGGGTTCGCTCCTGCAATCGTTCAAGTCGGTCGCTGCCAATCGTAATTTGAGCACGCAAGCGTGCTCGAGGCACGGATGTGCTTTGAGGGCCGAGGCAAATTTTCCTGACTCACGTGCGCCACGGCCGGAATCCAATGATTAAAATTTGTTAAATCTTTTCAATGCGATGAAGTCAGGCTGCCAATTCCCTATACCGTCAAATGTACCGTTAAATTTGGGCTTTCCAGTTCGATTCCCAAACCATGTACTTTTTTGCACCCTTTGTTTTTGAGCTCCAAGGCGCTTTGTTCGTGTTACGTACTTCTAACGCCCAACACGGCGAGGGTTGGCTACCCTCCTTCTCCGCACCGCTCAGCCGTACACTGATGGGCACCGAGCCCAGTGACATGCTGGACTTCGCAAACGCGAGCTATGCCGTCGTGGTCTCTGTTCGCGTTCTGGGGATTTAAGACGGTAGCGCCGACATTGCCGCCTTTCGCTTGCCATGGGTCAACCGTCTGAATCTGCCATAGGTTCAAGGGGTCTTTTCCGTCGCGCCTCTAGGAGCTGTCTGCATTCACAGGATTCCCTTTGAGTTGGAGTTCTGATTCAAGGTCGTGGAAGGAGACGAACCTTGAGCAGACGGGTTTTGAC
>NZ_JACHNZ010000063.1 GCF_014199685.1 Sphingosinicella soli | reverse complement strand
TCGTTGTGGCGCTCCCATGGAGTATCTGTCCCATAGCGCATCCTTCCATTGCTGGCTGAATAATGCACCATCAAAGCCTGGGATCAAACAACTAGGCAAGGGCCGACGGCGCCGCTCTGGAAACGGCTCGCATGGATGGCTGCGATCTGGGCGGCAAGCGTTTCGCTTCTCGGTGTCGTCGCCATGCTGCTGAAAGCCTGGCTGCGCTGACCGCTCAGTCGGGTTCATCCACACCGAGATGACGCCCTGTCGCGCGCTTGTGCGCGCGCAGAATCCCCACAACATCCGCCTCGCGGTCAAACTGCATCCCGAACCGCCCGAGATCGGCCCAGCGCACGACTCCGGCGAGCGGTGCGTTGCCGGGCAGCTCCACCACGACACGCGCGCCGATTTCCGGATAATACGGACTCCGCAACCGCATCCCGCGCGCGGAAATCTCCACGACCGTCACCGGGCCCGCCCAGCCCCGTGTGCGCATGCGCGCCGACCAGAACAGCGCCAGCGAGCGCGTCGCGCCGCGCCGTTCCGGCCCGCCCGCCAGCGCCTTGCTGCTTTCACCGCGCCAGGTGGGAAGTACGCCCTGCAACTTTGCAAAAAACTGGATCATCTGAGCCGCCCCTTAGTCGAAGCCCGTGATCCCCCGCCGCACCGATGTGCCGCGAAAACGTAAACAAAGTCTTAAGGCGCACTCGCCAGGGTTGAGGGCCGCTGCGGCATCGGCCCGTTGCAGTTTCTGCAACGATCGATGCAGTCTTTGCGGTGGCTCGCCCTCTTCGCAGGTGCAACAAAGGGCCTGCCAGAAATGGCGATCCTCCCCAAGGATTTACTTTCAGGGTCGGCCTTCGGGCCGGCCCTTTTTCTTTTGCGGGGGTTACGGCGCCCTCAGGCCGTCGCGGAGAGGGCGGTGGGCTCGATCCGCACTGCGGATTCGGCCTGAAGCCAGTCACGAAAGCGCCGCAGCGCAACGTCGGACGCACCCGGCTTCCGGGACACCCACCAATAGCTGTAAGGCGTGTCGACACTCTCGCCGAACGGACGCTCCAGCCGCGCGTCACCTTCATAAAAGCGCACCGAATCCTCAAGCGTCAGCGCGAGGCCTAGCCCGGCCTCCGCCGCCGCGATCAGCATCGGGCCGCTGTCATACTGTTCGGTGCGTCCGAGCGCGCTTTCATCGAGACCCATCGCCTGCAGCCAAAGGGGCAACATCTTCGAAAGACCGCTGTGCAAGAGCAGCGCATGCTCCCGCAGCGCAGCGCGAACCGACATCCCCGGCGCGACAAGGCCGGGCGCACAGACCACGAAACCGGCCTGCGGCTTCAGCTCGCAGGACTCGAAGCCTTCCGGCACCGCCTCGGCGAACACGATGATGGCATCGAGGCTGGCCCCCAGCTTCTGGAACGGCGCGCCCGACGAATCGAAACGCAGCATGATATCGGGATAACGCGTTCGAAACCTGGCGAGGCGCGGCAGCAGCCAGGCGCTCGCATAGGAAGGCGGCACGCCGATGGCGAGGCCGCGTTCGCCGTCCGAGCGCACCTCACCAAGAACGCGACCGATGGCATCGAAGTGCGGTGCGATCTGCGTGAACAGGCGGGCGCCTTCGGGCGTCGGCTTCAGCTCGTGGTGCCGACGTTCGAACAGCGGCCGCCCGACGTGCGACTCCAGCGATTGCAGCCGCCGGCTGAGCGCCGAAACCGAAAGATTGAGTTCGACCGAGGCCGCGCGCAGCGTCCCGCCGCGGTACACCGCGACGAAGGCTTCGAGTGATCCCATCGGGGGCAGGCGGCGCATGTTATGCCCTCGCTGCCCATCCGGCGAGGCACCGGCTACACATCATGGCCTCTCAAGCTTGCCGCCCGCATCGTTGCGAACGGCGATGCTTGCATTGTTGCAGCGCAGCATGCTTTTGGCAAGCGTTGAAGCATTTCTGAAACGTCGCGGCAATATAGACCATGCGACCCCTGCAATTTTGACGTCTGTTGCAAATCCCACAATCGACGTTGCCAAGGTCGCGATGGTGAGCCCGAACGCATTTCGTATGCTGCGATGCACAAACGAACGGCGACCGGTCGTTTGCTGGAACAGGGAGACTCATCATGAAGATCATTTTCAGCCTGGCCGCAGCAGGCATGATCGCAGCCACGGCTGCACCCGCCATCGCCGCGCCGTACAGCTATTATAACGCGCGCATCGAATTCATGCATGCACCGACCGGCTATGACGTTTCCGGCCGTCGCACAGCCGGCGGCGTGCTTCATCTCAAGGGCGAGAATGCCGACACAGGCAAGACGTTCGATCTGCGCGTCTCGCGAAAAGGCCATATCACCGGCACATGGGAAGGCGCTGCGGTCGATCGCTGGGTCGGGGCCGAGAAAGCGCCCCAGATGCTCGCGCAGCGCGACTGACACCACACACACACGAAAAAGCCCTGCCGGAAGACTTCGGCAGGGCTTTTTCGTATCCGCTCACATCGCGCGGCGTTGACCTTTGCGGCTCGCCTGTGGCAAGCGTGCGCAGCTTCCGGGCGCGGGTGTAGCTCAATGGTAGAGCAGAAGCCTTCCAAGCTTACGACGAGGGTTCGATTCCCTTCACCCGCTCCAGCCTCTTAGAACTTCGTGCTGACTTCGAGCATCCATGAACGCGGCGGCGCGTAGTTCGAGAATGTCCAGAGCCCCCCGACGACGAGCTGGCTGACCTTGTAGCGCTTGTCGGTCAGGTTGCGGCCGACGAGGCGAACCGAATAGGCATCGTCAAGCCCCCGGAAGCCGATGGAGCCATTGAAGATAGTGCGCGCGCCCAGATAGGCGTTCTCGTCGGGCGACGTGATCGACTGGCTGAACAGGTTGCGATCCGTGAATGCGACGTTGCCGTTCAGGAACAGGTTCCCGGCGTCCCCTACCGGCAGCGCGTAAGTCGCGTCGGCGGCCCACTGCCACTTCGGCGCACGGTCGAGCGGCGCGGACGCGAGGTCGTAGCCGGCGGGCAGCGGCGTGACGTATTCGTTGTACTTGCCGTCCTGATAACCAAGGTTCGCGCGTAGCGTCAGCCCATCGACCGGGATTGCCGTGAGTTCGGCCTCCAGCCCTTTCACTTCTGCCGCCGCCGCATTGAAGAAACGCGTGACCTGGAACGTCTGGCCGTTGACGACCAGCGGTGTCACGATCTGCTTCTGGAGATTCTTGTATTTCACATAGAAGCCGGTGAGATTGAAGCGGAGACGGCGATCGAACAGTTCGGTCTTGACGCCCGCTTCGAAGCTGTCGGCGGTTTCAGGCGTCGTGGGCTCGGCCGCAGCGCGGAACGCGTCGAGATTTTCACCGAAAGGCGCGAAGGAACCGATCTGATCGTTGAACCCGCCGCCCTTGAAGCCGCGCGAATAGGTGGCATAGCCGAAGGTGTCCGGGGTGAACCTATATCCCAGGCTGGCCCGCCATGTGGGCTCCTTGAAGGTCGCGCGGTTGGTGACCACGCCGTCCGGGAAGCGCGAGAAATCATTGAGATCCATGAGAGGAATGTCCTCCCACGTCATCGTCGGGTCGCCCGTTATATCCTGCACGAACGCCTGCTGGCGGCCCCGCCACCGCTTTTTCTCCCACGTGTAGCGCCCGCCGACCGTCAGCGTCAGCGCATCGGTGATCTCGTAAGTGCCTTCTGCATAAAGCGCTGTGGAGCGCGAACGCTGATCGTTGCAAAGCACGTAGGGGTTGTCGTCCCAGGCGCCGTACGGCGTCGTTGCGCCGACGAGATCCTGGAAGCCGAGCACCTGCGCCACGCAGAAATCGACGGTCTCTCGCTGATAGAACGCACCCGCCACGAAATCGAAGGGTCCGCCCAGATCGGACGCAAAGCGAAGCTCCTCCTGCCAGGTCTTGCGGTCGTCCGAGCGATTGAGATCGAAAAGCGCCAGTTCGTCACCGTCGTCCGCCACGATGGAACCCATGCCGGTGGTGCTGTTCGGCAGGCGCGACCGCTGGAAGCGATACCCCGCCACGTTCGTGATCGTACCCACGCCGACATCGATGTTCACGTTGAGAAACACGCCGTCAACATCGACGCGCGCCTTGCTCATCTCTATATATTCGCTTTCGCGGAACGTCAGGCCGTGCCGCTTGAGCGGATCGCCGGTGTTCGCCGCGCCGCCGACGCCCAGCAGATTGAACAGGAAGCCGGGGCCCGCCGGCGTATCCTCGATCGCCGCCGCCGGATCGGAATCGTCGCGAATGATTTCGTACTGCAGCAGCGCCGATATGTCTGCAGACGGCTCCCAGAGCAGCTTCGCCCGGCCCGAGAATACGCTGGAGCCACCGATACGGCGTCCATCGCCGCAGCCCGAGGCACCTGCATATTTGCTTTCACCGAAGGGCGTCACCGGCCCGTAGCAATAGCCGTTGCGCATGAAGCCTGCGGATTTGTTGTAGGCGCCGACCAGACGCAGCCCGAGCGTATCGGTCATGATCGGTACGTTCAGCGCACCCTGAACCTGATAGGTATCGAAGCTGCCATACGACAAGCGCGCCTCGCCGCCGAACTGCGTGAGATCCGGGCGCTTCGTGCGAACCGTTACAGCGCCGCCGGTGGTGTTCTTGCCGAACAGCGTGCCCTGCGGCCCGCGCAGCACCTCGAACTGATCGATGTCGAACGTGTCGAGTAGCTGCGTCTGCACCGAAGGCATGACGAAATCGTCCACGAGAACACCGACAGGCGCCTCGTAATAAACGATGATATTGTTGACGCTGACGCCGCGCAGCGCGAACGAAGCGGCATTGAAGCCGGTGATCTTTGCGGCCGAGAAGTTCGGAACGAACGTCGACAGATCGCTGATATCTCGGGGCGCCGCCTGGTTGATCATCGCCGAATCAACCGCGGAGACAGCCACAGGGGTCGTTTGCAGGTTGGTGTTTCGGCGGGTCGCGGTCACGATGATTTCGGCAAGTCCGCCATCGTCGGCCTGCGCATCCATCGCGGCCTGCCCGGCGACGGGCGCAGGCGCGCCCTGCGTCTGCGCCAATGCATTTCCATGAATCGCGAAGGCCAGCGCCACCAAACCGACACCGCCCATTCCATGCCTTGCAGACATCGACCTCTCCCCTTTTTTCCGAGCACCGGCTCGTTCTTATGCTCAATTTATCGCAGGCAAAAATAAAATGCAATCATGTCTGCATTTTTTGAGTTGCGACCCCCAAACACCTCCGATGCCGCAACCTTTCGAAATTTAATCGTTGTATTTCAGATAAATATAATAATTCTAAATCATGCATAAAATTGACAGTCATGATTGTATGCTTGATTTTTGCGAGCGCCGTGTAACAGTCGCGTAACTGGAGGAGATGCATATGAGCTTTACATATATCGCGCGGCTACGAATCCGTCCGGAGGCGGAAGCTGAGTTTCTGTCGGCGATCGACGACATGACGGCCGCCACTGCCGCAGATCCGAGCACGCTTGATTACAAGGTTTTCACGCGCGCGGACGACCCTTACAGCTATGTTTTCTACGAAAGTTACGTTGACGAGGCCGCCGACGAACATCACCGAACCGGCCCGACGACCGGCCCCATCATCGCGCGGATGGTCGCCTGCATCGACGATAGCGGGTTTTCGCAGGAATTCTGGAATCCGGTCTCGGAACGCGCGAGGGGAGCCTGAACTATCGGAGGGGCGCTGCCCACAAGGAAAACCGACGGTTGCTCGCCACTCGCCAAGCCATTAGCAGATTCGTACAGCGAAAGGTCAAAGGGGGCGACGGCGCAGCGTGATATGACAGCTCAGGCGCAAAAAATTCGTCAGGTCCGCAGCGAGCGCACGCGGAAACGGCTCATCGACGCGACAATCTCCAGTCTCGTGAAATATGGATACAGTCGCACCAATCCTCTTCGCGTGGCCGCCGAAGCCGGCGTGACGCGCGGCGCCGTGCTGCACCATTTCAAGGACGGCGCAGACCTTATCCACGCCACCATCATCGAGCTTCAGGAAAAGCGGCTGCGCGCGCTCGGGCGTGTCACCGACATCGAATTCCATGAGGTCGGCAAGATCATGCGGACCTACTGGGAGCAGCTTTCCAGCCCCACCGCGATCGCGTTCGAGGAAATCCGCAACGCCGCGCGGACTGACGGCAAACTGGCGGAAATCCTGAGGCCCGTGGAGCGCGAATATCAGGAAAGGTGGGATCTTCGTGCCGTCGACATCTTCGCGGACTGGCAGAGCGATCCTAAAAACTTCGAAATCGCCATCACGCTCGCCCAGACCGTTCTGGAAGGCCTCGCCGTCAGGAACCAGTGGGGCCTTGCCAGCGAGCGGACGATCGAACTGATGCTCGAGCAGCTTGAACAGCAGATCATCAGCCTGCACCCCCGGCTACGCAAGGATCGCTAAGCCGCGACCGACAGTTTTCGCAGCGTGCCCGAATAGGCAAGGATGCGATTGCCATCCTGCGTCATGACGCCCCGCGCAAAGGCCATCCTGCCGGTTTCCTTCAGAAGCTCAATGGATGCGATAAGCGGAACATCATTACCGCCGCCGGTCAGAAACTGCACTGAGAAATCCACGGTCATCGCCCCCGCACTGGACACGCGGCCATGCAGGAACAAGGGCAGGAACAGCGTGATTTCCGCCATGGAGGCGAGATAGCCGCCATGCAGCCAGCCCGCTGAATTCATGCTGTGGACTCCAAGCTCAATGCGCGCCTCCGCCATGCCTGCGCCCGCCGGGCGGACCAGCAGCGGCGGCAGCGCCGCGTCGAAACCCTTGACGCCGGGCGCATGGAGACGGCGCCAGCCCGCTGCCGCCAGGTCGCGGTCGTCGGCCGGAAGAAGTTCGGAGGCAGGATATGTCCGCAATTTCACTCTTTCCGCGCCGTCAACGCCACATGATGTTACCGACAATCATGATTGTTTTTATTTTAACGTCATGTCAACATGCGAACGCCGCATTCCCGCCAAATTGGTTAAATCGAGAATTGGAGAGCCCATGTCGGATTCGATGGCACAGATGGACGAACTTGTTTCCCGCGCCCGGATCACAGACCTTCTTCTGCTGTATTGCCGCGCGCTCGATCGGTGCGACGTGCCGCTGATGAAATCCCTTTATTGGGAAGATGCGATCGACAACCATGGCGTTTTCAACGGCGGCGCGCAGGCATTCGCGGAGTATATCGTCGGAGACACGAAACAGCGCTTCGAGTCCACCGTCCATGCGCTCAGCAACATCCTGATCGAACTTGAAGGCGATACCGCTTTTGCCGAGAGCTATCTCATCGCCAACTGCGTTCTGAAGGGAGACCGTGCAAAGGTCGAAGATACATTTGGCCCGACCTACGCCGCACGATTCGATTGGGACGAGATTGCGGGCATTCCGCACGAATTCTTCTTCGGCGGCCGCTATTTCGACAGGCTGGAGCGTCGCGGCGGCGAATGGCGCATCGCCGAACGCATGCTGCTGATGGACTGGAACCACTGCGATATCGGCAAGTCGATCTTCACCGAAGGCATGCTCGCGCATCTGCGCCCCCTCGGCCGGCGGCACCCCGACGACGCCCTGTATCATTTCCGCAAAGGGCCTGCGGCGGCATGATCGAGAACATTCGTTTCGAAGCGCCGAAAGATCGACTGGCCGACCTTCACGAACGACTGGCGCGCACACGCACGCCGCACGACTACGCCAACGACGACTGGTCTTACGGGGTGAACGGCGCGGATCTCGCCGCGCTTGTGTCGTTCTGGCGCGATGACTACGATTGGGAATCGCAGCTTCGCGACATCAACAGCTTCAGTCACTACCGAACCGTCATCGACGATGTGCCGATCCACTTCATTCGCGAGCCCGGTAAGGGACCGGCGCCCATGCCGATCATCCTGTCGCACGGCTGGCCGTGGAGTTTCTGGGATTGGCACCAGGTGATCCGGCCACTCGCCGACCCTGCGGCGTTCGGCGGCAACCCCGAGGACGCCTTCGAAGTCATTGTCCCCTCCATGCCCGGCTTCGGGCTTTCGACCCCGCTTTCGAAAACCGGCATCAATTTCTGGACGACGGCCGACATCTGGCACCACCTGATGTCGAAGACGCTCGGATTCGAACGCTATGCAGCGGGCGGCGGCGATTGGGGGGCGCTCACCACGACTCAGCTCGGGCATAAATATGCCGGGCACCTCTACGGCATTCACCTTTCAACGGTCGCGCCGCTTTCCCTGTTCAATCACGAACGCCCCTGGGACATCACTGCCGGAACGCTGGCGCCCACGGATCTCCGGCCCGATGAGCGCAAGGCCTTTCTGGCCTGGCAGGAGCGCATCGCGGCCCATGTCTGCGTACAGATTCTCGACCCCCAGACGCTCGCCTATGCGCTGCACGATTCCCCCGTGGGTCTGCTGGCCTGGCTTGTCGAGCGGCGGCGGAGCTGGGGCGATTGCCGCGATGGTCTCGAAAGCGCGTTCGACAGAACTTTTCTGATTACGTCGGCGATGATCTACTGGCTGACTGACAGTTTCGTAACCTCGGCGCGCTTCTACGCAGAGGCCGCGCGGAACCCATGGCAGCCCTCGCACGATCTCTCGCCGATGGTGCAGGCGCCGACGGGGATCAGCCATTTCCTCCACGACGGAACGACCGGCTTGGGCGCCGCATCCCTGCCCATGTTCAACCTGACGTTCGAACGCCGGCATGAACGCGGCGGACACTTCGCCCCCGCAGAAGTGCCGGACACGATCATCGAGGATATTCGCGCGATGTTCCGGCCGCTGAGACGCTGAAAGCCTATCCGATTTCGACGAACACGCGGCCGTCTTCCAGCGTCGCGGGGTAGGTTCTCACACGGCGTGTGGTAAGCTGCCCGCTGGGGCAGCCGTCGCGGACATCGATCCGCATCCCGTGCAGCGGGCAGAACAGGAACGGGCCTTTCATCCGGCCGCCTTCAAGCGCTGCGGTTGCATGGCTGCACATATTTTCCAGCGCGAACACGCCGGCGCCCGAACGGCAGAGAAGAATCGAGACCCCTTCCGCAACGAAGGCGCGGTTGCCGTTTGCGGGCACGTCTTCCAACAGACAGATTTCAATGCGCGCCACGGATAGAGCCCTCAAGCGATTGCGAATACCGACTTCACCAGGGGCGTATGGTGAGACCGTTGTCCACAACGAATTCCGCGCCGGTGACATAACGCGATTCGTCCGATGCCAGATAGAGCACAATGTTCGCAATGTCCTTCGGCGCACCCTTGGCGCCGTGCGGCAGAACACCCTCCGCCACCGGCTGTTCGGTCCCGGCGCGGCCCTCCGCGAATTGCACCATCGGTGTTTCGATGGCGCCCGGAAACACCGCGTTGCAGCGGATCTTGTAGCCCTTTTCCTGGCACATCACGGCGATGGATTTCGTCATGCCGCGCACGGCGCCCTTGGCGGCGGAATAAGCGAGATAGATCGGATAGCCGAGCAGCGCGCCGGTGGACGACATGTTGACGATAGAACCACCGCCACCCTTGTTCATCAAAGGGATTGCGTGCTTGCAGCCAAGGAAAACGCCTTCGCTCATCACCGCGTTCACCCAGCGGAACTGTTCGAGCGTGCTTTCCTCGACGTCGGCGATGGCGACGACACCGGCATTGTTGACGAGAATATCGAGACGCCCGAAACGCTCCTCGACGCTTCGAATGGTATCGATCCATGCCTGCTCGGATGAAACGTCGAGCGCGAACGCGGCGGCGCCGTTGCCGATCGCGTCAGCGACTTTCTGCGCAGCCTCGAGCGTCACGTCCGTGACAACCACGGCCGCGCCCTCTTGCGCAAGAATTTCGCAATCCGCGCGGCCAAGACCTGAGCCGCCCCCCGTAACCAGTGCGACTTTTCCGGAAACACGACCCAAGAGCCAGTCCTTTCCTGTTCAGATTGAGACGATTGCGCTTAGCGTTGCAGCCAGCGATCCAGTTCGACGTGGAAGTGGCGCAGCCGGGCTTCCTGTTCGCCCCACAGCGGCCCCCTGAACCCGCGTGAGCGCGCACCCGCCTGCACGATGGGGAGCAGATCGGAATCCTGATCGAGCACCTCGCCGAGGCCCGGTGGCACGCCAAGCCCGGTGTGGACGACATCGGGACGCGTTTCGCCCGAAAGATCGACTTCATCGCCGAGCCCCATCCAGAACGGCGGCCCGTAACCCGGTACGTCGACATGGCGGTACATGATGATGGTGTCGTAGGTGAACTGATGTGGATCGTCCGCATGCGGCAGGAAACGGTGCAGGAACACGGCCTCCGGGTGACAGCCGATCTGCACGTTCGGGAACACGCCGAAGATCGTGCTGTCAGTCAGCTGCGCGTCGCTGAACCTGTCGTAATCGAGCCCCAGGCGCGCCGCACGTTCGCGTTTCGCGAAGGCAAGCGCGGCGCGCGAATCCTTTGCCGTGCCGCCGAAGGTTTCCGGATCGATACCGGCATCCTTCAGCATCATCGCGATCCCCGGGTTGATGCCGTCCTGATCGGGATAATGCGAATTCGGCTGCGCGAACGGTACGAACTGACGGCTCAGGCCGCCGGGATACAGGTCAATATGCGTGCGGTCGTCGAGCATGCCCATCGTCTGCGGATGAATCGCATGCAGGTGATAGGTTTCATAAAAAGCGTCGATGCCGCCCTTCCAGTTGGCGCCCCAGTCGGACCGGCGATGCTGCACGACATACATCCTGTCGATACCGTAGGTTTCCAGCATCGGCAGGACGGGCCCCAGAAAGTCCGCGAGGCTCGGCACATCGTCGGTCATCGAGATGAAGACGAGACCGGCCGCTTCCTCGACGCGCACCGACGACAGGCTGGTGCCGTGACACAGGACTTCGGGGCGGAACGTCTCGGGATCGGTCACGCGCAGATTCTTGCCGTCCAGATCGAACTGCCAGCTGTGGAACGGGCAGGTGAAACTGCTCTGCGACCCCATCTCGCTATTCACGAGACGGCTGCCGCGATGCGGGCAGACATTGTAGTGCGCGCGCAGCGTGCCGTCGGCGGCGCGCACGATGATGAACGATTCCGCGGCGATATCGAATTTCATCCAGTCGCCGGGTTCCGGCACGTCGCTCGCCGGACCCGCCAGCAGCCAGGTCTTGGTGAAGACCTTTTCCCACTCCTGTTCGAAAAACGCCTTCGATGTGTAGCGCGACGGATCGGGGCGCGTGCTGCCGTTGTCGATGTGCGGCGCAGGCTTGTCAAAATCGTGCGTTGAATTGGCGTGAACAGCCCAGCTTCTCGGATCATAATTCATGTGATCATTCCTCTCCCAAGACCAGGTTGGCGCGTTTTTTCGCGCGCATTTTCATCATCGGTCTACGCTAACCAATATTGCCACATGTTTTCGTTTATGCGAAACAGATTCTTGAGCGCCGGGCTATATTTTCGCGCTGCGGAGCCCTAAAGCATCCGCACGATGGAGAAACGCCTTTGAACGAGATGGGCCGAATTTCGAGCCGACAGCGCTACTCCAGCCCGCTGATGCAGGAGCGGCGACGGCGGATTATGGCCGAGGCGCGCGCGCTGCTCGCCGAAGGCGGTGAGGCCGGCTTCAACATGCGCGAGCTGAGCCGGCGCGCGGGCGTGTCGTCGCGCACGCTTTATCATGCCCTCCTATTTGGGCTCGATTTTCTGCAAGTCTTCGTCATCGTCATCTCTCCTCCATAACAGTAATAGGCACGCTATTCGACGCTGTGCTGCG
>NZ_JACHNZ010000062.1 GCF_014199685.1 Sphingosinicella soli | reverse complement strand
GTCGTTGTGGCGCTCCCATGGAGTATCTGTCCCATAGCGCATCCTTCCATTGCTGGCTGAATAATGCACCATCAAAGCCTGGGATCAAACAGCTACTGGTCGGTTTCAACCCGCATCCAATACGCGATACCCGATGCGATCCCTTTGCCTCCCGGCATTCCGCTGCCGCGCACCTATGATGGCCGCACAGGCGCGGACTGGCTGGATGCCGTGTCCGGTTTGAAAGCCAGGGTCAATTTCGGGTCCGGGGTCCATGCAACGGCCACCGGCATGATGGGCTTCGGCGGATCGGATTTCGTAACCGACATCTCCGCGCTGATCGGCCTCGATATAAGCGGGCGCACCAGCATCCTTGCGGGATACCGGCATCTGGACATCGACTATTCAAAGCACGGCTTCACCTTTAATGCAAAAATGCACGGGCCGCTCGCAGGAGCGAGTATCCGTTTCTAGAGATTATATTGAGAGGAATACGGATGCGCTCCGCACTCACTGTGATGATGGCCTGCCTGATCGCTTCGTTCGCCGTTCCCGGCACCGCAAGCGCTCAGACGGGCCGCGCGGCGATCGTGAAAGGGCTTCATCAAAGCGATATCGAAACCGTGCAGCCCCTGATCCGCGAGATGCTCGACAACGACGAGGTCGGCAGCACACGCGAATGGCGTTCGCCATCCGGCAATCAGGGGGAGCTTCGCCTTGTCAAAGGCGGCAAACTTGCCGACATGGATACGGGCCGCGTTCGGATCACCGTGATCGCCAAAGAGCGCCGCATCAAAACCTTCACGTTTCGCTACGAACGGGACGCCGGGGGCGAGTGGCGCACCGCAGGTTGAGGATCGCATCCGGTCGCGCGTGCGGAAAATCAACGCTCAGCCCAGAATATCCGCAAAGCTGAGCTGGCCGTTCCACAGGACGCGCGCGAGCAGTTGCTGGCGTGTCGCGACGCCGTAGCGGCGTTTGGCGATCTCCATGTGCTCGTTGCATGTGCGGGGACTGATGCCGAGCAGCTGCGCCATCGCCGCATCGCTCTTGCCGCGCGCGTAAAGCACGATGCAATCGAGCTGGCGCGGGGTCAGCGCGGCGGCGGGCGGCGATGGGGCGGGCTCGTGCGCGGCGATCCGCCGGGCCGCCTCCGATGCGAACCAGCCGACCGACTGCGCCGCGGCAGCGCCGTAGTGGTCGTCGCCGCGCTCCCGGCGCGTCGCGAAGGAACACAGGCCGACCGTCGTGCCGCCTTTGGGGATCGGAACGGTGAAGCCGTCGAGAAGGCCTTCTTCCCGCGCCAGACGCATCACGTCGCGCTGGCGTTCGCTCAGCACCACGAGATCGGGGATCTGCGCCCACGGGAAACCCGCAACCGCGATTTCGCACGCCGCGAACACCGGATCATCGACCCAGTAGGCGCGATCGCGCACCATTTCGATCCAGAGATCCGGATATGTCGTAAGCTGCAGGCTTTCGGCCGGAGCGCTGCTTTGCCGCGGCGAGTGCAGCAATGCGAAGCAATCGAAACCCAGCTCTTCAGTGATGGCTTGCGTTAGATTTGTCAGGGTGAGCAAGTCGTCGGCTTTTTTGGCCTTGTCCACGAACCCTTGCACTTTTTTGAACAGCATCTCTCGTCCCTTGCGGCGACGACCCCTTACATTCCGGAACCCTCGAACAGGATAAAAATCTATCCTGTATCGGGACTTAGACTCAAAAGCTGATGCGAGTGTTAACGCCGCGCGGCAAAAAATGCGCGCAGCAGTGCGGCGGACGGCGACGCCGCAATATCGGGATAAACCTCCGGCCGGTGATGGCAGGATGGCCCCGCGAAGATGCGCGGGCCGTGCTCGACGCCGCCGCTTTTGGGATCAGGCGCGCCGTAATAGAGCCGCCGGATGCGCGCCGCGCTGACCGCCGCCGCGCACATCGGGCAAGGCTCCAGCGTCACGTAAAGATCGCACTGCGTGAGACGTTCGCTGCCGAGGCGCGCCGCAGCGGCGCGGATCACCAGCATTTCGGCATGCGCGGTGGGATCGGAGAGCGCGCGCGTGCGGTTGCCGTCCGCCGCGATCACGATGCCTGCCGCATCGACGATCACCGCGCCGACGGGCACTTCGCCGCGCGCCGCCGCCGCGCGCGCTTCATCGAGCGCGGCGGCCATGGGCCCGCCTTGCGGGGCTTCGGGTTGGTGGTTCAGGCCCATGACGACGCTGCATAAAGCATCGCGCCGCAGCGGTCATCGGGCCATGTTCGCGGGTGGCGATTGAAATGTTGAGCGCCCCGGCGGAGGGGGATTCCGGCCGGGGCGCTCGACGGCGCAGCCGGGCTTACTGCCTGGCGCTACCGTCGTCTCCAGCCGGATTGATGTCCAGGGTCGGAACATCGATCTCGACTTCATCGGTCGTAACGTCGACATCCGGAACCGAAACGGTGGCCTTCTCCGTTCCGATATCGATCTCGCCGGTTTCGACCTGAACTTCCGGAATTTCGCCGCCTGAAACGCTCACTTCCGGCGTCTTCAGGTCGCCGGTCGCACTCACGTTGAACAGGCCTAGGGCATAACCCAGAACGGCCAGCAGGACGATCACGGCCACAACGATCACAATAGTGCGGCTACCTTTGTCCACGGCATATCTCCCTGTTGTTACAACTGCGGCGCCAACGCGCGGATCGCGGATTTGGTTTCATCGATGGTTTCACAGCTGATACGAAACTCAGCAGCGTTCGCTTGCAACCGCGCGCTGCATCGTCCAATGCGCGTCGCGATCGAACCTGAAAGCAGAAAGCCGGAAACCGATGACTGAGGCCCCCACCGCGAAGCCCTGGATCAGCGCCATCGAGGCGTATGTGCCCGGCCGCGCCAAGGCCGCAGCGGGTGTCAAGCTCGTGAAGCTGTCGTCGAACGAGAACCCCCTGGGCGCGAGCCCGCTGGCGATCGAGGCGATGCGGGCCGCCGTGGGCAGCGCCAACCGCTACCCGGACGGCAGCAGCCACGTGCTTCGCGAAGCGATCGCCGCGCAGCACGGGATCGAGGCGGACCGCATCGTCTGCGGCACGGGCTCGGACGAAATTCTCCAGTGCATCGCGCTCGCCTACGCGGGGCCGGGCGACGAGGTGCTGTATGTGCGCCACGGCTTCATGGTCTACCCGATCGCGGCCGAGCGCGCGGGCGCGACGCCGGTTGCGGCGCCCGACACGGACTATACCGCCGATGTCGATGCGCTGCTCGCCGCTGTTACGGAGCGGACCAAGATCGTCTACCTCGCCAACCCCAACAACCCCACCGGCACGCTGATCGCGCAGAGCGAGGTTGAACGCCTGCACGCCGGGCTGCCGCCGCATGTGCTGCTCGTGATCGATTCGGCTTATGCGGAATATGTCGAGGAGCCGGGCTACGACGACGGCACCGCGCTCGCCCGCGTGCACGCGAACGTCGTGATGGCCCGCACCTTCTCGAAAATCTACGGCCTCGCCGCCGAGCGCGTCGGCTGGGCCTACGGCGCGCCGGGCGTGATCGACATGGTGGACCGCATACGCGGCCCGTTCAACGTGACCAGCGCGGGGCAGGCAGGCGCGGTCGCGGCGCTCGCCGATCAGGACTGGGTGGCGAAATGCCGCGCGGAGAACACGCGCAATCGCGCCGCGCTTGTCGAGGCGATCGAGGCGCTGGGCAACAAGGGGCTGCGCGCAGTGCCCTCGGCTGCGAATTTCGTGCTGGTGACATTCCCCGAAAGCGGGCCTTGCACGGCGGAAGCGGCGAACGCCTGGCTCACCGAGCGCGGTTTCCTCACGCGCTGGCTGCCCGGCCAGGGCCTCGGCCACGCGCTTCGCATCTCCATCGGGTCCGACGACGAGACGCAGGCCGTGATCGCGGCGCTGCGCACGTTCCTCTCCTGATGCTGCCGTTTTCCCGCGTCGCCATCGTCGGGCTCGGGCTGATCGGCTCGTCGCTCGCGCGTGCCGTCCGGCTGCACATGCCGACGGTTCGCCTCGTCGGGTACGACGGCAGCGCCGAAATCCGCGCGCGCGTCGATGAACTCGGCATCGTCGACGATGTCGCCGACACGCCCGGCGCCGCCGTGATCGATGCCGATCTCGTGGTGCTGTGCGTGCCGGTGGGGCAGATGGGCGCGGTGATCGAAGAGCTGCGCGCCGACCTGCCCGAAGGCGCGGTCGTCAGCGATGTCGGCTCGGTGAAGGGCAGCGTGGCGGCGCTTGCCGGTTTGCTGCCGGAGCGTGTGCATTTCATCCCCGCGCATCCCGTCGCGGGCACCGAGAAATCCGGTCCCGACGCCGGGTTCGCGGAGCTGTTCCACCAGCGCTGGTGCATCCTGACGCCGCTACCCGGCACGGACGAGACGGCGATCGAGCGGCTTGCCGAGTTCTGGCGCCGGCTCGACAGCAAGGTCGACATGATGGATCCCCAGCACCACGATCTGGTGCTGGCGGTGACGAGCCACCTTCCCCACCTGATCGCCTACTCGATCGTGGGCACCGCATCCGATCTGGAAGGCGTGACGCGATCGGAGGTCATCAAATATTCAGCGGGCGGCTTCCGCGATTTCACGCGCATCGCCGCCTCTCATCCGGAAATGTGGCGCGACGTCTTCCTCGCCAACAAGGATGCCGTGCTCGAAGTTCTGCAGCGCTTCACCGAAGACCTGACCGCGCTTCAGCGCGCGATCCGCTGGGGCGACGGCGATACGCTGTTCAACCTGTTCACGCGCACGCGCGACATCCGCCGCACGATCATCGACGCAGGACAGGACACGGCGGCTCCTGACTTCGGACGGGACCACCGCTAGCCCCTTCGGGCGCGCCGACCACGAGCCCGGCCGCGCTGTCCCCGGTCAGCGTCATGGTGCGCGCGCGGCGGGCGCGGTACTCGGTTGCCGGAACCCCGCCTTCGAGCAGCGCCTTCACCGTGAACGGGCATTCGCTGCTGATCGTGCCGGAAACCGCGATGCGGCCGTCGGGCAGCGGCGCCAGCGTGGCCTCGATATCGGCGAGCGGCTTTTCTTCCAGAAGGAGCTGCGCGCCTTTCGCTTCGATGGTGCCGCCGCTGCGCCAGCCTTCCAGCGACGCGATCGGCCCGCGCGCCGTCACGAACAGCGGAATGTTGAGGCCAAGGCTGGTTCCCGCGCGGGTCAGCGTGCCCGCGATCCGCGCCTCTGCCCGAACCGGCAGCGTCGGAGACCGGCTCAGCGGCGCGGCGTCCGGCGTTTCGCGCAGATGCAGCTCGAAATCCGTCGCGTCGAACGGTCCGCCCGCGAACGGAAGCCACACCTTCGCCGTTCCGAAGTGCAGCGAAAGGCGCTCCAGCGTATCGCCCGGCCGCCGAATGCTCGCGAGCATCGTCGGCGCTTCGATATCGAGACGCATGCCGGTAAAGCGGGCGAGCGCGACCTGAAGCCGGGGCTCCTGCGCCTCGATCACCGCATGGCCCGTGCGCCAGGGCTGACGATTGATGGCCATCTTCGACGCCTGCACCGCAACCGAAAGCTCGCGGGTTTGCCTTCGGATATCAATGTCTTCGGTACGGATTTCGATACGGTACGGGAACCCTGCGATCGCCACCGGCACGCCCAGCCGCTCGGCAACGAACGCGCCGAACGCCTTCGACTCGCCATTCCAGTACAGCCAATAGGCGCCCAGCCCCAGAAGCAGCGGCAGCACAGCCACCCAGAACGGCAGACGACGCATCACGGCACCTCGTTGATCGCGGCGTGGAGCCGCGCTTCAAACGTCTTGCGGTCGAGCCCGGCCGGAATCGTTTCGCCGAAGCGCATGGTGATCGTACCGGGGTGCTTCCAGAACCCGCGACGCGGCCAAAGCGTTCCCGAATCGAGCGCGACCGGCACCACGGGCAGCTTCATCAGCCTGTAGAGCCCCGCCACGCCGGGCTTCAGCGGCGGCGCCTCTCCCACCGGCGTGCGCGTGCCTTCCGGGAAGATCACGATCTCGCGGCCTTCCGCGACCGCCTGCTCCGCAACGCGCAGCATCGTGCGCATCGCCGACCCCGAGGCTTCGCGATCAACCGGGATCGAGCCGTGACGACGCGCGACCCAGCCCCAGACCGGAATCTGCATCAGCTCCGCCTTCATCACCACCGCAGGCCAGCGGAACAGGCGCGGCGCCGCCATCGTCTCGTAGGCCGACTGATGCTTCATCGCGACGATCACCGGGCCCTGGGGCTGCGTGCCCACGACCTTCAGCCGCACACCCGCGATCCGCGAGGACGACCACAGGAAGAACGCCGACCAGCGCCGGGCGCCGTCGTGCGCGGCGCGGCGCGAAACGAGCGCCTGAAGCCCCGCGACGATCACGAGAAGCGCGCCGACCACGTAGAAAACCAGCGCAAAGGCAAGCGAACGCAGCACAATCATCAGGCTTCACCCATCAGCAGCAGCAGGCGCCGGAACAGGAACTTGCTGTATTCAACCGCGAGCAGACGCGCGGACAGACGCGCGGGCACCGCGTCGGGCACGAGCGTGATCCCCGCCCCGATGCGCGCGCGCGCTTCCGCCGTCGCGCGCGCGACATGGAACTGCGAGGTGACGAGACGCACCGATTTGTAATCGTGCCGCTTCACCCACGCCGCGATCTCCTCGCCGTTGCCGCGTGTGTCGGCCGCCTCCTTGCCCAGATCGATGCAGCATTCGAAGACGCTCGCCGGCACGTCGAGCTCCACGGCCAGTTCGATCGGCCGCACGCTCGTGTCGACGCCGGAGATGAGCAGCCGGTCCGCCTTTCCGGCGCGCAGAAGATCGACGCCGCGCGCGATGCGTCCGGGCCCGCCGGTCAGCACGACGATGCCCTCGGTGCGGAGATGATCCGGCGCGGGTTCGGGCAGGCTCAGCACGAACAGAACGAAACCCGCGATCCATGCCAGCGCGAGCAGCATGGCGGAGCGCACGAGAATGGCGATCATAGCTGCTGTTTCAACCTGCGCCCCACGGTGACGCGCACCGTCATGATCGTGAGCAGCGCGACGAGCAGCGGCACGGCGGCAAGCGCTGTCCAGCCGAGCGGCGACAGGCTGATTTCCCCGGCAAGGCCGCCGCCGAACTGCCCCAGCAGATTGCCGATGAAGACGATCACCCCGACACCGGCGAGCGCGCCGATCAGGCTGCCCGTAAGCCCCTGGATGGCGTAGCGATACTCGAACAGCGCGGCGACGGTGCGGTCTTCCGCGCCCATGATGTGCAGCGTCTCGATCGTCGGCCCGTGCGTGCTGAGCGCCGCGCGTACCGACAGCGCCACGATCGCCGCCGTCGTGGCGACGACGAGCACGCCGATCGAGACGGCAAGCCATTTCAGCACCTCGATCACACCCGCGAGCGGACGGAACCACTGCGCATGCGTGTCGATTCGCGCCGTCGGGGCGAGCGGGCGCACCGCGTCGCCGATCACCGCCGTATCGCCCGTACCGGCCTTCCAGCGCGCATCGATCATCGCGGGAAGCGGCAGGTCTTCGCCGATGTTGCCCGAACCGAGCCACGGTTCGACCAGCGCGCGAAGCTCTTCGTCGCCGAGCACGACAACGTCGGTCACATCCGCGCGGGCGCGCAACAGCGCAGCGATCGCCGCCGTCTGTTCGCGCTTGAGATCGGGGTTGGGCTCCACGATCTGCACCGTGAAGCTGCGCGAAAGCCCGCCGGTGAGCGCCGCAGCGCCGTTTGAAAGCGACATCCCCCCGGCAAGCGCCAGCGTGGCGAGGAAGGTCATCATGCCGATGATCCACGGCAGGGCGCCGCCCACCCAGCGTCCTTCGGGCAGGAAGCGGTAGCGCTGCGCGCGCGGCTGCAGCCAGGCGATCACGCGGCCTCGACGGGCTCTGGAGGATGGCGCAGCACGCCCATCGGATCGAGCATCTCGCCGCGATCGAGCCGCAGCGTGATCGCCGAGGGCACGCGCGACATCAGGTGCAGCGCGTGCGTCGCCACCACCACGGTCGTGCCGAGGCGGTTGAGTTCGTGGAACAGATGCAGCAGCCGCCCCGCCATGTCCGGATCGACGTTGCCCGTGGGTTCGTCGGCGAGCAGGATATCGGGCCGCGCGATCACGGCGCGCGCAATGGCGACGCGCTGCTGTTCGCCGCCCGAGAGCACCGCAGGGCGCGCATCGCGGCGCTCCGCGAGGCCGACCCACGCCATCAGCTCATCGACATGCGCCTTCACCTCCGCCTCGTGGACGCCCGCGATGCGCAGCGGCAGTGCGATATTGTCGAACGCGGTGAGGTGTTCGATCAGCCGGAAATCCTGAAGCACCACGCCGATGCGGCGGCGCAGCGCCGGAAGCGCGGTGCGCGGCAGGCTGGTGATGTCGCGCCCGAACATGTCGATACGCCCGCGCGACGGGCGCTGCGCAAGGTAGAGCAGCCGCAGCAGCGAGGTCTTGCCCGCACCCGAAGAGCCCACGAGAAACATGAACGCCCCGGTTTCGAGCCGGAAGCCGATGTCGCGCAGCACCTCCGCGCCCGTGCCGTAGCGCAGGCCGACATTGTCGAAGCGGACGATCGTGCTCATCAGGGTATCACGGCCTGGAAAGCCAGTCCGGCACGGGCAGGCCTTTTTCGTTCAGCCAGGCCGGATTGTAGAGGCTGGAGAGATAGCGCAGCCCCGAATCGCAGAGCACGGTGACGATCGTGTGACCCGGCCCCATCTCCGCCGCGAGCAATTCCGCGCCGACGATATTGATGCCCGAAGACAGCCCCAGGCTGAGGCCTTCCTCGATCAAAAGCGCATGGATCACGCGCAGCGCATCCTCGTCGCTGACGCGGAACTGCGTATCGACGGGCGCGCCCTCGATATTGGCTGTAACCCGCCCCTGCCCGATGCCTTCGGCGAGCGACGCGCCTTCGGATTCCAGAACGCCGCGCGCAAACCACGAATACATCGCCGCGCCGTGGGGATCGGTGAGCGCGATGCGGATATCGGGGTTCTTCGCCTTCAGGCCCATCGCGGTGCCCGCCAGCGTGCCGCCGGTGCCCACCGCGCAGGTGAAGCCGTCCACCGCGCCGCCGGTATCCGCCCAGATTTCCTCTGCGGTGGTTTCGATATGCGCCTGCCGGTTCGCGAGATTGTCGAACTGCCCCGCCCAGATCGCGCCGGGGGTTTCCTCGGCGATGCGCCGCGAACGGTGCTGGAAATGCTCGGGATCGGCGTATTTCGTGGGCGGCACCAGCACCAGCTCCGCGCCCAGCCCGCGCAGCGTCGCCATCTTTTCCGTCGATTGATTCGAAGGCATCACGATGATCGTGCGATACCCCTTGGCGTTCGCCACCACGGCGAGCCCGATGCCGGTGTTTCCCGCCGTGCCTTCGACGACGATGCCGCCGGGTTTCAGGCGGCCTTCGCGCTCGGCGGCCTCGATCATGTAGAGCGCCGCGCGGTCTTTCACCGATCCGCCGGGGTTGAGGAACTCGCACTTGCCGAGGATGGTGCAGCCGGTGCGCTGCGAGGGGCCGCGCAGGCGAACAAGCGGCGTACCGCCGATAAGCGTCAGTATATCGTGCGCGGGCGCGCGGGAGAGGTGACTTGGCATGGTGAATGCAAGGCTTACCGACGCGCGGCGCGCCATGCAATCGCGCCGTCGCGGCAGGCGCGCGAAAGAACCGGCAGCGCATTTCTGCGCCGCCGGGAAAGTCGGTTTGGGGGAACCGCAGCACGAAAGCGGCAGGCCGCTCCGTGCTTCGAGACTCCAAGCCTAGCGCGCCTGCGGGTCAGATTCGTGACGAAAACGGAAACTCGTGGCTGAAATTGCCACACTGCTGGTCTAGACCAAGGCGATGACCCGTCTTTCCTGGATATCCGGCTGCCTCGCATTTGCGCTGCTCGCGCTCGGCGGTTGCGAACGCTCGGCGGACGACGACAGCGAAAGCCGGCTGCGCATGGCCTTCGTGACCGACGACGGCGCCAGCCTCGTTCCCGACGACGGGCGCGAAAAGGCCGCGGCGCGCGCGATGCATATCGGCCTCACCACGCTGGAGCCGAGCGGGCGCGTGGTTCCGTCGCTGGCGCTCAGCTGGCGGGTCAGCGACGACGGCCTCACCTACGTGTTCAAGCTGCGCGAGGCTTACTGGGCCGATGGGCGCAGGCTCACCTCCGGCGACGTCGTGGCGGTGATACGCCGCATCGTGAGCCCCGGCTCCGCGAATCCGCTGCGCGACGAGCTGATGATGATAAAAAATGCCGCGCTCATCGCCGCCAATCGCCGCCCCGCGCGCATGCTGGGCGTCACCGATCCGCGCCCCGATACGGTGGTCGTCACGCTCGCCAAGCCCGAGCCCGCCCTGCTCCAGTTGCTCGCCGACCCGGCGGCGGCGATCGTCCGCGCCGGCAAGTCTCCGCCCGCTTCGGGGGCGTTCGCGAAGGCTGACGAGCCCGAGGACGCGGCGGGCACGCTGCTGCTGGTCAAGAACAGCACCTATTATGCGGCGGACACGGTTTCGCTCGCGGGGGCGGAGCTTTCCCGCCTGGAAGCGGAAAGCGCGATCCGGCGGTTCAGCGCGGGCGAACTCGATATCGTCAGCGGCGGCCGCCTTGCAGGGCTTCGCGCGGCGCGGTCCAGCGATTCGCGGGCGCTGCGGCTGGAGCCGACGTGGGGCCTGTATTTCTATCTGGCGCGCACGAGCGCCGGTCCGCTCGCCGACGTGCGCGTGCGGCGTGCGCTTGCGATGTCGTTCGATCGCGCCGCGATCCTCTCGCGCCTGTTCGGCGTCGCGGGTCTGCAGGCCTCGTATTCGGCGCTGCCGCCGACTTTGCCCGATGCTTACGCCGGAAGCGCGGGCGACTGGGCGGGATGGACACCCGACGCGCGCGAGAGCGAGGCGGTTCGGCTGCTCGCCGAGGCAGGCTATACGTTCGATCAGCCGCTGACGCTGTCGGTCGCGATTCCTCACGGCCGCGAGCATGCCGACCTGCTGGCCGCGATCAGCAATTCATGGGCCGCCATCGGCGTGCGCGTGAAGGCCTATGCGCGCGGGCCGCTTTCGCACCGCCGCGCCATCGAAAAGGGCGATTTCGAGCTTGCCGTGGTCGAACGCATCGCGCGCGCGCCGATCGCCGACACGTTCCTGCAGCCGTTCACATGCGCGGTGCGCCTCGGCGGCTATTGCAACCCTGCAGTTGACCAGTTACTCGCCGACGCGGCCACCGAGGACGATCCCGGCACGCGCATCCAGCTGCAACGGCGCGCGAACAGGATCATCTCCGAGGATGCGCCGCTGATAGCCGTCCTGTCGCCGATCCGATGGTCGCTGGTGTCGCCGCGCGTGACGGGCTGGGAAAACAATGTCGCCGGCGCGCACCCGCTTTCGGGCCTCGCGCTGACCGGAACGAACAAGGAGTAGCATCATGGATCCCATCGTCATCGTCGGCGCCAAGCGCACCCCAATGGGCGGTTTTCAGGGCGATTTTTCAGGGCTCACCGCCAGTCAGCTCGGCAGCGCCGCCATTCGCGCGGCGCTTGAAGAGGCGGGCATCGCGGGCGACGATGTCGATCAGGTCATCATGGGCAATGTGCTCGGCGCCGGCCAGGGCCAGGCCCCGGCGCGTCAGGCGCTGTTCGGCGCGGGCATGCCCGAGGGCGTGGGCGCGACCACGATCAACAAGATGTGCGGATCGGGCATGAAGGCCACGATGGACGCGCACGACATCATCCTGGCGGGCAGCGCGGACATCATGGTCGCGGGCGGCATGGAATCGATGACGAACGCGCCGTACCTGCTGCCCAAGGCGCGCGGCGGATTCCGCATGGGCCACGGCGAGGTGAAGGACCACATGTTCCTCGACGGCCTTGAAGACGCCTACGACAAGGGCCGCGCGATGGGCACGTTCGCGGAGGAAACCGCGCGCCACTACCAGTTCACGCGCGAAGCGCAGGACGCCTACGCCGTGCGATCGACGACGCGCGCGCAGGCCGCCATCGCAAACGGCAAGTTCGCGGGCGAGATCGTGCCGGTCACCGTCTCGGGGCGCGGCGGCGACGTGACGGTCAGCATCGATGAACAGCCCGGCAAGGCGAAGCTCGACAAGATCCCCACGCTGAAACCGGCGTTTGCGAAAGACGGCACGGTGACGGCGGCGAACAGCTCTTCGATTTCCGACGGCGCGGCGGCGCTCGTGCTGATGCGCGAATCGACCGCCAAGGCGCGCGGCCTCACGCCGATCGCCCGCATCCTCGGCCACGCGACGCACGCGCAGGCCCCGGCATGGTTCACCACCGCGCCGGTGTTCGCCATCGAAAAGCTGCTCAAGAAGGTCGGCTGGTCCGCCGCCGACGTGGACCGCTTCGAGATCAACGAGGCGTTCGCCGTGGTCGCCATGGCGGCGATCCGCGACCTCGGGCTCGACGAGGACAAGGTGAACGTCCACGGCGGCGCCTGCGCGCTCGGCCACCCGATCGGCGCCAGCGGCGCACGCGTCATCGTCACACTGCTCGGCGCGCTGCGCGACGCAGGCCTCACCAAGGGCGTCGCCAGCCTCTGCATCGGCGGCGGCGAAGCAACGGCGCTTGCGGTGGAGCGGCTGAATTAACGCCGATCAGCGTTCCGCCCGTCTTCGTTTCACTAACCCTGTCTTGCTGAACTTGTTTCAGCATCCATGCGGCAGTGCCGCTGAACCGCCGTATGGACCCTGAAACGCGTTCAGGGTGACGGGTCTTCTCGGGGGGATGGCGCCTACCTGTTTTATCCCAGGCTTTGATGGTGCATTATTCAGCCAGCAATGGAAGGATGCGCTATGGGACAGATACTCCATGGGAGCGCCACAACGACTGAGGCGGTC
>NZ_JACHNZ010000061.1 GCF_014199685.1 Sphingosinicella soli | reverse complement strand
ATTAGTCGCCACGGCGCAACTCGCCCTTGCCATCTCCGCCTGCCGCCTCCGCCCAGGATCACGCCATCACGCAGCGGCCCGGTGAATAAGAGGGGTTTATGTTAGGAAAGGTACGGCTGATGAATGATTTATCCCCGGATGGCCGCGGCCCGAGCACGCCGGATGAACGCACTATAAACTGCTAGGATCAGCTATTCATGCCCAGGGCATGGCGTGTCGCAATATAGCTGAAGACCAAAGCGGGACCGATGCTCGCACCCGCACCAGGGTAGGAACGTCCCATGACAGGTGCGGTGATATTTCCAGCTGCATAGAGGCCCTCGATGATGCTTCCGTCCTTGCGCAGAACGCGCGCATACTCATCGGTCACCAAGCCTCCCCATGTACCGACATCGCCCGGGTAAGCGCGCATGGCGCGAAAAGGCGGTTTTGAAATCTCTCCCAAGTTCGGGTTGGGCTTGACGTTGCGATCCCCAAGGAAATTGTCCCATTTACTTCGACCGCGGTGGAAATCTTCATCCTGTCCGGTCCGACAGAAATCGTTGAACCGATCGACTGTCGCTACAAGACCTCCTGGTGAGATCCCGCATTTGGTCTCCAGCTCTTCGATCGACTGAGCTTCGACAATAAACCCCTGCTCGAGCCATTCAGTCTTGATTTTGCCTGGGCGCGTACCCGCCATGAAGTAGCGCTCGTGATGCTGTCTATCCATGATGATCCAGCTCGGGACAGCGCTAACCATTTTGTTGCGCTCGTACATGGCTTCCCCGACTTTAACGTAGGATGTCGCCTCATTCACGAAGCGTTGACCGTTGTCGTCGACGAGGATGGCATGCGGTTTGGCCATGTCGCCGAGTGTCCAAACCGGCGGCTGGCCCGGGGGCAGCGAGCTGGTGACCCAAACGGACAGATCCAGATGATTGGTATCAGCTCCCAATCGAATGCCTTCTTCCAGCATCTCGCCCGTGTCGCCAGGATTGGCGAAAGTCCACGCGGTCGAACCAGGCGCCCGCTGATATTTTGATCTCAATTTTTCATTTCGAGAGAATCCGCCGGCGTCGAGTAACACGCCAAGCTTGCTTCGAACCGTGCGCCGCTCGCCCTTGTGCAGTAAAACCACTCCGACGACACGATCATTCTCCACCAACATCTCTGTAACAGGGGCGTCAGTGACGATTTGCAGGCCATGCTCCAGCGCCAATTTGAACAGTCGGCCCTGGAGGGCCGCGCCCATCCCCACGAGCTGGCTGCCAAGCTTCTTTCGCAGCATTCGCAGTCCGACCTTCACATAGGCGCGCTTGCTGGCCCAGCCTCGTCCGCTCAGCGTGAGAAGAGTGGCTTCAGGCACTGCTGCAGGTATTTCCCCAGCCGGAAAACGAAGCATGGTGTCGGCATATTCACCCAGCTCGTTCAGATCGAACAGACGGGCGACTATGGCTCGGCCTCCACTGACGGCCCCTGGATACTCGCCTTCATGGTAGTCGGAATACCCTTCGGGGCTTTCGAATTTCATTCCTTCGGCCCTGAGGAAATCGATCGCCTCGGGTCCGCCGCGCAAATAGGCCTCGCGACGCTCGAAGGTTGAGCCGGGTGTGGGCTCCCCGGCACAAGCGTTAAGATAGGTTCGAGCATCTTCGTAGGAATCCGCCATTCCGGCTTCCTTCATGACCGAATTGTTCGGTATCCAGAGGACGCCGCCCGAAAGTGCCGTCGAGCCGCCGACTTTGCTCTCCTTCTCCAGAATGAGCACCGTCCGGCCGGTCGATTTGGCCAGGAGACCTGCGATGACGGCGCCGGCGCCACTTCCCACGACGACCCAATCATAGCTGTCGTGGATAGTGCCACTAGCTTCCTTCAACCGCTCGGCCTTACTCATTCCCATTCTCCTATCCCATTTATCTAGTATTCGACCAGTCAATATTGCCCGAGCGACAGGTGGTTTCCATTCGGTTCAAGGCTCAATTTAGCTTTAACCTTAGTAGCACGAACGACAAATACAATTTCTGGCAATAGACCGCACTTCCAGCAGCACCCTCAACGTCCCAGCTCGGAAAGCACTTCTATTCGAAAGGAAGAGGCTTGGCGAGATGCTCCGCGGAGCCCGGTCGGAGATCTGAGTGATGCGTGTTCGGCATCGGCCCGTGTCTTTTTTAGCATTTGAATTAGCGAATCTGATACTCGATAGTCGGTCCGCTATAGACTATGAAGGGCTCCTGCTAGTCCAGTCTCATTACGTGGATCTGACAGCATTCGGAGCGCGAGCTCAAATTGGCAAAGGTGGAGCAGAAATGCCTTGGGAGGATCGATACTGGACTTCCCGTGACGGGCTGAGGCTACATTATCGTGATTATTCCGGCTCCGATCGCAGACCGCCTCTTCTCTGCCTTCCGGGGCTTTCACGGAATTGCCGAGATTTCGAGGATCTGGCCGAGCGGCTTTCCCCAGCGTGGAGGGTCATTGCACCGTCGTTGAGGGGGCGCGGCCGTTCGGAGCACGCTGCCGATTCCGACAGCTATGTGCCACAGACATATGTCGACGATCTCCTCTGTCTCCTTTCCGATTTGGACCTCGGATCCGTTGTCGTCGTCGGAACGTCACTCGGTGCTCGACTGGCAATGCTCATGGCGGCTCAGCAGCCGCGCATTTTCGTAGGGGCCATACTCAACGACCTTGGCCCGGAACTTCCTGTAGTGGCGCAAGCCGGTATCGGCAGCCGGCTTGGCAATCAGCCCCGCCATTGGCCGGGACTGTTCCAAGCGATCGAAGCGCTATCGGCGCTTCACGCCGAAGCGCATCCTCATTTTGACGCGAACGACTGGACGCGCTTGGTAAGTCGCGTCTGTCGCGAGGAGGCGGATGGCAGCCTTTCTCTCGATTACGATCCGAAGATCCTTTCAACATACGCGAATGCCGCGCCTCCAACTCCGGAGGAAATGTGGCAAGGCTTCGAGGCTTTGTGCGCGGTTCCGGTGTTGAGCATTCGAGGTTCTCTTTCCACTTTGTTGACGCCCGGAATCCAAGCCATGATGGTACATAGAGCACCTCGAGCGATCTTGACTGCTACGATTCCCGGCGTCGGCCACGCGCCGACTCTCGATGAGCCCGAAGCCGTATTCGCAATCAACGCATTGCTTGATCGCATCGTCGCAGAGGCTGCGAACGGGTCGGCGGAGAAGGGGGGCTTGGATGAAAATCACCGCATTCGCGCAAGCGCCTGAAGGAACGGACTCCGCAGATTACAAGCAATGGTATCTTCAGAGCTTTGCGCCGTCCCTTTTGAAATCTCTTCCGCTCGATGGGCTGGCCGTAAACGTGATACGCCGCGCCGAAGCTCTCTATGAAGGCGCAGGGGCGCCGCCGATCGCCGATATCTATTCCGAATTCTGGTTTCCGGATGACCTTCTTTTACCCCTCGCCGAGATAATGCCGACAATGGGAACTCAGCAGGCGTTCGAGGTTGACGAGCGCGTCGAAAAAGCGGTGCTCGAGCGTAGACCCGGAGTGATGGAAGGCATCAAGCTTCTCTCGCCCCTTTATCCGGTCGGTGATGCACCCACGGACCAGAGCATCGGTTACTGGGATCTCCATGTCCCGCTCGCGCTTCGCGTCCATGCAGGAATGACGCGCTACGTGCGCGACATCGTCGTCAGGCCGCTCAATGGGGCGTCTCCAATTTTCGGCATCGCTTCGCTGCATTTTCCGAGCGACGACGCAGTGCGGGACGAATTCTTCGATTCACCGGACAGCATACCGGTCCACGCGGCCGACCTCGCCCGTTTTGTCGGTTCGGTCGTGCCCATGAGCGCAATTTCGCACGTGCTCCAATGAGCTAGATTTCAAGCCGACCAACGTTCCATGAATCAGTGATCGGGGGACAATCCCGGCGTCTTTAAGGGGAGAGAGAAAGATGATCCGCAACGCATTCTTAGCCGGCGCCAGCCTATTCGTTCTGTCGGTGGCTGCCGAGGCGCAAGCGCAGGTTCCAGCGACCGAGCCCGAGCAGCCGTCCACCAGCACTGGCGAGGAGCCGAACGAGGAGGCGGTCAGCCAAGATCTCGGGGAAATCGTGGTGACCGCACAGCGGCGGTCTGAGCGACTTCAGGACGTGCCCATCACGGTCACGACGATTTCGACCGTGGAGCTTCGTAACGCTGGCGTCACTGCGGCGCGGAACCTCCAGAACGTCGTCTCGGGCTTCAACTTCTCCGCCTTCGGAACGTCCCCGCAACCGTCGATCCGCGGCGTGTCTACGACGAATAGTCGACCAGGCGCCGAGAATCCGAACGCGCTTTATATCGATGGGATCTATTTCGGAGCACAGCCCGTCCTGGCCAATGATTTCGGCGACATCGAACGGATCGAGGTGCTGAAAGGGCCGCAAGGAACGCTTTTCGGGCGGAACGCGACAGGTGGAGCGATCCAGATCTTCACGCGCCAGCCCAGCTTCACGCCCCAAATGGATTTCACGCTGGAAGGGGGATTCTATACCGGGAGCGGCGAAAGTCACACCGCCGAGCATCTCAATATGAGGGCGTTCGTGACCACCCCGCTCGTCGACGACTTGCTCGCCGTCAGCTTCTCCGGAGGCTATAATTACACACCCGGTTACTACACCAATGTGTTGTCGGGGGAGGGTGACGGTGGAGTGTCTCAGCTTAGCGCGCGGGGCAAGGTACTCTTCACCCCTACCTCATCGCTCAAAATGACGCTCTCCGGCTATTTCATAAACAATCGTAGCCATGAGATGTTTACCGAGTTTGCGGTAAATGGGCTCAGTGTAGGCCTCCTTTTTCCTGGCTCTGCCATCGCCTCGAAGCCTTGGCAGACCGCCCCCGGAGACGCCTTCACCAAAGGTGATACGGAGATCTATGGCGGCTCCGCCAAAATCGAGCTTGATGTCGGTGCCGGAACACTGTCCTCCCTGACCGGATACAACAACCTCGAGATCAGCTCCCTCGGACCGTTCTACGCTGCTGCCGTACCTGATCTGTGTAGATTGCAATTCATATGCATTGACTATGGCCTGCTCTTTTCGACCGAGGAATTCTCGCAGGAGGTCAACTTCGCCTCACGGGATCTCGGAATATTCCGGTTCGTAACCGGTCTGTTCTATTATAAGGCCAACGGGGGAGCGATTGGGAGCATCCTGGAGCAATTCAT
The DNA here is from genome assembly GCF_014199685.1 of Sphingosinicella soli. Lineage (GTDB taxonomy): Bacteria > Pseudomonadota > Alphaproteobacteria > Sphingomonadales > Sphingomonadaceae > Sphingosinicella > Sphingosinicella soli. Next base: position 8,530 of record NZ_JACHNZ010000061.1, on the reverse strand, counting down.
CCCGGGTGGGTTTCGAGTTCAAGACGACACATTCAGAACGTCATCTTACGCCGCCTACGGGGAAGGGACGATCGAAGCGAGTGACGCGCTTTCTCTTACTGCTGGTGTCAGATGTTCCCGGGATATCATCGAAAACGGCAATCGCCTGATTGCCATCGAAGGAAAGAACACTTTCAACAGCTTCATCCCGCGGCTTTCTGTGCTCTACAAGCTTACTCCCGACGTGAATATTTACGCGACCTATTCTCAGGGCTTCAAAAGCGGTATCAGTGGCGCAGTAAACTTTGCGGCGCCCGTGCAGTTCGAGCCGGTTCGACCGGAAAAGATCACGGCCTACGAGGCAGGCATAAAATACGCGACACGCAATTTCGTCTTCAACCTTTCTGCCTTCTATTACGATTATAAGAACAAGCAGGAGCAAAGCTTCTTCGGAACTACGAACTTCACGACCAACACAGGTCCGGTGAAAATTTACGGCATCGACTTGGATGCCAACATCCGTTTGACGCCTGAGTTGACCCTCACGGGAACGTTCTCCTGGCTGCCGAAGGCCGAATATCAGAACTTCCCTAATGCGTCCGGTACGTCCACCATACTCGTGCCAGGGGTCGGGTATATTCCGGGAATTGGCAACATTCCGGGGGCGACGTTCGACGCTACGGGCACGCGCCTAATACGTTCGCCGGAGATAACGACCGCGGCCACCATGAGCTACCGAAAGGCAACGAACTCGGGCGAGTTCGATGCAAGCGCTACCGTAACATATACCAGCAGGACAGCGATCGAGATCACGCGCGCGATCGTGCAAGACCCCTATGCGACTCTTGCTGCTCAGGCGGGATTCAGGTTCGATAGCGGATTGCGTATCGGGATATATGGCCGAAACTTGACCAACAAGGATTACCTGGTTGGCGGTTTCTCCACCTCGGGCGGTTTCTTCGGCACCCCGACACCTCCGCGGGAGGTTGGGATTTCTCTGGGCTACAAATATTAATCCGACTGAAGCGAATGTTACGCAGCCAGGCAGCGTTGGTCATCTAGGAGGTCTTTAATCATGGTTATGAATCCCGCCGGGCTTGTCGCTGGTAAATCGGTGATCGTGACAGGCGGCGGCAGCGGGATTGGTCGCGCTACGGTCTTGTTGCTCGTCAACGAGGGCGCGAAAGTTGTCCTGGGTGATATCGATGTCGCCGGTGGCGAAGAGACTGCTCGGCTCGCGGCAGAGGCTGGCGGCGAGGCTGGGTTCGTTCGCACCGACGTGGCCAAGACGGCCGATGTCGACGCGCTCGTGAATCGCGCCGTTGCTCTTTTCGGTCGGCTGGACGGCGCGGTGAACAATGCGGGTATCGATATGGAAGCCGATCCCGCAATGCAGTGGGAAGAAAGCACCTACGATCGTATGGCCGAGGTGAACGGCAAGAGCATCTTCACCTGCCTCAAGCGGGAGATAGCGCAGATGGTGCCGCAGGCCGGGGGTTCGATCGTGAATATCGGGTCGATCGTGTCGTTTGCGGGCGCTCCCGGCCGACCCGCTTATGTCGCGTGCAAGCATGCTGCGATCGGGCTTACCCGCACAGCCGCGCTCGAATTTGCCAAGAACAATATTCGTGTGAATGCCGTTTGCCCCGGGGGGATCCTGACCCCCCTTATGGAGAAGGATCAGGCCTTGAAAGCGGCAGTGGCCGCGGCCAATCCGATGGGCAGGCTCGGCGATGCCAATGAGGTTGCGGAGGCGGTCGTCTGGCTGCTCTCCGACCGATCGAGCTATGTGAACGGTCACAGCATCGTGATCGACGGAGGCTTTACGGCGTGAGGATCGACAGCTTATTGTCCGCGCCGCAGTCGCGCCTCCCAAGTTCACGGACCCGCCGACGTGGGGCGGGAATCCGGCCCTGTCCAGAAACGATGGGTGGGATACTTTCCATCGTCGCGAGCGCGCATCTGCCGCAGAGCCGGTGCGCGGCGACGCTTCGGCCCCCAGTGAGGAGATTGTCATGAACCTGCATGAACGTGTGTCGCAGACCGGGGCGATGCAGTCCGGCATCGAGAAAGAAGTCTATTACTCGCCCGAAGTTGCCGAGCTCGAGAAGCAGCGACTATGGCCGCGGGTCTGGCAGGTCGCCTGTCGGGAAGAAGAGCTGCCGGACGTAGGCTCCTACGTGACCTACGATATTTTGGATGATTCCGTCATCGTGGTCCGGACCTCGGAGCACGAGATTAAGGCGTATAACAATGCGTGTCGTCACCGGGGTCGCCGTCTCACGACCGATTGCGGCCACGCAAAGACGTTCGTCTGCAGGTTCCACGGCTGGAAATGGAAACTGAACGGCGAGAATTACGACATCACCGACCGGGAGGATTTTGGCAATCTCGACCCCGCCGAATTGAGTCTGCTTGAATTCAAGGTCGGTCGATGGGGTGGATTCGTGTTCATCAACATGGACCCGGATTCTGTTTCCTTCGACGAATATATCGCGCCGGTGAAGCAATATCTCGACCCGATGGAGTTCGAAAAGCAGCGCTATCGCTGGTATATATCGGTTGAGGTCGAGGCCAATTGGAAAGATTGCCAGGAGGCATTTATGGAATCCTACCATGTCGCCTACACCCATCCAAAGCTCGAGCCTGTCATCGACAGCCGGTCCTATAGCCGGGCAGTCGGCGATCAGGGCCACGGTCAGTTGCGCTTCCGCAAAGGGCCGGACCAGGTTATCGGATATCATTTCGGCGGCAAGTCCGATCGGGATGGGCGCGACGCGGCTTTCGAAAGCATTCGCCAGCAAGCGCGCGACATCGACAGCATATTCAGCGACAGAGACGTTCAGGCCGCGGCGCGGATTCTAACCGAGCTGCCAGAGGGAACCGGCTACCAGGAAGCTCTGGGCGCAGCCGTCGGCTACATGCGCGAGGCGGCAATCGCAGCCGGGGCAGGTTTTCCCGAGATGACCGAGGAGCAAGCCTATGAGGCGGGCTTCGACTGGATGATCTTCCCCAATACGGTGAATGTCCTGTCACCGACGGGCGGGCTTTGGTATCGAAGCCGTCCGATGCGGGACAACAATCCGGATAAATGCGTGTTCGAAATGTACGCCTTGGAGCGTTTCACGCCAGGCTCCGAACCAAAGGTCGAAAAGAAGCATTTCCCGAACTGGCAAGACTTCCTGGACCTGCCGCCCTTCCTGATCCCGGACTTCATCAATATTCCGGAGGTCCACAGGGGTATCAAGACGAGAGGGTTTACCGGCCCCAATTTCAATCCCATTCAGGAAGCGATGATCGCCAACTTTCACCACGTCCTTCGCAGATATATTGACAGCTGATTTACGCTGCCGGATCGGGGTATCGGTAAGGCTCGATTCAAAACGGGCGCCACGAGGTTGATGCTTGGGATACTTTATTAGATGTCGAACGGGTTGGTGAATCTCAGGACGGTGCGGCACTTCGTGGTGGTTGCCGAAGAGCTTAACCTGCATCGCGCCGCTGAGCGGCTGGGAATCGCGCAACCGGCATTGAGTCGACAGATCAAGATTCTCGAAGAGAGTCTCGATGTCATATTGTTCGAGCGCCTTCCGCGCGGCCTGCGCCTGACCGATGCCGGCCGCCGTTATCTGCGTGACGGCCGAAACCTGCTCAGCATGTCCCTGCAAGCCAGCCGCGAAGCGCTTCTCGTGAGCCGTGGTTTCATGGGATCGATCAGGCTTGGCTTTCATGAAGTCGCGCATCGCTACGACGTTTTCAAAGATATTTTATCGACGTTTATGAAGCAATATGAGGATGTCCAATTTTCGTTTCGCACGATGTCGTCGCAAGAGCAGATAGACGCGTTGCTCCGCGATCAGCTGGACGCTGGATTCGTCTATGTCTGGAATGAATTGCCGCCGCAGCTGCAAGGCCATCGAATGCGGAAGGACAGTTACCTTCTCGCCCTTTCCCGCGACCATCCTCTCGCCGGGGCCGATTCTATCGATACCGAAGATTTAAAGGACGAACCCTTCATCTGGGTCGACCGATCGCGCAATCTCGCGCAAACCAATTCGCTCATGACGGCATGCGCACGCGCTGGGTTCGTCCCAAAAATAGTCCATGACGGCTTTAACAGCGAGGCGTCTATGCTCAGCCTCATATCGATCGGCGCCGGCCTGGCATTCCTGCCGTCATCCCTCAAGGAAACGGATCCTCCGATCGCTCTCATCCCGGTCCGCGGCTTCGATGTGGGCGTTGAGCTTCACTTGGTGTTTCGGGCAGGCGCCACCACGGAAGTGATGAACCGGTTCATCGAATGCGCCAAGTCCGTCGTCGAAGAAGGCGAGACGCTTTCGGCCGACGCGGCGAGGCCCTAGCTAAGGAAATCAACTGCATGGACAGCCAAGTGCATCTCGACAGTAAAGCGCTGTTCGATCCGATTACAATCGGGAAGCTTTTGCTGAAAAGCCGGATCGTCATGTCGCCGATGACGCGGTCAATGTCTCCGGGCGGGGTCCCGACCGCAGATGTCGCAGCCTATTACCGCCGGCGGGCAGAGGCGGACGTCGGCTTGATTGTCACTGAAGGAACCTGGGTCTCCCATCCGGGCGCATCCAATGACGACAATGTTCCCCGCTTTTTCGGTGAAGATGCGATGGCAGGCTGGTCCAAGGTGGTCGACGAGGTTCATGCTGCGGGCGGGCGAATCGTCCCGCAATTGTGGCACGTGGGCTTGTTCCAAACCGCTGCGCAGGCCGATGGCTCGGCAGCGTCTCGGCAGGTCGGACCCTCGGGTATGGTGGGTGCGATCGGAGAGGCACCGACGCTACGTGCCTCCGCAATGACCGATAAAGATATCGAAGATGTCGTCGACGCTTTTGGTTCGGGCGCCGAAACCGCGATGAAGTTGGGCTTTGACGGGATTGCTTTCCATGGCGCGCACGGATATTTGCTGGACCAATTCCTTTGGGCGATGACCAACATGCGCGACGCTCCCTATGGAGGGGGAATCGGCGATCGAGCCCGTTTTCCCGCCCAGATCATCGCGGAATGCCGGCGGCGAACGCATAAGGATTTTCCGATCATCTTCCGCCTCTCCCAATGGAAGCTTCAGGATTATGGCGCGAAGCTGGTCAGCAATCCTGCGGAAATGGAAACACTGCTGCGTCCTTTGATCGATGCCGGAGTCGATATTTTCGACTGCTCCCAACGGCGCTTTTGGGAACCCGAATTTGCCGGCTCGGACACGAACCTGGCCGGATGGGTCAAGAAGGTCGGCGGTCTGCCGACGATGACCGTCGGTTCGGTCGGACTCTCGACCGACCTGATGACGTCACTAAGGGGAATCGGAGGCGAGCCGGCCGGGCTGGACAGGTTGATCGAGATGATCGAGCGAGGCGATTTCGATCTTGTCGCCGTTGGAAGGGCTCTTCTGGTGGATCCGCGCTGGGCGCAGAAGATCCGGCAGGGTCGCTTCGACGAGCTGAGCTCGTTCAAGGTCGAGGCACTGGCGACGCTGACCTAGAAAGGGCGATTTGTTGCGCGCATGCGCAGCGCTCGGCGGTTCCCGAGCGCTTACCGCCGATGCCAAGGAGAAGTTGCCGATGAATATCCTAGTAGTAGGCGCGACAGGATATGTCGGTTCTCATGTTGCCAGGGCACTCATGACCGATGGGCACGAGGTGACCGGCTTGGTCCGGGATCCCGACAAGAGCAGGAAGCTGCAGGGGGACGGTCTCAAGACGATTATGGGGGATGTCGATTCCCTGGATGAAATGGCGGGTGATTTCGACGGCTTGGTATTTGCCGCGCAGCTTGCGCACGAGCATGAGGCTGTCGTCGTGGAAAAGATATTGCGCAGCTTCGCTGGCCGCGACAAGGCGTTCGTGTTCACCTCCGGCACTGCCGTGCTTTCACAGACGACGGGTGGCGATTGGAGCGAGGATACGTTCGCCGAGCAGTCCGAATTCGAACCGCAGCCGATGGTCGTCACCCGTTGCGCGACCGAGCGCCTCATCCGCGCCGCAGCGGATCGGCTCCGCACCATCATCATCCGCCCTCCTCTCGTATGGGGGAACGGTGGCAGCAGGCATGTGCCCTATGTCGTCGATTCTATCGGGCGCACCGGCAGCGCCTGTTACATCGGCGCCGGGCTCAATCTCTATTCGCATGTCCATATCGAGGATCTCGCCAATCTCTACTGCCTGGCAATCGCCAAGGGGATTTCAGGAGCCGTCTACCACGCTGTCGCAGGCGAAGAGAATTTCAGGACGATCGCGGACGCGGTTGCCGGCGTTGCGGGCTGCTCCACTCGCAGTATTTCCCTGGCCGAAGCGGGGGAAATATGGGGGGACTATCCCGCGCGGATCATGTTCAACGTCTGCAGCCGCTCGCAGGCACGCCGGTCGCGGGCAGAACTCGGATGGTCGCCCCGGCATTGCGATCTCATTCGCGATATCCGTCTTGGCTCCTATCGGGACCTGGCGGCCATGGCGTCAAGATCGGCTGGGGAAATGGTCTCGACGACGTAAAGCCGCTAGTTAGGACTCGCAAATGTTTGTGAATATCCTCTCCTTAGTTGAATATAAGGCCATAATATCGTCCCGGACATTCCAGTCGCGCTGGGTAGAAATAACGCAGTCGATGATCAACAGCTTCGCTGATGCGACGCTGGATCACCAGTTCATCCACACCGATCCGGAAAGCTCTTCCAAAAGCGGGTTTGGCGGAACCATCGCACATGGATATCTAACGCTCTCGCTCTTATCGACGCTCGCATATGAAGTCCTTCCGGTGATCGATGGTACGAAGTTGACTTTGAATTACGGGATGGATCGGTTGCGGTTCATCACTCCCGTCAGGACCGGAAAACGGATCCGGGGAAACTTCACAATTGAGGAAATGGCGGAGGCTTCTTCGAGGTCGTTCAGATCCTCGATAAATGTCTCCGTCCAGATAGAAGACGAGCCGAAGCCGGCACTGGTCGGCCAGTGGACTGTCGTGATGAAGATGTGAGGGTAAAACGACCCTCGCCGATCGCAAGTGCGCCTCGACGACAGGCGGTAGGGATAAGTTGTAGGATCTTCCAGACAGTCTGGTGCGACCCCACGGCCCGCCCAACGCTGCTCTCGGCCACATTTTTGCATGAGAAAGGCACGAGATACGGTCGGTGGTGCGGCCAAAGCGTCTCTTGGTCACGGCCTCAAACACATCATCCGCAAGTCACGGTGTTTTGGACCCGTTTCGCGCGATTCGGAGAGACCAAGAGTTTCTCTAGGGCATTGAAATGGCTGGCGCACCCGAGAAGATGAAAATGAGAATTGATTAATCATCGTGTGACGATCGCAAAAACCTGCGATCTGGCGGGAAACTTCAAAGAGCGCTTGTTTTCAGGACGCTTTGGCGCCCTTCGAAATCTCTGGATTGCTCGGCATGTTTTGCCGAACGAACCGGCGCTGCGGCGATACCTTGCACGGCAGAAGCTGCCGGGCGGGCTCGACGCGGAGGATGGCGCCGACGAACATAGCGATCGGGCTGGCAAGCGCGCGCGAGAAGGAAAAGCTCTCCTCAAGCTGGTCCCTGCCTGGATTGCCGAGGCTCATCAGCACCACGTCCGGCGCAAGCGCTTCCAGACGCGCCACGAGACCCGCCCGCTTCGCAAGAATCGCGACATCGGCAAGACCAGTCTCGCGCAGTCCCTGTTCGATGACAGCGGCCCGCGCGGCGTTTTCGTCGACGATAGCGATCTTCAGCCTGACCTCCTGTTGCACTGCAGCATAACTATGTGGAGGCATTCAATGTCAATCCTGAAGGATTTTCCGCTGCCTGTTGCGCCTGTCTTTGGAGTGGGCCCCTGGGGTCGGACAGGGGAGCAGAGTTGGATTGACCGGTAAGCCGTTGAGTTTAAGTGTCAGGTCGCACAGGATTTTCTGAACGGTGAGACACTTCACAGTCTCGCCAGGCGCCACGATATTTCCCGGCAGCTGATCCGAACCTGGGTGGAGAAGTACGAAGTCGGCGCCCTTGATGAAGATGCACGGGCGGCAATTTGATCCAGGCATATGAAGCGCGGATTGCCGCCCTCTAACGCCTTATCGGCAAACAGGCGCTGGAGCTGGAGTTTTTAAAGGGGCTCTGCGCGACGCGTCGCGGCCGATAAGCGCGAGTACATCCGTGATCACAGGCCCGGCGGGATGTCGATCGCCCGAGGATGTCGGCTGATGGGCATCGCAAGGTCCACATTCTACCACGACCTGGCCCAGCGGCTCGGCGATGCCGAACTGCTGGCGGCTATCACAACGATTTGCGCCGCGTTCGAAGCTTAAGGTTGGCGCCGTTTGCAGGCTGCGCTCCGCCACCAGGGCGTGATCGCCAATTATAAGCGGATCAAGCGCCTGATGCGTGACCATCACCTTCAGCCGCCCCGCCGCATGCGTTTTATCGCGACCACCGACAGCGATCTTAACCTGCCGGTGACGTGACCCCCTGGTTTCCACCAGCACGGATTAGAGTCCGGCAGCTTTGTTGCGCATGAGCGCGGGTTGAGCAATGGCCTGCGAAGCGGAGC
>NZ_JACHNZ010000060.1 GCF_014199685.1 Sphingosinicella soli | reverse complement strand
CTCCGCTTCGCAGGCCATTGCTCAACCCGCGCTCATGCGCAACAAAGCTGCCGGACTCTAATCCGTGCTGGTGGAAACCAGGGGGTCACGTCACTGGCTTGCCGCCGGGGCGCTGGCGCTATGTGGAATGGTTTCCGGTCTTACAGGGCTGCATAAGGAGCCCATTGTCGCTGACCAGCCCCGCGAACGCATATCTAAAGTGCGTGTCGTGAGATTCGCCGAAGCAGTCCAGATATTCGCAGATTCCTTGGATGTAAAAGGCGCCCCTCCGAGCTTTAGCCTCCTGCACGGCCCACTCCACGTTATGCGTCCTGATGCGCTTAACACACCCAGTTTCCAGTCCGGGGCCAAGAGAAGAGCCCCACTCCTTATCCACCGGCAGAAACGGCCTTTCGTTATCCAAAGGGAAGGGGGCGGCGAAGGATTCCGCCATTACCCGCACGTCATTGGCGGGCGTCTGGCCGCAATTTTTCAGCCTGATCTGCATGATGATCTCGCCGTCATCAGGAAAGACGGACACTATGCATTCGGACACTTCCAGATACGCGCGCAGTTGGCGATTAGTGGCATCCTTAGAGATTTCGTTTTGTTTCTGCATCGCCAAGGTGGCAGCGCTGGTGTCTTCAACGGCCTCAAGGGTAGCTTCGAGCGTCCGCCTCACAAACCACACACCAACAGCAGTTATGCCCGCCGTGAACGCTCTTATAATCCACATCCAGCGAGCCCATTCCGCCATATCTTGTTGGGCATAAAGGTCTTGTCTGGTTTCGGACTTGTCTTGGGCGGTCTCTATGGCTTTGGTAGCACACTCAATTGCAGCCGGGCCTTCACGCCCGAAGCAGGCGCCAAGCGCGTTTTGCTTCTCACGCTCGTAATGCTCGCGGGCTGTTACCTCATTGCGTCCGGCTATGACACCATCGGCTCCCCCCGTTGTGTAGACAATGACAAGGGTGCCAGCGACAGCAAGAATGCAGAAGAATGTTTCTAGAGTCGTAACTCTCGCACGCCAATTGCTTCCAGACATTGCAGTAGAAACGCCGCCGTGAATTTGCCCCAGCTGAGTTTGTTCCTGATATTCGGATCAGAGTCCATTAATCTTATCGCGGCGAGCCTCTCGACAAACTGGGCATGAGGGGGCGCCTTCCCGCTTCAACTCAGCCTACGCGAAGTTGGTGAGGGCCCTCACCCCCGCGCCCTTATCTCCTCCCCCTTGGAAAGGGGGAGGCCGGGTGGGGGTCGATGGCGAAGGCTGTGCCAGTCACCCTCCCCAACCCCTCCCTTTCAGGGAGGGGTTATCGCGCGGGGGCATTCCTGTAATCGAGCGGCGGGGTGCGGTCGCCGACGAGGGAGCGGTAGGTGAAGCCGGGGCCGCGCCGGGCTTCGAACTCCGCTTTCGCCGCGGCGATCAGCTCAGGCGTCTGCAACAGGTCGATCGCGGTCAGCGCCAGCACCTTCGCGGCGTTCTGCATGCCCTTCATGCCGATCGCATTGCCGCCCGCCGCCACCGCCTGCCAGCTGTGCGCGGCGGTGCCCGGCACCCATGTCGCGGTGGAGAAGCCTGCGGTGGGCACCGTCCACGAGACGTCGCCGACATCGGTGGAGCCCGCGCCGTGGCTTTCCGCGATGGGTTTGACGAGGGCGGCGTCGGAGAGCGTCGCCTTCGTCTGCCCGAGCGTCGGGATGATCTTCTGCGCGAACGCCGTGTCCTCGGCCGTGTAGAGCACGCCGCCGACTTCGCTCAGCTTCGCGTGGACGAGCGTTTGCAGCGTGCGGTTCGGCAGCAGCGGCAGCGCGCCGTGGATCACCTCGTAGTCCACCGTGGTGCCCGTGCCGAGCGCGGCGCCCTCGGCGGTTTTCACCAGCCGCTCGAACGTCTCGCGCACCACTTCGGCGTCCGGGTTGCGCACGTAGTAGAAGGATTCGGCGAAGTCCGGCACCACGTTCGGCGCGTTGCCGCCCGCCGTGATGACGTAATGCATGCGCGATTGCTCGGGCATGTGCTCGTGCATCATGTTCGCCATCATGTTCATCGCCTCGACGCCGTCGAGCGCCGAGCGGCCGCGTTCGGGCGCGCCTGCGGCGTGCGCGGAGATGCCCCGGAAGCGGAACTTGGCCGATTTGTTGCTGTTCGTGGTGGCGATGTCGGCGCTGTTCTCGGCCGCCGGATGCCAGTGCAGCGCGATGTCGACGTCGTTGAAGAGGCCCTCCCGCACCATGTAGACCTTGCCCGCGCCGCCTTCCTCGGCGGGTGTGCCGTAGAAGCGGATCGTGCCCTTCGTGCCGGTCGCCTTCATCCAGTCCTTCACGGCGATGGCGGCGGAGGCGGAGGCGACGCCGAACAGGTGGTGCCCGCAGCCGTGCCCGGCGGCGGCGTCGGCGCGCACGGTCTTCGCGGGGTCGGCGGTCTGGCTGAGGCCGGGGAGCGCGTCGTATTCGCCCATGATGCCGATCACCGGGCCCGTGCCGCTTGCCCACGTCGCGGTGAACGCCGTCGGCGCGCTTGCCACGCCCGCCTTCACCTCGAACCCCGCGTCCTTCAGGCGCTTCTGCAGCAGCGCCGACGAGCGCGCCTCCTGATAGCCGACCTCGGCAAAGCCCCAGATCGCCTTTGCGGCGGCTTCGTTGGCGGCGCGGTCGGCGTCGATGCGGGCGAGCGCGGCGTTGGTCTGCGCAGCCGCCGGAGCGGTGGAGACGAGCAGCGCGGCGGCAAGGATCGGTTTCAGCATGATTTTCCCTGTTCAGACTTCGCCGCCGAACCATAATCGACCGGACCCGAAGCGCCAGTGTTGACCGGCACGGCGGCGCGGATTAGCCGCTTTGTTCATGTATTTCGGATCAGACAACGCCGCCGCCGCCTGCCCTGAGGTGATCGAAGCCGTGCTCGCCGCCAACACGGGGGTTCAGGGCGCCTACGACGGCGACACGCTGACACAGCGCCTCGACGGCGTGTTCAGCGACTTCTTCGGGCGCGAATGCCGCGTCTTCGTGGTGGGATCGGGGACGGCGGCGAACTGTCTCGGCCTTGCCGCGATGGTGCCGCCGTGGGGCGCGATCGTCTGCAGCCGCGAGGCGCATATCCAGGTGGACGAGGCGGGGGCGCCCGCGTTCTTCAGCGGCGGCGCATCGCTGGTCCTCGCCGAAGCGACGGCCGCCAGGCTGACGGTGGAAGGCGTGCGCGCGGCGGTCGCCTGGATGCGCGGCGACGTGCATCAGGTCCAGCCCGCCGCGCTTTCGATCACGCAGGCGACCGAATACGGCTGCGTCTATACGCCCGGCGAGGTCGCCGCGCTCGGCGACGAGGCGAAGCGGCGCGGCTGGCGGCTCCACCTCGACGGCGCGCGCTTCGCCAATGCGCTCGTGCATCTGGGCTGCGCGCCCGGCGACATCACGTGGCGCGCCGGGGTCGATGTCATGAGCTTCGGCTTCATCAAGAACGGCGGCATGTCGGCCGAAGCGATCGTGGTGTTTGATCCCGCGCTTGCGCAAACGCTGCCGCACCGGAAGAAGCGCGCGGGGCAGATGCCCTCGAAGGGCCGCTATGCCGCCGCGCAGCTTCTCGCGATGATCGAAACGGGTGCGTGGGCGCGCAATGCCCGCGCCGCGAACGAGGCCGCGTCGCGCATCGGCGCAGCGGCGGGCGACCGGCTCCTCCATCCCGTGCAGGCGAACGAGGTGTTCGTGCGCGCCTCGCCGGAGGACTCCGCGGCACTGCGCGCGAAGGGCTTCGAGTTCTACGACTGGGCGGCGGGCGAGATCCGGCTGGTGACGGCGTGGGACACGCCCGAGGCGCACGTCCAGGCACTCGCCGCCGCGCTCGCGGTGCTGTGATCCGCCCCGGCCTGTCGCGCATCGTTCTGCCGTTCGCGGCCGTCACGCTGATCTGGGGAACGACCTGGTACGTCATCAAGACGCAGCTCGGCGTCGTGCCGCCGGAGTGGTCGGTCGCGTACCGTTTCATGGGCGCGAGCTTCATCATGTTCGCCGCGTGCGCGCTCATGCGGCGCCCGCTGCGCTTCCCGCTCGCGGCGCACGGCTTTTTCATGCTGCTCGGGGTGTTCCAGTTCGCGGGCAATTTCAACTTCGTCTACCAGGCCAGCCAAACGGTGACGTCCGGGCTTATCGCGGTGGTCTTCGCGCTGCTCGTCATACCCAATGCGCTGTTCGCGCGGCTCTTTTTGAAACAGCCGGTCAGCGCGCGCTTTGTCGTCGGGGCCGCACTCGGAATCGCGGGGGTGGCGCTGCTGTTCGAGCGTGAACTCGGCGCAGACGGCTGGAGCGGTCCGATTGCGGCCGGGCTCGGGCTCACTCTGGTCGGGGTCATGTTCGCATCGGTCGCCAATGTGATGCAGGGCACCGCGCGTGCGCGCAGCTACGATATGTTCGGGATGCTGGCGTGGTCCATGCTTTACGGCGCGCTCGTGGATATCGCCTACGCCTGGGCGATGCGCGGCCCGCCGGTGATCGCGTGGACGCCGCTTTATCTCGGCGGCATCTTCTATCTCGCGGCCATCGCATCGGCGCTCGCGTTCGTGCTATATTTCAATGTCATCCGCCTCGTCGGCCCGGCGTGGGCCGCCTATTCAGGCGTATTCATCCCCTTCATCGCGATGACGATTTCCACGCTGCTAGAAGGCTATCGCTGGTCGCCGCTTGCGGTTGCGGGCGCGGCGCTTGCCGTGGTCGGCCTCGTCATCGCCCTGCGCGCCAGGCGCGTGCCTGCGGGCGCGGCGGCGGCGGGCGGCACAACGGGGCGTAGCTAACCTGACTGAGACGGGTCCGTAATCGGCCCGGCAAGTTCGTGCGCGCTCGGCAGGCGGAGGCCGGGCAGGGTGCCGGTCTGGCGCTCGACCATGCGGTGCACGCGCGGCGGCCATTCGCCCTTGTGCAGCGCGCGCAGGCGGTGGAAATTATCCGCGTCGGCATTCGTGCGCCGCTGGTTGTGGCGGATGTAATCGAGCCAGGTCGGCACATGATAGCGCTCGATCCACAGTTCGGGGTCGCCGAGATCGCGCAGCAGCGTCCAGTGCCGGGCGCCGTCGCGCATGCGGATCCGGCGCCTCTCGCTCATCACGGTCAGGAACGCGCGAATGTCCGCGTCGGCGATCCGGTAGTCGATCGTCACGACGATCGGACCGGTACGGGGCTCGACCGGCACCGCGACTTCAGGCGCGGTCCAGCGCGCGATGGGATCGAGATCGAGATCCTTCACTTCGGGCAGCGGCCGCGCCCATCCCAGCAGCAGGCCCGACAGCAGAAGCACCGCCGAAACCGCCAGCGACGTGCGCACGTCCGTTGCGCCGGCGAGTTCGCCGAAGATCCAGCTGCCGATCGCCAGCCCGCCGAACGCCCACATCTGGTAAAGCGCGAGCGCGCGCGCCACGACCCAGCGCGGCGCGGACATCTGCACGGTGACGTTGAGCGTCGAAAGCGCGAGCACCCAGCCGTTCCCGGCGATGAAAAGCCCCGCCATCGTCAGCGGCATCGCCGGGCTGAACGCGGTGACGAGCGTTCCGGCGGCAATCGCGATGGTGGCCGCCTGCACGATCCATTCGCTTGAATGCGTGCGGCGCAGCCGCCCGCTCACAAGCGCGCCGGCGATCGCGCCGATGCCGAAGGCCCCGAGCAGAAGGCCGTAGGTGAGCGCGCCGCCGGCAATCAGGTTGCGGGCGACGATGGGCATCAATGCCGGAAGCGCGCTGACCGCGAGCCCGAACAGCGCCGCGCGCAGCAGCACGGTGCGAAGCGTCGGCGACATGGCGACGTAGCGGACGCCCGCCGCCATCGCATCGAGCAGACCTTCGCGCGGCAAGGTGCGCGGCTCCTGCACGGGCCGCCAGCGGGCGAGCACCGTGATAAGCCCGATATAGCTCACCGCATTCACCGCGAACGCCGCCGCCGCGCCCGCCGCCGCAACGATCGCGCCGCCCACGGCGGGGCCGAGACTGCGCGCGACGTTGAAATTTATCGAATTGAGCGTGATCGCGCCGGGCAGCGCGGCGCGCGGCACCATATCGCCCACCGAAGCCTGCCACGCGGGGCCGTTCAGCGCGGTGCCGCAGCCGATCAGGAAGGTGAAGCCAAGCAGCAGCCAGGGGGTGATCCACCCCGCCCACGTGCAGAGCGCCAGCCCGACGGACACCACCAGCATGAAGCTCTGCGCGGTCAGCATCACCAGCCGCCGGTCGCGATTGTCGGCGATCGCGCCTGCGGTGAGCGACAGCAGCATGATCGGCAGCGTCACCGAAGACTGCACGAGCGCGACGAGCGCGGGCGACGTGGTCAGCGTCGTCATCATCCACGACGCGCCCACGGACTGGATCATCCCGCCGAAGTTGGATGCCATGCTCGCGATCCAGACCATCTTGTAGATGGGGACGTCAAAGGGCCGCACGGCGGCAGGATCGTCGGGACTGTCGGGTGTCATACTGGGCTCGGCCACTATGGACGCGGGAGGTGCGCGCCCGCAAGCCCGGCAAAGAAGACCCTCCCCAACCCCTCCCTTGCAGGGAGGGGCTAAGTATCCTGTTCCCCCCTCCCTGCAAGGGAGGGGCCGGGGGAGGGTGATGGCGCCAACGCATGCAAAATCATCTCAAGCACCCCCTCGATATTCTCGTGAACCTCGCTGTTGGGAAACCGCAGAACACGGTAACCCCTCGCTTCCAGTTCCGCCGAACGCTTCATGTCGTAGGCTTCGCGCGTCGCATGGCTGTCACCATCCAGCTCTACGACCAGTCGCTCCGACCGGCAGGCGAAGTCCGCAATATAAGGTCCGAAAACGACCTGCCGCGTGAACGTGTACCCGGCGAGCTGACGCCCCTTCAGGCGATACCAGAGCTTGGCCTCGGCCGGGGCGGGTTCGGCCCGCATGGCGCGCGCGTTCGCAAGCAGTGTGGGCGGCAGACGCGGCGCCATTTTACGCCGCAGCCTTCTCCCCAAGTGCGCGGCAGACGCGCCAGAGCGTTTCGGGCGTTGCGGGCATGTCGACGTGCGTACCGCCGAGCGCATCGACGATCGCGTTCATGATCGAAGGCATCGCGCCGATCGTGCCCGCCTCGCCGCAGCCTTTCGCGCCGAGCGGATTGTTCGGGTTCGGCACCGGGCGCGAATGGAAAATGATATCGCGCGGCATATCGTCGGCGCGGGGTATGCCGTAGTCCATGAAGCTGCCGGTGAGGAGCTGCGCGCTGTCGTCGTAAACGACGTTTTCAAGGAGCGCCTGCCCCAGCCCCTGCGCGATGCCGCCGTGCACCTGGCCCTCTACGAGCCGCGGGTTCACCAGCGTGCCGAAATCATCGACGATGGAATAGCGCGCAACCTGCACGCGGCCGGTTTCGGGGTCGATTTCAACCTCGGCGATGTGGCAGCCGTTCGGGAAGGTGGGGCGCGGCGCCTCGGGGGCATAGCGTGCGCGCGTGTCGAGCGCCTGCGGATGGCTCATCGAGAGTTCCGGCCAGCTGAGGGTGCGGTTGCTGCCGCGCGCGCGGAACAGCCCGTCATCGAAATCGACATCTTCGCCGAGATCGGCGCGGGCGAGGTGGCGGCCCTTTTCGATGATGGACGCCGCCGCCTCTATGATCGCGCCGCCGCCCCACACCATCGAGCGCGAACCGCCCGTGCCGTAGCCGACTTCGAGCCGCGCGGTGTCGCCCTGCACGATCTTCACCTGCTCCATCGGAACGCCGAGCCGCTCGGCGAGCACCTGCGCGTAGGAGGTTTCGTGGCCCTGCCCGTTCGATTGCGTGCCGACCGCCGCCTCGATCGTGCCGTCCGCCAGAAAGCGGACATCGGCGAATTCTTCCGTCGCGCCGCCGCCCGCGATCTCGACATAATAGCCGATGCCCCGCCCATACCGCCGCCCGCGCGCCTCGGCGGCGGCGCGGCGCGCCGGAAACCCGTTCCAGTCGGCATTTTCGAGCGCGGCATCGAGGAGCGCGGGAAAATCGCCGACGTCGAAATCGAGGCCGAGGCCGTTGGCATGGGGAAGCTCGTCGGGCCGCAGCAGGTTGCGGCGGCGCAGATCGCCCGCATCGCGCCCCGTTTCGCGCGCCGCGGTTTCGATCAGCCGCTCGACGAGATACGTCGCTTCCGGCCGCCCCGCGCCGCGATAGGCGTCAACCGGCGCGGTGTTGGTGATGACGCCGTGGACATGGTTGTGCATTGCGGGAATGCGATAGACGCCGCCGATGATGCGTCCGCCCGCCATCGTCTGGATCGCCGGGCCGAACTGCGCCTGATACGCGCCGAGATCGGACCAGCTTTCCACCGCGAGCGCGAGGATATTGCCGTCCCCGTCGAGCGCCAGCGCCGCTTCCGAAACGACGGCGCGGCCGTGCGAATCGGTCTGGAACGCGTCGGAGCGATCGCCGGTCCACTTCACGGGCCGCTGCAGACGTTCGGCGGCATGGAGCACGAGCGCATACTCGGGATAGAGGAAGACCTTCATGCCGAAGCCGCCGCCGACATCGCCGGTGATGACGCGCAGGCGATCGGGCGGGCATTTCAGGATCCGCCGGCTGAGGTCGCCGTGCATGCTGGCGACGCCCTGGCTGCCGACGGTGAGCGTCAGGCCGTTTTCGTCCGACCATTCGCCGAGCGCCGCGCGCACCTCCATCGAGGTCGGCGCGATGCGGTTCTGGACGAGGCGCAGGCGCGTGACGTGTGCCGCCGAGGCGAGCGCGGCCTGCACGGCATCCGCGTCGCCCGCGTGCCAGTCGAACACGGTGTTGCCGGGGGCGTCGGGCCAGATCGCGGGTGCACCGGGCGCGAGCGCCGCGTCGAGGCTGCCGACGGCAGGCAGGTCTTCGTAGTCGACCGCGACCGCTTCGGCGGCCGCGCGCGCCTCCGCGCGGGTTTCCGCCACCACGAACGCCACCGCGTCGCCCACGAAGCGCACCGTGTCCTTCGCCAGCACCGGGCGCGGCGTATCGATCCGGCCGGGCAGAGTCACGAGGCAGGGGATGGGGCCGTAGTGCGCGATGTCTTCCGCCGTATAGATCGCGAGCACGCCCGGCATCGCCCGCGCCTCGGCAGTGTCGATGCCGGCGATGCGCGCGTGTCCATAGGGGGACCGCACCGTCACGCCGTAGACGGTGCCTTCGGGCTGAAAATCATCCGTGTAGCGGCCGCGCCCGGTCAGCAGTCGTTCGTCTTCCATCCTGCGGGGTGATTGGCCGACACCGAACTTCATGCTGTATCCTCCAGGCAGGCGCGGAGCCCTGAACGATAATCAGGATAGCGGAGCCGGATGCCGAGGTCTCGTTTCATCTTGCCGTTCGCGACGCGGCGGCTCTCCGCATAAAAGCCGCGCGCCGGCGGCGACAGCCTGGCCTCGGCGACCGGGATCAGCGGCGGCGGCGCAGCGCCCGCCAGGCGGCAGGCGAAGGCGGTAACTTCATGGCCCGGCGCGGGCAGGTCGTCCCCGATGTTCCACACCCCCGGCCCCGCCCCGAACGCGGCGATCACCGCTGCGACTACATCATCAACATGAACGCGGCTGAACACCTGCCCCCCCGCATCGATCCGCTGCGCGGTTCCGGCCCTCACCCGTTCCAGCGCCGATCGGCCGGGGCCGTAAATGCCCGGCAGGCGCAGCACGCGCGCCCCCATCCCCTGCCACGTAAGGTCGGCGGCGCTGCGCGCGCTGCGCCGCCCATGTCCGACAGGCGCGGTCTCGTCCACCCACGCCCCGCCGGTATCGCCGTAGACCCCGGTGGAGGAGAGGTAGAGGAGGGGGACACCCGAAGCAGCGAGCGCCGCACCGTGGCGGAGGAGCACCGGATCGTGATCGCCTTCGGGCGGAACCGACGAGACGATATGGGATGCGTTCGCGATGGCCCCCACCACACCGGGGTCGTCCGCCGCGACGATGCCGGGCCGCGCGGTGCGCGCCGTTCCGGTCACGGTCCAGCCCTGGCGTTCAAGCGCCGCGCGCAGGCGCGAGCCGGTGTAGCCCTGGCCGAGGATCAGAAGATGAGGCATCGCGTCTTCCTAGCGCGCACGGAAGCCGCTGGCGATTCGCCTGTTCGCTCACTATGTCGGCTGTCTATGGAAGCACGCAGCGAAACCCCCACGATCACCCGCCGCGAGGACTATGCGCCTCCCGCCTGGCGCGTCCCCGACATCAGCCTCGCCTTTGCGCTGGACGAAGCGCGCACCCGAGTCAGCGCCGTGCTGAGGGTA
This sequence comes from Sphingosinicella soli, assembly GCF_014199685.1. Taxonomy (GTDB): domain Bacteria; phylum Pseudomonadota; class Alphaproteobacteria; order Sphingomonadales; family Sphingomonadaceae; genus Sphingosinicella; species Sphingosinicella soli. The sequence goes on along the minus strand of NZ_JACHNZ010000060.1, from coordinate 3,625 downwards.
GAGCGCGCGGGCAGCGGCCCGCTCGTGCTCGACGGCGACGATCTGGACCTCAAGTCGGTCAGCGTCGACGGGCGCGTGCTGGGCGAGGGCGATTACACGCTCGCCAATGGCAACCTGACGATTCCCCTGACGGGTGACACGGCCACCGTCGAGACGGTCGTGGAGATTGCGCCCGCCGCGAACAGCAAGCTGATGGGACTCTACGCTTCGGGCGGCAATCTTTGTACGCAGTGCGAAGCCGAAGGTTTCCGGCGCGTCACCTTCTTCCCGGATCGGCCCGACGTGCTCAGCCGCTATTCGGTCGAGCTGAATGCCGACAAGGCGCGCTATCCGGTGCTGCTTTCGAACGGCAATCCGGTCGCTGCGGGCGACCTTCCCGATGGACGCCATTTCGCGCGATGGGACGATCCGTTCCCCAAGCCCTGCTATCTCTTCGCGGTGGTCGCGGGCGATCTCCGCGCGCTCGAAGACAGCTTCGAGACAATGTCGGGCCGCCATGTGAAGCTGGCGATCTGGGTCCGCGCCGCCGACGTCGAGAAATGCCGCCACGCCATGCAGGCGCTCAAGGACAGCATGCGCTGGGACGAGGTCCACTACGGGCGCGAGTACGATCTCGACGTGTTCAATATCGTCGCCGTCGACGACTTCAATTTCGGCGCGATGGAGAACAAGGGTCTCAATATCTTCAATTCGAAATACATCCTCGCCGACGCCGAGACGGCGACCGACGCGGATTTCGATGCGGTGGCGGCGGTGGTGGCGCACGAGTATTTCCACAACTGGACGGGCAACCGCATCACCTGCCGCGACTGGTTCCAGCTGAGCCTGAAGGAAGGGCTCACCGTCTACCGCGACCAGTGCTTCAGCGCCGACATGGGCAGCCCCGCAGTAAAGCGCATCGAGGACGTGCGGGCGCTGCGCGCCGCGCAGTTCCAGGAGGATGCGGGGCCGCTCGCGCATCCGGTGCGGCCTGAATCCTATATCGAGATTTCGAACTTCTACACCGCGACCGTCTACAACAAGGGCGCCGAGGTGATCCGAATGGCGGCGACGCTGCTGGGGCCGGAAAACTATCGCAAGGGCACCGACCTTTATTTCGAGCGGCACGACGGCGAGGCCGCGACGGTCGAGGACTGGGTGAAGGCACTCGAAGACGGCGGCGGCGCCGATTTCGGGCAGTTCCGCCTGTGGTATTCGCAGGCGGGTACGCCGACCGTGACAGCGGACCTTGCCTATGATCCGGCGGCCAAATCCGCGACGCTGACGCTGGCGCAGGCTGTCCCTGACACGCCCGGCCAGTCGCAAAAAGCGCCGATGCACATTCCGCTGAAGATCGCCCTGTTCGGGCGGGAGTCGGGGTCGCTGCTCGGGCCGGAACAGCTTTTCCAGCTGCGCGGCGCAAGCGCGACGATGACGTTCGAGAATGTCGGCGAACCGCCGGTGCTCTCGATCAACCGCAGTTTCTCGGCGCCGGTGAATGTCGAGACCAAACGCAGCGCGGCCGATTTCGCCTTCCTTTCCGCGCACGACGACGATCCCTTCGCGCGCTATGAGGCGATGCAGCAGCTGATGATGGACCGGCTGGTGGACGCCGTGCGCAGCGGCGGCACCGATGCCGCGCCGCTCGTCGAGGCGGTGGGCCGCACGCTGAGGAACCAGGCGCTCGACCATGCCTTCATCGGCGAATCGATCCTGCTGCCGACGGAGACGATGATCGCCGAGCGTCTTGTCGCGAACGTCGATCCGGATGCCGTCCACACCGCGCGCGAGGGTGTACGACGCGCGCTTCTGGAAGGCGTAGGCCGCGACACGTGGTCGGCGCTGTACACCAGCTTGTCAGACGGCGCCTACGATCTTTCACCCGGCGGCAAAGGAGGCCGCCGCCTTAAGAACGTCGCGCTCGGCTATCTGTTCTCGCGCCCGGACGAGGCGGCCGTCGCCGCGGCAGAGGCGCAGTACACCGCGGCGACGAACATGACCGATCGGATCGCCGCGCTCGGCCTGCTCGTCGATACGGACACGGCTGCGCGCGAACGCGTGCTTCAGGACTTCTACGACCGCTTCAAGGGCGATGCGCTTGTGCTCGACAAGTGGTTCACGGCGCAGGCGCTGGGCACGAGCGAGGGCACTTTCGAACATGTCGTGGCGCTTGCCGGGCATCGGGATTTCACGATCCGAAACCCGAACCGGTTCCGCTCGCTTGTCGGCGCGCTTGCGATGAACCAGTTCGTTTTCCACCGCAAGGATGGCGCGGGCTATCGTTTCGTGGCGGACTCGCTGCTCGAGGTCGATGCGATCAACCCGCAGACGGCGGCGCGCTTCATCGCACCGTTCGGCCGCTGGCGGCGCATGGAAGACGCGCGCGCCGGAATGATGCGCGCCGAGCTCGAACGCATCGTCGGGACGCCGGGCGTCTCCCGCGATACGTTCGAGATGGCGTCGAAAAGCCTCGTTTAAGAAGCGGGTTTCACGAACTTCAGCGTCATGCGGTCGGATTCGCCGATCGCGGCATATTTGGCGCGGTCCGCCTCTCCATCGCGGAAGTTCGGCGGCAGTGTCCACACGCCCTTGGGCCAATCGGCGGTGTCCTTGGGGTTGGCATTCACATCGGATTCGTCAGCGAGTTTGAAGCCCGCCGCCTCGGCAAGCGCCACGATGGTCGAGCGCTTCATGTAGCCCGATGACTTCATCGCTTCGTCGGGGCGGTCTTCGGGCAGGCGATGTTCGACGACGCCGAGCACGCCGCCCGGCTTCAGTGCCGTGTAGAACGCCTTGAAGGCGTCGCCCGCGAAATCGCCCATGTACCAGTTGTGGACGTTGCGGAAGGTCAGAACCAGGTCGGCGCTGCCCGCAGGCGCGAGGCTGTCGTAGCTGCCCTTGCCGAATCGCGTGACTTCAACCTCCTTGTAGACAGGGCTTGAAGCCAGCTTCTCCTTGAATCCCGCCAAGGATTTTGCGGCGTATTCGCTGGCCTCCGGAATTCCGTGGGCGGCGTAGAGTTTGCCGTGACCCGCGATCAGCGGGGCGAGCACTTCGGTGTACCAGCCGCCGCCCGGCGCCACTTCGACGACGGTCATGGACGGCCGAAAGCCGAAGAAGGAAAGCGTTTCCGCCGGATGGCGATAGGCGTCGCGTGCGCGGTTCGCCTCGCTGCGGTGTGCCCCTGCGAGCACGGCGACATAGTCGGGCGCGGCATGCGCGGTGTGCTGGCTATGGTCCTGTGCGGCCACGGGAACGGCTGCGGCCGACAGCAGCGCTGCGGCGAAGATGGTACGAATCATTCAAATCTCTCCCTCTGGGGCGCTTGCGGACTGTTCTGGACGCGCGCGCCACATTATCTGCCCCGCATGACATTCGAAATCACACTGGGGATGATGTTGACCGCGCTGATGCTCGGCGTTCTCAGCCTGTGGCAGGTTCGCCGCAAACGCAAGCCCGGCGCACTGCCGTGGGTGCCGTGGCACGGGGTGATGTTTCTGGCGCTGCTGGCGCTGATCGCCGGCGCGGCGCACCTGCCTGCGGTGTGGCCCGCCTAGGTGTTTGATCCCAGGCTTTGATGGTGCATTATTCAGCCAGCAATGGAAGGATGCGCTATGGGACAGATACTCCATGGGAGCGCCACAAC
>NZ_JACHNZ010000059.1 GCF_014199685.1 Sphingosinicella soli | reverse complement strand
ACCCCATATGAATATGTCTGCAAAATATGGTCCGAGCAGCCAAAACGGTTTATCAGAGAACCGCACCATCAAAACGAGGGACTAAACACCTAGGGGGGTGTGGCTCTGTGTAGCGCCACCAGCGCATCTGCCATGCGGGTTTCGACCTCGGTGACGGATAGCCCCAGCCGCAGCGCGATACGATCATTGAGCAGCCCGTCCCAGGCGAGCTCCATGACCTGCTGCGATATGGGGTCAAGCGCTGCGAACGCTTCCTGGTAGGGTTTGCCGATCTTCACGATGTGCCGGATGGCCCGGCGCATGTGCCAGCGCAGGAACGGGATCAGTCGGGCCGCATGAGGCGGCCTGCACCCGAAGGGCTGGAACGGATGTGGAAGACCTGCCGCAGGCAGGTTGCAGGTCGGCGCGGCCCTCCTAAGTCCCGTGACGCCCGCTCCCCGTCCGATGAAACAGCACAAACGACATCACCCCGCCCGTGAGGGCGGGGTGGCGATCCGCTTCAACGCAGGGCGTCACATCATCATGAAGACCCACATCGCCCGAACGCAGCGGGCAGAAGTTTCGGGCCTTCTTCTTGCCCTGGCCCAGCGTCGCTGATGGGCCGCTCGAGTGGCTGCGGGGTCAGCGTGGCAGGTGATCGTCTGCGGCGCGAACATCGACATTCAGGGCCTCGCCGCGCGGGCCTGGCGAGTGAGGCCATCAAAGGTCCGCGATAGATGGTAGAGAGCTAGCCGTCCGGCTAGCGATACCCATCCGAATGCCTTCCACTATCCAGAGGGCTCATCCGAAACCACACCGGATCGGTTTGACTGATCGCCGGCAAATGGTCCTGATACGGTCGGGAGCCGCGCACGGTCGCTTGGGCCGCAGGGGAGGCACGACATTCTGACCATGGCAGTACCGGCTGCGAGTCCGCACGAACCGAGCTATCATACGCCGACGACAGCCCGGGAGGCTGCGGCGCTGCTTGCGCGTCATGGCGCGCGCGGCAGGTTTCTGGCTGGCGGCCAGACGCTGATTCCCGAACTCTGCCGCGCGCCGCGCGCGCTGGACGCGATCGTCGATCTGCGAAACATTCCAGAATTCGGCCGCATCCAACGGGTCGGTGATCACATCGAAGTCGGCGCGATGGTGACGATCAGCGCGGCACGCCGCGCCCTCGCGGCCGATTTCCCGGTCATCGATACATGCTTTCGCCACACCGCCAACAGCGCGGTTCGCAACCGGGCGACGCTGGGCGGCAGCATCGCGCTCGCCGACCCGGCATCGGAAATTTCCACCTTCCTTCTTGCCTATGATGCCGAGGTGCTGCTTGAAGGCGCGGGCGGTGGCCGCACCGTCGCCATCCGCGCACTGCTGCACGTCCCGTTGACGCATGGCACGCTGGTCACAGGGGTCCGCATCCCAGTGCCCGCACGGGACCGCGCGAGCTTTACGGAATTCCTGCGCCGCCGCTCGGGGGGACGCTCGCTGGCGATGGCGCTCGCGCGCATCGCGCCGGGAAAAACGAGCGTGACGGTCAGCGGAGGGGTGACCCAGCCGGTATGCTTGTCCGGCACCTCACCGTCCGAGGCGCTCGCGGCGCTGGACGCCCGGCGCGCGGACTTCGAGTCCGATGCCGTCCGCGCCTGGGTCGTCGCGGCGGCACGCCGGGCGCTTGCGGAGGCGGGTGCATGAGCGTGCCGATCGCTTGTGCCGTCAACGGGCGCGATGTGGCGGCGAATGTGCCCGCCACCGCGCGCCTTTCGGATTTTCTCCGCGATACGCTCGGCCTCAAGGGCACGCATGTCGCTTGCGGCGACGGCGTCTGCGGAAATTGCACGGTCATCGTCGATGGTGAGGCGGTGCGAAGCTGTCTGACGCTCGCGGCGCAGTGCGACGGGCGCGCCATCGAAACAGTCGAAGGAGTTGCCGAGGCGGATGTCTTCCCCGCCATCCGCGCGGCCTTTCTGCGCCACAACGCGCTTCAGTGCGGATACTGCACGCCGGGTTTCGTCACCACCATCGCCGCGATGATGCGCGACAATGCCCGCGAAGCGTTGACGGATGCGGAAATCGGCAGCCGTATCTCCTCGGTCGCGTGCCGCTGCACGGGCTATGTTTCGATCGTTGCGGCAGCGCGCGCGCTTCTGGGACGCAGCGAATGACGCGGGGGGACACGGAGCATTTCGCGCGGCCCTCGGCGGCCCGCTTCATCGAGGGACGCGGGCATTATGTGGCCGATATCGTCGCGGCGGGCGCGCTCCATGCCGTCATTGTCCGCAGCGTTGAGGCGCACGCTGATATCACCGTCGATGTCGCTGCGGCGAAGGCAGCGCCCGGTGTCCTGCTGGTCCTGAGCGGTCCCGATATCGCGCCACTTTTCGAACCGCAGCCGATCGTCTGGAACGTGGCCGGGCAGCGCCGTTCCGGCCTCCGCGCGCTGGCGGTCGGACGCGTCCGCTACGTTGGGGAACCGGTGGCGGCAGTCGTTGCCGAAAGCCCCGAAGCGGCCCGGCATGCTGCCACGCTCGTGCGCGTTGACTATGCGCCGCGCCCCGTGGTGCTTTCGCCAGACGCTGCGCTTCGGGAAGACGCGCCCCGGCTCTACGAGGATTGGCCGGACAATATCGTTGCCTCCGCAGCGTGGGATGGCGGCGACGTAGACGCTGCCTTCGCGGGCGCGGATACGGTCGTCGCGGGGAGCTATGTTTCGGGACGTGTGGCAGCGCATTCGCTCGAGGCGCGCGCTGTGCTCGCCGTGTACGACGCGGCGTGGGACGGAGTCACGGTCCACACTTCGACACAGGCTCCGCATCAGGTGCGCGAGGCGATCGCGCATTGCCTGCGCGTTCCAGAACATCGCGTGCGTGTCATGGTGCCCGACGTCGGCGGCGCCTTCGGCAGCAAGTCATGCCCTTATGCGGAGGAAATTCTACTCGCGCACATTTCGCTGCGCCTGCGCGCCGCCGTGCGCTGGATCGAGACGCGCGCTGAAGCCTTCGTCGCTGCCGTGCCAGGCCGTGACGAAACCGTCGATCTCGCGCTCGCCATGGCGGCGGACGGGCGCATTCTCGGGCTGAAATCGCTCATCACGCTGGACAAGGGCGCGGAGCCCTATGCGACATCGGTCGGCGCCGCATGGGCAGGCGCGATGATGATGACAGGCGCTTATCGTATCGAGAACGTCCACGTCGGCGTTCGCGTCGTCGTCACCAACAAGACGCCGACGGGGGCCTATCGGGGCTACGGCACGCCCGAGGTGAACTTCGCGCTGGAACGCGCGCTCGACGAGGCGGCGCGGCGGCTCGGCATCGATCCGGCGGAGCTGCGCCGCCGCAACTTCGTTCCGGCGGAAGCGATGCCGTGTCCATCGGCCACGGGCCTGCTGCTGCTCGACAGTGGCCGCTACGCCGAGATGCTGGATCTTGCACTAAAGGCGTTCGACTATGACCGGCAGATCGTGCTGGCCAGCGAGGCACGCGCTGCGGGGCAGGCGGCCGGCATCGGCATGGCCTTTTATGTCGAGCCCACCAATCTCGGGCCTTCGGCGCTCTGCGGGATGATCGGTATCAGGTCCGGCGGCTTCGACGTTGCCAACGTGCGCATGGAGCCGGGCGGGCAGGTCGTGGTCTTCACCGGGCAGACGCCGATGGGACAAGGCGTCGAAACGGTGCTCCAGAGCATCTGCGCGGACGAACTTTCGATCCCCGTCGAGGATGTAACCGTGATCCACGGCGACACCCAGGCCTGTTCCTACACCGGCTATGGCAGCGGCGGCAGCCGGGGCACGGGCATCGGCGGCTCTGCGGTGATGATCGCGGCGGGCAAGGTGCGCGAGAAGGTGCTCGCTATCGGCGCGCACCTTCTGGAGGCGGACCCGGCCGAGGTCGAGTTGACGCAAGGCGGCGTGCAGGTGCGCGGCGACGGCGCGCGCCGCGTCTCCGTCGCGGAAGTGGCGCGCGCCGCCTATCTCGCGCACAGCCTGCCGACCGGGACCGAACCCGGTATCGAGGCGCGAGCGACCTTCGATCCCGCGTCGCTCGCCATCACCTACGGCGTGGCGCTCGCGCGTGTGGAGGTGGACAATGAGACGGGTCTCGTCGATGTCCAGCACATCGTCTTCGGGCACGATTGCGGCCGGCAGGTCAATCCCGTGCTGGTCGAGGGGCAAGTGGTCGGCGGTATCGTGCAGGGCATCGGCGCCGCGCTCTACGAGGAGCTTCGCTACGACGCGCGCGGGCAGCCGCAGGTGCTTAGCATGCGCGAATACGACATCCCTTTCGCCGCCGACGTGCCGAGAATCGATCTCGTGCATCTGGAGACGCCCTCGCCCTTTTTTCCGAATGGCGCCAAGGGCGTGGGCGAAAGCGGGGTGATTCCTATTCCAGCCGCGATCGCGAATGCCATTCGCGACGCGCTCGGCGACCGGGCTGCGGACATCGTCAACCGGCTGCCCATCCGCCCCGAAAACCTCATCAAATATTGAAAGCAGGAGACCATCATCATGTCCGACTATGCCAAGGACGAAGCGCGTATCCGCCAGATCATCGAGGACATGTTCGCCGCGGTGAGCTGGAACGAAACGGCGGCGCCCGATTTTGAGGGCTTCGCGAAGGCGGTGCGCAAGGACGCTGTGCTCGTCCCCTCCGCGCGCCCCGTAAACCCCACCGACATCGAGACCTTTGTAGGCCGCATGAGCGGGCAATACACGACGGGCGCGATGAAGACGTTCGATGAGCGCGCTCACAAGACGGTGGTGAAGGTGTTCGGCAACCTTGCCGTGGCGATCGGCAGCTACGAGGCCCGCATTGATGGGGGCCCTCTGGGGCGCGGTGCCAATGGGTTTCTGTTCGTCCGCAACGAGGGCGACTGGCAGATCGCGGCCATGGGGTGGGACAACGAAGGCGAGGACAAACCATTCCCGCCCGAACTCGTCTAGGACATGGCGGTGACCCAGCCTTTCCGCAGCACGCTCGGCGGACTTTCGCCATTCGATCACGGCCTTACCTTGGAGGCCGTGCGCCGCCTGTCGGGCCGTGACGACGTGCTCAATCTTGCCGGAAACGAGAATGCGGTGGGCGCCAGCCCGCGTGTCGCCGAGGCAGTACGCGCTGCCGCCGAAGAGGCGTGGCGCTACCCCGATCCAGCCTGCACGGCGCTTGGCGCGGCGCTTGGCGAGCAGCTGGGCATCGCGCCGGACCGGATCAGCTTCGGTACCGGCTCGGAAGCGCTGCTGGCGACCATCGCACGGGCGGCGCTGGATCCCGGCGACCGGGTGGTGCTGTCCTCGCCGACCTTTCCGATCTATGCCGCGCTCGCCGTCGCTGCGGGCGCTGTCGTCGTTGATGTCCCGCGCGGCGCCGACCACAACCTTGATCTCGATGCAATGGCGGAAGCCCTGAGCCAACCGGCGAAGATCGTGTTCCTCTGCAATCCGAACAACCCGACCGGCACACCGATTCCGTCCGCAGACGTTACCGCTATCGCCCGAATGGCGGGTTCCGGATGCCTCGTCGTGCTCGACGAAGCCTATCACGAGTTCCACGCGCTGGAGGACCCGCACGGCAGTCTGTGCGCGCTGGACGCGTCCGACGCCCCTTGGTTCGTTCTGCGCACCTTTTCGAAGGCCTATGCGCTCGGCGGATATCGCGTCGGCTACAGTGTGGCTCGGAGCGCAGCGCTCACCGGGATGCTCGATCGTATCCGCCCCCAGTTCGGTGTGGGCGTGCTCTCGGAACGCGCGGCGCTCGCCGCGCTTTCGGACCGTGTGCACCTCGAAAGCAGCGTTGCCGAGATCCGCGCGGCACGCGAGGCGTTGCGCGCCGACCTCACTGCACTTGGGCTTGCCGTCGCTCCGTCGGCGACAAACTTCCTTTACATCGCGGCACCCAAAGGCACGGCTGACCATCTCGTCAGCCATGGCATATTGGTACGGCCGATGCCTGACGGGCGCATGCGGCTGACGGTCTGTCGGCTGAGGGATGTCGCGCGGGTCGTTGAGGGTTTCCGCTCGGCGCTGGATCAGTAAGATCGCGTCCGATCGCCCCGCATCGGTGTACGGCGGCGTATCGGAACGCGGGAGGGAGATTATGGCTGCCGGCGACGCCTGGTCGCATCGCATTCGCGGCCTGGCAGCGCAGGGCGCGCGCAAACTCACGCTGCTGCGGGCGCCCGCCGGCTACGGCAAAAGCGTCGCGCTCGGATTGCTGAAACAGGTCGCCGAGGAGGCAGGGGCGCGTTGCGCGGGGCTGGACCTCGACAAGCGCGACGCGGTGCTGCCACGTTTCCTCGGCCGGGCCGCCGCAGCGTTCGGTCTCGATACCGGTGCGGCGTCGGTAGCGGGCCTCGCCGAGGCTGTCGAGCAGCACGTCGGCGATCAACCCTTCCTGCTGTTCGTGGACGGTATCGACGCTGTCGGTGAAGACATCCACACGGCACTCATCGACCTGTTGGTGTTCGCGCCGCCACTTCGGTTGGTGGTGGCCACGCGCGAGGCGAACCTTCCTGGTCTTGCCAAGCTGCGTGCGCAGGACCGCGTCGATCTCATCGGCCCCGATCAGTTGCGCTTCACGCGCGGCGAGGCGCTGGCCTTCCTCGGCACCACCGGCGATGCCGACACGCTGCGACTGATCGACCGATGTGATGGCTGGCCGATCCTCCTGAAGCTCGTGCGCACGGGGATCGAGGCCGGGGACACGCCCGCTATCGCCGGCGAGCTGGGTTCGGTCTCCGCCGATCTCATCGCGGATTTTCTGGATGAAGAGATCTTGGCGTCGGTTTCCGTCGAGGAGCGCAATTTCCTCGAACGCACCGCGCTCGTCTCCCGCTTCACGCTCGATCTCGCGCGGCTGCTTGCGCCTGATATACGTGTCGAGAACGCCGTCGAGCGACTGACCCGAGGCGCCGGGCTGCTGGAGTCGCAGCGGCTGAACGGTCTCTGGTTTCATGTGAACGATATGCTGCGCACCGCGCTGCTGCGGCGTTATCGCGCGCGCGTCGGCTCGGATATCCGGCAGGTGCACCGCGCTGTCGAGGCGTGGATGATCGAGCACGATGCCGCAGACGAAGCCGTGCTCCATGCCTGCCTCGCCCAGGATTACGAGGAATGCGTCGACCTCGTGCGTCGCTTCGGTCCGGCCGAACTATCGATGCGCTACGGACTCCGTACGTTCCGCTCGGTGCTGGCGGCTTTCCCCCGCCACTATCTGGATCGCGAGCCGTCCTTCGGCGTCTCCGAAGCGCTCATCCTGTCGAAGGAGGGCCGCATCAGCGACGCGCGCCGCCTGATCCAGCGACTGCGCAACGCCGAGAGGTCGGGCGAGGCTGGCGGCGCGATGGGCGATCTCGATCTTCTCGACATCATGCTGACATGCCACGCCGATCAGCAACTTCCCGCCGGACTCGGGGGCCGGCTGGAGGAAATCGCCGCCGGCATTCCGCCGAGCGATCTCATCCATCAGGGGTGGGTGCAGAATCTCATCTGCCGTGTCCATCTCAGCATGGGGAATTTCTCGAGCGCCGCCGCGGCGGGCCTTGCCGCCGAGCGCTATTACGCGAAGTCGGATGCGCGTTACGGCCAGTTCTTCATCCACCTGCATCTGGCATCCACGCGCAGCTGGCAGGGGCTTTCGGAACAGGCGGCGAGTCACATCGAAAGCGCGGAGTCGATCGCCGTGCATTTTTTCCCCGAAGAGCCGAACATGGCGACGCTCGCCCGGCTTCTGCGCGCGGAAATGCTCTTCGAGTGCGGACAGGCGGACCTCGGCGTCGATCTTCTGCCCGCGTTGCAGAGTGCCGAGAACAACGACGGTTGGCTCGACCTGTTCGTCAGCGGATATCGAACGGCGGCGCTGCGCGCCTTTGCCGAGGTGGGGCTCGAAGCCGCGACGGCGATCACGCGCCGCGGCGAAGAGGCAGCGCTCCGCACCGGCCTCGCCCGGCTCGGGCTCATCATGCAGACGTTGCGTGCCGAACTTCTGTCCTTCGCGGGACATCGTACTCAGGCGGCGGCGGCGCTGCGCGCGATCCGGCTGGGACGCACGGGCGACGACGATGCGCGCTGGCGGGAGCGTCTGTCGTTTGGCGTCGCGACCGCGCGTCTGCTCATACATTCGCGCCAGTTCAAGCGCGCCTCTACCTTGCTGGATACTTTGGAGGCGGAATGCACTGAGCGAGGAATCGGGCGCTTGCTCCTCAAGATCGGCATCCTGAAGGCCATCCTTCTGTCCTGCTCCGGCAGTCCGCAGCGGGCGATCGCCGCTTTCACCGAGGTTCTTCAGTCCGGTCCCCTCCAGCCCTCTATGCAGGCCTTCCTCGAGGAAGGTGAACTCATGGCGCGTCTCTGCGCCCTCATCTCGCACTCGGCGCAGCGACATGCCTTGTCCGCCGAGGCCCGCCAGCTTCTCGCCGACCTTTCGGAGCGTCTCGGCCACAGCTTCGACCATGTCATCGATCAAGATGCCGGTGGATCCTATCTCAGCAGCCGCGAGCGGGAAATCCTGCTCAGCCTGGCGCAGGGCGAATCAAACAAGGGGGTCGCAGCGCGGCTCAATGTTTCCGAGGCCACGGTGAAGTTCCACCTCCAGCGGATTTACCGCAAGCTCGGCGTACATAACCGTGTGAAGGCCATCGCGGTCGCGCAGCAGCAGGGCCTTCTCTACTAGCCAGAGCCCCAGCTATCCGGTTGACCGACTAGCTGAATGGCGAGCGGAATCTGTCCATCGTTATCCATACATCCCTTCGGCAGTCCCCGCGCGATGCCGGCAGCGGTTGCCAGCCGCCGCTGACACCAGTCTGATTGCGGTCGGGAGCAATCGGGAGGGATCGTGATGGACAGGGTGGGATACGCTGCGCTCGCGCGACGCACGGAAGGCTGAACGCGTGGTATCGCGCCCCTTCGCGCTGCCGGACGGCGCGCAGATCATGGCTGCGCGTGAACGGATCGCCGGCCTTGTCGTGCGCACGCCGCTCATCCGACTTCAGGCGACAGATCGCGACGATATCTTCCTGAAGCTCGAGATGCTGCAGCCCATCGGTTCCTTCAAGATTCGCTGCGCCGCGAACGCGCTGCTCAGTCGGAGCGAGGCATGCCGGGCGGGCGTGTTCACGGCCAGTGCCGGTAACTTCGCGCAGGGCCTCGCCTACGCCGGACGCGCGCATGACATTCCCGTCACAACCTATGTTCCGGAGACAGCCGCGCGCAGCAAGATCGCTGCGTTGGAAAGACTTGGCGCACGTGTTGTCGCGCTTCCCTATGATCGCTGGTGGGCGATGCTCGCCGAACCCCCCGCCGATCCCGCGTTCATCCATCCGGTCGTGGAGACCGACGTGCTTGCGGGAAACGGCACCATCGGCACGGAAATTCTGGAAGATCTCGCCAGCGTCGCGACGGTGATCGCGCCTTACGGCGGCGGCGGGCTGGCCAGCGGCATTGCCGCGGCGCTGCAGGCAGGAGGCTCCTCGGCCCGGGTCATCGCCTGCGAAACCGAGGCCGGAGCCCCACTGCGCGCGGCCTTCGCGGCGGGCGAACCCGTCACTGTTCCGTTCGACGCGGGCTCGTTTGTTACCGGCATGGGGGGCCCCGCCGTCATCCCGGCGATGTGGCCGCTGGTCCGCGCGTTGATCGGCGGCACCGCGGTCGTCTCGCTCGCCGAAACGGCGGCAGCCGTGAAATTGCTCGCGGAACGTCATCACGTGATCGCCGAGGGCGCGGGAGCCGCGCCGGTCGCAGCCGCGATCGTGGGCAGGCATGACGGCCCGGTGGTCTGCATCGTTTCGGGCGGGCACCTCGATGCCGCCCATCTCAAGATCATTCTGGACGGGGGCGTGCCGTGATCCGCCGCCCGCCCCCGTCATTCCACCCTTCATTCGCCCTCAGGAGAAAAGCATGACTGCAACCGCCATCAACCGTCCGCGCGCCGGCAACCCCTCGGGCCGCGTGCAGGGCGAGAAGATTCCGTTCGAGGGCGAGGACGGACTGTTTACCCGATCCTGGTTCCCGATCTGCCTGTCGAGCGATGTTCCGGTCGGCAGCGTGAAGGGCTATGGGTTCCTCGATGGCCGCATCGTGGTGTTCCGCGGCGACGATGGCGTGGCGCAGGTCACCAGCGCCTTTTGTCCGCATCTCGGCGCCGATCTTCGCTCGGGCGATGTCATCGGCAACGATCTGCGCTGCGCGTTCCATCACTGGAAATACGACGGCGAGGGGCGCTGCGTCGCCACCGCGATCGGCGATCCGCCGCCGCCGACCGCGCGCCTCTACAAGTTCGTCAGCCAGGAGAAGTTCGGCATCATCTGGGCGTTCAACGGCGAGGAGCCGCACTACGACCTGCCGGATTTCCCTTATCCTGAAGACCAGCTCGTTATCCGCACCATCGTGAACGGCGAGCCCAACTGCGTCGATCCGTGGGTGCAGTGTGCGAACACACCGGACATGCAGCACATCAAGGCGCTGCATAATGTGAAGTTCACGCAGGACGATCCCGAAGACATCGCTTGGACCGACCATTCGATGCTCTACAGCTTCTCGGGGATCCATACAGATGGTTCGCCGATCGACAATGTCGTCGGAATTTATGGCACTTCGCTCTACTATCAGACGACCGTTTATGCCGGGCGCTGGTTCGGCTTTCTCAATCCGATGGGGCTTCCCCAGCCCGGTTTCGCGCAGAACTACATGGTTCTCGTGGCGCGCAAGGACATGGGGACGCCTGATGAGGTCGAGCAGTTTCTCGATTTCATCGAGCAGCTGGAACGCGGCGTTGTTTCAGAGGATTTGATGGTGATGTCCTCGCTGAAATTCCGTCCGGGGACGCTGACGAAGAGCGACAAGACGCTCGCACGCTTCTTCGAATACATGCGCGCCTATCCGCGCGCGCATCCCTCGCGTGACTTCATCTGAGAGCGGGCTTGCGGGTTCCGGCCGGTCCGGCGGGGCCGGCCATAATAACGAGAAAAAATCAGGGAGACTGTGATGAACGGGAAATACAAGGCGCTTCGCTATCTTTGCACTTCGGCCATGCTCTGCACGGGCACGGCAGCGGTGGCCCAGTCCGACATGGCGGATGCGCCCGCCGCCGAAAACAGGGGGCAGCTTGAGGAAATCGTTGTGACCGGCCGCAAGCGCGAGGAGCGCTTGCAGGACGTGCCGGAATCGATCACCGCCTTCACGGCGGATGCGATCGAGGCGGCGGGCATCGACAATATCCGCGACGTCGCACTCAACGTTCCCAATTTCAGCATCTCGGCGGCGGAGCAGCCGGGCATCGTGCTCATCAATATTCGTGGCGTGGGGCAGGTCCGCAACGGCGAGCCGCCGGTCGCGGTGGTGATCGACGGCGTGCAGCTGAGCAACGTCAACCAGTTTACGCAGGATCTGTTCGACATCGAACGCATTGAGGTGCTGAAAGGGCCGCAGGGCGCCGTCTATGGCCGAAACGCTATCGCGGGTGCGCTCAACATCGTAACCCGGCAGCCGACGAACGCATTCGAAGCCATGGTCGAAGGCACCATCGGCACCGGCAGCGACTTGCGCGCCCGCGCTTCGGTCAGCGGCCCGATCGTGGAGGACAAGCTGTTGTTCCGTCTGGCGGGCGCGGTGCGTTCATTCGACGGCGACATCGACAACGAAACGCTGAACACCGAAGTGAACGACGAGGAATCGAACAGCCTCCGCGGCAGTTTGCTTGCGACGCCGAGCGATAATCTCACGATCGATATCCGGGGCTCACGTACAGAAAGCCATAGCGGTGCGGCGTGGTATGCATTCGTGCCGCCGGGCGCAGAGCGCACCGATCTGCTGCCGATCACGGCCGACATTCTCGGCGAGGTTGACCGCTATCTTCACGACGCCTCGGTGAAGATCGACTACGAGGCGCCCGGTGTCACGCTCACCGCGATCAGCGCCTACACGCGCACCAAGTTCAGTCTGTACGAGGACTTCGATTTCCTGCCCTTCGACTACCTGTCGGGGACGCAGGATTTCAAATCGGACACCTGGAGCCAGGAGCTGCGACTGACCTCGGGGCCCGGCGCCTTCAAATGGATGGTTGGCGCCTACGTGCTGAAAACCGACCAGAAGATCGACAGTCTGCTCTATGTCCGGCCTGGCGCGGGCGGCGTGCTTTTTCCGTTCCCGATCCCGGAGCCGATGGTTTTCACCGCGACGCGCGCGACGGATGACAATCTCGCGTACGCTGCATTCGGCCAGACATCGTACCGCCTGGTCGATCCGCTCGAGATTTCACTCGGGCTTCGCTACGATGCCGACAAGCGCAAGCAGACCGATCGTGTGCTGCCTGGAACACCGACCTATGAGAAGACGTTCGATTCGATCCAGCCGAAGCTGTCGGTCACCTATGCGCTCAGCGACGACGCGAACATCTACGCCTCGGTCGGCAAGGGATTCCGTAGCGGTGGATTCAATCCGAACGACCGGATCACGCGCATCTACAAGTCCGAACGCAATCTCAGCTACGAGGTCGGTTTCAAATCCACGCTGCTGGACCGCACACTCACCCTGAACGGCGCGGCCTTCTACACCGATGTGAAGGACCGGCAGGTCTATCTGTTCGATCAGCTCACGGGATCACAGGTCATCACCAATCCGATTCCGAAGTCCCGGATCATGGGCGTCGAGCTCGAGCTCGCCGCGCGCCTCGCAAACGGGCTCGACATCTCGCTGTCCGGCGGTCTGCTCGATACGAAAATCACTGAATACGATACCGCCGTGTTCGCCGGGCTTCCCGCTGCCGGAGATTTCGAAGGCAACGAACTTCCGCAGGTGCCGCAGTGGTCCTATTCGGCGGCGGTGCAATATCGCATCCCGCTGGGCGGTGACATGGAGATCACGCCGCGCATCGAGGCGAACGGCAAGGGTGGCAATTTCTACTGGGAGGTCGATAACCGCGACGAGCGCGGTGCCGTCCACCTCGTCAATGCCCGTCTGTCGCTCTCCGCCGATGCCTGGTCGCTGACGGCGTACGTCGAGAACCTGTTCGACAAGGAGTATCTGGTCGACATCGTCGCGCAGCGTTTCAGTGGCGCGCCGCTCGGCGATTATAATCAGCGTTCGTGGGGCCGCCGCGCGGGCCTGACGGCGCGCGTGAACTTCTAGGATGCGGACAGCGGTCGTCACTGGCGTTTCGAGCGGGATCGGGCGGGCGGTGGCCGAACAGCTCGTGGCGGAAGGATGGCACGTCTTCGGAAGCGTCCGCAAGCCGGGCGGCGACGAAGGCTTGTCTGCCGGATTGGGAGGTCGCTTCACGCCACTCGTGTTCGACGTGCGTGACGCCGAAGCCGTCGCCGCAGCCGCCGGGCAGGTGTCGCAGGCGCTTGATGGGAGGACGCTGACCGCGCTCGTGAACAATGCCGGCCTCGCCAATTTCGGGCCGCTCGCGCTCCAACCCATCGCCGATTGGCAGGCGCAGATCGATGTCAATCTCGTCGGCACGCTCCGCGTCGTGCAGGCTTTCCTGCCCTTGCTAGGGGCTGATCCTGCGCGATCCGGGCAGCCGGGCAGGATTGTGAATGTCTCCTCGGTCAGCGGAAGCATGACGCTTCCCTTCGTCAGCGGCTATGCCGCCTCGAAACACGGACTCGAGGCGCTGTCTGATGCGATGCGGAGCGAGCTTGCCATCTATGGCATCAAGACGATCGTCATTCAGCCAGGTCCGGTGCAAACGCCGATCTGGCGGAAGGTTCACCGTCCGGAGGACGGTTTATACGCGGGCAGCGACTACGGCGCGTTGTTCGAGGCATTCAAGTCGGCGTTCATCGCCGCTGGACGCAATGCCCATGTGCCCGAAAGCTTTGCGAAGCTCATCTACAAGGCGCTGACGGCGCGAAACCCGAAATCGCGCTACGCCCGCGTGCGCGGACGCTTTCTCAATTGGACGCTGCCGTCGCTGTTGCCGGCCCGGCTGCTCGATCGGCTCCTCATCGAGAAGTTCGGCCTTTCGGATCAGAGGTACGTCGCATGATTTTCGAAAAGGCGACGCGTATCGAGGCTTCGGCGGTGCGGGTTTGGCGGCTGTTCGCGACAGAGGAGGGGCAGCGACGCGCGGAGGAGGGGTTCGTGTCTTCGATCGAGTTCGAGGGCGAGGGGCTGGGCACGGTGCGGACGATGCGCACCGAGGGCCACCTTGGCGATGGCTATGTGAAGGAACGCCTCGACCATTATGACGAGGCGAACATGGAGATGATGTTCCGCATCATCGACACCGGCGATGTGGTGCCGTTCGCGGACTATTGCGGATACGCGAAGATCATTCCAGCTGGCGCTTCGGCCTGCGTGCTGCTGATGCGGTCGACGTTCGTGGCGGTTGACATGCCGGAGGATGCAGCGCGGGCGGTTTCCGAGGAGAATTACCGGCTGTTCATTGCCAATGTACGCGCAGCGGTGGGGGCGGGCGACGTGTGATGCAGGTTGTCCCGATCCCGCTTCGGAATGCTTACGACCATGTGAACTATCTGCTGGCTTGCGCGGAGACGCGGGAGGCGGCTGCGGTCGATCCGTATGACGTGGAGCGGGTGCTGGGCGAGGCGAAGGCGCGGGGGCTTTCCGTCACGGCGATCCTCAACACGCACGAGCATTGGGACCATGCCGGCAAGAATGCTGCGATGAAGGCGCAGACCGGTGCGGCGGTGATGGCGCCGCGCGCGGCGGCGGGGACGCTCGAAGGGCTCGACCGGCTGCTGGTGGACGGCGATGCGGTTGCGGTGGGGGCGGAGAGCGTCACCGTACGGGCGGTCCCGGGGCATACGATGGCGAGCATCGCCTTTCTTGGCGAGGCGGACGGCGCGCCGTTCCTCATCGCCGGCGACACGCTGTTTGGCGCGGGGGTCGGCAATTGCGGCTACGGCGGGCATGCGCCGACGCTGTACGAGACGATCACGATGCTAGGTGGGCTGCCGGACGCGACACGCGTCTATCCGGGGCATGATTATCTGAAGCGGAACCTGGGGTTCACGCTGTCGGTGGAGCCGGGCAATGCCGCCGCGCTGGCGCTGGCGGAGCGGATGGAGGGTAAGCCTTACTTCACGACGCTCGGCGAGGAGCGGGGAATCAACAGCTTCCTGCGGCTCGGGAGTCCGGGCATTCGAGAGAACCTGCCGGAGCTGGCCGAGGGGGCCGACGAACGCGCGGTGTTTCTGGCTTTGAGAAAGCGCCGCGACCACTGGTGACGCCTGAAGGTCATGCAGGCCTTTGCGCTGACGGAAGAGATTCGCGCCGAGGTCTCGACGGATTTTGCAGAAAGGTATGGCGCTTGCGCCCTTGCGCGTTTCACCTGGCCAAGCCGTACGCATCTAAACGTCTTTGCGAGATAGTCCGGGTGCGCAGCGATGCGATCGTTCGAAAGCCCATCCCAGGTCAGTTCCAGCACCTGCCGAGAGACGGGATCGAGCGCCGCAAGCGCCGCCCGGTAGCGTTCGCCGACGTCGGCGATTCGGGTGATCGCGCGCACCATGTGCCGCTCGACACGCCATTCGCTGATGCCAAGCTCGCGCGCGATTTCGGCATAGCGCTTGCCTTCGACCCGGTGCGCCATGAACACGATCAGCGTCGTTTCAGGCAGACCTTCAAGCACCCGCCGCATGACCGAGAGCCGGTCCATGTCCTGCGGCACGGCGGTTCCATAGATACGCTGTTCCACCCCTCTTCTCCCTCTCAAACAGCCGCACCCGGCCGAAGGACGGATGGCAAGCAGCCAGATGTAAGGGGTGCCGGTCAAGCCGGTTTCACGCGGCGAAACTTAACCAGTGACGCGTTCGCTCTTCTAATCGCAGCATTTGCCCAGATTCGTGCGGGATTTTGCGCCAATCTGCGGCATTCGAGCAGTTCGATTGCGCCATGAAATCGGCAAGTCATATACTTGCAGATACCTGTTTGTTCCCGTTGGGACCAAATAACCATCGTCAGGCCGCCTCCTTCCAAGCGCTCCATGTCCATTGCGACGAGACGAAGAAGAATTGCCTCTCATTGCAAGTCCCCTCGATTGATCGCAATGATCAAGTTGATGATCGATGCATTGATCCTTGCGATATCTGTGCCTGAATGGACGGGGCGATCAGAGGTCAGTGATCGGCAGGAAATTGTCGTCACGGGCGAACGTATATCGCGTTCAAAGCATGATACTGCTTCCAGCGTTGCTGCCGAAACGGGAGAAGAGATCGACAATCGGGCCACCCCCGACCGGATCGAACAGCTCTTGCAGGCCATCCCCAACGTCCAGCTTGGTTCCGGCGGCGAAGGTCCGGTGATCCGGGGGCAGGATTCGACGGGGGTGGTGCGCGATCTGCCTGCGTTTCTCGCAGGCACTCGCCCCCGGACGACGATCACGATCGATGGCCGCTCCGCCACCTACTACGAACTCGCCTTCGGCCTGACTTCGGTGTGGGATGTCGGGCGGGTCGAGGTATTCCGCAGCCCACAGACCACCACACAGGGTCGAAATTCGATCGGCGGGGCGATCTTCGTCGAGACGAAGGTACCGTCGTTCGATTGGGAAGGCAGGGTACGCTTTGTTGCGGGCGAAAGCGATACCCGGCAGGTTTCGGGCGTCGTATCCGGGCCGATGATCGACGGCCAGTTGGCGTTCCGTTTGAGCGGCGACTTGCGGCGGAGCCAGACGTCGAGCCAGATTACGAACGGGGCTGTCGGGATTAATCCGAATCGCGACGATTCCGAACTACTTCGCGTGAAATTGCTGGCCGAGCCCAAGGGACTGCCCGACACCCATCTCGACCTGACCTATTCACGCGGCCGCTCTCAGATGCCGCAGATCGAGGGGATCGAGCTGCCGTACCGAGAGCGCGGCAACCCCAATGCTGGATATGGTGTTTTCGCGATCACCGTGGATTCGCTGACCGGCCGCGTTGTTTATGAACCGGCGGGCGGCCTCCATGCACGCGCGACTCTCACATATGGCGAAGCTGATGTTCGCCGCCATCCGAGGCCAGGCCTAGGAGCTGTCTGCATTCACAGGATTCCCTTTGAGTTGGAGTTCTGATTCAAGGTCGTGGAAGGAGACGAACCTTGAGCAGACGGGTTTTGAC
>NZ_JACHNZ010000058.1 GCF_014199685.1 Sphingosinicella soli | reverse complement strand
CGCCCTCCGCTGCGAGAAAACCCTCACCGCATTCATGGGATTCGTCCATCTCGCTTGCGCGATGATCTGGATAAAATGAATGCAGACAGCGCCTAATCCGTGCTGGTGGAAACCAGGGGGTCACGTCAGGTGGTCGACAAAGCCGCCTTCGCGGCGCAGCAGCATTTCGATAAGATCGTCGATGGACACCATGATGGGGCTCTCCTGCTCGTGAGGAGCGGAACGAACCCATGTGGTTCCTATTTGTCAAATCCTATCGCGAAATCGGTGCGCGCCGGACAACTTCGTCTAGTTCGGGAAAAGCTGGTCGGAGCGACAGGATTCGAACCTGCGACCCCCACACCCCCAGTGTGATGCGCTACCAGGCTGCGCTACGCTCCGACCGTGCGCCCGCCATTAAGGGCGTTGGCGGGCAAAGGCAAGCCTTGCCCGCCGGTTTCCGTCTAGCTGCTCTGCAGGCTCGTCAGCAGTTTCTGCGCCGCTGCGCGACTGTCGAACTTCGGCGACTTGAGCGCAGTTTGCAGCGCCTCGACCGCCTTGCCGCGCTGCGCGTTCATCGCGTAGGCGACCGCCAGGTGGAAGCGCACGTCCGGGTCGCCGGGCGATCCCGCCGCCGCCTTCTGCAGCAGGCTGAGCGCCAGCTTGCGGTCCCCCTTGTTGCGGATCAGCAGCCAGCCGTAGGTGTCCTGCACTGCGGGAACATTGGCGCCCACGGCATAGGCCTGCTTCGCCGTCGCCAGCGCGCGCTTGTCGCCCACCAGCGAATAGGCCCACGCCAGGTTGTTGAGCACGGTCACGTTGTTCGCGGCGTTCGGCAGTTTCCGCAGCGCCTCATAGTTCGCGATCGCCGCCTTGTACTGCCGCTGGTTCATCTGCAACTCGGCGATCGCCGCCAGCGCGACGCCGTCACGCGGATTCGCCTTCTGATAGGCCTGCATCATCGTCACCGCCTGCGCAGGTCTGCCTGTCTGCACATAGGCCTGCGACAGCGTGCGCGCCGCCGAGAGGTTGAACTTCGTCTTGCGCGCCGCCTCCAGATACGGAATCGCCGTCGCAGCCTGCTTGTGCGCGAGATAGGCGCGGCCGAGCGCGAGATCGCCGTAGTTCTCCTTGGGCGCCTCCTTGCGCAGCCGGTCCGCCCACTGCTTGGCTGCGGCCCAGTCGCCCTGGCGGGCCTCGAAATACACCAGCTCCGAATAGACCGGCTTGGCATCGACGCGCGGCATCGTGAGAATGCGCTGGTAGGTCGAACGCGCCGCCGCGATCTTGTTGTTGGCCTCCTGCGCACGCGCCAGCAACACGCGCGACTGCGGGCTGTCGGGCTGCGCGGCGACAAGGCGGTTCAGAACCGATTCGACCTGATTGTTCTGTCCGGTCGACTGATACACGCGAGCGGCCCCCATCAGCGCCTGAGGCTGTTCGGGGAAGTCGCGAAGGATCGAGGACACCTCATCGAGCGCGCGCTTGTTCTGGTTGGTATCGACATAGGCGTCGGCAAGCTGAACGCGCGGGCCAAGCTGTTTCGGATCGACACCAGCCGCCTGACGCAGCCACTCGACGCGCGCCGTCGCATCGCCGCGCCGCTCAGCGCTGGCGGCAAGCAGGGTCAGCGCCCGCCCGTCCCGCTTGTTGTATTCAAGAAGCTGCTTCAGTTCGCGTTCGCCTTCGGCGATGCGGTTCGTGGCGATCAGCACCTGCGCAAGGTTGCGCCGCGCCTCGATATAGTCGGATTTTTTCTCCAGCGCCGTCCGGAAACTGGCTTCGGCCTTTTTCGTCTGCCCGAGGCCAAGCTCTGCGCCGCCGCGAATATTGTAACCCACCGGCAGTTCCGGATAGAGGTTGATGATACGGCCGCTGGTTGCAAGCGCCTTGTCGAACTCGCGGTCGCGAATCTGGATCAGCGTCAGCACCATCAGTGCCTGCAGCGACTTGCTGTCATCCTTCAGCACGTCCATCAGCCCTTCTTCGGCTGACTCGGCATTGCCTTGCAGGAGCTGCGTCATGGCGAGCTGTGTTTTCAGCTCGCCCGCTTTCGGCGCTTCGGTCACGGCCTTTTGCAGGTACTGCTGCGCTTCGGCCATCTTGCCGTCGCGCGCGAAGGCAGACCCGTAAAGCGCATAGGCGCGCCCGTCGGCAGCCCCTGAATCGATGATGGGCTTCAGCGTGGCGATCGCCCCGCGCGTGTCGTTGCTTTTCAGCTGCGACGCGGCATACAGCTTGCGCGCGAGCACGCTTTGCGGCGATGCGCCCACGACCTTCCCGAAGAAATCGGTCGCTTGAGCCATGTCGTTCGCCTGATAGGCGAGCATACCCTGCAGCATCAGCGCGGGCACATAGTTCGAGAGCAGACCCTTGGTGCGCGTCATCAACTGGCGCGCCTTCTCATATTGGCCGGCGCGGATTTCGAGGACGGCTTCCAGATACAGCGCGAGGGGGTGATCCGGCACCAGCCCGTTGATCCGCTTGAGATCAGCGCGCGCCTGGTCCTCGCGCTTGAGATCGCCGAGAGTCGCGGCGCGCTCCAGCAGCGCCTCGATGTTGTTGGCGTCAACCTCGATCGCACGGTTGAAATAGGTGAGCGAAGGCTCGAGCCCCTGCGAACGGCGCACGAGATCGCCCTTGAGCATCAATCCCTTTACGTTCGTGGGCTTGGCGGAAAGCACCTGATCGGCAAGCGCAGAGGCTTCCTTCATTTTGCCGTCGGCCGCATAGAAGCGGGCGACATCGATCAGCGTTTCGGGGTCGTTCGGCGCGATACGGCGGGCACGTTCAAATTCTGCGCGCGCTTCGGGAATATTGCGCTGCTGCGTAAGGATCTGGCCGCGGAGGCGGGCCGCATAGGCGGCGAACTGCGGTTCGATCGTCCGCGCGTCGAGCAGGTCCATCGCCTCCCCGTTCTTGCGCTGCATCATCAGCGCGTGCGCACGCAGATGGCGCACCTTCGAAGAAGGAATGCCCGCCTGCATGGCGCGCTCAAGCTCCGTCTGCGCCTGCACGCCCGAGCCGAACTCCAGCGCGACGCGCGCCTGAAGCAGCCGCGCCAGGCCGTTGTTGGGGTTGGCCTTCAGCGCTTTCATCAGCTGGATGCGGGCGCTCCGGTAATCACCGGCCTGAAAGAGACGGAAGCCCTGGACATAGGCATCGTTCGATTCGCTGCGCGCGTCGGCGTGCGCGGGAAAGGCCGCAATGCCGACGGGTGCCGCAAGCGCAAGGGTCGCCGCTGCGAGCTTGAAGAAGGTCTTGGTCAACATGTTTTTATCCTCGATAGGACGGTTCGACTTGCCGTGGCCGCGTGCGACCCTTTTTTATAACCACGACAATATGCCCGTCATGTCTCAATATTATATTGCTTTAGAAGATCATAGAGCGTCGGCCTGCTGACACCGAGCAGCTTGGCCGCGTTCGATACGTTGGATTCGGTACGCGCGAGCGCCATGCGAATGGCGTTTCGATCCGCCCGCTCTCGCGCAGCCCGCAGGTTCAGGAAGTCCTCGTCGTCGACTTCGGCAAGATCGAGATCGGCTGCGGACAGCCGGCTTCCGTCTGCCATGATGACCGCGCGTTTCATGCGATTTTCAAGCTCACGCACGTTCCCCGGCCATTTCCACGCCTCGATTGCCGCGAGCGCGTCCGCGTTGAAGCCCTTTACCGGCCGCTTCATGTCGCGCGCATATTTGCGGAGAAAATGGTGCGAAAGCAGCACCGCATCGCCCTGCCGCTCGGCAAGAGGCGGGATTTTGATGACGACCTCGGCGAGCCGATACCAGAGATCTTCGCGGAAGCCGCCCTCCGCGATCATCGCCTCCAGATTCTGATGTGTCGCGCACACGATGCGGACATTCACCGGAATCGTCTTGCGCCCGCCGATTCGCTCGATCACGCGTTCCTGAAGGAAGCGCAGCAGTTTCACCTGCAGCGGCAAAGGAATGTCGCCGACCTCGTCGAGGAACAACGTCCCGCCCTCGGCAAGCTCGATTTTGCCCTCGGTGGTCTTCACCGCGCCCGTGAACGCGCCCTTCTCGTAACCGAACAGCTCGGCTTCGAGGAGGTTTTCGGGGATCGCCGCGCAGTTGATCGCCACGAACGGCGCGCCCTTGCGACCCGAGCTGTCGTGCAGGCCGCGTGCCAGCAACTCCTTGCCCGTCCCGCTTGCACCAAGCAGCATCACCGACACATCGGTATTCGCCACGCGCTCGATCATGCGGCAGACGCGAACCATGCTGTCCGAACTGGTGATAAGTCCGCCCAGCGTCTCATGGCCGTCTTTCTGGCCGAGCAGTCGGTTCTCGCTTTCGATCGCATGCAGATGGAACGCCCGCTGCACGATGAGGCCGAGCTGATCGATATCCACAGGCTTCTGATAAAAATCATATGCGCCAAGTGCGATCGCCCGCAGCGCGCTCTCCCGCGCCCCGTGCCCGGATGCGACGATGACCTTGGTATCAGGCTTCAGCGCCAGGATTTCCTCGAGCGCGGCGAACCCCTCGGTCGTTCCGTCCGGGTCCGGCGGCAGGCCCAGGTCAAGCGTCACCACCGCCGGCTCATGCGCGCGCAGCAGTTCGATCGCGGCCCGGCGATCACCCGCGCAGATCACTTCATAGTCCTCGTAGGACCATTTGAGCTGACGTTGCAGCCCCTCGTCGTCCTCTACGACCAGCAGCTTGGGTGCCGATTTGTTCACCATTCAGTCTTCCCGCCTCTTCGGTTCCGGCTGCACTGATGCAGCGGGAAGCTCGATCGTAAAGCAGCTTCCGGTCCCGGGTTCGCTCTCGACCCGAAGCTTGCCGCCCATTTCCCGTGTCATCTCCCGCGCCTCGAATGCGCCTATACCGAAGCCCCCGGATTTGGTCGACTTGAAGGGCGCAAAGAGCTGGTCGCGAATGAAGTCGGCGCTCATGCCGCGCCCCTGGTCCCTTACGTGGACACGTACGATATCGCCCGGCTCTACCGCGATGGTCACCGGGCTGCCCGGCTCGCTCGCATCGACCGCGTTTTGGACCAGGTGCGTGAGTACCTGTTCAAAACGGTCGGCGGCGCCGGCCACCACAACATCCTGTCCGCAGTGTTCCACGGCAACGCCCGGCCATGATCGCCGGGCCGTATTGCCGACGACCTCGACCGCGCGGCAGACATCGAACGTGCCGGAGGATGGCCCGGATTGCGTGCTCTGCTGCGACAGACGCGCCAGCAGGTCATTCATCTTCGCAACGGAACTTTGCAGAGTCGCGATCATGTCCGCCCGAAATTCGGGATTTTCGGCGTGCCGCTCGGCGTTGCGCGCAACGAGGCTCAATTGGCTTACCAGGTTCTTCAGGTCGTGCATGATGAACGCGAAGCGCCGGTTGAACTCGTCGAACTTGCGCGATTCGGCGATTTTCGCAAGCGCGGCGGCCTCGGCGACATAGCTCGCCGCCTGCCGGCCCACGGTGCGGAGGATGTCGAAATCCTCCCAGTTGAGCTCGCGCGGGGTAAGCGGCCGTTCAATGAGGATGAAACCGATTGCCTCGTCGATATGGATCAGCGGCACGATCAGCCACGCCTGCGAATCCTCGATCAGCCATTGCGGCAAGCGCATCCCCGCAGCGCCGCCGCGCTGCTCCTCGATATCGAGGATGCGCCCGCTCGATTCGAAATGGGCCTTGAGGCGCGCAGCGCCCTCGATTCGCCCGGGCCGAAGGGTGCGGTAGTTCCAGCGTGCGAGATGCACGAAGCTGTCGTCCTCTCCAGCTATGAACAGCGCCCCGCCCGGCGATTCCACCGGCTCGCATGCCGCTTGCACCACGCGCATGTGAAGCGCGCCGAGGCCGGGCCCGGAACTGGAGACCGTGTTCACGAAGCGCAGCCATTCCTGCCGATAATCGTACTTGTAGGCGAAGAAGTGCTTGTTGATCTGCACACGCAGCCAGGCGCGTGCCCGGCCCGAAAACAGGATGACCGCCGCAAGCACGGCGGCTGCAAAGATGAAACTGATCTGGAGCAGCCGACCCCAGTCCCCGCCAACCAGACGCAGGCCGTAGCCCGCAAGCGACATGAGCACGAGGTAGAGACCGATGGCGCCCAGCGACAACGTATGAAATGCCGCTTGCCGCGACACCTGGAGCTTGAGCCCCCGGTTGCGCGCGGCGGACAGGTAGATGAGCGGCACGACCAACGCGTTTACAAGCCCGCGCACTTCGACAAGGTCCGGGCCCATCGTCCGATCGAGCAGGAACAGCGTGTAGAGATTGAGGTCGTAAGCGAAGACACCGGAGAGCGCGATGCAGAGCAGGCGAATGCTCCAGCGATTGGCCGGCGCGGAGTTCACGTAGACATTATGAGTCAGCACGAGCCCGCCGATGGCGACGGCAAGGCGTCCCATCGTGTAGAAATATTGCAGCCACTGCGGCACGGCGGTGCCCGGCGCCAGATTCCACAGGTCTCCCACCAGCTGCAGCGCCACAACGGCGCCGAGTGCGATGAGCACGCTGCGGGAAGGATTGTGCGTGCTATCCTGCCAGTTGCTGATGACGAGAACCGCCGCAAAGATCGCCCAGGCCGCAGAGCGCATCGTTTCCGCGAGGGACACCAGAACGGCGAGTTCCGGCAGGAAGGCGGGGACAAGGACGACGAGCACCGCCCATACGGCCGTCGCCAGCGATGCGGCGACCAGCCACCCGTCCGCTGCCGATTGAGGCCGGCGATAGATCAGCAGCCCCGCCAGCAGAAGATAGCCGATCGCAGCCACGCTGTGGCTGAAGCTGCTGACATCGCTTTCTATGGGCACGACGTTAACGCACCCCGTCTTGCCAGACGACGACGCGGACAGTCTGAATGAGGATCAGCAGGTCGAGGAACAGGCTGTAATTCTTGATGTAATAGAGATCGTATTCAAGTTTGTGGCGCGCATCCATCACGTTCGCGCCATAGGGATAGTTGAGCTGTGCCCATCCGGTGATGCCGGGCTTAACGATGTGCCGTTCCCGGTAGTAGGGGATTTCAGCCGCCAGCTCTTCCACGAACACCGGCCGCTCCGGGCGGGGCCCCACGAAGCTCATATCGCCGGTAAGCACATTGTATATCTGCGGAATTTCATCGATCCGCGTTGCGCGGAGGATACGACCCACCCGGGTTACGCGCGGATCGGCGGACTGCGCCCACTGCGCCTTCCCGTCCTTTTCGGCATTGGCCACCATCGATCGAAATTTCACGACGTTGAAGGTCTTGCCGAACTGCCCCACCCGCTCCTGCTTATAGAAAACGTCCCCCGGGCTGGTAAGCCTTACGGCAAGCGCGGCCACAACGAGGATCGGCGATGCGAGTATGAGCAGGATGAGGCTCGCAGTGACGTCGAACAGCCGCTTCAGCATGATCGCGAGCGGCTCAGCGCCCAGAAAGCCGTCGGAATAGATCAGCCACGACGGGGAGATCGAGCGCAGGTCCACCCGGCCGGTCTGACGCTCCAGGAAGCTGCTGATTTCCGAGACCGGAAAGCCGGCCAGCTTCACCTCGAGCAGCTTCTCGCTCGGCGCCGCACCCCGGCGTTCGTCGAGCGCCAGAACGACCTCATCGATGCGCAGCTCTTCGCATAGATCGACAAGCGACGGCACCGAATCGATGGCGACGGCATTGTCGATCGCATTGTCCAGATCGGTAAGTCTTATCACGGCGGCGGCGGTGAAGTTCGAATCCTGGGCCTGCGCGGCCCGTGCAAGCCTTGCCCCGCGCTGCCCCGCACCGATGATGAGCACGCGGAAACGAAAGCTTTTCCACTTCACGAGCCTCGACATGAGAATGCGCCAGGCGAAGATCACGACGAACGTCAGCGCGATGGCGTAGAGGACAACCGAGCGCCAAAGGTCCACATCCGGGAAGAAGAACAGAATCACCGAGATGGCCGTGATGCTGACCAGCATGGCCACGGCAAGCCGGCTCATCGCCATGCGAAGTGACCGGAAACAGTCCATCTGGTACGCCCCGATGCCGAGCATCACGAGGTAAACCGTCAACGCATAAAGCGCGAACTGCGGCGCGCTCTGCACCATGCTGCCCGGGTCCATGTCGATCTGCTCGGCACGGAAAAGCCATGCGGCCTGTGCCGAAAAATAGATCAGCACGATCTCGACCAGACCGAGGATAAGCAACGGACGCGGCAGATAGTGGTTGAAAAGTCGTATCAAACGCGGCCACCCCTGCTCATGGACTTCGACTACCCCCTGCTTTGCCGACAGTTTACAATAGCTTGTCAGGACCGCGCCAGCGACGGATTTATGGCATCAATGCGGCGGACCGTGTTGGCGACGCTTGTAGGCCACCGCAACCCGGACCTATAGACTGCGCACCTAAAGCAAGGCGGTGAACAAAGTGCAAACCACGCCCGTTATCCTTTCCGGCGGCGCCGGAACCCGCCTTTGGCCGCTGTCCCGTAGCGCATCCCCGAAGCAGCTGCTGCGCCTGCTCGGGGCCGAGACGCTTATCCAGTCAACCGCGCGACGTGCGGGGCCGGAAAGCGGCTTTGCAGCCCCGCTCATCGTCGCCGGCGAAGCGCATCTTGCCCAGATCGAGGCGCAGCTTGCAGAAATCGGCGTTTCGCCCCGTGCGATCGTTCTGGAGCCCGCCGGCCGGAACACCGCGCCGGCCGTCGCACTCGCGGCGCTCATGCTTGCCGAGGACGAGTTGATGCTCGTCATGCCGTCCGACCACATCATCAATGATGTCGAGGCCTTCCGGGCTGCGATTGCGCGGGCGCAGCCGCTCGCAGCGGACGGTTGGCTGGTCACGTTCGGCATCACCCCCGATCGACCGGAAACAGGCTACGGCTATATCGAAACCGCCGAGCGTGTTGCCGAGGGCGTTCAGCGTGTCGCCCGTTTCGTCGAAAAACCGCCGATCGAAACCGCCAGGGCCTATCTGGAAACGGGCCGTTTCTACTGGAATGCGGGCATTTTCCTGCTTCGCGCCGGCAGTTTCCTTGCCGAACTGCGCCGCCACGCGCCGGGCATCGAAGCCGCCGCGCGCCAATCCGTGGCGAACGCGGCAGCTGACGGCACGACCCTTAGGCCGGACCGCGCACATTTCCTCGCGTCCCCGTCGGACAGCATCGACTATGCCGTGATGGAAAAGGCTGATCGGGTCGCCGTCGTCCCGGTCGAGATGGGCTGGTCCGACGTCGGAGCGTTCGACACGCTGCTGAAATGGCTGCCCCACGACGAAAACGGCAATGCCACCGGCGGCGACGTGATCGCGCTCGATACCACAAACTGCCTCATCCGCAGCGAAGGCCCGCTGGTGGCCGCCATCGGCGTCTCGAACCTCACCATCATCGCCACCGGCGACGCCATCCTTGTGGTGTCCAACGACCGTTCGCAAGATGTGAAGCGCATTGTCGACGCACTCAAAATCGATGGTCGTCACAACATGAGTTGAACCCGGTCAACGCCTTCGCTATAGCCGCGCCTTCGGCTGGAGACGTGGGTGAGCGGCTGAAACCAGCGGTTTGCTAAACCGCCGTACGGGGTAACCCGTACCGAGGGTTCGAATCCCTCCGTCTCCGCCAGTCCATGCAGACGAATCACTTTAAATTCGACTGCCAAGTGACTGACCTTTCGCACATCCTCCTCTGGCATTCGCGTCGTCGGGAGTTAGACCCGGGTAGACCGGGTTTGTCCCGGCTAGACGCCCCTTGCCATGCAGTTTGTGCCCCGGTTGTGTCCCGGTTGGCAGTCGCCAGGGGATACATGCATGACGAACATCCGATCGTTTACGCCTGCCGCGATCGATATGCTGCGGTCTGGCCGCCTTTGTGACCCGGCCACACCTGGCCTTTTCATTGAAGTCCGGCCGCGTGCCGGCAAGGTCTGGCGCTACCGCCGCCGGATCAGGGGAACGGCAACCGTCCTCAAATTAACATTCGGGGCGTTTCCCCGGAAAACCATCGCAAATGCCCGTGAGTGGGCGCGTGCGCTGAATGCTCACGTTGAGGAGGGCATCGACCCGCGCGCTCCCGTGCCGGTAGACCCCGATCCGGAGGTGATGACCGTCGCCCGGGCACACAGCCTCTATATGGTCGCTGTCGAGGAGGGGCGCGGATCACGGGCGAAGCGCAGAAACAAGCCCCGCACCGTCATGGACAAGCTCAGAATTTTCCGCTCGGACATAGCGCCTGCCCTTGCCGATCGTCCCATCCACGATGTCGCCGAGCGCGATCTCATTGAACTGGTCCTTCAGAAAGGGAAAAGCGCGAGGGTGCGCGCCAATCGGCTGGCCACGGAACTCAATATCTTTTTCGGCTGGGCCGCGAGCCTGCGCGGCCTTGAAGTCGGGCTTGCCATCAACCCCGCATACCGGCTCGCCGATCTCCGTTTTCCCGAGCAGCCCCGTCAACGCCGGCTCGATCTTGCCGAGCTCGGCTGGTTTCTGCAGGCGGTTTCCGAGGAGGAGCGAGATATGAGACGCGGAATGCTCCTCTGGCTGCTGACCGCGGCGCGGTTTTCAGAGGTCGTATGCGCGCGCTCCGAAGAGGTCGTCGCCGGCGTATGGACAATCCCTGCCGCGCGGACGAAAAACCGCAGGCCGCATGTCATTGCGCTTGGTCCGTGGGGCCGGAGACTCATTGCGAGCAATACCGAATGGGTCTTCCCTGCCCCCCGCGCTGACGGCCCGCGCCTCTGGGGCTGGTACCAGGCGCGGGACCGCGTTCGTGGGCGCATGACAGTTCTTGCAGGTCGGACCATTGCGCCATTCACGCCGCACGACTTCAGGCGGACAGCGCGTAGCAATACGAAGCGGCTCAAGGTGGAATACGAAACCGCCGAAGCCATGATGAACCATGTAAAGTCAGGGCTCGAACGAATCTACGACTGCTACGATCTCGATGAAGAAAAGGCAGCCTGGTTCCTGACCTGGGAAAACGAGATCATCCAACTGGCGCGGGTCGCCGGGGTTGCGGATCGCCTCGACATTCCCGGTCCGGACTAACAGCCAACGCGCATTGGTCGTCCATCACCAAAGCGCGCGCGAATCGATCCAGGCCTCGACCTCGGAGAGCTTGAAGCGGGGGCATTGACGATATTTGCTGTGTCCGCTCCCGAATTCATACTCTTTCGGGAAGTTTTCGGCGCGGCGCGAGCGGAGACGGTCGATCTGGCGCCGTGACAGGCGCGCCATACGGGCGAATTCCTCGACGGTAATCAGCATGGGGGGCACACGCGCCTTCTCTACCGGCCTACCGGGTAACATCGCGGCCACTTTGGCTGCTTCGGCGTTTGGCCTGGGCTGTGAAGGGCCGGTCGCCGTCCATAAATGCGGTCAGCATCGCGGAAATGAGCTCACCGACCGGCTCCTCGGTGCCATAGGCCTGCGTATAGGCATGGGCGTAATCCTGAAGGCGCTCGTAAAGCCCTGGCATCATAACGATCGTCAGTTTGACCGGCTTGCGTTCCGGTAGTTTGGCAAGCTTCATGGTTCGTCCCCTTTCTTCCAGGGTCGCAGCACAAGATCCTCGTGCACGAGGACGCGAAGTGGCCAGCCGGGTCGCACTGTCAGCGTTGGCTGGATACCGAGCGCTTTCGCTACAACCTGATCGCCGGCGCGCGCCGTGCCTTGCTGCGCGGACTCGCGCAGCGCCTCGACAAGATCGCTTTCGCCCTCAATGCTGAGCTCGGCGCCAACCCCGAGCAGGCTGGAGAGCAGAACGCCTTTGAGGAGCGTGCCCCCGTGCCGGTCGATGCTGTCGCTGAGGCCTGCGTAACCCGCGGTATCTGCCGCAGGCATGTTCCCGAGCGCGACTGAAGCACCGCCCGGCATGATCAGTCTTTCCCAGACGACGCGCGCGCGGCTCTGCCCGAAAGCGACCGCATTGTCGTAGCGTCCGACAAGCCGCGCGCCCTGCGGAATGAGCAGAACGCGTCCAGTCGCTGTATCGTAGACACCTTCGGTCACCTGCGCTGTGACGAGACCGGGAAGGTCGGAGTTCAAACCGGTGAGAAGACTTGCGGCAATGACGCTGCCGGCGCTCAGCGTGTAGGGCGATCCGGGCGGCACAAGAGCTTGCGAAAGCGCGCGCCCGTTCGTCTTCGCCCGCGCTTCGGCATGATCCTCGATACCGGGGCTACCCGGATCCCCCGACTCAGCTGGCGCCCGGTCGGATTTACCCCCTCCCCCAGCCGCTATTCCGGTGCCCGAGCTTCCGGGCCGTTCAAGCCGTACCATGACACCCGAAGCCCGTGCTGCCTGTAGCTCCGCCGCGCGTCGCTCTGCCTCGGCGGCCGCAGCGTCGGACGCCGGGGCTAACGGGGATTCGGATTCCAGTCCCGCCGACCGGCGATGCGCCAGAATGGGCCTGCCGAGGTCACCGGGAAGCGGCGGCCCGAGCACGGGTATCTCTGCATAATCCTTCGGCGCGCCGGCGAGAACA
Organism: Sphingosinicella soli; assembly: GCF_014199685.1. Classification (GTDB taxonomy): domain Bacteria; phylum Pseudomonadota; class Alphaproteobacteria; order Sphingomonadales; family Sphingomonadaceae; genus Sphingosinicella; species Sphingosinicella soli. The sequence goes on along the minus strand of NZ_JACHNZ010000058.1, from coordinate 5,772 downwards.
TCGGCGACGCGCTCGTGCCGCGGGCGCAAAGGAAGCTCGACCGGGTCGCTGCGCGCGGGCTGTGCAGGCTCGAGTCCGAACCAGAGCGCCGCCAGGACAAGTGAGGCCCCAACGCCTACAATGCCGATGATGGCGCCGCGCCTGAACCGGACGACACGTGGCGGCCGCCCGCGCAGTACGAGCGTTTCGGGGTCGAGCTTGGGCGGCTGCGGCGCGACCTCGCTTACCGCTTCTGCCGTGTCCGGCGTCATGACGGCCTCCGCCGCTTTCCGGTCTGGCCGCCGCGGACGATCCGCACGATGGTCTGGCGCTTTTCGCCAAGCCGAAGTTCAGCGACGTCGAACAGGCGGTCGACAATATAATAACGCCCTGCCATGCGGTAGTTGACGAGCATGGCGCTTCCTTTCGCATCGAGCACGAAGAGTGGCGGCGCCTCGCTCACCGCAATGGCCGGCGCGAACGCAATGAAGGTCTGGCGACCATCGTCGAAGACCTGCTGCGGGCGCCAGACGGGGCTGTCGCCGCTGATCGTGTAGCCGAACGAGAGATCCTCGAGCGCGAGACCGGTGGCAGCGGGCGCCCGCGCCGCAGCGGCAGCTTCGGTACGGCGGAGTGCCAGCAGCGCATCCTCGGGATAGGTCCATGAAAGCGCGGTCATCGCGCTCGCCGCCGTGCTGGAGAGCAGAAGATGATAGGCACGCCGGTCGGTCGTGATGACGACATTGGTGGAGAGACCCGCCGCAATCGGCTTGACGAGGATGTGCGTGCGCCTCGTCTCCCCCGCGCCGCTCGCCGTATCTCCGACCGTCCAGCGCACCGTATCCCCGGCGGCGACAGCGATCAGGACCTCACCGGGCTCGAGCATGATGTCGGTCACACGTTCGGGCGCTGCGAAAACCCGGTAAAGCGCGCCGGCGCTGTAGGGGTAGACCTGAACGCTATTCAGATAGTTGTGGCTGCCCGGTTCCCGTAGAGCCGCGCGGTTTGCGGCATCCACGTTGTCTGCGGGACGTATTGCGGAGGCTCCCGATCGCGCCGCCGTCGGGACATGCATCGCATACACGCTGGAGCCGGCGATGCCGGGCGGTACGCGAAGTGATGATGCGTCGGCACGTGCTATCGGCGCTGCTGTACCAGTGCCGACTGCAATGCCCACCAGCAAAAGGGATTTGGCGTATACCCGGTTCATGGTTCTGACCTCGTTTCTGTGGACATGAGAGGATCGCCCATCGCTTCCGCAGGCGTCTCCGCGGCGACAGCTTGTGCAGGTTGCCCCGCGCTTTCAGGCTCCACCTCGCGGTTCCAGTCGATGGCGGTGACGTAGAGACCCAGCGGGTTTTTGCGCAGGACATCTACGGAGCGTGGGGGCCGGACGTCGAAGGTCAGGATCGCGGTCCATCGCTCGGTTCGCGCGTGGCTGCCATGCTGATAACGGCGCTCCGTCCATTGCAGCTGAAACGACCGCGCCGAGGCGCGCAGCGCGCTCGTCACCTGCACCGAGATGCTGCGGTTTCCGATCTCCGCGAACGGATCGTTTTCGCGTGCGTACTCATCGAGAAAGCGCGCGCCGCGGTCGTCCGCAAAATCGTAGGCGGCGAGCCACGCCTCGCGCATAAGCACCGGATCAAGCGCCACGCTGCGAACGTTCTTGATGAACCGCGCAAGATGCCACGCGATCTGCGGGTCGCCCGGAGTATAATCCTGCGACGCCGGCACGACCGCGAGCGCCTGACCGAGCCGGTCGACTTCAACCACGTAGGGCACGACGCGAGACTCCTGCGATTGCCAGATGAGCGCAGCGGCGAGCCCCGCTGCGAGCGCGAGGTTGCCGAGCGCCATCAAGCGCCAGTTTCGCGCCTGCATGCGCGCAGACCCGATACGCTCGTCCCAGAGCTGACCGGCTCGTTGGTATGGCGTTTCCGGTTCAGGCGTCTGCCCGTAACGCTGCATGCTTCGTTTGAAGATCATCGTTCAGTCCCTTTCGCTGATATCGGGGGCGGCGCCCGCGCCGCCGCGGTCACCGTCGCGGAGCGCATGGACCACGGCGTGGCGGCGTTGGCGCTGGATCTGCCGGGCGTGGAGTGCCTGCGCCCAGGCAGGAGCGGCTTCGCCGGAGACGGCTCCACCTCCTGTGGGCGCCATTCCGGCCCGCCAAGCAGCCTTGCGCCCGCGCTCGGCGGCGGCACCGATTCCGAGCGCCTCACCGGCACGCCGGACGGCACCGGCCTTTGCCGCCCAGGCAACTCCGCCCAGGCCGCTTCGCACAGAGCTCGTGCCCGAGGTTTCCTGGCCGAGCTGGTAAGCGGTCGAGGCAGCGGCGCCCATCGTCGTCGCTGCCCTGACCGCGCCGAGCGCACCGCCTGCAGCGCCGCGCGCCGCTGCAAGTCCGGCTGCGCCGCCCATTGCAAGTCCTCCCGCGGCGAGCGCTGCCGTGCCGAATGCGCTACCGGCGCCGAGCTGAGGTGCGCCCGCGAGAAGCCCCGAGGCAATGCCGGGGCCGAAGACGCCAAGGCCGAACAGCGCCAGGCTGGCGAGCACGAGGCTCATCGCTGCGCCGATATCAGGCTCCGCGCCGGCAAGCGCACCGACGAAGTCGCCGAAAAAGCCTGAGCCAATGCCGACGATGACAGCGAGCACCATCACCTTGACGCCCGAGGCCACGACATTGCCGAGCACGCGCTCGGCGAGGAAGCCGGTGCGGTTCCAGAGCGCAAACGGCACGAGCACGAAGCCCGCGAGCGCGGTCAGCTTGAACTCGAGGATCGTGATGAAGAGCTGCACGGCGAGAACGAAGAACGCAGCGATGACGATCACCCACGCGATCAGCAGTACGGCGATGACGAGCACATTGTCGAAGAAGCTTGCAAAACCCAGCATTTTGCTCGCCTGGTCGAGAAGCGGCCAGGCCGCCTCGAACCCTGTACCGGCAAGATGTCCGGGCTTCAGGAGGTCGTCTGCGCTGATTGTGCCGCCGCCAGCGACAAGCCCAAGCCCTGCAAACGAGTGGAAGACGATATCGGCGAGCACGGGAAAGTTGTTCAGGATGAGCGCGAAGGCCCCGACGTAGAGGATTTTCTTCACGAGCTTCGCGATGACATCGTCCTCGCCCCCGAGCCCCCAGAACAGCCCGGCGAGCGTGATGTCGATGCCGATCAGGATCGTGGTGAGGAACGCGACGTCGCCGCCAAGCAGGCCGAATCCGCTGTCGATGTAGATGATGAAGACATCCAGGAACTGGTCGATGACGCCGAGGTCGTCCATGTGGTCGCTCACGCTTCCTCAATGCTGGGCCGCGGATGCCCCCGGGCCGGAAGGCAGCAGGCCATACGGGGGTATCCGCGGCGAGACGGCGCAGCCGGGAGGGGGCGAGCTGCGCCGTCTCAACTCATTCGTAGGCCTTGCCCGATCCCAGAAACGCGCGCGTCGCGGCGCGCGCGTCGCTTTCCGCCTGCGCGCGCCGCGCGAGCTCGGCACTTTCGCTCCGAAACTGCGCGGCGAGCATCTGCTGCGTTTGCAGTTGCTGTTTCGCGGCGAGCGCGAGCAGCTGGTTCGTTGATTGCTGCGCCTGCAGGTTTCCCTCGGCGTCCTGGCTTCGCGCGATGATTGCGGCGAGCGTTCCGGCATCCGCCTCGACATCGGCTGCGATGCGGTTCTGCACGTCCATCGTATGACGAAACGCGGCCATGCTCGCGTCAAGGCGATCGCGCGCAGCGAGCACATGCGCGGCACTACCTGCTGCAGCATCGAAGGCATCCGGGAACAGCTTCTGAAACCGCGCGTCGAAGTCGGCGATATCAAACCCGATACCGTGCGCGTGCTTCATCAGCACATCGATCTCGGCAAGACGGCTGGCGAGCGCATCGACTTCGGGAAAGGCCGTGCGCGACAAATTTTTCGCCATGTTCGTCAGCATCAGCGCCTCGTTCTGCAGCGACTGAATCTGGTTGTTGATCTGGGCGAGCGTCCGCGCGGCAACGAGGAGGTTCTGCGCGTAGTTGGCGCTGTCGAACACCGGGATCGCGTGCGCCGGCGCGGGGAGCGTCAACGTCGATGCTCCGAGGGCGCTCGAGAGGGCAACTCGCACCAGGAATGTGCGATAACGGGTTTTCATGGTCAGTCTCCCTGCTTGTCGGGGGTGGAAACAGCGTCTGGAAAATCGCCGAGCAGCGCTGCGGCCCAGTCGAGACCGGCGCTTTCGAGAAGTCGTTCTGCAAAGCCATCCGGGCCATGCGCGGCGAGTATCGTATCGATCCGCGCCTGCCCCGCCGCGTCGGACGTGCCGCAAAAGGCACGCGCGACGGGACCGAGCCCGAGCTCGAACAGACGGTTGCCGCGCGCCGACTGCAGATAATATTGCCGCTTCGGTTCCGCGCGCGCGATGATTTCGAGCTGCCGGCTGCTGAGCCCGAAGCGCGCATAGGCCTCGCGGCTCTGCGGCTCCAGCGCGCGATCATTCGGCAGGAAAATACGCTGCGGGCAGCTTTCAATGATTGCAGGCGCAATGGCGCTGCCAGCGATATCGGCAAGGCTCTGCGTCGCGAACACGACCGCGACGTTCTTCTTGCGCAGTGTCTTCAGCCATTCGCGAAGCCGCGCCGCGAACAGCGGATGGTCGAGAAACACCCAGGCCTCGTCGAGGATGAGGAGGGTCGGGCGGCCATCGAACCGGGATTCGAGGCGATGAAACAGATACGCGAGCACCGGCGCTGCGGCACCCGGCGTCCCCAGGAGCGTCTCGGTTTCGAAGCATTGAAGGTCGGCGATGGCGAGCGCGTCGTCAGCTGCATCGAGAAGCGCGCCGTAAGGCCCTTCGAGCGTGAACGGCGCGAGCGCCGCGCGAACATCCTCCGATTGCAGAAGGAGGCCAAGCCCGGTCAGCGTCCGCTCGGCAGGCGGCGCGCCAGCAAGGCTGGCGAGCGCCGACCAGACCGTCTCCCGGATCTCCGGGGTCAGGATCAGCTTTTCGTGCGCAAGAAGACCGCAGATCCAGTCGTCCGCCCAGGCACGCTCGGCGGGCACGTCGATATGCCTCAGGGGCTGAAAGGCGAGCACGGCCTCGTTCGCCACAAGGCCAAGATCCGCGTATCCACCGCTGCACGCGAGTGTTGCCGCTCGGGCTGAACGCCCCTTGTCGAACAGGAAGACCTGCCCGCCGTCGTACCGGCGGAACTGCATCGCGAGCAGCGAGAGGAGCACCGATTTCCCCGCGCCCGTCGGGCCGACGACCATCATGTGCCCGACATCGCCGACGTGCGTCGACAGGCGGAACGGGGTCGATCCGCGCGTTTCGGCGTGGAATACCGGCGGGCCGCCAAGGTGGGTATTCTGCTCAGGGCCGGCCCAGATCGCGGCGAGCGGCATCAGATGCGCAAGGTTGAGCGTATGGATGAGCGGCTGGCGGACGTTCGCGTAAACGTGACCCGGAAGCGAGGAGAGCCAGGCCTCGACGGCATTCACCTCCTCGCGAATGGCCGCGAAACCGAGACCGTTCACGATGCGCAGGACCGCGCGGACCTTTTCGTCGGCGCGCGTGCGGTCCGGATCTGCGACCGTGATTGTCGTCGTCAGATAGCCGAATGCCACGCTGTCTTCGCCGAGCGCCTGAAGCGCAAGGTCGGCATCCTCGACCTTGTTGCCCGCGTCGCTGTCGAGGAGTTGCGCGGGCTGGTTGTACATGATTGTGGACCGGCGTGCAAAAGGGACCCCGTTAGCGGGGTGATCGGCGTCCAATAGGGACCCCTCATTTCGATGGTTTAGGCAGCGGCCTGGTTT
>NZ_JACHNZ010000057.1 GCF_014199685.1 Sphingosinicella soli | reverse complement strand
AAACCAGGCCGCTGCCTAAACCATCGAAATGAGGGGTCCCTATTGGACGCCGATCACCCCGCTAACGGGGTCCCTTTTGCACGCCGGTCCACACATTACCCCCCCAACGTGATCTTAATCGGCTTTGTCGACCGTAACGACAACCTTACCATCTAGTTCATTAAGAAGAGCATCCAACTTGCTCAGCCGCACAATGAGATCGGCAGGGATACGGCTTTCCAGTGCCCGCACCTGTGTGCGCAACGCCTCCAGTTCGCTAGCCTGATCTACCGCCGTAGCAGACTGCCCCGCACCATCCCTGAAGCTCGCCTCCAGCCGAAACACGATTTCGCTGTTTAGCGTCCGATTATTCTCTTGAGCGGCATCCACGATCTTGCGCCGTAAATCAGCAGACAGGCGAACCTTCATATCCGGGGGCGTCTTTTCCATGGGGTAGCATTACCCCCACGAAGGGGTTGACAGCAACCCCATCCAATCATACCCGTATTGGGGTGTTTATTACCCCACAAGGAGCTAACTGGATGAACCTCTGTGACATGAAGCTGCGCCTGCCCGCCGATCTGAAAGTCATGCTCAAGGAACGTGCCGCCGCCAATCACCGTAAGATGAACGGCGAACTTGTGGCCATTCTGGAGCGCGCCCTTACCAGCCAGCAAGGGGGCGCATGATGTCCGAACCCCGCCGCGCCATCCTCTACGCTCGCTATTCAACGGACCTGCAAAACGAAAAGTCGGTTGATGACCAGCTTGCTCTTTGCCGCGCCTACGCCAAGCGGGAGGGCTACAAAGTCATGGGCGAGTATCACGACGCCGCGAAGTCCGGCGCGTCAATCAGGGGGCGGGACGGGCTGCAAGACCTGTTGGCCGTTGCCTATTCTGGAAAGTGCGATGCTGTCATTGCCGAGGCGCAGGACCGCATCTCTCGCGACATGGAAGACATGGCACATATCTATAAGCGCCTCACGCATCGCGGCGTCAAAATCCTTGCAGTGCATGACGGCGGCGAAGTCAGCACCGCCATGATGGGATTGAAAGCGATGGTTGCCCAAGAGTTCCGCGAGGCCAACGCCAAGAAGGTTAAGCGCGGCATGGAAGGGTTAATTGAGAGGGGCAAGACGGCTGGGGGACGTGCCTATGGCTACACCCCCGACCCCGCCAATCGGGGCGTTCCCATGATCGTGCCAGAGCAAGCGGAAATCGTCCTTCGCATCTTCCAAGAATATCACGATGGCAAATCCCCGAAGGCGATCTGCCGGGAGTTGAACGCCGAAGGCATCGACGCACCACGCGGCAAGCTGTGGGCACCGTCCGCGCTCTACGGCTTCGCCAGTCGGGGCACGGGGATGCTTCGCAACCCAATCTACAAGGGTATAATCGTGTGGGGTAAAGTCACGATGCTGAAAGACCCCGACACCGGCAAGCGCATATCCCGGCCCAAGCCCAAAAGCGAACGGATTTCTGCCGACGCTCCCGAACTGGAAATTGTGCCTCCCGCTCTTTTTGATGCCGTGCAGGCCCAGCTAGAGGCCCGGTCGATGGCAGGCACGGGCAAGAACGTGGGCGCGCAAAACCGCCCCAAACTCTTGCTATCCGGCCTTATCAAGTGCGCGGCTTGCGGTTCCGGCATGGCCGTTGCGGGCAACGACAAGAGCGGGCGAAGGCGCGTTCGCTGTTCGGCTCACACCAATTCGGGAGCCTGTCCCAACCCGCAGACCTTCTACCTTGGCGATGTGGAGGCCCTTGTAATCGACACGCTGGCCGATGAACTGGCCACCGAGGCACAGGTGAACCGTTACGCGAGGGCATGGCTGGAGGGACGGCACAAGGAGGCCGCGAAGGACATTGCCCGCCGCGCGAAGGCCGAAACGCGCCTGAAGGCCATCGGCAAGGAACTGGAGCGCATCACCACCATGATGATTAAGGGCCTTGGTGATGAGCAGGCCCTAGACGCTGCCAGCAAGGAACTGGGCGTCGAGCGCGACCGGCTGAAAGCCGATCTGGACAAGCAACCGCCTGCATCCAACATCGTGATCCATCCGACCGCCGTGGCAGCGTTCGCAAAGAGCCTCGCCACGTCGCGGGATTATCTGCATTCCGCCAAGGCCAAGCTGGAACTGACCCTGCAAAACCTGCGCGATAGGGGCGACCTGCATCAGCTTGTCCGGGAAGTCGTGGCGTCCGTCACCCTGTCCCGCGACAAGGACGGACGCATGTGCGCCGAAATCACCACAAAGCTGGATCATTTCACGGTGAAAGGGGGGCAACAACCTTTGGGGGCTGTCGCGATGGTAGCGGAGGAGGGACTTGAACCCCCGACACGCGGATTATGATTCCGCTGCTCTAACCAACTGAGCTACTCCGCCCCAGGGCCGTTTCGGCCGGAAAGCGCGGGTCATATAGGCGCGGCGGCGGCGGCGGTCAATCGTCCCTCGGCGCCGGTCTGCCCGAGGTTCAATTCGAAAGGATTATGCGCTACCATGCGTCTGGCGGGATACCGTGCGCGCGCAGAGATGTCCCCGCGCCGAAAGGACCGACCAGCGCCTCCTGGATGCGGCGCTCGCACGGTTTGAAAACGCATTCCCGGCTTCCTGAACGCGGCCTGTTGCGCTCGTTCCCCGCACTGGGTAAGCCCTGCGCCATCGGTTGGGGGGAACTGGGCCATGATGCGACGTTCGCTTGGCATTGCAGCAACCTTCGCCGCCGTTTTTCTTTCGAGTGGGGCCTTCGCCATGCAGAACTGGACGCTCGTTATTCATGGCGGCGCCGGTGCGATGGCGCGCGGGACGATGACACCGGAGCGCGATGCCGCGCAGCGCGCGGGGCTGGCTGCGGCGCTTGAAGCAGGCAAGGCCGTGCTGGCTTCGGGCGGCGCGGCGCTCGATGCGGTCGAGGCCGCCGTGAAGGTGCTGGAGGACAATCCCGGCTTCAACGCGGGTCGCGGCGCGGTGTTCACCTACGAGGGCGTCAACGAGCTTGACGCCGCCATCATGGATGGGCGAAACCGCGCGGCGGGCGCTGTCACGGGCCTCACCCGAACCCGCAATCCGATAAGCGCCGCGCGCGCCGTTATGGAAAAGAGCCCGCACGTGATGCTGCAGGCCCCCGGCGCGGACCGTTTCGCGCGGGAACGCGGCCTCGATCAGGTCGATCCCTCGTACTTCCGTACCGAAGAGCGCTGGCAGCAGCTTCAAACGATGAAGGAAAACACGAAAACCGGCGCGGTGTTCGACGCGGACATGAAGTACGGTACGGTCGGTGCGGCCGCGAAGGACATGCACGGCAACCTCGCCGCCGCCACCTCCACCGGCGGACTCACCGGCAAACGCTGGGGCCGCGTCGGCGATTCGCCCGTCATCGGCGCGGGCACCTATGCGGACAATCGCGGCTGCGCGGTTTCCGCGACGGGATCAGGCGAATTTTACATCCGCATCGGTGTCGCCCACGAAATCTGCGCGCGAATGCGCTTCGGCAAGGAAGACGCGCAGACGGCGACGGACGCGGTACAAGACGAGGTGAAGGCGCTCGGCGGCGCCGGCGGCGTCATCGCGGTCGCGCCGGACGGCACTTCGGCCTTTTCGTTCAACACGCCCGGCATGTATCGCGGGCGCGCCACATCCGGCGGAGACTTCGCCGTTCATATTTATGGGGATGAAGAATGAGCAGCAGCGACGTTCTGATCGTGGGCGCGGGCCAGGCCGCCGCCCAGGCCGCCATCAGCCTGCGAATGGCGAATTTCACCGGCAGCATCACGATGGTGGGCGCCGAAGCCCTTCCGCCCTACGAGCGCCCGCCGCTCTCCAAGGACTATCTCGCCGGCGAAAAGGAAGCTGCCCGCCTGCTGCTCCGCCCCGAAGCGTTCTGGGCCGACAAGAGCGTGACGCTTAACCTCGGCACCCGCGTCGTCGCGGTGAACCCCGAAGCACGCACCGTCACCACCGATGCGGGCGAGCACCTCGGCTACGGCGACCTCATCTGGGCGGCGGGCGGCAGTCCCCGCCCCCTGCCCATGCCCGGCGCAGACAGCCACAACGTCCACATGATCCGCACCATCGCCGATGTCGATGCGCTCCGCTCCGACCTTGAAGGCGGCGGGCCGGTCGTCATCATCGGCGGCGGCTACATCGGGCTGGAAGCCGCTGCCGTTCTCGTCAAGCAGGGCCACAAGGTGACGCTGCTCGAAGCGCTGCCGCGCGTGCTGGCGCGCGTCGCCGGGGAACCCGTGTCCCGCTTCTACGAGGAGGAGCACCGCGCGCACGGGGTCGATCTTCGCCTCTCCGCCGCCATCGAGGCGCTGGAAACGGATGCCGGCCGCGTCACGGCGGTGCGCCTCGCGGGCGGTGAGCGCCTGCCCGCCGCTGCCGTCATCGTGGGTATCGGCCTTATCCCCTCCGTCGAGCCGCTCCTCGACGCCGGCGCGAGCGGCGGCAACGGTGTCGATGTCGACGCCTTCTGCCGCACCACCCTGCCCCACATCTATGCGATCGGGGACTGTGCGTGTCACGAGAACCGCTTTGCCGAGGGCGCCCGTATCCGGCTCGAATCCGTGCAGAACGCGGTCGATCATGCCAAAACCGCCGTCGCCGCCATTCTCGGCGATCCGCAGCCCTACACGGCGACGCCGTGGTTCTGGTCCAACCAGTATGATCTGCGTCTCCAGACCGTAGGCCTCTCGACAGGCCACGACGCCACCGTTCTGCGCGGTGAACCGACCGCGCGCAGCTTCAGCCTTATCTATTTGAAGGGTGGCCGGGTGATCGCGCTCGATTGCATCAGTGCGGCGAAGGACTTCATTCAGGGGCGCGCACTCGTCGAAAAAGCGGCGGTCATCGATCCGGCCCGCCTCGCCGACGCCGGCACTCCGCTGAAGGAGCTTCTGGCCGCATCATAGGGGGATTTTCGCCTTGACCATGCCAGCGCTGTTTCGCGGACGGCTTTCGATCCCGGTGATCGGCTCGCCGCTGTTCATCATCTCGAACCCCGATCTCGTCATCGCGCAGTGCCGCGCGGGTATCGTCGGCAGCTTCCCGTCGCTGAACGCTCGCCCCCTGCCGCAGTTCGAGGAATGGCTGCAACGCCTCACCGCCGAACTAACGGAGAACGACGCGCCCTACGCGGTCAATCTCATCGTCCACAAGTCGAGCGACCGGCTGATGGACGACCTCGCGCTCTGCGTGAAATACAAGGTGCCGCTCATCATCACATCGCTCGGCGCGCGCGAGGACGTGAACGCCGCGATCCACAGCTACGGCGGCCTCGTCTTCCACGACGTCATCACCAATGCCCACGCGAAAAAGGCGATCGAAAAGGGCGCGGACGGCCTGATCCCTGTCGCGGCGGGCGCCGGCGGCCATGCCGGCACGCTTTCCCCCTTTGCGCTCGTTCAGGACATCCGCGAATGGTTCGACGGGCCGATCGCGCTCTCCGGCGCGATCGCGACCGGCGCTGCCGTGCTCGCGGCCGAAGCGATGGGCGCGGATTTCGGCTATATCGGCTCCGCCTTCATCGCCACCGCCGAAGCGCGCGCCGATGAACGCTACAAGCAGATGATCGTCGACAGCCGCGCGTCGGACATCGTCTATTCGAACCTCTTCACCGGCGTGCACGGCAACTACCTCGCCCCGTCCATCGTGAACGCCGGCCTCGATCCCGCGAACCTGCCGACCAGCGACCCGTCGAAGATGGATTTCGGCAGCGGCGGCAACACCGGCGCGAAGGCGTGGAAAGACATCTGGGGCTGCGGCCAGGGCATCGGCGCGGTGAAGGCCGTGCTGCCCGCCGCCCAGCTTGTCGCGCGCCTGAAACGTGAATACGATGCCGCGAAAGCGAAACTCTGCGCCGCCTGAGCCGTTTAGATCACGCCCGATGACGCGCCGCGCACCTGCGGCACGGCGTGCGGGCACGACATGACGACATCAGGCTGAGGATCGGAAGCGCCCATGGAACTCACGATTTCACTCGAAGACGTATGCCGGATCGTGCTGAGGGCGCGCGAATACGACGCCCAGGTTCCCGCAGTCGACCCCGACGACAGCTCCAGCATGGCCGACGACAGGGCCGTGGGCGTTCTGGAGGATTCCTCGAACACTGTCGAGGAAGAGCTTCGCAGCATGATGGAAGATCTGAACGAGGACGAGCAGGCCGAGCTATACACGCTGATGCTGGTGGGCGCAGGCGACTATGACGCCGCCGAATGGGAAGACGCCCTCGCCGTCGTCAACGAAGAAGTCTCCGACATCCCCGAAGCCCTGATGCGCACGCCGATGCTCGCCTCACTCCTGGAAACCGGACTGGCGGCGTTCGGGCTGAACTGCGACCGGGTGGGGACGGTTGGGTAGTGCGCCTAGCGCTCCAGGATCGTCCACGCGAACCCAAAGCGCGTAACCCTGAACGAAAGCCACCTTGCGATAGCTCTTCCAAAGGGATGCAAAGCGAGGATCGTCCGAGAGATAATCGAGGTAGTTGAACTTTTCACCAACGAAGTATGATTTTCGTTTCCGCTCATCGACAAAGACGTGGCCGGGCTTGAAAGCGATCAGATCGTCTACCGTTGCCTGGCGCGAATAATTCAAGATTTGCTTTACCTTGCTGCACGATTGGGGATCGGCTCGACAGTGCGGCTCAGCAAGCAATCCAACGGCGCCCGGAACAAGCCATTGCGCAGGGAAGCGGCTCGCCCAGGTTGCGCCCGTCAGGTTTACAAAAGGGAAGCTCGCCCAAAGATTTGATGATAGCACCAGTACAGAGGGTGCAACTCCGGGTACCGGGTAAGCGGCGAGGAACGGACGAAGGAGCCGCGATTTGTAAGGGCCTTCGAGGACAGGTGGTAAAAGCATCACGGCAGCTGCCAAAACTGCTGCCAGCGCAGAGATTTTCCGGCCAAAACCTCGTGCAATCATTGCGCAGAGTGTGAGTAACAGGAACACGTTCATGGGGTATGCGTGCGATGGCCAGCCCTTGAACTGAACCAGATAAGCAGCGCAAAATCCGGTAGCTACAGCGAAAAGCCTCAGAGCGTAAGAATCTCTTAACCGGCCAGTCTGAAGGATTATCAAATATAGAACGACCGGAAACACAAGAAAGTGAGGCTTTGTAAAAACCAGAAAAAATTCATATCCGTAGGCGTGATAAACCTCTGTCGCCATTGGAACAATGTGATCGATATACTCTTTGTGAAACACAACTATGAATAGGAAATATAATCCGCACAGAAGTGCAATAGTTATGTTTTCAATTGAAATTATTACTCTCAGCGTTTTATTCTGCAAGGCCGCAACCGCTGAAACAAGCAGTGGCGCGAACAGGAAATAGGGCTTCATGGCCAAGCCAAAGAACGCAAATGCGCCGAGCGCAAAAGATTCCATAGGCTTTCTATTGGAACCCGAAGGATCCAGGCAAAGTGCCAGGAAATATGGCAGCGAAAAAACGAGCATCAGGTGCTCGCGTTGACCGACGAACGGAATCGGCAGCAGGATCAGCGATAAAATCACACCCCCAAAAAGAACAATGCGTTCGGCATGCACTAAACCCTCGCTTGCCGCGACGATACGCCCCGACCAGGCAAGAGATATGAAGAGCAGCGTCGTAACGTAGAGTAGAAACGCAGAAGTGCTTCCGCCTCCGAACAACTCAGACACGATGATCGGTGGAGCGGTTACGTAGAACGCAAGCGGCGGATTGATCTCAATCACATCGACATAAAGGCGGGCTCCATTCAGAAACTTCTCCGTAGCCACCAGATACCAACTCGTATCATGGTTGAAAGGCCGTCCCCAAAAATAGAGAGCAAACAGCACCGCCGCAGCAAACCCCCAAGCGACGCAAGCCGCAAACATAGATCGTCCATCGAGGTCACGTGGTGAGCGAAACACCCAAAATTTGAATGCAACGAAGTTGAGGCACGGCACAGCGATACCAACCAGCACCAGCGCCGCAAGCATCGACCACTGCAGCATGTGCGTGACAACAAACACAATGAGGGAGGATGTGGCGAAACCAAAAAGACTTGCGACGGCAAATCTGCCGAGCGCTTCCGAATGTTCCGCCCGCCTGCTGAATGTCCAACTGAAGTGACCAAGGTAGGCGAACGTGACCGCGCATGCGAACCCAACGGTGTTGGCCGATCCAGGTGCAAAACCGCCAATGCTGCTGGCCAGATAGGCCGCACAAAGATGGAGAGCCGTCGTGGCTAACCCCACAACACCAAAACGGCCCGCCTGCGCCACAAGCGCAGTCATGATTTCCGCAGCGAAGCGTAGAGCGAAAGGCCAAACGGCAAAGACACATTGCCGACTATCCACCGTTCCAGCCCGAACACGCCGGCTAAGGCTGCATTGACGGCAGGATGAGGCATCACATCGGTTTCGACATGTCTATGAAGAACCCGCTCCGCAATGCGCTGAACGACAGCTAACGGGAATAAAAGGGTATTGAAGTACGCAAGCTCGACAACCTCCAACCCGGCCCTCTCCGCAGCTTCACGCAGGGAAGCGGGTGTGTACCGACGCTGATGGTGGTGCAACTCGTCATGACGGGACCAGAGCCAAGGCATGGCGGGCACTGTCAGCAATATTCGTCCACCGGCGGCAAGTCGCTGAGACAGCGCGCGCAGAGAATCACTATCGCGTTCCACGTGTTCGAGGACGTCAAACATCGTGATCAAATCAAAGCATTTGTTCTCGAATGGAATGCGGTCGGGCATTTCTCCGAACAGGACATCCCCCGCCCATTTTTCGCGAGCACTTTGTCTTGCGCCCGCATCATATTCAAACGCGTGCACATTGCCGAATTCGGCTAGCAGGGGCAAATTTCCACCTGTGCCAGAGCCCGCATCGAGCATAAGCGGTACGTGCGCCTTACCGTGGAGGTTCCGCGCCAGCAAACGCCTTAAAATATGTCTCCGACCCACGAACCACCAATGTTTGGATTCATGCTCGGCCATCCGCGTGTAGACGGCTCTATCCACGAGATACTCTCGGCAAATCCGATGCGTCTATGCCGAACGTGCGCTCGACAATGTAAAGAGGCCTACCGCGAACTTCGGTGGATATGCGCCCGATATACTCACCCAGAATACCCAGTGAAATGAGATTCAACGCGCCGAGAAGCAGCACAGCGACCATCAGAGACGCGTAGCCCGGCACATCCACGTTGCCGAGCAGCTTCGCACCAAGAATGAATCCTGCGTAGGCTATCGCGAGTGAACCGAGCAAAGTGCCGATGTAAGTCCAGACCCTGAGGGGTGCCGTCGATGACGATATGATACCGTCCAGCGCAAAGTTCCAGAGCTTCCAATATCGCCATTTGCTGGCTCCCATCGCGCGCGGCTCACGCACAAAAGCAACCTCGTCACGACTGAACCCGACCCACGAGAAAAGTGATTTGTTGAAACGCGTCCGTTCTCCCAAGGTCAGGAGAACATCCACGACCTCGCGGTCCATCAATCGGAAATCACCGACATTTGCCGGAATCGGATGATCCGCAAGCCTATTGAAGAGATCGTAGAAGCGTCCGGCAGTAAGCCGCTTCAGAAATGTATCCGACGAACGGTCTATGCGTACGCCTTCAACAACCTTTGCTCCGGCTACCCATTTCGAGATCATTTCCGGAACGACTTCAGGTGGATCCTGCAAATCGACATCCATCGGAATAACAGCATCGCCCGTCGCATATTTCAGTCCTGCGGAAAGCGCGGCTTCCTTTCCAAAATTCCTGGACAGGCTGACGAGCTTCACGCGCGCGTCTCGCCGCGCAAAGGCAGAAATGATTGCCGCAGTTTCGTCCCGACTGCCATCGTCAACGAAAACCACTTCCACCGTCAACGGCTCGGAAATGTGTTCGCTTGCCGCTTCCACGACCGGAAGCACGCGTTCAAGGAACAAACCGATTGTTTCCTGCTCGTTCAGGACAGGAACGACCAAAGAAATCCTTTTGGTCTTTACGTTGCGCATACAGTAGCCTTGATTGAATAGTTAAAGGTATTCAAACACCAGAATAGTTAATTTGGGGCTAAGTCTGTTCGGCGCGCGCAGGGTCGGCCCGGCTGTAGTCATACCGCCCGCAAATACCGCTCCACCCCCCACCACACCGCATACACACCGGCAAAGGCCACCAGCCCGTCCACCGCATAATGCCAGCCGAGGTGGATCGAGCCGATGAACGTCGTGAGTGCGAAGAGCGCCGCGATGGTGCCCGCCGTGCGGCCGATCCGGAACGCCAACAGCACATAAAGAAACGCGATCGCGTTGTGGAGCGAGGGCATTGCGGAAATGCCCATCGAGAAGCCGATCGTGTCGGTTTCGTGCGCGGTCCACAGCATGGTCTGCCAGTGCAGCGCGCCAAGGCCCATGCCGCCGCCAGCCTTCAGCGTCGCATCGATCGATGCAAGCCTTTCCATCAGGCCGGCGAACTCAGGCGCGGATGCTGAAGCCATCGGCGCCAGAAAACACGGCCCTGCGGAACTTCCGATATAGGCGCCGAGCACGCCGAGCACGATCCAGATGGCCGTGAAATTCAGAAAGAAACGCGCCCGTTCCGCGCGCGGGGCGATGAGCGCGAAATAGCCGATCGCAACCGACAGCCCGAAAACCCACAGCGTATAAAGCCGGTCAATCACCAGCGTGGCGTCAGCGGACCCGAAAAGCGCGTGGGTAAGCTCCCAGGGTTGCCGCCCCAGGAACAGCGCCTTGTCGAGCGCGGCGAACGTGTCGTCGAGATAGAACGGCATGATCTGCGGGATCTGCATTTTCAACATGCCCATCGCCGCGAACAGCACCGGCATCAGCGCAAGCGGCACGACCCGCGAGACGAGCAGGCTCGTATCCTGAAGCTGCGCCCGCGCGGAAAGCACCATGCTGGAGAGCGGCGCCGCCTCACCCGAAAGCAGCGCGCGAATGAGGTGATAGAGAAGCCCAAGCGACACCACGAGCGGGATCGCGCGCAGCGCCTTGTCCATGTAATCTATCACAAGCGAGGCGGTCGAAGCCTCGTTCCACCGGGCGACCAGTTCTGAAACGCCGTAAATTCCGGCGACCATGAGAACCAGCGGCGCAAGCCAGACCCACTCCTCGCGCGCGATCGAAAACGGCCTTCGAAGAACAGCGTACATCGGCACCCACTCGCTACCTTGCGGTTAGCCAGAGCAGTAGCGGGAAGTCATTAACGATAGATGGAACGGGTGTTTTGGTGAGCCCTGCTGGATTCGAACCAGCGACCTACTGATTAAAAGTCTCAACCGATAGCGGGATATAGCGGAATATATCAGGAAATATCTGGTTGACGATTGGCTGATTTCCGCGCATTCATATGGAAACAACGGGAAGCAATCTAACACTACGGGAAGCCCGCTGTTTAGACGAATGTTAGACGGAAGGCCAAAACATGCCCGCGCCGAGAAGCCTGCTTAAGCCGTTCGAGAAAACGGCGACCACGGACATTCCGAACCCGAAAAAGCGCCTTGTCGTGTTCGATCCGGCGACGACGGGCCTTGCCGTTCTCGTCACGCCGCGGGGCGCCAAGACCTACACCGTCGTCGCGCGGGCGCCGTCCGGCAAGCAGGTGTGGAAGGAGATCGGCAAGCCCGGCGAGATATCGATCGATCAGGCCCGCGAGCGTGCCCGCATAGCCGTGCCGCGCATCAAGGCGGGGGAAGCCACCCCCCTGCCCCCTGAAACGCCTGTCGCGCCCCCCGAGACGTTCCGCAAGGTATCGGACGACTTCCTCGCGCTGTACGTGAAGAACAAGGAGCGGCCACTGCGTTCGGCTTACGAGATCGAACGCCAGTTCAAAACGCACCTGTGGCCGCGATGGGAAAAGCGCGTGTTCGTGGACATCAAGCGCCGGGACATCGCGCAGATGCTCGACGAGGTGGAGCGCGACAGCGGCGCTTCGATGGCCGACCATCTGCTCGCCACCCTCTCCAAGCTGATGACGTGGTACGCAGGCCGGGACGATGATTACACGTCGCCGATCATTCGCGGGATGCGCCGCACAAAGCCCTCCGAACGCAAGCGCAAGCGCATGTTGTCCGATGATGAGATTCGCCTTGTATGGAAGGCGGCGGGCGAGGCCGGGGTGTTCGGCGCGATCGTCAAGACATGCCTGCTGTCAGCGCAGCGCCGCGACAAGGTGCGCCTCATGCGCCGCGAGGACGTCGACATGGAGACGGGCCGGTGGACCATCCCGTCCGAAGCTCGCGAGAAGGCGAACGCCGGGGAGATCACCCTGCCCCCGCTCGCCGTGGCCGTGCTTAAGTCCTGCAAGGAAGTGAAGGGCAACCCCTACGTGTTCGCCGTCTCCAAGGACAAGGCGTTCAACGGCTTTTCCAAGGACAAGGTTGCGCTCGACGCGGCGATAGCGAAGGCCAACGGCGGCAAGGCGCTGGAGCCGTGGGTCATCCACGATCTGCGCAGGACCGCCAAGTCCCTGATGAGCCGGGCGGGCGTTCGTCCGGATATCTCCGAGCGCGTGCTTGGCCACGTCATCCACGGCGTCGAAGGCGTGTACGATCGCCACCCATACGAGGCTGAGAAAGCCGAGGCCCTGCACAAGCTCGCCGGACTGGTGACGCTGATCCTCAACCCGCCGAAGGGCAACGTCGTCCCGATGGCGAGGGGCGCGGCGTGAACGCAGAATCTATTGGCGATGTCCGCGCGAAGTTGACAACGGCGACGGAACTTGAGGGATTGCCGGGCGCAATATCCGCCCTCGATGCTGCCTATTCGTTCTTGCTGGACTGCGGCGCGTCCTATTCCGAGCTTCGCCCATTGTTCGGGCTTCTCGCAGCGTTGGAAGATCACAAACGGGGAAAGCCCAACCCCCTTCTTGCTGTTCACAGCAAACGAGGCAATCGATCGCATGTCGCTGACGACCAGTTCAAGGCTTGTGCGGCTGCCACGATGACAATCATTCAAAAATCGGGGCGGACGAAGCGGGAGGCCGCCTCCCTCGTTTCAGGACGGCTTAAATCTGCTGGTATTGCCATCTCCCCGACCAATATCGATACTTGGCATCGCGAAATTTCGAGCCATCGACATGCGGATCCGGGGGTGTTGGGAACATATCAGTTATTGATAGAAAAAGCCGGCAGTGCTGATGAGATATCCGCTGAAGCGGCACTGCGCACTCTGGTAAACCTCGCCCGGACAAAATTGTAAGTTTCCCCTACGCTTTTACTTACAACGGGGCGCCGTGACATTTGGAATGCACCTGAAACGACGAGGTGCTTCCAATGAGACTACTGAGAAAGCCAGAGGTTGAGTCGAAGGTCGGGCTTTGCGAGCGTCAGATTCGCAACCTTGAACGCGACAACCTGTTTCCCAAGCGTGTTACCATCAGCCCCAACGGCCGCGTTGTCGGCTGGATCGAGACTGAGGTTGATCGGTGGATCGCCGACCGCATGGCAGCGCGGGAGGCGGCATAGCGATGCAGCGAACACAGAAACGCCGCCCGGGCGGGGGCGGCGCTGGTCCTACGCTTGGAGGCTGCAGGGTTGATCCTGCGTACCATAATACCGCACCGCTGTCTATAATTGCCGAGATCGATCGGCGCATGTCCGTTGCGTGGCTGGCGGGTCTGGGGGTGCGGCATGGGTGAGCTTGTCCCCTTCCCGACCCGCGACCGTGGCCGGATACTTGTTCATCGCGACGGTACTGGCGACGGCTGGCTGATTGACCACGAAGAGCCGGCGGGCGGGTCGTATGGGCTGGAGGCGCGTGCCGAGACGCTGGAGGGTGCCAAAATCGCGGCGGTGATCGCAAGCCGGCGGCGCGGTGACCTTCTTGTCGAGGTGCGCCCATGAGCAACCGGGCCCACCTCGAAGCCACCTTGTCCGCGATCATGCCTGCTTGCATTGATCCCGACGAACGTGCGCTGCGGCTGCGGCTTCTCGCCGGCCGGAACATCTCCGCAGACGAAATCGGCCGCTGGGCGCACAACAGCGATTTGCGTCTGCGGCTCTATGCCTGCGCGAACGAGCTGGCGAGCGGGTATGCCTTCGCCCGGGTTGGTCTGGATCACCTTTTGCTCGCTGCCGACACGTCGCGTTCGATCATCATGGCGGCGTCCAATATCCGCACGCTGGAAGGCGCGCCCGATGCGTGACGAGATCGACGACTATCTCGATAGCGGGGCGCCGCCGATGCCGGATTTTGACGATTTTCAATCACGTCAATCTGTCGCGATTGAAATCACCGCCACGCCGTTCGGCTGGCCTGATCCGGCGACCATTCCCCTGCGTCCGTGGGTGCTTGGCCGTGAACTGCTTCGCGGGACGATTACGGGCGTCATAGCGGGCGGCGGGAGCCTCAAATCGACGTACATGGTGACGACGGCGCTTTCGCTTGTCACGGGCCGCGCGCTGCTCGGAAAAAGCGTGTGGGATGGTCCCCAGCGCGTGTGGTTCTGGAATCTCGAAGATCCGATGGACGAGCTGGACCGCATGTTCATGGCCGGCGCGATCCATTACGGCGTCGGCCGCGACACCTGCGGCGACCGCCTGTTCGTCGATAGCGGTTTGACCGGCCAAGGGCTTTGCACGGCGACGGAAAACGCTGACGGCTTCAAGATCATCGAGCCGGTCTATGAAGCACTCGGAGCAGAGCTGAAGCGCCGGGACATCGACGTTCTAATCGTCGATCCATTCGTGTCCTCGCATCAGGTCAGCGAAAACGACAACACGAAAATCGATGCGGTTTCGAAGCGGTGGGCGAAGCTGGCGACCGAATGCGGCTGCGCGATTGTTCTTGTCCACCATACCCGGAAGCTCGCGGGCCAGGCAGTGACTGCAGAGGCCGGACGCGGCGCCGTCGCGCTCATCAATACCGCGCGCACCGTGCTGGTGTTCAACCGCATGTCAAAAGAGGAAGGCGAGCGTTTCGGGATCACCGACGACGCCGACCGCCGCCTTTACGTCAACGTCCTCAATGACAAGCTGAACCGCGCGCCGCCCGCCAAGGCAGACTGGATTCGTGCCGTCGGCGTGCATCTGGGCAACGGTGGTATCGAAGGTGGCGACAGCGTGGCCGTAGCCGTGCCGTGGACCCCGCCCGATGCGTTCGAGGGTATCGATCACCATACGCTGCGCGCCGTGCAGTCACGGGTCGCAGGCGGGCAATGGCGGGCCAATGTCCAATCAGCTGAATGGGTCGGCATCGCCGTGGCGGACGCGATCGGCGCTGACATCGAAAGCCCCGCCGAAAAGCAGCGGGTGAAGGAACTCGTCAAAGGCTGGATCAAGTCGGACGTGCTCCGCGAGGTTGAGGACAAGGACGACAGCCGAAGGGTGCGAAAATTCGTTCGCGTCGGCACGCTGGTTGATAGTCTGTCACAGAGGTCCGAATGATGGTGCTCCACGTTACAAGGTGGAGCGGAGCAAGGTGTCGCAAACCGCACGCGAAACACTGCTCCACTACACCCCCCTGGGGTAGTGGTGCGGTGGTGGTGGAGCAGCGCTCCACTTCGGGGTTTCAAGGTGGAGCAAATTGCTGCCTCCGGGTTGCATCACTCGACCTTACGCCACGTGGGAAAACATGCCGGAAAGTCGCACGGACATCCGGTCAGCCTCATAAAATATTTTCGAATATCATCCGGCATTTCGCGCCCGTTCCCAGCGCTTCCCAACTTTACCTACTGATTTTTAATCAGCGCTAATGTATTGATTATTGGCTATTTTTCGTGGTATTCAGCGAGAATGGATCAAACAATCCAAGATCAATCTAACAACTCGTCGCCGAAGGCGGGAAAAGCCGGCCGCCCCAAGGGTTCCCGGAATCGCGTTTCGCGCGAGGTGAAAGAGATCGCCTTACGCAAGGGGCCAAAGATGCTGCGCCTTCTGGAGACGCTTGCGGAGAAGGCCAAGGACGAGCGCACGCAGCTTGCCGCCGTCACTGAGTACCTGAACCGCGCATACGGCAAACCCATATCTCCGACCGAGATCAGCGGCCCGGACGGCGCCCCTGTCGAAACGAAAGACGTTTCCAAGATTGAGGTTTCCCGCCGCATCCTCAACATGATCGCGGAAGCGAAAGAGGCGTCGGCAGGCCCGCGACCGATAGCGACCGACCCCGTCGGCATCGAAGCGCGCCGCGCTCTGGCCTTTGGGCTCACTCTGGCCGCCAGAGAGGCTGCAAAGCATGACGGCGAGCCCATGCCAACATGGCACTTTGCCCCGTTCGCGCGGGAGGCTGATGAAAAGTCCACTATCCGTAATGTGGATGGGGGGAACCTCAAACCCGCGCAGGTCATCCCTCCTGCGGCGCCAAGCTACGTTTACGAACCGACGCCCGATGAACTCGCCCAGCGTGAGTTCGACGCTCACATCAACCGTGCCAGCAACCGCGCGATCGGCGTCGGCGGCTCACGTCCCAACATCATCACACAGAGGCCCCGATGAACCTTGATGAACGCCGTATGCAGGCGACCCTCGCCCTTGCCGATCTGGAAGCCGCGCAGGGCGCCGCCTTGCTCGACGGCAAGACCTTCGACCCCGCCCCCATTGCCGCCAAGCGTGCCGAGATCGACGCCATAGACGCCGCAGAGACTGAAACCGTGCGCCGGGAGCGTATGGCACAGGCTGAGGCGCTGGCAGCCCATCAGAACGCCGTGCGGCGCGATATCCGTGAAACCCTGCCCCTCTATGCCGACGCCGTGAAGCGCGCGGAGAAGTCCGCCCGGGCGCTCGTCAAGGCGCTGGCCGATATCGAGGCAGCGGCGGGTGTGCTGCGCAAGCAGGCGATGGTGTTCAACACGCGCCCCTGCGTTCTCGACGTGAACGACATCCGGGACACCTATTCGCGGCTGCTGGCATCGGAACTGAACGCAATCGAGTTCAGCCGCTACGGCATCCTCGACTGGATCAGCGCGCCGCGTGAGCCACGGCCATGGATCACCCCTTTCGAAAAGTATGTTGAACCGGCCTTCGCGGCCATTCTGGAACAGGAACTGAACTGATGGCCGCTCTTGCCGAAAAGACCACGACCGAACCCCTGCCCTCTGCCGGAAAGCGTCCGCGTATCGCGCCGCAAGCACCGCTCGAAGCGGGGCAATTCCGCCGCACGTTCTGGATGAAGGCGCCGCCGGAAGCCACGCAGGAAGACGCGCGCTATATGGAGTTCTGGACGGGCGTGCAGAAATACCTGCAGCGGCACGACATCGTGCTTGTACTCGCTGATGACGAGTCCTGGGAGATGGAATGCTGCATCGAGGCCGTGCGCGCCGCCGGCTGCGAGGTAAGCGTCCGCAAGATCTACAGCCGCAAGCCCATCTCGGCCGCATCCAGCCCGCTTGGCGACACGCACCGCAGCGAATGGCGCGCGGGGATGGGTTGGTGCGTCGTCCGCATCTCCGACGGCGCGCCGGTCATCAAGGGCCTGCAGTCGGAAGCCGCCGCTGTTCTGGAATGGCAGAAATCCCAGCCGCGAAAGGCTGCATGATGAGCGGGAATCTGCCGACCATCCTGTCCGAGATCAACGCGATTCAAGGCGAGATGACGACCCGCGCGTATTGGCGGGATGAGGAGAAGCAGGCGCGCTATCGCGATCTGGTGACACAGCGGCAGGCTGTCGCCGGTCCTGTTGCCGGGGGTGAGGAGACCGGCCCGCGCATCGCCATCGCATCGGTAAGTGAATACGTCTCCGAACACGGAACGGCCGATGGCTACAGCACTTATATGAATTTGGCGAGGAGTGCCGCCGACGTCGCGATCAACATGCCCGCGGCGGACTATGCCCAGTTTGAACGCAGTTTCGAGGCCCTGCCCGACGACATCACGGCCGCAGCGCTGGCCGAGCTGCTGACATCGAAGCCGAGCGCGGAGGACGTGCCTGAGACGTCGGCGCGGAGTTTCGCCCGGACGCCAGCGGGCGCGATCCTCGCGCACGAGTGGGGGCAGAACTTCCGGCACAATATGGGCCTCGTCCGTGCCCGGCTCTACCGCATCATGGACAGGTTCGACGAGTCGAACGACGCCCGCTTTCTCGGCTGGCTGGAGAGTCTGTCCACGCCTGCAGCGGTCGCGATCTATCGGAAGCTGGCGGCATGAGAACGGGCGATTCCTTCGACACTGATCTGAACAGCGTTATCGATGACATGGCGCGCGGCAACCTCATGCCTATGCTGTCACCTGCGCAGCGCGCGCGGGAATCGATGCACTTCGCGGTATCGAGCAAGCCTGACTATGAGGCTGATTTGCAGCGTGCGGCGCGTGCGACAGGTGTGCCGATACCGTCGGCACGGTCTTATCCCGATGTTGTGTCGGCCCGCGCCCGGTCTGAGGCCTATGACTACGACCGGATGGCGGATGAATCTCCGGCTGTCATCGCGTTGCTGGGTGACGTGGACAAGGCCAGGATCGCGCACGACGACGTCGAGAGTCTGAGTGCGATCGAGCGGGGGCTGAAGAAGTTCAAGGGCACGCTTGGGGCCGCATACTACGACGCGGCGAATGCGGGCGCTGAAATGCGCCGGGTCGTCGGCGATGTGTCGGACGTCGCGTTCTCGCCGGTCACGGCGCTCATAGACGCTTATGCCGAAGCGGCGTCACCCGCTCTTGCACAAAAGCTCTATCGGTACGACCGGGAGGGCAAGAAAGCCGCGGCGGCGGAACGGGAGGGGTTTCAGAGGCGGGCGGCCGAAGTCATGCCTCAGTCCGACAGCTTCATTGAGGGCGCGATCTGGTCCGGCGTGCGGAGCCTTCCATCTACTGTCACCGCGATCGGTGCCAGTGTTGCCACTGGAAGCCCTGCAACGGGCCTTGCGATCATGAGCGCATCGACCGGGAGCACGTCCTACGGCGAAGCCCGAGACGCTGGCCTGCCCATGTCCCGCGCTCTGGCTTACGGCATTTCGCAAGGCACGATCGAGGGCGCGACCGAAAAGCTGCCGATGGAGTTCATCGTCAAGTCGCTTGGCAAGGTGAAGATGGGCCGTTTTCTTGGCGAGTTCGTCGCGAAGGAAATGGTTGGCGTGTGGACCGGCGTGCAAAAGGGACCCCGTTAGCGGGGTGATCGGCGTCCAATAGGGACCCCTCATTTCGATGGTTTAGGCAGCGGCCTGGTTTT
>NZ_JACHNZ010000056.1 GCF_014199685.1 Sphingosinicella soli | reverse complement strand
TCAGTCGTTGTGGCGCTCCCATGGAGTATCTGTCCCATAGCGCATCCTTCCATTGCTGGCTGAATAATGCACCATCAAAGCCTGGGATCAAACAGGTACTTGTACCGCCACGGCTTCGCACCCGTGGGACGCACCTCGATGTAGAGTCCGCGCCCATCAGTGCACTTGTAGCTTCGGTCCTTCGCTTTGACCGCGCGAATTGCCACACCCGTAAGAGCCGCCACTGATCTCCTTCAACAAAGGGTCAGTCCGGGCCATCGCTGGGCCATCACCAAATTATCAGCACCCGGGCCACCGCATTTTTCCGGGCCACCGATGCCCTTTTGGTGGCCCGTTTTTGGCTGGGATGGAGTGAAATTCCCTCGGATGCCATAGGACAGGACCAAGGCTAAAATGGCAGAATTCTGCCGTTTTATCCATGCTCTTGGAATTTCATGAGGAGAACAAATGGTGCCCAGGAAAGGACTCGAACCTTCACGCCGTTACCGGCACTAGCACCTGAAGCTAGCGCGTCTACCAATTCCGCCACCTGGGCACAGGGTCGGATACTCTCGCCTCGCGAGGCGATGCGGGTTACGGTTCGTCCCCGTGCTTGTCAATGGGCCTGCGTATGGAATATGCGGCGCGGGAACGATTGCGTGGTCGGAAGGATTAGGGGTGTGGCGAAGCTGATTACGATCTTCGGCGGTTCGGGCTTCGTGGGGCGCTATGTCGTGCAGGCGCTGGCGAAGACGGGAGCGCGGCTGCGTGTTGCGACGCGCGATCCGCACCTTGCCCTGCACGTGCGCCCGCTCGCCGCGCTCGGCCAGCTCGATTTCGTCCGCACGGACCTTCGCAGCGAGGCGTCGATCGCCCGTGCGGTCGAGGGGGCGGATGCTGTTATCAACCTCGTCGGCATCCTTTCCGATTCGCAGGGCGGGTTCGAAGCCGTTCACGTGAACGCCGCCGGTGCCGTCGCGAAGGCCGCTGCGGCGGCGGGCGCGGGCGCGCTGGTGCATGTGTCGGCGCTCGGTGCGGATGCGGAGAGCGAATCCGGCTACGGCCGCAGCAAGGCGCTGGGAGAGGCGGCCGTGCGTGCCGCGTTCCCGAAGGCGACGATCCTGCGTCCGTCGGTGATCTTCGGCCCCGAGGACCAGTTCCTGAACCGCTTCGCCGGTCTCCTGCGCCTGCCGGTGGTGCCGGTGGTGGCGCCGAGAACGAAATTCCAGCCGGTTTATGTTGTCGATGTAGCCCGCGCGGTTGCGGCGGCGGTCTGCGAACCGTCGCTCCACGGCGCCAAGACCGTGTCGCTCGGCGGTCCCGACGTGCTGACGATGCGCGGTCTTCTTGAATGGCTTGCCGAGACGACCGGGCGCACCCCGGCGCTCGTCGATATGCCCGATGCCGCCGCGAGCCTGATGGCGAGCCTTACCGGCTGGCTGCCCGGCGCGCCGCTCACCAGCGACCAGTGGACGATGCTGCAAAGCGACAACATCGTGCCCGAAGGCGCGCCCGGCCTCGCCGCGCTCGGGCTCGCCGCGACGCCGATGGCGGCGGTCGCGCCCGGCTGGCTCGTGCGGTTCCGCCCGCACGGCCGTTTCAGCCCCGCCTAGAAGAACGCGAGCAGCACCACGCCGAGCGCCACGCGGTAAACCACGAAGATCAGCATCGACCCCCGGCGCAGGAAGCGCATCAGGAACGCCATCGTCGCCACGGCTGCGAAGAAGGTGAGCACGCCCGCGATGATTGCATCGCGCTGCATGGCGGCGGAGGCTTCGGCAAGGTCGAACGCCGCGAGCAGGCCCGCGCCCGCGACGGCCGGCATCGAAAGCAGGAACGAGAAGCGCGCCGCCTCGGGACGTGCGTAGCCCAGAAAGCGCGCCATCGTCATGGTGACGCCCGAACGGCTGGTGCCGGGTATCAGCGCGAGCGCCTGCGCGAGGCCCACGAGAACCGCGTCCTTCAGCGTCAGATCCTCATACGCCTTGGTCTGCTTGCCCCAATGATCCGCCGCCCACAGCAGCAGCCCGTAGACGATGAGATTGATCGCCACGAGGTGCGTGGACCGAAACCCTTCGAGATAGCCGCCGGTTTTGAGAAACAGCCCCACCGCGACCGCCGGGATCGTGCCGATGACGATCCACCAGAACAGCCTCCGTTCCGCCGGCGCCTTCACCAGCCCGACGTTCGAAAGCCCGCCCCGCGCCAGGCCGAGCGCGTCGCGCCAGAAATAGACGATGATCGCCGCCAGCGTGCCGACATGGACGGCAACGTCGATCACCGGGCCCTGATCGGGAAAATCGGTGAGCTTGGGAATGAGGATCAGGTGCCCGGAGGACGAGATCGGCAGGAATTCGGTGACGCCTTGAACGATGGCGATAAGAAGCAGTTGCAGAAACGACATGGGCTCTCCCGCGAAAAGATCGGGCGTGGGCATAGCATAGCCGATTCGGGGCGTCCCCCCGCCAGTTAAGTCCAGTTCGGCCCTATTTTCACCCTGTTTTTCTGCGAACGAATTGCGATAAGATCATTTTGGGCAATTAATATGTAAATATTGCTTACCTATTCGCCAAAAATTACGTGACAAGGGCGTCTGACGACCGTAAAAGCCCGGCCGGACGCACAATCGGACGCACAAGGGGATATCGGGTGGCCGAAAAGGATATGCTGAAATTTGTAGGCGTCGGGCAGGCGTTCCCCGAAAAGCGCCCGGCCGCCGAGCGCGACGACGATTTCCTGGAAATCAACCGCGCCTATATCCTCGCGAAGGCGGAGGAGCAGGCCTCGCGCTGTTCGCAGTGCGGCGTGCCCTTCTGTCAGGTCCACTGCCCGCTTCACAACAACATCCCCGATTGGCTGCGCCTCACCGCCGAAGGCCGCCTGCAGGAGGCCTACGAGCTTTCCGAAGCAACCTCCACCATGCCCGAGGTCTGCGGCCGCATCTGCCCGCAGGATCGCCTGTGCGAAGGCAATTGCGTGATCGAGCAGTCGGGCCACGGCGCCGTCACCATCGGCTCGGTCGAAAAGTTCATCACCGACACCGCGTGGAAGGAAGGCTGGGTGCGTCCGCTGCGTCCGCTCAGCGATCGTTCGGGCCAGTCGGTCGGCATCATCGGCGCGGGGCCTGCGGGCGTGACCGCAGCCGAGTATCTGCGGCGGCGCGGCTACGAGGTTCATGTTTACGATCGCCACGATCGCGGCGGCGGGCTGCTCACCTACGGCATTCCCGGCTTCAAGCTGGAAAAGGAAATCGTCATGCGCCGTCTCGCGCGGCTGGAGGAAGGCGGCATCGTCTTCCATTATGATTTCGAGGTCGGCCGCGACATGACGCTCGCGCAGCTCCGCGCGAAGCACGACGCGCTGCTCGTCGCCACCGGCGTCTACAAGGCGCGCGATATCAAGGCGCCGGGCGTCGGCGCGGGCGGCGTCATCCCCGCGCTCGATTATCTGATCGCATCGAACCGCAAGAGCTTCGGCGACAGCGTCCCCGCGTTCGAGAACGGATCGCTGAACGCGGAAGGCAAGCACGTCGTCGTCGTCGGCGGCGGCGACACGGCGATGGACTGCGTTCGCACCGCCGTGCGTCAGGGCGCGGCCTCGGTGAAGTGCCTCTACCGGCGGGACCGCGCCAACATGCCGGGCTCGCAGCGCGAAGTGGCGAACGCCGAGGAAGAAGGCGTCGTGTTCGTCTGGCTCTCCGCCCCGCAGGCGTTCGATGACAACGCCGGCAAGGTCGCGGGCGTGCGCGCGCAGCAGATGCGCCTCGGCGCGCCCGATGCCTCCGGCCGCCGCGCGCCCGAAGTGATCGAGGGCGGCGATTTCCGTGTCGAGGCGGATCTTGTCATCAAGGCGCTGGGGTTCGATCCCGAAGACCTGCCGCAGATGTTCGGCGCGCCCGATCTCACCGTCACCCGCTGGGGCACGCTGCGCACCGATCACAAGACGATGATGACGAGTGTGGACGGCGTGTTCGCCGCCGGAGACATCGTGCGCGGCGCCAGCCTCGTCGTCTGGGCGATCCGCGACGGCCGCGACGTCGCGAAAACGATGCACACCTATCTCGCCGCGCGCGCAGGCGCGTCCGCCACGAAAGCCGCCGCATGAAGGCGCGTCTCCTCACGCTCGCGGCAGCGCTTCTGCTCGCCGCGCCCCCTGCCCTCGCGGCAGAGCCCAACCGCGCAGCGCAGCTCGTCTCCCTCATGGGCGTCGAAGCCAAGCTCGACGAGGTGTTCAGCACGCTCGTGCCGATGTTCGGAACGCAGGTCGTCGCGCAGCTCGAAACCGAACAGGGCACCAGCGGCACCGTTCGCAATCTCATCGAAAACGGTCGTGGCGGACGCGAGCGGCTGCAGAAAATTCTGGCCGAGGAATTTCTCGCCGAACTGCGCAAGACCTATCCGGCGATGCTCGCCGAATTCACCGCCGCCTATCGAACCGCGCTTTCCCCCGCCGAACTCGATGCCGCGATCGCCTTTCTGAAAAGCCCGGCCGGGCAGAAATTCATCGCCGCCGAAAAGCAGACGCAAGCGAGCATGAAAGCCATCGGCGAACGCGCCGGAATGACCGCCGGCATGGCTGCCGTCTCGAATGGTTTTGCACGCGCACAGCGCGAAATGCTGGATGAAGCGAAATGACGATCAACTCCGCAGAACGTGAACGCATCGCCCGCGAGGGCATGTACCGCCCGGATATGGAATCCGATGCCTGCGGCGTCGGGCTCATCGCGGCGACCGACGGCAAGCCGTCGCGGCGCGTGGTGGCGCTTGGCATCGATGCGCTGAAGGCGGTTTGGCATCGCGGCGCGGTGGATGCGGACGGCAAGACCGGCGACGGCGCGGGCATTCATGTCGAGCTGCCCATTGCGTTCTTTTCAAAGCACATCGAGCACGCGGGCCACAAGCACCGCATCGATCGCCTGCTCGCGGTGGGGCAGGTGTTCCTGCCGCGCACGAACATGGCCGAGCAGGAAACCTGCCGCAGCATCGTCGAATCCGAAATCATCGATTTCGGCTACGAGATCTACGGCTGGCGGCAGGTGCCCGTCGACACCTCGGTGATCGGCGACAAGGCCAAGCAGACGCGTCCCGAGATCGAGCAGATCATGATCAAGGGTCCGCAGCCCGGCGATCATTATGAAAATCAGGATGCGTTCGAGAAGGATCTGTATCTGATCCGCCGCCGCATCGAAAAGAAGATCGTCGAGGCGCAGATTCAGGGCTTCTACATCTGCTCGCTGTCGTCGCGCTCCATCATCTACAAGGGGCTGTTCCTCGCCGAGGCGCTTTCGGTTTTCTTTCCCGATCTTCAGGATGAAAAATTCGTCAGCCGCTTCGCGATCTATCACCAGCGCTATTCGACGAACACCTTCCCCACATGGTGGCTGGCGCAGCCCTTCCGCTGCCTTGCGCACAACGGCGAGATCAACACGGTTCGCGGCAACAAGAACCTGATGAAAAGCCATGAGATCAAGATGGCCGCGCAGGCCTTCGGCGATCTTTCGGAAGACATCAAGCCGGTGATCCCGGCGGGCGCTTCGGATACCGCCGCGCTCGATGCGACGTTCGAGGTGATGGTGCGTTCGGGCCGCGACGCGCCGACGGCGAAGCTGATGCTGGTGCCCGAGGCGTGGAACAAGGACACCACGCTCGCGCAGGCGCACCGCGACATGTACGCCTTTTTCGCCAGCGTCATGGAGCCGTGGGACGGCCCCGCCGCGCTCGCCATGACGGACGGGCGCTGGGTCGCCGCCGCCGTCGACCGCAACGCGCTGCGGCCGATGCGCTTCACGCGCACCAGCGACAATCTGCTGATCGTCGGATCGGAAACCGGCATGGTCATCGTGCCCGAAGCCACGGTGATCGAGAAAGGCCGGCTCGGGCCGGGCCAGATGATCGCGGTCGATCTCGACGAGGCGCGCTACTACGACGACAAGGCGATCAAGGACCGCGTTTCGGGAGAGGCGGATTATGCCGCGCTCGTGAAGGGCTTCCGCAACTTCGCCGACGTTGCGGGCGCGGACGCGCCGGAGCCGGGCCAGACGCTCGATGCCGACGAGCTTCGCCGCCGTCAGGTCGCGGCGGGCCTCACCATGGAAGACATGGAACTGATCCTCGCGCCGATGGTGGAGGACGCCAAGGAAGCTGTCGGATCGATGGGCGACGATACGCCGCTCGCGGTGATTTCCGAAAACCCGCGCTGCCTGTCGCATTTCTTCCGCCAGAATTTCAGCCAGGTGACGAACCCGCCGATCGACTCGCTTCGCGAAACCCGCGTGATGAGCCTGAAGACGCGCTTTTCGAACTACGCGAACATCCTCGACAAGGATGCCAAGCAGCAGGGCGTGATGGTGATGGAATCGCCCGTGCTCTCGAACCGCGACTGGGCGCGTCTGCTTGCGCATTTCGGCGATCAGGCGGCCACGATCGATTGCACCTACGATGTCACGGGCGGACCCGGCGCGCTGCGCGAGGCGATCGCGCGCGTGCGCGCCGAGGCCGAGCATCTGGTGCGTTCGGGCAAGAGCCAATTGTTCCTCACCGACGAGACCGTCTCGAAGACGCGCGCGGGCATCACCATGATCCTCGCGGCGGCGGGCGTGCACACGCATCTCGTGCGCAAGGGGCTGCGCTCGTTCGCCAGCATCAACGTGCGCTCCGCCGAGTGCATGGACACGCATTATTTCGCGGTGCTGATCGGTGTCGGCGCCACCACCGTGAATGCGTGGCTCGCGCAGGAATCGATTGCGGCGCGCCACGCCAAGGGCCTGTTCGGCGACCTGGACCTCACCGCCTGCGTCAACCGTTTCCGCAAGGCGATCGAGGACGGGCTTCTCAAGATCATGGGCAAGATGGGCATCAGCGTCATCTCGTCCTATCGCGGCGGCTATAATTTCGAAGCGGTCGGCCTGTCGCGCGCGCTCGTTGCCGATTTCTTCCCCGGCATGCCCGCGAAGATTTCGGGCGAAGGCTTTTCCTCGCTGCACGTCAGCGCGGGCGACCGGCACGCGCTTGCCTACGACGAGGAAATCACGGCGCTCCCCATCGGCGGGCTCTATCGCTACCGCGCGAACGGCGAGCCGCACGCCTATCAGGCAAACCTCATCCACCTGCTGCAGCAGGCGGTGGCGAGCGACAGCTATTCCACCTATCTGCAGTTCAGCCGCGGCGTGCGTGATCTACCGCCGATCTATCTGCGCGATCTTCTGGAATTCAATCACATCAATCCGCCCGTGGCGGTGGAAGAAGTGCAGTCGATCGCGGAGATCCGCAAGCGCTTCGTGACGCCGGGCATGTCGCTCGGCGCGCTCTCGCCCGAGGCGCACGAGACGCTGTCGATCGCGATGAACCGCATCGGCGCCAAGGCGGTGTCGGGTGAAGGCGGAGAAGACCGTTCGCGCTACAAGCCCTATCCCAACGGCGACAATGCGAACTCGGTCATCAAGCAGATCGCGAGCGGGCGCTTCGGTGTCACCGCCGAATATCTGAACGCCTGCGAGGAGATCGAGATCAAGGTCGCGCAGGGCGCCAAGCCCGGCGAGGGCGGGCAGCTTCCCGGCTTCAAGGTCACCGAGATGATCGCGCGCCTGCGCCACTCGACGCCCGGCGTGATGCTCATCTCGCCGCCGCCGCACCACGACATCTATTCGATCGAGGATTTGGCACAGCTCATCTACGACCTGAAGCAGATCAACCCGGACGCGCGCGTCTGCGTGAAGCTCGTCTCCGAAGCGGGCATCGGCACGATCGCGGCGGGCGTCGCGAAGGCGCACGCGGACGTGATCCTCGTCTCGGGCAACGTCGGCGGCACCGGCGCCTCTCCGCAGACCTCGATCAAGTACGCGGGCACGCCGTGGGAAATGGGCCTCACCGAGGTCAACCAGGTGCTGACGCTCAACAGCCTGCGCGGCCGCGTGAAGCTCCGCACCGACGGCGGCCTCAAGACCGGGCGCGACGTGGTGATCGCCGCGATCCTCGGCGCCGAGGAGTTCGGCATCGGCACTTTGAGCCTCGTCGCGATGGGCTGCATCATGGTGCGCCAGTGCCATTCGAACACCTGCCCCGTGGGCGTCTGCACGCAGGACGACAAGCTGCGCCAGCAGTTCACGGGCAGCCCTGAGAAGGTCATCAACCTGATGAGCTTCATCGCCGAAGAGGTCCGCGACATCCTCGCCGGGCTCGGCTTCCGCAGCCTCGACGAGATCGTCGGCCGCACCGAGCTGCTCCGTCAGGTCAGCCGCGGCGCCGAGCATCTCGACGACCTCGATTTGAATCCCATCCTCGCCAAGGTGGACGCGCCCGACAGCGAGCGCCGCTTCAACCTGAAAACGCGCCGCAACGAAGTGCCCGACAGCCTCGACGCGCAGATGCTCGTCGACGCCAAGGCGGTGTTCGAGCGCGGCGAGAAGATGCAGCTGACGTACAGCGTGCGCAACACGCACCGCGCCGTCGGCACGCGCTTCTCCTCGGCGATCACGCGCAAGTACGGCATGACCGGCCTTGCGCCGGGCCATGTCCACGTCCGCCTGCGCGGCGCGGCGGGCCAGTCGCTCGGCGCGTTTGCGGTGCAGGGCCTCAAGCTCGAAGTCTTCGGCGACGCGAACGACTATGTCGGCAAGGGGCTTTCGGGCGCGACGATCGTGGTGCGCCCGCTCGTCTCCTCGCCGCTCAAATCGAACGAGAACACGATCATCGGCAACACCGTGCTCTACGGCGCCACATCCGGGCGGCTTTATGCGGCGGGTCAGGCGGGCGAGCGCTTCGCCGTCCGCAACTCGGGCGCGGAGGTCGTCGTCGAGGGCTGCGGCGCCAACGGCTGCGAATACATGACCGGCGGCATGGCGGTGATCCTCGGCCCCGTGGGCGACAATTTCGGCGCGGGCATGACCGGCGGCATGGCGTTCGTCTACGATACGGCGGGGGATTTCGACACGCGCGTCAACCCCGACAGCGTGATCTGGCAGCCGGTTCGCGCCGCCTACTGGGAGGGCGTGCTGCGCGCCGCCATAGAGGCGCACCACCGCGAAACCGATTCCGCGTGGGCGCAGTCGATCCTCGAAGACTGGGAAATCGCCCTGCCCCGCTTCGTGCAGGTCTGCCCCAAGGAAATGATCAGCCGTCTCCGCCACGCGCTGGAGGATGCGGAAAGCGTGGTTGCTGCGGAGTAAGGTTGCAGCGCCGCAGGCTTCTCCCTACACGGGACTTAACCATGTGGCGCCTCTACCAATATCCGCTTTGCCCGTTCTCGCGTAAGGTCCGCCTCGCCCTCGCCGAGAAGGGCGTGGAGGTGGAGCTTGTGCCCGAGTTGCCGTGGGCGCGCCGCGACGAATTCGTCGATCTCAATCCGGCCGGGCAAACCCCGGTGCTGGTCGGCGATCGCGGCGCCGCGCTCATCGACAGCACCGCGATCTGCGAATATTTCGAAGAAACGATCGAGCGCATGCCGCTGCTCGGCGCAAGCGCGGCAGACCGCGCCGAAGTGCGGCGCCTGTGCGTGTGGTTCGATCAGAAATTCTACGCGGAAGTCGGCCACATCCTGCTCGCCGAGCGCATGTACAAGCGCGTCGTTCAGCGCGCCGCGCCCGACGGCGGGGCGCTGCGCACCGCAGGGCGCAACCTTGAAAACCACCTCGGCTACATCGAATACCTGCTCGATCATCGCCGCTGGCTTTCCGGCACGACGTTCGGCCTCGCCGACATCACGGCGGCGGCGCATCTTTCCGTGATCGATTATCTCTCGGCGCTCGAATGGCAGGGCCATGCCACGGCGAAGCAGTGGTACTCGGCGATCAAATCACGCCCGACGTTTCGCGCGCTCCTGTCGGAACGCATGGACGGCCTCTCGCCGCCCGCGCACTACGACAAGCTGGATTTCTGAAAATACCGCCAATCCGCCCT
Source organism: Sphingosinicella soli (assembly GCF_014199685.1). Classification (GTDB taxonomy): domain Bacteria; phylum Pseudomonadota; class Alphaproteobacteria; order Sphingomonadales; family Sphingomonadaceae; genus Sphingosinicella; species Sphingosinicella soli. Next base: position 9,313 of record NZ_JACHNZ010000056.1, on the reverse strand, counting down.
CCTCTTCAAGGGAGGGGCCGGGGGTAGGGCACATCCCCCAACGCGGCGCAGGGCTGAACCACCCCACCCCAACCCCTCCCCTGAAGGAGAGGGGCTTAATTGCAACGGCCGCTTACTTCGGCTCCGGAACCTTCGCGCGCGCCTTGTCGAGCTGACGCTCGCGGCGCCACTGATCGTATTCGTTGCGGCTGCAACCGACATCGCCGGCGGGGCCAACTGCGCTGCACGCGCTGCTCGGGGCGACATTCCCAGGCTCGGTGAGCTTCAACCGGTCGCTCGGAACGTCCGTACCCGGCTCGCCCGGCTCGGGCGGGGTTTCCACGGTGGGCTCTTCATCGGGGCGGCCGCAGACGACGATCTCGCCGCGACGTTCGGGATTCGGGCAATTTTCCGGCATCCACTGGTCGAGCGGCACGCGCTTGAGCACGCCGCTGTCCGTCGCGGGTTTGGATTCGGTCTGCGCGGCCTGCGCCAGCGCCGAACCGGAAACCACAGCGCCCGCCATTCCAATCGCGGCAACCAGAGCCAGACGAATCATCGCGTTCCTTTCCGCCGCCGTCCGCTGGTGAACGGCGTTCTCACCGTACCCAACGCCGCGCGCCGTGAATAGTGCCTGAACCCGCAGCGAAGCGCGGTGGCCGAATGTCGTGCGCGCCCCGCAGCCCTACGAAGACGCCAGCAGCGCCCGCGCCTGGCTGCCGAGATGCGCCAGCATCGCGGTGGTGACGACGCCGGCCTTGCGCGCCCGCGCCGTGGCATCCGCCATGCGCTGGATCACGAGCGGATTGGCCGCGCTCCAAGCCTCGATCGCCTTCACGGGATCGCCGCCCTTTTTCGTCTGGCGCTTGATGAGATCGATCCGAAGCTGCTCGAAATCGCGCAGCAGCCCCGCGACGAGCAGACGCTCCCACGGGTCGGACGGCGAGAGCTGCGCGGTCACGCCCTTCGCCCAGTCCAGCCCCAGCGTTTCGCCGACGCGCGTGTAGGCGTCGGCGATCGCGCGTTCGGTGACGCCGAGTTCAGAAGCCAGCTTCGCGTTGCCGATCGCCCCGTCCAGGCCTTCCAGCTCCACCAGACGCTCGGTGATGTCGCCCGGCGCCCCGTCGCGCAGCAGTTCCTGCCGCAGACGTTCGAGCTGCGCGCGCGGTTCCGGCCGCAGCAGCTTGTCGAGCTGCTTGCCGAGCCGCTGGATCCCGCTTTTCCAAGCTGTGATGCACGCGGAGGGCAGATCGCCCGTCGCCGAGGCGCGCATCACATCGGCCATCTGCGTGCGCAGCCCGCGTATCGATTTCGTGTGCAGCACGATGTGGGTGCGCGCGTCGACCGCGGCGGCATCGATCGTCCGCCACAAATCGCGAAGATCGAAAAGTTCGCGCGCCATCACGAAGGCGGAGGCGACGTGCGCGAGGCTCGTCCCCTGCTCTTCGGAGAGTTCGAAAGCAAGCGTGATGCCGCCGCGATTGACGATCTGGTTCGCGAGTTTCGTCGCGATAATCTCGCGGCGCAGCCGGTGGCCGGTCACGCCCGCCTTGAACGCCTTCAGAACGGCGGGCGGAAACGCCATTTCGAGATCCTGAACGAGCAGCGGATCGTCGGGCAACTGACTTTCCACGATCGTGTCGTAAAGCGTCATCTTCGCATAGGCGAGCAGAACGGCCAGTTCGGGACGTTCAAGCCCGCCGCCGCCGAGCGCGCGCTGCGTAAGCTGTTCGTCGGTCGGCAGGTTCTCGACGACGCGGTCGAGCCGCCCGCTTGCCTCCAGAAGCTGGATCACCCGCTGAAACGCGGGCAGCGCGCCGCTGCCGCCGCTTTCAGCGACGGAGATCGCCTGCGTCTGCATCACGTTGTCGCGCAGCACGAGCTGGCCGACGTCGTCGGTCATCGATTCAAGCAGCGTGTTGCGCGCCGCCATGCTCATCTTGCCCGAAGCGAGCGCGGGCTGCAGCGCGATCTTGATGTTCACTTCATTGTCCGAACAATCGACGCCTGCCGAATTGTCGATGAAGTCGGTGTTGATGCGGCCGTGGGCGCGCGCAAACGCGATGCGGCCCTGCTGCGTAACGCCAAGGTTCGCGCCTTCGCCGATCACGCGCACGCGCATCTCCTCGGCATTCACGCGAACGGCGTCGTTGGCGCGGTCGCCGACGTCCGCGTTCGATTCCGTCACCGCCTTCACATACGTGCCGATGCCGCCGAACCAGCAGAGGTCGGCGCGCATTTTTAGGATCGCGTTCATCAGCTGGTTGGGCGACAGGCTCTTGGCATCGATGTCCAGCATCGCCTGAACCTCGGGGCTGATCGCGATGGATTTCTGGTTGCGCGAAAACACGCCGCCGCCCTTCGAAATCAGTGTCTTGTCGTAATCGTCCCACGAGGATCGCGGCAGTTTGAACAGCCGGTCGCGTTCCTTCCAGCTTTTCGCGGCGTCGGGTTCGGGATCGAGGAAGATGTGCCGATGGTCGAACGCCGCAACGACCTGCAGCGTTTTCGAAAGCAGCATGCCGTTGCCGAATACGTCGCCCGACATGTCGCCCACGCCCATCACACGGATCGGGTCTTTCTGCACATCGACGCCGCGTTCGCGGAAATGCCGCTGCACCGAAATCCACGCGCCCTTGGCGGTGATGCCCATCGCCTTGTGGTCATAGCCGTTGGCGCCGCCGCTCGCGAAGGCGTCGCCCAGCCAGAAGCCGTGATCGATGCTGATCGCATTCGCGATGTCGGAAAAGGTCGCCGTACCCTTGTCGGCGGCGACGACCAGATACGGATCGGGGGCATCGTGGCAGACAACGCCTGCGGGCGGCACGTCCTTGCCGTCCACGATATTGTCCGTCACCGAAAGCAGCGCGCGGATGTAGATGCGATACGATTCCTGGCCTTCCGCCAGCCACGCCTCGCGGTTCGACGCGGGCGGCAAATGCTTGGGATAAAAGCCGCCCTTGGAGCCGGTGGGAACGATCACCGCGTTCTTCACCATCTGCGCCTTCACGAGGCCGAGCACCTCCGTGCGGAAATCGTCGCGCCGGTCGGACCAGCGCAGCCCGCCGCGCGCGATGCGTCCGCCGCGCAGGTGGATGCCTTCCACGCGGGGGGAATAGACCCAGATCTCGCGGTAAGGCACGGGCGGCGGCAGGCCGGGCACCACCTTTGAATCCAGCTTGAACGCCAGCGCCTCGGGCCCGCCGTCAACGAACGCGTTGGTGCGCAGCGTCGCCGAGATGATGTCGCGGTACAGGCTGATGATACGGTCTTCATCGATCGCCGAAACGTCGGCAAGGCCGCTGTCGATCTTGCCGCGCGCTTCCGCGATCGCCGCGTCGCGGCCCTTTACGCCCGGCACGAAGCGGGCGCGAAACAGATCGACGAGCGCCGCCGCGATCGTACCGTGCGCGCGCAGTGCGTCCACCACGGTCTGCTGGCTGTAGGAGACGCCGGTTTGGCGCATGTATCGGAAATAGGCCCGCAGCCAGACGACGTTGCCGATCGGCAGCCCTGCGCCGACCACGAGCGCGTTGAACACGTCGTTTTCCTGTTCGCCCTTCAGCACAGAGCGAAGCGCAGGCTCGGCGCGTTCTTTCACGAACGCCATGTCGATGGTTTCGCCGCGGCCGCTTTCCACCATGAAATCGTGGATCCAGCCGAGCCGCCCGCCCGCGAGGTCGAACGGATATTCCTCGATCACGCGGAACCCGAAGTTTTCGAGCGCCGGGACCACCTCCGAAAGCGGAATGATTTCTCCGAGCCGGTATATCTTGATGCGCAGCCGGTTTTCCGCGTCGCCGGGCCGGCGATAGATGAACACGTCGCGATCATCGCCGGTTTCCAGCGCGGTAAGGCGGATCACGTCCTCGGCGGCGTCCTCGGCGCTGAACTGCTCGCGGTAGGATGCCGTGAAGCTGCGCCCGTGGCTGAGCGCGAGGCGCGCGGCGCGGGTCGGCCCGGCCCGTTCGGAAAGCGCGGATTCCAGCGCCTCTTCCCAGCCGCGGACCAGCGACGTCAACCGCGCATCGAGCGCGGCTTCGTCGACCTCGGGCACCTGCCCCGGTGTGGTGCCGAGATAATATTGCACGCGCGCCAGGCCTTCGGCGCGCAGTTCCACGTCATAGCGCGAAAGCCGCGCCTGGAATGCGTCTTCCAGCATCGCGCCGACGCGCTCCCGGATGCCGCTGTGATAGGCGTCGCGCGGTACGTACACGATCACCGACACGAACCGTCCGAACGGATCGAGCCGCGTGAACAGCTTCGGACGCGGGCGTTCGAGCAGCGACAGCATGCCGAGCGCCATGCCGCTCAGCCGCTCGGAATCGACCAGGAACAGGTCTTCGCGCGGGAACGTCTCAATGATGTGGCCGAGCGCCTTGCCTGTGTGGCTGCGCGGATCGAAGCCGAGCGCGGCCTCGACGCGTTCCACCTTGCGGCGCACGATCGGGATCAGTTTCGGCGAGGCGGCGAGCGCAGAGGATGTGAACAGGCCCGCGAAGCGGCGTTCGCCGATCACCTTGCCCTTGTCGTTGTACCGCTTGACGCTGACGACGTCGTAGAAGGCGTTGCGGTGTACCGAAGACACCGTGTTCGCCTTGGTGATGAGCAGCGGCGTGGGCGTCGCCATATAGGTGCGCAGCGCAGCCGGCAGAACCTCGAAGCCCTCTGCGCCGCGCCACAGCGGGAACCCCGGGTCACGAAGCAGCCCGAGCCCCGCGCCCGCCTTCGGCTCGACCTTCGGATCAGTGAGCGAACGGCCGAATTCATAATCGCAGGCACCGAGCAGCGTGAAATTGTCCTGTGCCAGCCAGTCGAGGAAGCCCTTGGCTTCCATCACCTCGTCGGCGGGAACCGGAATCGCGGAACGGCCGAGTTCCATGCGCGCATCGGCCAGGCGGGTCAGCATCTCGCGCCAGTCTTCCACCGCGACGCGCACTTCGGCAAGCACGCGCGCCAGATCCTCGGCAAGCGCCGCGCGGCCGCGCGCGCCGACGCGTTCGGCCTCCACGTAGATGAAGGATTCGCGAAGGCCGCCGTCGGCCTCGCCCCGCGCGGGCGCGAGCGATTTCAGCTTTCCGGCCTTGTCGCGCTCGACCGCGAGGATCGGATGCAGCAGCCGGTGGATGGTGATGCCGTTGCGGGTAAGCGCCGCCGAAACGGAATCGACGAGGAACGGCATGTCGTCGTTCAGAATGCCGATCCATGTGCGGCGGCGGCCGGGTTCGCCGTCCGAAGCGGCGATCTCGATGACCGGCGTGCCGGGCGTGTGTGTATCGAGCAGACCGGCGGCAAATTCGACGATGGCTTTCGCCGCGTCCTTGCCCAGTGTCTCCGTCTCGCCCGGAAGCGCGTGATCGAAGAGAGCGGTTTCCAATGATTTCAGGAGATTACGGGAAACTTTTGGTTTCGGCGCTTCATGAGTCGCCGCGGCGGTCGCCATCTCGATACTCCGGATAGAGAATGACCCGCCTTATGCGGTTTTGCCTCTGCGGAGGCAAGTTCAGTGCGCGGCGAGACGTTTCAGCGCCACTTCGAGCAGGTTTTGGGTGTGCGGAACAGCCTCCAGCACATCGATTCCGCCCGATTCGTTCCTTTTCGCCACGAGCAGCACGAACTCCTCGTCGCTCTGAAGGTCGATGTGCGCAAGCGGATCGGCCGCACGAAGCCGTGCCCGTACCGTCTCGGTCGTCGGCTTAACCGCCGGCTTCGCCCGCGCAGCCCGTTCCCGCTGCACCAGCCCCTTCAGCCCGCCCTCGGCACTCACCACGAACGCAATGAACCCGCCCGCCGCAATCCCGGCCCGCTCCGCTGCGCCCAGCGCAGAGGCGAACTCGGTAAGCCGCGTCTTGTCGTAGTCCGCGCCGAACACCAGCTTCGCCACCGCTGTCAGCGGCGCCCGCGCCTGCACCTTCAGCCCGGCGTCTTCAAGCAGCGCCGCGAACGCGTCAGGATCGCCCGCCGACGCGAGATGGAAATCATAAGCATTGCCGAGCGCACGATAAAGCGCGGCGCGCGAGCGCTGGTCAGCCGTCTGCACGGCGGCGGCATTGGCCCGCGCAACGGCGAGCCGCCCGGCCAGATCGTTCGGCTCCAGCTCGACGACCGCAGCTTCGGGCGAATGCACGACGATCACATCCTCGCCGTCCGCCTCGTGCGCCTCGAACGCCAGCTGCGCCTCGAACTCGGCGCCTGCCAGCTCTTTCCAGTTGATCACGCCGTAGATGAAATCGATGCTGTCGCCGTCCGAAGACAGGGGCATCAGAATGCCGCGATACAGCGTGTTGTTGCCCCGCTGAGACACGAACTCGGCCTCGAAACCGATCGGTGAGCGGTTGGCGATGATCTCGAAGAAATGGTCCGTAAGCCGCGAAATCAGCGAGCGGCTCGGCACATGGTCGAGCGCGATGTCCGCGCTCGAAAGCTCGCATTCCTCGCGCAGGATGGCGCCGATGTAGCGCAGGCGCGGGTTCTCGCGGTCTTCGGTGAAGTCGAGCAGGATGGAGTGCGGCCCGAAATCATCGATGCTCGCCGGATCGAGGTCCGTGACACTCGGCAGCTCGCGACCGCGCAGCAGCGACGCCCAGTAGTTGTAGGCGCGAACATGCATGCGCCGCTCGTCCTGGTCGGCAAAAATCGGGGGCGCCTCGAAATCCGGTTCGGAAAGATCCAGAAAGTCTTCGCTCATGTCGCTCATATTCGAACCCAATTCGTCGGCAATGCTGAACCGGCGCGAACCTTGCCCATGAAGCCGTTGAATAATGGTTAACCGCCGGTTTCGTCGCCCGCGCCGCCTTCCCCGCTCCCGGCATGGTCAAAGGGTCGTTAAGGAATGTCCGCTAGCGTCCGCGTTTCGGGTGAATCAGGGGCGCACGCGTGACACGGGCAATTCAGGACTGGGCGAAATCGGGCGGAGCCGGCGTCATCGTATCGGCGCCGTCGACACCGCAGCTCAACGTCGCGGATCGACGGCAGGCCATTGATCCCGGCGGGACGCTTGTTGCGACACTCGCAGAGTTCTGGCCGCACGTGGAGCCGCAGATTGAAGCGTTCGTGCGCACCTATATCGATCATTTCAATCGCCTCGCCCCCGGCCATGCCGGCACCGACGATTCCGAAGGCCGCAAACTGGCCGAAGGCATCGCCTACGCACGCGAAAAATGGTGCGATCCGTTCGGCACCGCGTTCGCCGAGCGGCTCGTCGCGGCAGCGCGCGCCATCGACCGGCGCGGCATACCGCACCATGTCGTGCTGGCGAGCTATCAGGCGAGCGACGAAGCGGTGCTGCGCCACCTCACAGCCGCACTCGCCGCCGAGCCCACCAAGCTGCTGCGCGCGACGACGGCGTTGATGCGCCTTGCCTCTTATGAAGCCAGCGTGCTCACCGCCGCGCTCCACGACGGCGAACGGGCGCGTGTCGATACGCTGTTTCGCGAACAGGCCAACCGTTTCCGACAGGAAATCGCCACCGTTGTCGAACGCGCCGGCGCGCAAAGTCGCGCGCTCCGCGAACGCTCGCAGGAGGCGGCGCGGCGCACGCGCGAGATGCTGGGGAGCGCCGCCGAGGTCTCATCCGCCGCCGAGCAGTCCGCTGTCGCCATGCGCCAGGCCGCCGAGACCGCCGCGAACCTGATCCGTGTCATCGAGGAAACACGCCGCGAAGTCGATGCCACCACGGGCATCGCCAACGATGCGACCGCGCAGGCCGATGCCGCGGCGACGACCGTTTCCATGCTGGAGAGCCACGGGAAAGCGATCGAATCGATCGTCAGCCTGATCCGCGACATCGCGGGGCAGACCAATCTTCTTGCGCTCAACGCCACGATCGAAGCGGCGCGTGCCGGCGATAGCGGCCGCGGCTTTGCCGTCGTCGCCTCCGAAGTGAAGTCGCTCGCAGGCCAGACCGCCCGCGCCACCGACGAGATCGCCGCCAAAATCGCCGCCATCCAGGACGCGACACGCAACACCGTGAACGCAAACGGCGCCATCCGCCGCACCGTAGACGGCGTCCGCGTCTCCGCCGACAGTATCCGCACCGCCATGGACAGCCAGGCCGCCACCGTCACCACGATCAGCGGTTCGGTCGATGAAACCGCGCTTTCCGCCGATGCCATGTCCCACGCCATCGCCCGGATCCGCCAGACGACGGAAGCAATGGCCTCCGAAATGGACATGGTCGAAACCTCGTTCCGCAGCGTCGACGACGAACTCGCCGCACTCCAGCAGGCCGTGCACAGCTTCACCGCAAGCATCGCCGCGTGACGCCGAATTCCACCTTGGCGCTTGTCTTGGCCCCGGCGCACTGTTATGGGGTCCGCCGTTTCCGGGGATCAGGCCGCTTTAGCTCAGCCGGTAGAGCACATCATTCGTAATGATGGGGTCAGGTGTTCGAGTCACCTAAGCGGCACCATCCCTTCTTCCCAAAACGTTCTAAAACCTTGATTTTTGGCGGGCTACGAAGGAATCTCCTCCTTCGAGCGATCTCGCTTTGTTCCACGAAATCCCACTGGATCGCAGAAATCCGGGGGCAAATTTGGGGGCAAGGCGACAGCTGAAGAGGCCTTGCCCCCAAATGTGCTTGAGAGCCGCAGAAATCCGCGCTTTTCCGACACTCGATAGGCTCTATCGAAAAACGGACGAAAAAGGCCTGTATCTGGAGGTCCGCCCCAGTGGCGGAAAGGCCTGGTTCTTCAAGTATCGCGTTCACGGGACCGAAAAGCGGCTAGCGCTCGGCCCTTGGCCTGAGGTCAGTTTGGTGGAGGCACGCGATCTGAGGGATCAGGCGCGGCGCGCCGTCCGGAGCGGGAAAGATCCGCTCCAGGAACGAAAGAAAGAGAAGATTACCGCCCAGCTCAGCGCTGGGAACAGTTTCCAATCGGTGGCAGAGGATTTCATTGAGGTGAAGTTCGTTGGCAACCGCAAGGCGGAAGCTACCATCGAGAAAGCGCGTTGGTTTCTCTCGCATCTGACAGGCGCAATCGGCGCCCGCCCAATCGCCGATATCGAGCCTGCGGAATTGCTGGCCGCGCTCAAGACGATCGAGAGGGCCGGGAAAAGAGAAACCGCCATGAGGACGCGGGCCTTTGCGAGCCGCGTTTTTCGGCATGGTGTAGCCATGTCCCTGTGCAAGACAGACCCTGCGGCGCTTATAGGTGATGCCTTGATGTCGCCGATCGTAAAGCATCGTGCGGCCATTCTGGATCCCGCTGGCCTTGGGGAACTTTTAAAAGCGATCGACGATGACGTGACCCCCTGATTTTCCTCCACGCGTGATTAGAGTCCGGCCCTGATGGAAGGACGGACGATGAAGCGACTGAGGTTTACGGAAGAGCAG
>NZ_JACHNZ010000055.1 GCF_014199685.1 Sphingosinicella soli | reverse complement strand
CGAAACTCGCGCTCAACATCAACCGATCGCCACGCCGCGGTGGGGTCCCTTTTGCACGCCGATCGGGGGTCCCTTTTGGACGCCGATTGACACGCTGCAGATGCTGCTGGCGCGCACCGAAGGCTGGCCAATGGCCGTTCAACTCGCGCGGCACTGGACAAACGGCGCGCTCATGACACCCGTCATCGCAAGTTTTTCCGGCAGTAGCGGAGACATCGCCGCCTACCTTACCGAACAAATCATGGAGGAGCTGCCGCAGCACGTGCAGCAGCTTCTGATCATGACGTCGATCACGGACGAGACAAATGGAGACCTGGCGAACGCACTTTGCGACCGGAACGATGCATGGGACATTCTCACGTCGCTCGATCAGCTTGGTGCGCTTCTCGTTCCGATTGATCCGGACCAAAGCCGGTTTCGCTTTCACGACCTTTTCGCGGACTATCTACGCACACGGCTGAAACGCCTCGGCGAGGACCAGGTTCGCACTCTGCACCGGAAGGCATCGCGTTGGTTCGGTGAACGCGACCAACTGGAAGGGGCAATGCGTCATGCGGCCCTTGCCGGTGACCACGAAGCCTCTGCGGAATGGCTTGAAAAGGCGGGCGGTGTTACCGTTGGGGTCCACAATGGCGGGCCATATTTACGGCAGTTGCTCGCGTATATTCCGGGTCCGGTCATTGCGAAGCGGCCAAGGCTGCGTGTGGCACGCGCCATTGTCTTGATGAAGGAAGGAATGGTGGCGGAGGCGGCTGCCGAGATAGCGGAAACCATGCGCCTTATCGATGCCGGGCTCGGCGATCATGCGGCCCGGAGCGATGCACTTATCGTCAGCACGAGCATCAGCGCGCAGGGCGATGACGGCCTTTCGCTTGATACGGTGAAATCTCTCGAAATGATGATCGGCGATGCCGCAGTGGCACGCCCATGGATGCAGGGTGCGCTCAACGATCTGCTGACGCTCACGCATATGAGGCGGGGCAATTTCATACTGGCGCGCGCCGCATGTCGCGAAGCGCGGTATCTCTATGACGAGGATGGCATACAGAACGGCAGGGTGTTCAGCCGGCTTCACATGGGCAGCGTCGCGCTTGGGCAGGGTCGGCTGAAGGAAGCGAGGGACGAATTGGAGTGTGCCGCGGAAATGGCCAGCGCCTATCTGGTTGCCGATGCATCAACGCTGGCCATGATCCATGTAATGCTCGCCACTGCGCTATACGAGGAAAATCAGCTTGGTCAGGCGGAAGCGATAGGGTTTTCAGCGCTCGGGGACTGTGCGCAAGGCGAAGGGTGGCTGGAGATCTATCATTCCGGCTACACGACCGCATCCGGCCTTCATATGGCGCGCGGAGATTTCGATGGCGCTTTGCGGCAATTGGAGGAGGGGCATGCTGTTGCGGAACGGCGAACGCTGCCGCTATTGAAAAGCCTGATCGCGTACCGACGACTTGAAATCCTGTCGCTTCAGAATGCCGTGGACCCGAATCTTGAGGGTGAAAGGCTTCGCGAAGAGCTGGAAAACGCCTCGCGAGCTTCGACATTTCTGGAGCGAGAGACCGCAACGATTGCGCTAAGTCGCATTGCGATTCAGCGCGGAATGGCAGCCGAAGCGGAAAGTGCGCTGCGATCGCTGCAGCATAAGGTAGAAGAGCTTGGTCGCGGAAAAGCGCTCATCAAAATTCTCATCCTTCGCGCATTCGCGGCCCGCGCAGCGGACCGAATGGATGACGCAGCGTCTGCCCTTCGCCATGCCCTGTCGCTGGCTGCGCCCGAGGGATGGAGACGGCAGTTTCTGGAGGAAGGGCCTGCCGTCATCGAGCTGCTGAACGCCGCGCTTCGCCATATCCAGATTTCGAGCCTTCCGTCTGCGTCCGTCCGATTCCTCGCGGAAGTCTTCTCAGCGCAGATCGACCCGAAAGGCCATCATTCCAGCGACCCGTCCCATATTCTTACGCCGCGCGAACGCGAGGTCATGGCCGGGCTGAGAAAACAGCAATCGAACAAGGTGATTGCGCGAGAATTCGGCGTTACGGACAATGCCGTCAAATACCATCTGAAGAACATCTACGCCAAGCTTGGCGTCAACGATCGCGAAATGGCAGTGGCCGTGGCGTTACAACACGGCCTGTTTGCTGATGAATAGGCGCGCATCCTACCCAACAATGAATCTCGCTTACCCCCTGAGCCTCGTGGTCGCTCGGGGCGCAGAGGCTATCATCTCCGGAACTGATTTTGACGGGATAGAAGTTTGAACATGCGAATTGGGGTGGACGTAGGCGGGACAAATACAGACGCTGTTTTGCTGAACGGCAAACGTATCGTTTCATCCACAAAGGCGGCAACGACTGTCGATGTGACAACAGGTATCGTTCAGGCCATTCGCGAAGTGCTCCGCAAGGCCACACTGTTACCCGGCGACGTGAAATCGGTGATGATCGGTACGACCCATTTCACCAATGCCTTCGTGGAAGGAAAACGGCTTCTCGAGGTCGGGATCATTCGCATTGCCGCGCCTGCGACCCTCAGTCTGCTGCCGCTGATCGGCTGGCCGAAGGAGCTGGGCAACGCCATCGGGCGTCATGTCTATCTGGTACCGGGCGGTTATGACTATGACGGACGTGAAATTGCGGCGTTCGATGAGGCTGCCGTTCGCGAGGCCGTTCTCGATATCCGTCGCAAGGGGCTGCGTGCCGTTGCGATCACATCCGTCTTTTCGTCGGTGAATGCAGACATGGAGACGGCAGCTGCCGCGATTGTCGGAGAATTGATGCCGGAGGCGCACGTCACGCTTTCTCACGAGATCGGCCGCGTGGGTTTGCTGGAGCGTGAAAATGCGGCGATCATGAATGCTGCGCTTTCCGACCTGTCGAGTCAGGTCATCAAGTCCTTCAGAAAAGCGCTCTCCGATCTTGGCGTCCATGCCGCGTTTTTCATCAGTCAGAATGACGGCACACTTATGGCGGCGGATGTGGTGGAGCGGTTTCCGGTTTTGACGATTGCATCCGGGCCGACGAACAGCATGCGCGGGGCGGCGTTTCTTACGGAAAAGACCGACGCAATCATTGTCGATATCGGCGGCACCACCGCTGATGTCGGCGCGCTAACCAACGGCTTTCCCCGCGAGTCATCAGTCGCGGTCAATATCGGGGGCGTGCGGACGAATTTTCGGATGCCCGACATTCTTGCCATTGGTGTCGGCGGCGGCAGTATCATACGGGAAGCCGGACCGGAAAACCGGCGGACGTCCATCGGCGGTAGGGTGACGATCGGTCCGGATTCCGTGGGCTACGAGTTGACAGAAAAGGCGCTGGTCTTCGGCGGCACATCGCTGACCCTGACCGACATTGCGGTCGCTGCCGGCGTGATTTCGATCGGCGAACCGGCCAAAGTGGCGCACCTCGACAAGGCGTTTGTCGCGGATGCGCTTGAGGAGATGCACTGCCGACTCGACGATGCCATTGATCGGATGAAAACGTCGTTCGAGTCCGTGCCCGTCATCCTGGTCGGCGGTGGCAGCGCTTTGGTGAAGCGCGCATTGGCGGGGGCATCCGAAATGGTGGTGCCCGAGAATGCGGGTGTTGCGAACGCCATCGGCGCAGCGATCGCTCAGGTCAGTGGAGAGCTGGACCGTGTTTACAACTTCGATACATGCGCGCGGGACGTAGCGCTCAGCGACGCGCGGGACATCGCGTTCGCCCGCGCGCGGGAAGCGGGGGCACGAGACAATATTCGTGTGCTGGATGTGGAGGAGGTGCCGCTCGCCTATCTTCCCGGCGGAGCAGTGCGCATTCGCGTGAAAGTGGTCGGCGATCTGCCCGTCGAACTTGGCGCGTGATGTTTGAAAGGATGATCTGTGAAGCTTGAGCTCGAAGATGTCGAGGATTTCGCCCGAGGCGCCGCGTTTCTGGGTGCAGGGGGCGGCGGCGATCCTTACATTGGCAGGTTGATGCTTGAGCAGGCCATGGCCCAGTTTGGCCCCGTGACGTTTGTGGATATCGAGGACATCGACGACGACGCGTTGCTGGTGCCGGCCGCAATGTTCGGAGCGCCCACGGTTATTGTGGAAAAGCTGCCGAACGGCAGCGAGGCTGAAAAGGCCTTGCAGGCGCTGGAAACCTTCCTCGGGCGTAAGGCGACGGCGATCATGCCCGCCGAGATCGGCGGCGTGAATGCGCTGCTTCCCGTGGTCCTCGCCTCGCGTCTCGGACTTCCTGTGGTCGACTGTGACGGCATGGGCCGTGCGTTCCCCGAACTTCAGATGGTTACGTTCAGCATATTCGGACATTCTGCATCGCCACTTGCTGTCACGGATGAGGCCGGAAACACGGTTCTGATCACAGCGCGGAATGATGCGGATGCGGAACGGCTTGCACGCCATACCGTGCTTGCGATGGGCGCATCGGCCCAGATCTGCTGCTATCCTATGAGCGGTGCCGATGTGAAGGTGTGCGGTGTGCGCGGTACGCTGACCCTGGCCTTCGAGATCGGGCGCACAATTCGTATCGCGCGGGAATCTCATAAAGATCCATTCAGCGATCTTCTGTCCTATCTCGAACGCACCGAATATTACGGAAAATGTAAGATTCTTGCAGACGGACGGATCATCGATGTCCGCCGGGAAACCCGTATGGGTTTTGCCATCGGCACGGTGAAAATTGAGCAGACTGGCGGAGGTCGCATTACGGAGGTTCAGTTCCAGAACGAGAATCTCGTCGCGCGCTCAGATGGGCAGGTGAAAGCCATCGTTCCGGACCTTATCACGGTTATGGACCGGGAGACCGCAGAGCCGATCACGACCGAGGGACTGAAGTTTGGGCAACGCGTGAAAGTGATCGGCACGAGCGCACCGCCAATCCTTCGAACACCGGAGGCCCTGAAGGTCGTGGGCCCGCGCTGTTTCGGGCTGGATGAAGACTTTTCACCTATCGAGACTCTGTAAGAATGAAACTCCTCGACATTTGCATCGGAAAGACGCGGACGCTGACCATCAACGGCCATGAGGTGAAGACCGCCTATTTGAAAGAGGCCGTTCCGGGTCCGTGGAAGATCACCGAAGGCGGGCTCGAAGGCAATGAAGTCGCCGTTCACACGGATGCCGTATATGCTTTTGCCCGCGAAGGTTACGACTTCTGGGCGGAACGGCTGGGCGTTGATCCGGCGGAATGGCAGCCTGGTGTGTTCGGCGAGAACCTGACCGTTTCCGGGCTGAACGAACAGGACTTGCGGCTTGGTGACGAGGTGGAGATCGGTGACGTCCGCCTGATCGTCGCGGGGCCGCGTATTCCATGCTTCAAGCTGACCTGGCGGCTGGGGCAGCCAGAAACCTTCATCCGGGAATTCGCATTGTCCGGAAGGACCGGCGTTTACTTCGGGGTTCTGAACGGTGGATCGGTTTCGCGTGGCGATAGCCTCAGGGTTGTCCTTTCCGATAGAAGTCAACCTACTGTGTCGGACGTCGCCCGATACGTGTTCGGCGACGACTCCGTATCGGAAGATGCGCTTCGGCATGTTCTGTCGCTGCCGTATCTCAGCCAGACGGCGGCGCTGATCCTGCGGTCCAAGCTCTACCGGATTCTGGATCTGGAGCAGACCCGAAAGGATCGTTGGCAGAACTGGCGCGAGATGCGGGTTGCGGAGATTGTCGAGGAAACCCCCGAGATAAAATCGTTCCGGCTGGAACCGGCCGACGGTGGAAACCTTGCGCCATTTCGTGCCGGCCAGTTTCTGACCGTGGGTGTGGACAGCGCCGATGGTCACGAGCTTGTACGGACCTGGAGCCTGTCAGATTATCACAAGTCGCCGGGAAGCTATCGTCTGACCATCAAGCGGGAGGCTTTGGGCAAAGCATCGCCGCTTCTTCACGACACCGCAAAGGTCGGCGACGCGCTCCGCGTACGTGCGCCCGCGGGCCGGTTTGTTCTGGACCGCAGCGGGTTCAAGCCCGTGGTCATGATCGCGGCGGGGATCGGCGTCACGCCATTCCTGGCCATGCTGAAGTCGCATCTGGAGCGGGGCGACGATGCCCCGCCGCTCTACTTTGTCCACTGCGCGCGAAATCGCGAGAGTCAGGCCTTCAGAGCGCAAATTGATGCACTTCTTGCTGAAAACAAGAACGCGAAGTTGCTGTTCGTATACAGTGCGCCCGGCGTGTCCGATGTTGCTGGCGAGGACTATCACCTTGCCGGCCGGTTCAAGCCTCAGTTTCTGTATGATCTGATGGCGGACAGCCATATCATTCACGGCGGCAAGCGCATCGATTTGCCCTGGTTCGAGAGTGATATCTACATCTGCGGTCCCGCTGCGTTTGAAAGCGAATTGAGGGCGGTGTTCATCGAACAGGGCGCGAACCCGGACCGTGTGTTCAGCGAGTCTTTCTCGGCTCCGAGCGGGGGCGGAACGGGTTCATCGGTCGATACAGCCGAAGTCGTCTTCTCCCGATCCGGCATCACCACGCGGTGGGACGCAGACTCGGGCCTTAGCCTGCTTGAACTGGCAGAAGAACATGGCCTGCTGCCTGCGAGCGGATGCCGTATGGGCATCTGTCAGGCCTGTACGTGCACGATCACCGAAGGGGCGCTGCATTACGACCCCGCTCCAAGCGCACCCGCGCCTGACGGTAGCGGCCTTCTCTGCATCGGAAGGCCGAAAACAGCACGTATCGTAATTGACGTTTAGCAAGGCCAGTGGTCGGGGGCAGCCCCCTCTAACGGGCTCGGATTACAACTCGTCAAACGCCGTTTCGAGTAGACGCAGCCGGGCGGTCATGCTGGCCACGATGCTGTCATGCACCTCTTGCGCGAAATCCTCCAGCATGAGGGACAGCACCTTGTCCGGCACATCCTCGACATAGGGCACTCCTGAATCGCAGTATGCTAAAATCACATAAAAATGCAATATGTGATTTTGAACATAAAGTTACTATATGCGATTTCCGACATAAGAATGCTTTATGCAAATTTCCGCATAAGTTATCGCGGTCGCCTCAAACGTCTCTTCACTGCGGGCGATCGGAAATTCTTAAGCTCTGCTCCATCACCTGCCTAATAAAGAAGGCGTTGAACTCCCGTCCGGCGTTGATTTGGAAGGCATAACTTGCTCCCTTCAAAGCCTGAGCGATGCCCTGTGAGAAGATCCGAACCGTTACAGCGGATTCGAAATAGGGGTCACGAGCGCCCCCTTCAATCTGATTTCGGCGTGACCCAGACTTCGACGGGGGCGATGAACTTGCCCGGTGCGGGCTTGCCGACATGCACGCGGTCTGCGGTGACGCGCTCCCCGGTTTCGAGGTTGAACGTGACCCACGGCTTGGGCATCCGGCCGAAGGTCATCTTCTGGATGGGCTGGCCCGTGGCCGTGTTCATGATGGTTGCGATGATTGCCATGCCGCGCCGATAGCGGGCAGGCTCTTACCTTGTCCAGCAAGGAACCGACATTTCCAGGTCAGACCGACCGGCGGGATAGGGCAGGTCTCTCGCAAGCGGCTGTCAGCTTCCCCTTGGCCGGGTCATGACGTCCAGAATTGGCGCGTGCGTCAAGAGTGCCAAAGCAGGGCCTGAATGACGAAGAGTCTGGTTGGGAAGCATATGAACGCCGGTGAATACCGATTGATTTCTATTAACGAAAAGATGTTTTTGGGAACGTCCCCGGATTTACCGTCTCCGGCCATCCTGGATGAAAAACACCGGCACGAATCACTTTGCGTCAAAAGTACAACATTGTGAAACGAGTGGACGTTTCAGCAATTCCACGTTCATGCGCGTTGGTGTAGGGCTGTGTCCAAGTCCGGCAATACAGCAGGACGCAAAAAACAGGGTCTTCTCTCATGACGGATCAGAATACGGCGCATCAGGACTTTCTGGCGCTCACCGCCGACATCGTCTCATCGCATGTCACCAACAACACGGTCGCGGTCTCCGACCTCCCGATCCTCATTCAGAACGTCTATGCCGCGCTCGCGAACCTCGGCGGCGTGGTTGAAGCGGAAAAGCCCAGGCAGGAACCTGCGGTGTCTGTCCGTTCGTCGATAAAGCCGGACTTCATCACCTGTCTTGAAGACGGCAAGAAGCTGAAGATGCTGAAACGGCATCTGATGGTGCACTTCAACCTGACGCCGGACCAGTACCGCGCGAAGTGGAACCTTCCCGCCGATTACCCGATGGTCGCACCGAACTACGCGCTGCAGCGCCAGGAGCTGGCGAAGAAGATCGGGCTCGGCACCAAGCGCACCGGTTCGGGCCGAGGCAAGAAGAAAGCCTGAGTATCGTCACGCGCGAACGCGCGTCCGTTCAATATTGAAAGTGGCCCGTTCCTGTGCCAGCACGGCTGCATGGACGGGCTGTTTCCCCATAAGTTGTTACCACCACACCTCCGCTCCGATCTTATCGAACGGTCCAAACTCGTGGCAGTCTTCGATGGGGAGCCGGTTCGTCTGAGCGTCCTCAATGCCGGCGGCGGTTATGGGAAGACGACGCTTCTGGCGCAGGCGCGTGAACGGCTGCTCGCGAAGGGGCAGATGGTCATATGGCTCTGTTTGGACAGGTACGACCTTCATCCCGTCTCCGTGCTGCTTCACCTCCGCTATGCCCTGTCCAATGCGGTCGAAGGCCATGGAAAGCCCCCGGGCACTGAGATTCGCGGCGCTGTTTCAGACGCGCTTGCCGGCTTTGTTCGGGATATGGCCCCGCTCGGACCCATCGTATTCATTCTGGATGATTTCCATCTGGCGGGCCGCGAAGTTCACCAGATGTTTGCGAGACTTTTCACGGCGGCTCCCGAAAACGCGCGCTTTCTGGTCGCGACACGCCAGCGAGGGCTGATCCCGTTGACGGCTCTGAAGGCAGCAGGCGCCGTGATGGAAATCGACCAGGACGCGCTCCGCCTTACGGCCGGCGAGATCGACAGCCTTGTCGGCTCGCTTGTTTCGAAAGACGCGGTGGCTGCGCTCCACGAGCGTACCGAAGGCTGGCCCGTGGCCGTCCAGCTCGCCCGTATGTGGATCGAAGGGCGGTCGGATGCCGATAGCCGTATCCTTGAATTCTCCGGTGCGGCGGGCGACGTTTCGGACTATCTGACCGAACAGATCATCGACGAAATTCCTGCGGACATCGCCGACTTCCTCGTTTCGACCTCGATCGTCGACGAGGTCAACGGCGATCTGGCGCAGGAACTGACCGGGCGGGACGACAGCTGGGCGCTGCTGCCCGAGCTTGGACGATCCTCGGCCGTCATCACGCCGGTTGAAACCAGCGTCGGCTGGTTTCGCTATCATGCCCTTTTTCGCGATCACCTTGCCGCCCGGCTACAACTGCGCGGGGAACAGGCCATACGATCGCTGCATCGAAGCGCCGCCAAATGGTATGCGGGGCAGGGGCGGCTGGTCGACGCGGTATCTCACATGTGCCGGGCTGGAGATGCGGACGCGGCCTGCGATATGATCGAGAAGGCCGACGGCATTTGGATCGCGGTTCGGCACGGTGCTCCGATGTTGAAGGCGCTGCTCGACAATCTGACATGCGAACAGATTGACGCCCGCCCACGCCTCCGCGCGGCCCGCGCGCACATCTGGCTGAAATCCGGACGCTATGATGATGCGGGGCTGGAAATGGCGGCGCTACGGGCAGTGCCGCGCGATGCACTGGACGACCCGCTCGCGTTTGCGCGCGATCTCGCCGCCGTGCAGCTCAGCCTTGTCGAGCAGGGTGATGCCGGAATGCTTCGCGACGATGTCGAAGCATTGTCGTCCGTCACGGGTGACGACCGCTGGATGGAGGCGCCGTGCGCGGAAATGCTCTGCGTGTCGATGATCCGCGAAGGCAATGTCCATGCCGCGATCGATGCCGGTGAACGCGCGGTCCGGCTCTACGAGGATTTCGACTCGATCAACGGCCGCATCTTCGCGCGCCTGCATCTTGGGCTTGCCTATCTGGCCGCCGCTCAGTTGGCGCAGGCCGGTACGGTGTTGTCGGAGGCCCGCAAACTGGCCGGCGCAAGCCTGTCGAGCGACCGCTCAGCCGTCGCCATGATCGATGTCCTCTACGGGGCATGGCTTTACGAAACAGGCGACGACGACGCGGCCGCCCAGCGCATCAGCGCCGCGCTCGACGCGATCGAGCAGGGCGAATGCTGGCTCGAAATCTATCATCATGCCTATGCCGTCCTCTTGCAGATATTCCGGGTGCGGGGCGATTTGGTCTCCGGGCGCAGTGTGCTGGAACGGGCTGCCCGCACGGGGCATGATCGAAAACTGGCCAGGCTTACGCGCATCGTCGGCGATTTGCGTGTGGAGATGGCCCTGCCGGAAGACGAGACGCTAACGGCGTTTTCGACGCACCCGACATTTTGTCGAGAGGCTTCTGCCGAATTGACTCTGCTCGAGCGTGAAATCCGTGCGGCCGCGCGCGCGTATGTCGCGCTGGAAAACGGCGCGCCCGAAGCGGTGAGGGAACTCGTCGACGGAGAGATCGATACGTGCGCGCGCATGGGGCGGAGACGTTCGGTGATAAAGCTCCTGATGCTGAAGGCGCTGGCGCTGGACAGACTTGGGCTTGAAGACGAATCTGCGGCGGCGCTCCACCGGGCCATTCACCTTGCTGCGGACGAGCACGCCTACCGGCCGTTCGTGGAGGCCGGGGAACAGGCGGGAAGTCTCGTCCAGAAAGCCATGCGCTGGTTCCGGGCCGTCAATCTGACATCGTCCGAGGTTGCCCTGATGGCGAAGATCGTGCGGTCTACGACGCGCCGTGACGACGAGGCTGCGGCCGTGCACGGTAACGCAAGCCTGCTCGTCGGCCGGGAAGCCGAGGTTCTTGCCGGTCTCGGTGAAGGCCTTTCCAACAAGCATATCGCGCGTAGGCTGGGCCTCGGCGAGGACGCGATCAAATATCACGTCAAGAAGCTGTTCGCGAAGCTCGGGGTGAGCGATCGCGCCATGGCGGTTGTGGTCGCACGTCAGCAGGGGCTGATCTCGGGTATCGAAGGCTAAAGCGTCGTGCGGAAAAGTGGGAACCGGTTTTCCGCAGCAAACGATGCTCTAGACGCGACTACCCGCCAAGCCTTCCATTCTTACACTTCGCGCCTGCGTACGGCCTCCCTCATTCCCT
Organism: Sphingosinicella soli; assembly: GCF_014199685.1. Classification (GTDB taxonomy): domain Bacteria; phylum Pseudomonadota; class Alphaproteobacteria; order Sphingomonadales; family Sphingomonadaceae; genus Sphingosinicella; species Sphingosinicella soli. The sequence goes on along the minus strand of NZ_JACHNZ010000055.1, from coordinate 10,022 downwards.
TTAAGATTCCGGAAAATCAGCTCCGGGGATGGTATGCGCGTAGGGATAGACGTCGGCGGAACGAATACCGATGCCGTGTTGATGAGCGGTCGGCAGGTGGTTGCTGCGACCAAGGCTCCGACCAGCCGCGACGTCGTCACCGGTGTCGTCGCCGCCGTCAGAACCATATTGAACGACAGCGGCGTTGCCGCCGACCGGATCACCGGCGTCATGATCGGCACGACGCATTTCACGAACGCGCTGGTGCAGGGTCTCTCGCTCGAACGGGTCGGCGTGCTTCGTATCGCCGAACCGGCCGGGTGCTGCCTGCCGCCGTTCGTCGGCTGGCCGAGCGCGCTTCGCGACATCATCCGGGGAGGCGTGGCCGGGCTGCGCGGCGGCTACAACGTCGATGGGCGCCCCATCGCGGCGTTCGATGAAGATGCAGCTCATGCGGCCATCGCGTCCTTCGCCGCCGAAGGTCTCCGGTCTGTAGCGATCTCCTGTATTTTCTCGCCGCTTCGCGACGATATGGAGCGCCGATGCGCCGCGATCGTGGAGCAGATCATGCCGGGCGCCAGTGTCAGCCTTTCCTCGGAAATCGGGCGCATTGGCTTTCTCGAACGAGAAAACGCGACGATCCTCAATGCCGCCCTGCGTACCTTGTCGGTGTCCGTTACCTGGGCCTTTCGCGAAGCGCTTCGGGAGCTTGGGATCGCAACGCCTTTCTATGTAAGCCAGAACGACGGAACCCCCCTCGATATCGGGCAGGTGGAGAGGTTTCCGGTGTTCACCGTTGCTTCCGGGCCGACAAACAGCATGCGCGGCGCATCGTTTCTGACGGGGCGGGAGGACGCCATTGTCGTGGATATCGGGGGGACCACGTCGGATGTCGGTGCGATCAAGGCCGGGTTTCCCCGTGAGTCCGCAGTTTCGGTCGATATCGGCGGCGTGAAGACCAACTTCCGAATGCCCGATGTACTGGCGATCGGCGTGGGCGGCGGAAGCCGCGTGCGAAGGGTCGCCGACAATCCTGCGGGATGTTCGATCGGCGGCGTTGTATCGATCGGCCCCGACTCCGTGGGCTTCGAGCTGTCGACGCGCGCGCTCGTCTTCGGCGGCGAGGACATGACGCTGACCGATCTTGCTGTCGCGGACGGTCGGCTCGCTGTTGGGGACGCCGGCCGCGTGGCGCATCTCGACAGAGGCTTCGTCGCGGCCGGCCTGGAGGAATTCAGGCTGCGCATCGAAGATGCCGTCGAACGGGTCAAGACCTCGCCCGAGCCCGTGCCCGTGATCCTCGTCGGTGGCGGCGGCGCGATATTCAGGGGCGGCATCAAGGGCGCATCGGAAATTCTGATGCCTACAAATGCGGCCGTCGCCAACGCCATCGGCGCCGCCATCGCGCAGATCGGCGGCGAATATGAAAAGGTCTGCTCCTACGACGCCGAGGGGCGGGAGGCGGCGATCGCCGCCGTCAGATCGGAAGCGTGCAAAAGGGCGCGGGATGCGGGCGCCGGGGGTGAACTTGATGTTCTGGAAATCGAGGAGGTGCCGCTGTCCTACCTGCCGGGGCGCACTGTGCGTGTCCGCGTGAAGGTGGTGAGCCGGCTCGATGACCGGATGGCGGAGGCGGTATGAAGCGGATCGATATCGCGGATGTCGCGGACATCGCGACGGGAGCGGCGCTGCTGGGCGCGGGCGGCGGCGGAGATCCGTATATCGGCCGGTTGATGGTCGAGGAAGCGATCCGCGCCTTTGGGCCGGTACAGCTCGTCGATGTGGATTCCGTGCCGGATGAAGCCCTGATCGTACCGACCGCCATGATGGGCGCTCCATCCGTCATGGTCGAAAAACTCCCGAACGGCGCTGAAGCCGAAATCGCCCTCGAAGCCGTCGAAACCGCCGTCGGCAAGCGCGCGCATGCGATCATCGCCCCGGAAATCGGAGGGCTGAACGCGATGCTGCCGATCGTGCTCGCGGCGCGGCGCGGGCTGCCGCTTGTTGATGGCGACGGCATGGGCAGGGCGTTTCCCGAACTGCCGATGGTGACGTTCAATATCTTCGGCCAAAGCATATCGCCGCTCGCGATCAGCGACGAACTGGGCAACTGCGTGACAGTTCGGACAGTGGATGTAGACTCGGCCGAGCGTCTGGGGCGGCAAATCGTCGTGGCGATGGGCGCGGCCGCGCAGATCTGCTGCTATCCGATGACCGGCGCGGAAGCGAAGCGATCGGCAGTGCGCGGCACGGTTCGTCTTGCATGGGAAATCGGGCGGTTGCTGCGCGTCGCGCGCGAGCAGATGGCCGATCCCTTCGAGGCGCTTCTGACCTATCTGCCGACGACCGATTACTACAAGCATTGTCGATCACTGTTCGATGGCCGCATCGTGGACCTTCGGCGAGAGATCGCGCAGGGCTTCACGGTGGGCACGGTCGAGATCGAAAATACCGCGCAGGCACGCATCAGCATTCAGTTTCGCAACGAGTATCTGGTCGCGCGGCAGGCCGGCAAGGCGATTGTGATCGTCCCGGATCTCATCGCCATCCTGGATAGCGAAACCGCATCGCCGATCACGGCCGAAGCTCTGAAATACGGTCAGCGCGTGCGGGTCATCGGGATCAGCGCGCCGCCGATCCTCCGCAGCGAAGCCGCGCTTCGCGTCGTGGGGCCGCAGGCGTTCGGTTTCACCGATCCGTTTCAGCCGATCGAGGAGATGGCATGATGGACGACCCGCATCGCATTGCATCGGTGGCCGATCTCGAAGCGCTTTATGCCCCGCCGTCGGAGATCATACTGAAAACGAAATTCGACTTTCTGGACGATCACGCCATCGCCATGATCCGCAAGACGCCGATCTGCTTTCTGGCGTCGGTCGGCGGCACGGGCGCGGACATCTCGCCGCGCGGCGGCGAGCAGGGTTTCGTGCACGTCATCGACCGCAAGAGTTTCGCAATTCCGGACTGGCCGGGCAACAACAAGCTCGAAACCATGCACAACCTGCTGGAAGATCCGCGCTGCGGCGTCGTCTTCCTCTTGCCCGGCCATGATCTTTTCCTGCGCGTGAACGGCACCGCGATGCTGACGCGCGATCCCGCCCTGCTGGATGCGCTCGTCGAGTTCAACCGCCCGCCGAAGCTGGCGATCCGGGTTCACGTCGACGAGGTCTATTTTCACTGCGGCAAGGCGATAAAGCGCTCGCGCATCTGGGAGCCGGACAGCTGGCCCGCGCGCGATGCCATTGCGAAGATCGGTCGCATGATGGCGGATCAGGCGAAACTGGCCGACGCCGACGAGGACGAACTCGATGCGGCCTACCGGCGCGGCATCGAGGAAGATTTGTACTGAAGGCCGGAAAGGGCGCCCGACTACCCGCCTGGACGGTCGGATTTACTCTAACGGTCGATTTGCGTGGGCGCGGCCTGCGATATGATGGCGCCATAGGCACAGTTGAAGGCCGAGCGGCGCAGCAGGGGAGTTGCGCTGAACGCGAGAGTGTATCTCAAGGACGGGGGGTAAGATGATGTCTATTCGTGGGTTCCTGTTGATTTCGGCCGCAGCTGCCGGCGTTTCGGTTCCCGCCCTCGCCCAGCAGGCCGGGGGCGGCGCAACAGAGGCGGAAATCACCGTCACCGCCCGGCGGCAAGCGGATCTCCTGATCGATGTGCCGGACTCGATCACGGTCATCAGCGAGCAAACACTGGTGAACACCGGGGTCTTCCGGATGGAGGACATCGTCCAGTCGGTTCCCAACGTGGTCGCCATGCAGGGTATCAAGCCGGGTTTCATCACACTGACGGCGCGCGGCATTTCAACCACGCAGGAAAATGAAGCGCCGATCGCCGTCATGGTGGACGGCGTCGTCACGCCCGCGCTCGATTTCATCAATCAGGACTTCTACGATCTGAAGCAGGTCGAGGTTCTGCGTGGACCCCAGGGTTCTCTTTACGGCGCCAACGCGATTGCAGGTGCGATCAACATCACCACGAAAGCGCCCACGAACGAGCTGGAAGGCAAGCTGAAACTTGCCTACGGGAACGGCGACTACAAGGCCGTCAATGCCGTACTGTCCGGGCCTATCGTGGAAGACCGTATCTTCTTCCGCGTTTCCGGCGGCTACCGCGACGAGGATGGAACGCTCCGCAATGTTTTCGACGACAGCACGGTCGATTTCTATCGGGAACTTGCCCTTCGCGGCCAGCTTGAATTCCGGCCGACCGAAACGCTGACCATCGACGTGCGCGGCACCTATGTCGACACGCATGCGGGCGCGATCTTCAACGAACTTACGCAGATGGCGGTGCCGTCGCAGATCAACGACTTCGACACCATCCGCCTCGACTATAATACTGTAGGCATCGATGATCGCGAACTGGGCTTCGGTTCGGTGAAGATCGCATGGGAAGCGCCCTGGGGCGGCACGCTGACGTCGGTCACGAGTCTCGGCAGAACCGTCGATGACGTCGTTGGTGAAGGAGACTGGCTGCCGACCGTGGACCCGCATCTGGAGTTTCCGGAAGTGCCGCCCGAATTCTACGATCTCCTCCAGGACTGGAAGGTCACGACGCGGGCGTGGAACCAGGAGCTCCGTTACGCCGGAGAGATCGGCGACTGGCTCACCTATCAGGTCGGCACCTTCTATCAGGAACGCAAGCGGCGGGCCGAGCTTCTCTACGGTATCGCTGAAGATCGCGTCATCAACACCGTGTTTCTGGAACAGGACGGCACGAGCCGGAGCAAATTGTTTGCGGTGTTCGGCCAGGCCGACGCGAATCTCTCCGACAAGCTCATGCTCACGCTTGGGCTGCGCTACGACAGCGACAAGCGCTCGTACCGCTCGGCGATCCCCCTGGAGGCCGGCGGACCGATGCCGATTTCCGATACGTTCAAGAAGCTCCAGCCGAAGGCATCGCTGGCCTATCAATGGTCCGACCAGTTCACCACCTATGCCACGGTGGCGCGCGGGTTCAGGAGCGGCGGCTTCAACGACTCCGATGCCGTGATCATGGGTACGCTCTACCCGCGCCGCTATGAGTCGGAGGTTCTGGACAGCTACGAAGCCGGTTTCAAAGCCAGTCTTGCCGATGGCCGGGTCTCGATTGCCGGGGCGGTCTATCATTCGGATTTTTCGAACCCGCAATTCTTCTTTCCGACAATCCAGGGCCAGATCCTGACCAATTTCGACAGCGCGAAAGTGGACGGCGCCGAGCTTGAATTCACCGGCCGTGTTGTCACGGGTCTTACCGTGAGCGCGGCGTACGGCGTCAGCATCGCGGAAATCCAGGCGGCGGACGAGACGGGCGCGTTCAAGGGAAACCGCCTGCCGAGGGTGAACAGCTACACGCTGAACGCGGGTATCGAATACAGCGCGCCGATCGCCGGAGATATCGAGCTTCTGGCCCGCGCCGACTACGAACGTCGCGGCCCGATGTACTGGGATGTCGGGAACACGCTGCGAACCGGCGAGAAGGATTATCTGAACCTGCGCCTCGGTCTCAAGACGGAGAGCTGGTCGATTGTCGCTTTCGGCCGCAACGTCACCAATACGCGCCAGCCTGTGGAAGTGATTCAGGACTTCCCTCCTATCGGCCTCGGTGCCAATGTCCGTCGTCCGAACCTGAAACGGCGATATGGCATTGAGCTCTCGTACATGTTCTGATGAGGTCGGGAGCGAACTGATGCCGACAGAGGAAGCAGGCGGGATATCGGCCGATCGGCGGGTGCATGGCTTTCGGATCCTGATGATCCTCATGTCCAGCCTGGTGACGCTGCCCGCTTTCGTGATGGGCGCGCAGTTCGCCGGGCAGATGCCGCTAGCCGATACCATCGCGGCCTGCTTCCTGGGCGGCGGTGTCCTTGCCATCGTGGCGGCCTTTGCATCGGTCGCCGGCGCACGCTCCGGTCTTTCGAGCTACGAGCTTGTGCTCCAGGCGTTCGGCACGACCGGCGGCAGGGTCGTCAACAGCGTCCTGGGTTTCGTCATGCTGGGCTGGTTCGGCGTCATCCTGATGATGTTCGGCGACGCCGCCGTCGCTGCGCTCGCGGAAACAGGGGAGGCTGTCCCGTATATGGGCATACTTCTCGCAGGCGCGGTTCTCATGATCGCGACCACCGCGATAGGCTTTCGGGCGCTCGACATTTTTTCGCAGATACTCACGCCCTTCAAGGTGGGGCTCCTTGTCTGGACGGTCGTGGCGGCGGTCATTGCCTATGGCTGGCCCGAGATGCGCGGCCCGACCGGCCCGGCGGCGCTGACGGTCGGTCAGGGCGGATCGATGCTGGCGGGCGGTGTGATCGTCGGGGCACTGCTCACGCCCGACATCTGCCGTTTCGCGCGGAACAGCACGCATGCCGCCGCCAGCGCGGCGGTCGGCTTCGGCATCGGCTTGCCGCTGGTGCTGATCGCCGCGGCGATACCGGCGCTGCTGACGGGAGAGGCTGATCTCGTAAGGATCATGCTGGGCCTTGGCCTCGGCATGTTTGCGATCCTGATCGTGATCGCTGCGGCGTGGCTCAACAACACCTACAACCTCTACGCGACATCACTTGTCTTCCATACGTTGGTGCCCGGGGTGTCGCGGCCCTGGTTGACCGTTCTTGCCGGGGTTGTGGGCACGCTTGCGGGCCTCGCGGGCCTCGCTTCCTATCTTGTTCCCTTTCTGCATGTTCTGAGCGTGGCGATACCGCCCATCGGGGGCGTGTACATCGTCCATGCTTATCTTTTCCCGTCGCGGACAGAGCACGTTCCTCCGACCTGGCGGCCGACTGCGTTTCTGTGCTGGCTGGCGGGTGTACTGGTCGCGGCCATGCAGGCGCCGCTTGGCTTCGAGCTCAGCGGGGTGAGCGCACTGGATTCTCTTTGCGTGTCGGCATTGGCCTATTTCGGGGTCAGGAGAAGACCGTCCTGAGGAACGCCGCAGCGTAGCCATTCTGCACAAGACCGTCGCGATCCACCGGGTCCAGAACGTGATCGAACGTGTTCAGAAAGCGAAACAGCCTTGTTTACCGAAAACCGCAGGTCCGCGCCGACCTTGAGAAGTCCCTGCAAACTTTACGTCTTCGGAAAACTCTGAGCGTGGCCGACAAGATCGTCAAGATCGGCGGAGCCTCGGGCTTCTGGGGCGACAGTATGGTAGGCGCTCCCCAGTTGGTGGCCTCCGGGATGATCGACTATCTGGTCTTCGACTATCTGGCGGAAACCACGATGGCCATTCTGGCCGCAGCGCGCGCGAAGACGCCGGAGATGGGCTATGCGACCGACTTCGTCGACACCGCGATGCGCCAGGTGCTTCCGGAGACGATGCGGCGCGGCATCAAGGTCATCGCGAACGCAGGAGGAATCAACCCGCAGGGGTGCGCCGACGCTTTGCAGACGCTCGCCGCCTCGATGAACCTGTCGCCGCGCATCGCCGTCGTGGAGGGGGATGACGTGAGCGGCCTTATGGCGACGCTGCGGGAAGAGGGCATACGCGACATGTTTACCGGCGAAGCGCTGCCGCCGCGTGTACTGAGCGCCAATGCCTACCTGGGTGCGTTCCCGGTGGCGCGCGCGCTGGCGGCCGGCGCCGACATCGTGATCACGGGGCGAGGCGTGGACAGCGCGGTGACGCTGGGCGCGCTGATCCACGAATTCGGATGGACGCCCGAGGATCATGATCGCCTGGCCGGCGGCAGTCTGGCGGGTCATATCATCGAGTGCGGTTGCCAGGCCACCGGCGGCCTGTTCACGGACTGGCAGCGCGTTCCCGATTGGGCTCGCATCGGCTATCCCATTATCGCGTGCGCCGATGACGGCAGCTTCGAGCTGACCAAGCCTGCGGGCACGGGCGGACTGATCGATCGCGCCTGCGTGATAGAACAAATGCTCTATGAGATCGGCGATCCCGGTGCATACCTTCTCCCGGACGTCAGCTGTGACTTCCGCAGCGTTACCGTTGAGCAGGTGTCGTCGGAGCGGGTGCGCGTTCGCGGCGCGCAGGGACGCGCCCCCACCGCCACATACAAGGTGTCCGCCACGCAGCTCGACGGCTATCGCTGCGCGGGGACGACCGCGATCGTTGGCATCGACGCCCATGCAAAGGCGCGGCGCACCGGAGAAGCAATCATCGCGCGCACGCGGGGCATTTTTCAGCAGATCGGCCTGCCCGACTACACCAGCGTGCAGATCGAGCTGTTCGGCTGCGAGTCGCTTTATGGAGCGAACGCGCGCACTCAGGCCGCTCGTGAAGTGATGGTCCGCGTGGTGGTCGATCACGCGGACAGAAAGGCGCTGGAAATCTTCGCCCGCGAGATCTCGCCCGCAGGCACGTCCTGGTCGCCGGGCACGACGATGCCTGCCGGCGGGCGGTCTTCGCCGTCTCCGCTCATCAAGCCAATGTCCTTCCTGCTCGACAAAGCCCGCGTTCCGGTCAGGGTTCGTTTGGACGGCACCACGATCGAGATTGACGCTCCAGCCGCGGCCGGCGCAGACGCTCGCGGCGAACCTCAGGCCGCGCCGCCGGTCAGTCCCGCGTCGTGGATCGACCCGGTCGGCGAGCCACAGGTAGAAATCCCGCTTGTACGTCTCGCGTGGGCGCGTAGCGGCGATAAGGGGAACATCTCCAACATCGGCGTCATCGCGCGCCGGCCGGAATGGCTTTCGCTCTTGTGGGCGCGACTGACGACGGAGACCGTTAGGGCCTATTTCGCCCATATGGTGCAAGGCCCTGTCGAACGCTTCTACCTGCCAGGCACGGCGTCGCTGAATCTGCTGATGCACGACGCCCTTTCCGGCGGAGGCCCTGCTTCGGCACGGTTTGATCCACTCGGCAAGGGGAATGCGCAGATCCTTCTTGATATGCCCATTCGTGTTCCCGCCTCGTTGGCGACACAGATTAGCCAATAATCGCAAGCCACCCCGCCAAGTCGACCGTATGCCTTCCATTCAGAAGTAACGGGCAGTCGTCCATCGTGGATGCAAGATGCCGAGCTTAGGGGAGGAAATAGATGATCCGGGATATCAAGAGCATCGGTTTGCTGACCACGTCGGCTTTGGCGCTGACGATCACGTCGCACGCCAGTGCTCAGGAAACACCGCCACCTGCGGCCAGAGCGACGACTCATATTGATGAAATCGTCGTTACCGCGCAGCGCCGCGCCGAAAACAAACAGGATGTTCCCGTAACCATCACTGTGCTTGATGGCGCAACGCTTGAAAAAGCCCGTGTTCAGGGCGCTCAGGATATCGCTTTGCGCACACCGGGCTTCGGCTTCGATGCTTGGCCGGCCAGCGAGCCACGTCTTGCGGTTCGGGGTATCGGAACGACTGCGCGCGGCGCAGGCGGGGACCCCAGCACAGCGGTGTTCTTTGACGAGATTTACGCAGGTCGCCCTGCCGCTATTACCTTTGAAACCTATGACCTTCAGCGCATCGAGGTGCTGAAGGGCCCGCAAGGTACGCTCTTTGGGCGTAACGTGACCGGCGGTGCGGTGAGCGTTGTTTCAAATCCCGCAGATTTGGGCGGTTTCGATGCATCGCTTGAAGGCAGCTATGGCAATTTCAACCGCACTGACCTTCAAGGTTTCGTGAACGTCCCGTTATCCGATAAGGCAGCCTTCCGCGCGACTGGTACGTGGCACCGCCATGACGGCTATGTAACCCGCGTCGTGGATGGCGTCAAAGGCGGCAAGTTGGACGATCAAAACGCGAAATACGGCCGCTTTCAATTCTATGCGGAACCGTCGACCAATTTCCGCGTCGATTTGAAGGCCGACGTTTCCAGGGATCGCGCCAATGGTCCTGGTTTCCGCGCTATCGACGACTTCGGTGTCGGCGGCCTGAGCGGTCGTTACATCTTGCAGGATGATCGTTCCGAAAATGGTTCGACCTTTGATGGTGTGCAGAATCGTGATGCGTGGGGCGTGCGCGGCAAGCTGGAATGGGATTTGCCAGTCGCTACGCTGAGCTATCTAGCCCCTCTTATTCACCGGGCCGCTGCGTGATGGCGTGATCCTGGGCGGAGGCGGCAGGCGGAGATGGCAAGGGCGAGTTGCGCCGTGGCGA
>NZ_JACHNZ010000054.1 GCF_014199685.1 Sphingosinicella soli | reverse complement strand
CCGTCAAAACCCGTCTGCTCAAGGTTCGTCTCCTTCCACGACCTTGAATCAGAACTCCAACTCAAAGGGAATCCTGTGAATGCAGACAGCTCCTAACGCGGACGTGCCTGCGCGTACGTGCCCAGCATTCGCACCCATTTGGTGTGGTACTTAAGCTCTTCGAGGGCGCGTTCGACGTGCGAGTCGCCGGGGCTGCCCACGATGTCCACGTAGAACTCGGCGGCCTGGAACTGACCGTCGCGCATGTAACTTTCGAGTTTGGTAAGGTTGACGCCGTTGGTGGCGAAGCCGCCGAGCGCCTTGTAGAGCGCGGCGGGAACCGAGCGCACCTCGAACAGCAGCGAGGTCATCGCGGGCTGCCCCGCGTCAGGCATCATGGGTTCGCGCGCCAGCGAGACGAAACGCGTCGTGTTGTGCGCCTCGTCCTCGATGCCCTCGGCAAGCGGCGTGAGTCCGTAAAGCTGCCCCGCAAGCTGCGAGGCGACCGCCGCCACGCTCTTGTCGCCGTCATCGGCAACCTTGGCGGCGGACGCGGCCGTATCGAATGACGCGACCGGGCTGATACCCCATTCGCGAAGACGCTTGCGGCACTGACCAAGCGCCTGAGGATGGCTGATCGCAACCTTCACATCGGAAAGCGTGGCGCCCGGCATGGCGAGCAGCGAATGCCGCACGCGAACGAAATGCTCCGCGACAATGGAAAGCCCTGACTCCGGCAGCAGGAAATGAATGTCGGCAACCCGGCCGTGCAACGAGTTCTCGATCGGGATGATGGCGCGACCGGCGCGGCCTTCGCGCACCGCATCGATGGCGTCGGCAAACGAAAGACACGGCAGCGTCGGCGCGCCTGCCGCCATCTCCTGCGCCGCCTGATGCGAATAGGCGCCGGGCGCGCCCTGAAACGCCACAGCGGTTTCCGGCGACTTTTCAGCGGCTTGCGCAAGCTCTTCGACGAGCCTGGCGGCGGATTCTGGATAGTTTTGCATCGCCGCGCTCTTTGCGGTGTACAGGCTTCCCGCGTCAAGCGCAGCCTGCGGCGATCTGGTGCTTGGCAAGCCCGACTCCTGAAACTATGTTCCGCGCGATTTTGAATCGGGGGGGCTCGAAGAAAAGCCCCGCTCTTCGGAGGGCGCAGTGGACAGTTACGAATGGAACAAGATTATCGGTTGGGTGCTGGCGGCTGCGATCGCGGTGCTTGGCCTGTCCATCCTCACCGGTCTCGTCTATGCGCCCGGCCACTCTGAAACGAAGGGCTACGTCGTCGAAGGCGTAGAAATCGAAGCTGAAGCCGGCGGCGCTGCCGAGGTTGTTCAGCCGATCGCCGCGTTCCTCGCCACCGCCAACCCGGCCAAGGGTGAAGCACAGTTCAAGAAGTGCGCGGCCTGCCACACCATCAACAAAGGCGGCGCCACCGGCCAGGGCCCGAACCTATACGGCATCGTTGGCGCCAAGTTCGCCCACATCGCAGGCTTCGCCTATTCGGATGCCATCAAGAACCATGGCGGCACCTGGGGCTGGGACGAGCTGAGCCACTGGGTCGAATCGCCCCGCAAGTTCCTTCCCGGCAACAAGATGAGCTTCGCGGGCATCTCCAAGCCGCAGGACCGCGCCGACCTTCTCGTTTACCTCAACGCGCAGAGCGACAGCCCGCTGCCGCTGCCCGCCGTGCCTGCGGTTGCCGAAGCGCCCGCCGCCGAGGCTCCGGCCGACGCGGCCGCATCGGATGCCGCACCGGCAGCCGGTGAACAGGCCACTGCGGTTCCTGCCGAGGCGCCCGCCGAAGCCACGAACTAAGTTCGCAAGACAGGGCGCCGGCCATAAGTGAGCCGGCGCCACAGCCATTCGAGCGGCCCTGTTCGAAAGCGCCTGAGCCACCACGTGTCGGCCAGAACCAGCACGACCGCGATACCCAGCGCGATCAGCCAGCTTTCCGCGATGGACATCGTGCCGTGCAGCCCAAGGGCGAAGCCGGGAAACAGTATCCACTGCGCGATCATCGTTTCGCCGATGTAGGTTGAGAGCGCCATGCGTCCGGGCGCCGAGAATACCCCGAGCAGACGCCTTCCACGCAGCGTATGCAAGGCTGCGAGCACCAGCCCGGCGTGGCCGAGCGTCGTGGCGAGACGCCCGATCTGATGCGTGACCTCGGCTACGGGGATCGGCACCACGAAACCGGCGGCGACCATCTGCTCTGTCTCGATGAGGTTGATGGGGACGCCGACGGCATAGCCCGCCAGCGCGAACTTGAGATAGGTTGCGCGGGTGAAAGCGCCCCCGAGAAAACCGACCTTGAACAGCCCCGCGCCGATCAGCATCATCGCGAGCGCATCCAGCGCCCACCAGCTGAGCCCGGCCGGACTGTTCCATTTGCTCGCTATCGTCGCCTTGTAGGCAAGATTGTCGGCGAGGCTTCCCTGCCGCGCCGCGCGGGAATCGACGTCGGCCTGTAGATCAGGCCGGACCGCATCGAGGTAGCCCTGCCAGGCGACTATGCGCTCGTCGTCGTCGCCGGCGCCCCCGGCAATCGCCGCTTCCGCGTGCTCTCGCGTGTTCATGCCCTCCACCACCGCTGCCGCACCGATCGCGGTGATAAGCGCGATGCCGCCGAGGCCAAGGCCGATGAGCGCGCGGGCGGGAAGGTCGCGGAAGGGAAACAGGAAGAGACCGGCCAGTCCGTAGATCAGCAGAATGTCGCCGGGCCACATCAGCAGGTAGCTGTGGATGAGGCCGAGCAAGACGAGTGACACCATGCGTCTGTAGTAGATCGAAAGTGCGGAGCGACCCGCCTGCGGGCGGGTGGCGATGATGACGAACCCCGCGCCGAACAGCAGCGAAAGCAGCCCGCGCATCGTGCCTTCGACGAAGAGCTGCTGCACCCACCAGACGATCTGATCGGCGGTATCCCAGCCCGAAATGCGCGGATCAGAGGCGACGCCGGGGACGCTGCCCATGCCGTGGATATTGACCAGCATGATGCCGAGAACGGCAATACCGCGCAGGATATCGAGGGCCTCTATGCGTGCCGTGCTTTCGCGCGCTTCGCCCATTCCCTCCCCGTGTTCGAGACGGCTTTTCTAGCAGGGACCGCCCATAGCAGAAATCTCGTAGAATCCCGCCACGATTTGCCAGGCTTCCTCGGCGGTCTCCACGAAGTGGAAGAGCGCGAGATCCTCGCGGGCGATGGTGCCTTCTTCGGCCAGCGCCTCGAAATCCACGATGCGTTCCCAGAATTCCCGCCCGAACAGCAGCACGGGGAACGGTTTCACCTTGCGCGTCTGAATGAGCGTGAGCGTTTCGAACAGCTCGTCAAGCGTACCGAAGCCGCCGGGGAACGCCGCCACGGCGCGGGCGCGCATCAGGAAATGCATCTTCCTGAGCGCAAAATAGTGGAACTGAAACGAGAGCGCCGGAGTGACGTACCGGTTCGGCAGCTGCTCGTGCTCCAGCACGATGTTGAGCGCGACGGATTCGGCGCCCGCATCGTGCGCGCCTTTGTTGGCCGCTTCCATGATCGAGGGCCCGCCGCCCGAACAGATCACGAAATGCCGTTCGCCGTCCTCGCGCGGCAGGGACGAGACGAGATAGGCGAGCTTGTAGGCCTCGGCGTAGTATTTCGCCTTTTCGCGCAGCCGCTCGGCGACCTTCTTTTCCCAGTCCGTCCGCGCCGCTGCAACGAGCGCGTCGGCGGTTTCTGGCGACGGGATGCGCGCGGACCCGTAGAGCACGAATGTCGATGCGATGCCGTGCTCTTTCAGCAGCATTTCCGGCTTCAGCAGCTCGAGCTGGAAGCGGACCGGCCGAAGCTCATCGCGCAGGAGGAAATCCGCATCCTGAAACGCCAGCCGGTAGCTGGGATGCTCGGTCTGGGGAATCGGCGTGGTCTTTGCCGCTGCCGCCGCGTCCTCCTCGGCCGATGGGAAGGTGCGGTGCGAAACTTTGTTCTTGTCGTCCATGCGGCGTCTCTAACGTCGAAACCGTTTCGCGTCAGCGGCAATATGGGCCGCGGCCCATGTCGAGATGAAAGTGGTCCTGATGGAAGGCATCGCCGTCCGGGCCGATGACGATGTTGAACCGCGCGCAGCCGGCGCGGTGCACGGCGCGCAGAAACGACTGTTCATCCCCCTGCCCGCGCCAACCGGATTTCACCGCCACCGTGCGGCCGCTGGCGAGCGTGAAACCCGCGATATCGACGGCGTTCGCGCGCGCATGCTCCGAAAGCCGGGCGCCGGGCCGGCTGTTGCGCGTGCGGCAAGCGTAGGTGCCGTAGCTCTGGATACGCACGATCTCGGCGCCCAGATGATCGCGCGCCGCCGGGCGTACACCCTCGTGCACCCAGCGGTAGAGCGCTTCGGCGACAGGACAGGAAACCGCCTTAAGCCCCGCCACCGGCACACCGATATCGAGCAGCAGCACGCCGTTGTCATAACCGCACTGGCCTTCGACATGCGGATCGAGCTTGCGGTATTTGAGGCCCTGCAGGCGATCGAGCCGGGCGAAGCAGGCGGCGGCGGTATCGGGCGCCTGCGGGGTCGTCTGCCGCCCCGAAACCGGCGGCGGCCCGCCGGAACAGGCAGCCACGGCAAGCAGTACAAACGCGGAGAGAGCCCGACCCGACATGCGCCTCTTTTAGCGCCCTGCCCGCGACCCGCAACCGCGCTTGGCCCGCGCAGCCCGGCTCGGACCGTCGCTTTTGACGAAGCTGTTAACCTTGCCTCAATGCGGATGAGGTCACGTCTGAAGCGACCGCTCCTGAGAGAGCTAAGCGTTGCGGGATGTTGAGTTGCGTATGAAGCAGGCGTTCTTTCCCCGGGCAGAAACCGTGCTCGACGGCATTTATGTGGAGCTGGTGCGCAGCCTCTACGCTGCGTTCATCCCCTCGGTGATTATGAGCATCGGCTTTGTCGCGGGCGGTGTCCTGATGGTCGTGGAAACCGGCGATATGACGCTGGCCCTGATCGTGGCCGCAGGCACGCTGACCAGCCTGATCCGTCTTTTCGTGGCGTTCAGCGGTCGCAAGGAAGCGGCGGATACCCGGCTCGGCGTTGAGCGCGCGCGGCGTCTTGAACGCCGATTCTCCGTGTCTTATCTCGCCTTTGCGATCTGCCTCGGGGCGTTCGGCGTGCGGGTGTTCTCGCTTCCGGCAATGGAAACGCACCTGCTGACCGTCGCGCTGCTCGTCGGATACGGGGCGGGCGTTTCGGCCGGCATTTCGCTTCGGCCGCGCCTCGCCGTCGCCAGCATGCTCACGGCCATCGTTCCGGGCGTTATTGCGGCGTTCATGGCTTCCCACCATCTCTATTGGGCAACGGCGGTCATGATGCTCGCACTGCTCGCCGGCGGCATCCGCAGCCTGCTCGATCGCTACCGTTTCACGGTGAGGGAAATCAGTCGGCGCATCACGTTCGGCAATCTGGCGCGAACCGACGGGCTCACCGACCTTCCAAACCGGCTCGCGCTGCGCGAATGGTTCGAGGAACATGTGACACTGAACCCGCGTGCCGGGCTCGTTGCGGTGCACTGCCTTGATCTGAACGGGTTCAAGGGCGTGAACGATGAACTCGGCCATCCCGTCGGCGACGCGCTGCTTGCAGCGGTCGCCAAGAGACTGTCCTACATCATCCGCGAAACCGACATGGCGGCGCGCCTGGGCGGCGACGAGTTCGCGATCGTGCAGTGCGGCATGAAGCACCCTGAAGAGGCCGGCGTCCTCGCACGCCGCATAGAGGCGGCGATCCGTCAGCCGTTCCGCCTCGGCGGGCATGTCGCAAAGATTTCCACATGCGTCGGTTACGCCGTTTCGTCCGACCGGGCCGAGGATCTAGAACCCCTGATCAGCCGCGCGGATGAAGCGCTTTACACCGCCAAACGCCGCGGCGGGGGCATCGCCGCGCAGACGGGAGAGAAGAATATGGCGGTCTCCGCCGCAGCCTAGCGGAAGCGCAGGTTCTCGCGCGAAAGGTCCGCGAGCGTGCGCGCGCCCATCAGCTTCATGTCGCGCTCGATCTCGCCGCGCAACTTGCCGAGGATGCGCTCGACGCCCGGCTGGCCGGCAGCGGCGAGCGCATAGAGATAGAGCCGCCCGCCCGAGACCGCTTTTGCGCCCAGCGACAACGCCTTGAGCACATGCGATCCGCGGCGCACGCCGCCATCCATGATGACCTCCAGCCGATCCCCCACGGCGTCGACGATCTCCGCAAGCTGATCGAACGGCGCGCGCGAGCCATCGAGCTGGCGCCCGCCGTGGTTGGAAATCATGATCGCGCTCGCGCCGATATCGATCGCTCGCCGCGCGCATTCGACCGACATCACCCCCTTCAGGCAGAACGGCCCGCCCCATTCGGCGCGGATCGCCTCGGCGGCTTTCCAATCCATCGACTGATCGAGCAGCGAGGTGAAATATCCGCTGACCGTTACCGCCGTGTTGCTGCCCTGCCGGACATGGTTCTTGAGGTTCGGAAGCTCGAAACGCTCGCGCAGCAGGAAGTTCAGAGTCCACGACGGGTGCGTGGCGAAGCCGAGCAGACTGGAGGGCGTCAGTTTCGGCGGCGTGGTGAATCCCGTGCGAAAATCGCGTTCGCGATTGCCGCCGACGATCGTATCCACCGTAAGCGCAAGCGCATCGAACCCAGCGTCCTTCGCGGCCTGGATCATGTCCCGGTTCAGGCCCCTGTCCTTGTGATAATAGAACTGGAACAGCTTCGGCGTGGAAATCGTCCGCCCGATCTCTTCAAGACTGACGGTCGCGAGACTGGAAATCCCGCAGAACGTGCCGAATTTTTCCGCCGCGCGACCAACGGCGCGCTCGCCGTCATGGTGGAACAGGCGCTGGAGCGCGGTCGGCGAGAGAAAGAGCGGCATCTCGATGCGCTTGCCGAAGAGCGTGGTGGACATGTCCACGGTTTCCACGCCCGCCAGCACGCGCGGCACCAGGTCGCAGTCGTTGAACGCCGCCGTACTCCGCGCGAGCGTGATCTCGTCGTCCGCCGCGCCGTCGATGTAGTGGAAAACCGGCGCAGGCAGGCGCTTTTTCGCGAGTTTGCGAAAATCCGCAACATTGTGACAATCACTCAGACGCATGGCGCACTCCCCCTGACCGTATGGCCCGCCTGTAGCATCGGGATGCCTTTGCCACAAATGGCCATTTGACTCTCACCCGTGCATCTCTATGAGCGGCCCCGGGCCACGCCGCCCCAACGCGGCGCGCGCTCTCTGTGAGGAGAGATTATGACTGACGTTACCAAACCGGGCATCCTGCCCGCACGCCCCCAGTTTTCTTCCGGTCCCTGCGCCAAGCGCCCCGGCTGGGATCCCATGAAATTCAATCTCGACGTGCTCGGCCGCTCGCATCGCGCCAAGCTCGGCAAGGCGCGCCTGAAGCTCGCCATCGACCTCACCCGCAAGGTGCTGGGCGTGCCGGACGACTACCGCATCGGTATCGTCCCCGCCTCCGACACCGGCGCGGTGGAAATGGCGATGTGGTCGATGCTCGGCGCTCGCCCCGTCACCTGCCTTGCGTGGGAAAGTTTCGGCGAAGGCTGGGTGACTGACGCGGTCAAGCAGCTGAAGCTCAACCCCACCGTGCTGAAGGCGCCCTACGGCGAACTGCCGGACCTCGGCGCGGTCGATTTCGCCAGCGACGTGATCTTCACGTGGAACGGCACCACCTCTGGCGTGCGCGCTCCGAACGGCGACTGGATCCCGGCGGACCGTGAAGGCCTGACCTTTGCCGATGCGACCTCCGGCGCGTTCGCCCAGGATCTGCCGTGGGACAAGCTCGATGTCACCACTTTCTCGTGGCAGAAGGTGCTGGGCGGCGAAGGCGGGCACGGCATGCTCATCCTTTCCCCGCGCGCCGTCGAGCGGCTGGAGACGTACAGCCCGGCATGGCCGCTGCCGAAGATCTTCCGCATGACCAAGGGCGGCAAGATCATCGAAGGCATCTTCACCGGCGAGACGATCAACACGCCCTCGATGCTGTGTGTCGAGGACTATATCGATGCGCTGGAATGGGCGGACAGGCTCGGCGGGTGGAAGGCTCTTGCCGCCCGCGCGGACGCAAACGCCGGGGCGCTCGATGCGTGGGTGGAGCGGACGCCGTGGATCGAAAACCTCGCAGTTGATCCCGCCACGCGATCGAACACCAGCGTCTGCCTGAGGATCACGGACCCGCGCGCCGACGCGGAAACGCCCAAGAAGATCGCCGCGCTGCTGGAAAAGGAAAACGCGGCGCTCGACATCAACGGCTACCGCGATGCCCCCCCGGGCCTGCGTATCTGGTGCGGCGCCACCGTCGAGACTGCCGATATCGAGGCGCTGACGCCGTGGCTCGACTGGGCGTTTGCCCAGGTCATTTCGAACTGAAACCGTCATCCCGGCGAAAGCCGGGGTCCATCCCACTGATCGAATGGATACCGGCCTTCGCCGGTATGACGATGAGGAAAGCAACATCCCATGCCCAAGGTTCTGATTTCCGATAAAATGTCTCCGAAGGCCGCCGCCATCTTCAAGGAGCGCGGCGTGGATTTCGACGAGAAGCCCGGCCTGACCAAGGACGAGCTGAAGGCGATCATCGGCCAGTACGACGGCCTCGCCATCCGCTCCGCCACCAAGGTCACCGCCGACATTCTGGAGGCCGCGACCAACCTGAAGGTCGTCGGCCGCGCCGGGATCGGCGTCGACAACGTCGATATCCCTTCCGCTTCGGCGAAGGGCGTTATCGTGATGAACACACCGTTCGGCAACTCGATCACGACCGCCGAGCACGCGATCGCGCTGATGTTCGCGCTCGCCCGCCAGCTGCCGGAGGCGGACGCTTCCACGCAGGCCGGGAAGTGGGAGAAGAACCGCTTCATGGGAGTCGAGGTGACGGGCAAGACGCTCGGCCTGATCGGCGCGGGCAACATCGGTTCGATCGTCGCGGAACGCGCGCTCGGACTGAAGATGAAGGTCGTCGCCTACGATCCGTTCCTGACGCCCGAGCGCGCCGAGGATATCGGCATCGAGAAGGTGGATCTGGACCAGCTTCTCGCCCGCGCGGACTTCATCACGCTGCACACGCCGCTCACCGATTCGACGCGCAACATCCTCAGCCGCGAGAACCTGCTGAAGACCAAGAAGGGCGTGCGCATCATCAACTGCGCGCGCGGCGGGCTGATCGACGAGGCGGCGCTCAAGGAACTGCTCGATTCGGGCCAGATAGCCGGCGCCGCGCTTGACGTGTTCGTGAACGAACCCGCGCACGAAAGCCCGCTGTTCGGCACGCCGGGCTTCATCTCCACGCCGCATCTCGGCGCGTCCACGGACGAGGCGCAGGTGAACGTCGCGATCCAGGTCGCCGAGCAGATTTCGGACTTCCTGCTCTCGGGCGCCGTCACCAACGCGCTCAACGTGCCGTCGCTCTCGGCTGAGGAAGCCCCGAGGGTTCGCCCCTATATCGAACTTGCCGAAAAGCTGGGGCTTCTTGCCGGCCAGCTCGCCAAGGGCGCGATCAGCCATGTGACCGTCGAGGTCGAAGGCGCCGCCGCGGAGCTGAACATCAAGCCGATCACCAGCGCGGTCATCACGGGCTTGATGCGGCCGATTTCGGACACGGTGAACATGGTTAACGCTGTTCACATCGCCCGCGAGCGCGACATCGGAATCGCCGAAGTCCGCCACGAACGCGAGACCGACTATCACACGCTGCTGCGCGTGACGGTGAAGACCGAAGACGGCGAGCGTTCCGTTGCAGGCACGCTCTTCGGCATGAAGCGTCCGCGCCTCGTCGAGCTTTTCGGCATCAAGGTGGAGGCCGATCTCGACGGTTCGATGCTGTTCATCGCCAACGAGGACAAGCCGGGCTTCATCGGCAAGGTCGGCACCACGCTCGGCGAAGCGAACGTCAACATCGGCACCTTCCACCTCGGCCGCCGCGACGGCGCCGGGAAAGCAGGCGGCGGCGAGGCGATCCTGCTGCTGTCGGTCGACGGCAACATCTCCGACCCGCTGCTCTGGACGATCTGCAAGCTCGACGGCGTGAAGGATGTGAAGGCGCTTCGTTTCTAGCTTGCACGTTTCCTTCTCCCTCTCCCCTCCGGGGGAGAGGGTTGGGGAGAGGGGCAAACAAACAGCCGCAATCTTGTTTCCATCCGCGCGCGCCGCTAGAGCCGGGCCACCATGACCGATCCGATCTCCAAGGGCCTGCTCCCCGAAGGCTTCCGCGACCGCCTGCCCCCGCAGGCCGAAGCCGCCGCCGATCTGCTGCGCACGTTGCTGGACCGCGTTTCGGCCCACGGTTACGAGCGTGTTTCGCCGCCGCTTGTCGAATTCGAAGACAGCCTCGTCACCCGCCTGTCTTCGGCGCGGCCGCAGGATCTGCTGCGTTTCGTCGATCCGCTGTCGCAGCACTCATTGGCGCTGAGGCCGGACATCACCGCGCAGGTGGGCCGCATCGCGACGACGCGCATGGCGCACATCCCCCGCCCTCTGCGCCTTGCCTACGGCGGCCCCGTGCTCCGCGTACGCCCGGCGCAGGTCGGGCCGCAGCGCGAGGCGATGCAGATGGGCGCCGAACTGATCGGCTCCGACCATGTCGATGCCGTCGCCGAGCTGCTCGGCATCGCGCTCGAAGCGCTTGCCGCAGCGGGCCTTTCCGACATGTCCGTAGATCTGACGCTGCCCGACCTCGTCGGCACGCTTGCCGGTGGCCCCTGGCCGATCACGGCGGCGCTCGCCGACATGCAGACGGCGCTCGACGGCAAGGACGCCGCTGCGCTGAATGCGCTTGGGGCAGCACGCTACGGCACGCTTATCGAAGCCGCTGGTCCGGCAGACGCCGCGCTTGCGCGCCTGAAAGCGCTCGATACCGCGGGCGCGCTCGACACGCGCATCGCGGGCCTCGAACGACTGGTCGCGACAGCCGCACCGCACGCTGCCGTCACCATCGACCCCACCGAGCGCCACGGTTTCGAATATCAGACGTGGATCGGCTTTTCCGTCTTCGCCGAAGGCGTGCGCGGCGAGGTCGGGCGCGGCGGCACCTATCTCGTCCGTCATCCGGGCGGCAGTGAGGAAGCGGCCGTGGGCTTCTCGCTCTACGTGGACGGTCTCGTCGATGCGGGCCTCGGCGCCTCGCGCCGCCGCCGCGTGTTCGTGCCGCTCGGCACTGACGCAGCGCTCGGCGCGAAGCTGCGCGCCGAAGGCTGGACAACGCTCGCCGCGTTCACCGATGCCGACACGCCGACGCGGCTGCGCTGCGAATATGCGCTGAAGGACGGCGAACTCCTCAAACTTTAAAGCGCGGCCTTCAGGAACGCATCGACCTCCGCCGTCGCGGCGTCGCCGTCCATGCCGAGGTTCTGATTGAGCTGACTGTGGCTGCTCTCCGGCACAGCGAGCGCGCGCGCCTTCACGCCCGAGGCTTCCAACGCCTTCACCAGCGCCTGCGACTGTCCGAGCGAGGCATCCCGCCCCTCGACATAGAGCGCCAGCCACGCGGCCGCATTCGGCGGCGCTGTATGGCTCATCGGCGACAGCGCCGCCTGCCGCCTGGGATCATTGCCGAACGCCGGCCCGTACAGCTTCTGAATGACCGGACCGCCGGTCTTCATCTGCGCCGCGACATCGTAGCCCGCGCCGTCCAGCAGCACGACCGCCTTCACCGCCTTCATCGGCACGTCCGCCGCTTTCAGATACTGCGGGTCGGTTGCCACCAATGCCGCGAGATGCGCTCCGGCGCTGTGCCCCATCAGTGCGATGCGGTTCGGATCGATACCGTATTCCTCCGCGCGGAACCGCAACATGTCGATCGCCGAGGCGACATCCGCGGCCTGCTGCTCGACCGTCGCCTGCGGCACGAGCCTGTAGTTGATCGACGCGAAGGCATAGCCTGCGCCTGTGAAGTGGCCAGGCTTGCGCCCCGACGCCTGCCGCTTGTCGCCCAAGCTCCACGCGCCGCCGTGAATGAACACGATGAGCGGCGCGGCGGCGCCCTTGGCACGGTAAAAGTCGATCGCCTGTCGGGCATCGTTGCCGTAACTGACGGTTGCGGTGGGCATCGCGCCCGCTCCGGGCCCGTTGCGCATCATGTCGAGCGCGCGCTTGCAGTCTTCGGAAACCTTGTCGCGATTCTCGATGATGCACTGGCGCACCTTCGGCCTGTTCGCCTTGTCGCTGCCGCACAGCGCCTCCATATCGGCGCGGCACGCCATCAGGCCGCCGCCCGCGCGAGGCTGCTGCGCCTGCGCCGCACTGACGGCCAGCACCAATGCGATTGTCCCCAGCAGCTTCCCCCGCATCACTTCTCCTGACCTTCCTGTTTCATACGCCTGATAGCGCGAATATCCTTTGACCGCTTTTGCAAAAGCCGTGGACGCACGCGCGCGACAACCCTAGTGAGTGCCGCCGTGTATCGACGCTGAATGGAGACGTTCCCGAAATGGCCAATGTGACCGTGATCGGCGCCCAGTGGGGCGACGAGGGCAAGGGCAAGATCGTCGACTGGCTATCGGCCCGCGCCGATGTCGTCGTGCGCTTTCAGGGCGGCCATAATGCGGGGCATACGCTCGTTGTCGGCAACAACGTCTACAAGCTGAGCCTGCTGCCGTCGGGCATCGTGCGCGGCACGCTGTCGGTTATCGGCAACGGGGTCGTTCTCGATCCGTGGCATCTGAAGGCCGAGATCGAGAAGCTGCGCGGCCAGGGCGTCGCGATCAGCCCGGAAAATCTCATCATCAGCGAAACCTGCCCGCTGATCCTTCCCTTTCACCGCGATCTCGATGCGCTGCGCGAGGACGCGAGCGGCGCGGGCAAGATCGGCACCACGCGGCGCGGCATCGGCCCGGCCTATGAAGACAAGGTCGGCCGCCGCGCGCTGCGCGTCTGCGATCTGGCGCACCTCGACGAGGCAGGCCCGCAGATCGACCGCCTGCTTGCACACCACAACGCCCTGCGCGCCGGATTCGGCGTTGAGCCCATCGATCGCGACGCGCTGATCGCCGACCTCGCCGCCATCGCGCCCGAGGTGCTGCCCTACGCCGGACCGGCGTGGGTGGGCCTGAACGAGGCGCGCCGTGCGGGCAAGCGCATCCTGTTCGAAGGCGCGCAGGGCGTTCTGCTCGATGTGGATCACGGCACCTATCCGTTCGTCACCAGCTCCAACACCATCGCGGGCACCGCGAGCGGCGGCTCCGGGCTCGGCCCTTCGGCGACCGGCTATGTGCTCGGCATCGTGAAGGCCTATACGACGCGCGTCGGCTCCGGCCCCTTTCCCACCGAACTCGACGACGCGACCGGCCAGCGCCTTGGCGAGCGTGGCCATGAATTCGGCACCGTTACAGGCCGCAAGCGCCGCTGCGGCTGGTTCGACGCCGCGCTGCTGCGCCAGTCGATCGCCGTCTCCGGTGTTACCGGCGTCGCGCTTACCAAGCTCGATGTGCTCGACGGCTTCGAAGAGCTGAAGATTTGCACCGGCTACGATGTGAACGGCGTTCACTACGATCATTTGCCCGCGCATCCGGCCGCGCAGGCCGCCGCGAAGCCGATCTACGAGAGCTTCGAAGGCTGGCACGAATCGACTGCGGGCGCGCGCAGCTGGGCGCAGCTCCCGGCGCAGGCGATCAAGTACGTGCGGCGTATCGAGGAACTCATCGGCTGCCCGGTGGCGCTCGTTTCGACGAGCCCGGAGCGTGAGGACACGATCCTTGTGACGGATCCGTTCGCGGACTGAGCGTTACGCGAGGGACGCGCATCGCTGCCCTCAGCCGATCAAACCGTCGGTTTCTTCGTGAACCCGCGCGGCACGATACCTTCGGCCGCCTCGACCTCCACGCGCTCCACCTTCGCGGCGGGCGGGCCTGCATGGCAGGCGGTAATCAGCTTATCAACGGCATCGGGCGCGCCCACGGCCAGCGCCTCCACGGTGCCGTCGATGCGGTTGCGGACCCAGCCGTCGAGGCCGAGGCGCTGCGCGGTTTCCAGCGTCCATGCGCGATACCAGACGCCTTGCACGCGGCCGTGGATGCGCAGCCGCCGCGCGATCCGGTCGGTCATCCCACCTGCGCGCGGTGCATAAGGAAGGCATCGGCGAGCACGCAGGCCATCATCGCTTCGGCGACCGGCACGGCGCGGATGCCGACGCAAGGGTCGTGACGGCCCTTCGTCATCACCGTGGCCGCCTCGCCGCCGCGCGTGATCGTTTCCACAGGCGTCAGGATCGAAGAGGTCGGCTTCAGCGCAATGCGGCAGAGCACGTCCTGCCCTGTGGAGATGCCGCCCATCACGCCGCCCGCGTGGTTCGTGTCGAACGTCGGCGGATTTCCGGGCCGCATCCGGTCGGCATTCTCCTCGCCCCGCAGGCGCGCTGCGGCGAAACCGTCTCCGATCTCGACGCCCTTCACGGCGTTGATCGACATCATCGCCGCCGCCAGTTCGCTGTCGAGCTTGGCGTAGAGCGGCGAGCCCCAGCCTGCCGGAACGCCGCTCGCGAACACCTCGACCACCGCGCCCACCGAAGAACCGGACTTGCGCACGCTGTCGAGCAGCGCTTCCCAGCGTTTTGCCGCCTCGGGATCGGCGCACCAGAAATCGTTGTTCGGAAGCTCATGCGCCGCGAAGCGCTCGGCGCGGTCGCCGCCGATCTCGACGACGTGGCCAAGGATGCCGACGCCCGCGATCACCTTGCGCGCCACGGCGCCCGCCGCGACGCGCGCCGCCGTTTCGCGCGCCGATGAGCGCCCGCCGCCCCGATAGTCGCGAAAACCGTACTTGGCGTCGTAGGTGTAGTCGGCGTGGCCGGGACGGTATTTTTCGGCGATGTCGCCGTAGTCCTTTGAACGCTGATCGACATTCTCGATCATCATCGAAATCGGTGTACCGGTCGTCTTGCCTTCGAACACGCCTGAGAGAATGCGCACCTCATCGGGTTCGCGGCGCTGCGTCGTGTGGCGCGACTGGCCGGGCTTCCGTTTGTCGAGCCACGGCTGGATATCCTCTTCCGAGAGCGCAATCCCCGGCGGGCAGCCGTCGACGACGACGCCCAGCGCCGGCCCGTGGCTTTCGCCCCAAGTCGTGAAGCGGAAGATGCGGCCGAAGCTGTTGAACATCAGGCGAGCGCTATGTCCGGCGCGTCCTCGGCTTTCATGCCGATGACGTTGTAGCCGGCATCGACATGGTGGACCTCGCCGGTCACCCCGCTTGCAAGGTCCGAGAGCAGGTAGAGCGCGGAGCCGCCGACCTCTTCGATGGTGACATTGCGGCGGAGCGGACTGTTCAGCTCGTTCCATTTCAGGATGTAGCGGAAATCGCCGATGCCGCTTGCCGCCAGCGTCTTGATCGGACCGGCGGAAATCGCATTCACGCGGATGTTTTCAGGCCCCAGATCCATCGCGAGATACTTGACGCTTGCTTCCAGCGCCGCCTTCGCAACACCCATGACGTTATAGTGCGGCACGACCTTTTCAGCGCCGTAGTAGCTGAGCGTGAGCACCGAACCGCCGTTTGGCATCATCGCGCGCGCCTTCCGCGTTACCGCTACGAAGCTGTAGGCGGACACGTTCATGGTCTGCAGGAAGTTTTCGAGGCTGGTATCCACATAGAGACCGCGAAGCTCGTTCTTGTCGGAGAAGCCGATGGCGTGGACGACGAAATCGATCGTCGGCCAACGCGCCGCCAGAGTATCGAACGCGGTATCCAGACCCGCCATGTCGGACACGTCGCACTCGATCAGGAAATCCGACCCGACGCTTTCGGCGAGCGGGCGCACGCGCTTTTCCAGCGCCTCGCCCTGATAGCTGAACGCCAGTTCCGCACCGTGTTCGGCAAGGGCCTTCGAAATCCCCCATGCGAGCGAACGTTCGTTGGCGAGGCCCATGATCAGCCCCCGCTTGCCCTGCATCAAACCAGCCATATTGCCTTCAGCCTTTCGGTTGCCCCCCCGATTCCGCGTCCTTTTGCCCATTTTCGGGTTCCATTGCCAGCGCCGCGTTCAGCTCCGCGCCGATCACGAATCCCATGCCCGCAATGAAGAAGAACAGGAGCGTGATCATCACGCCCGCGAGCGGACCGTAGAAGCGGTCATACGTCGAAACATCGGCGAGAAGGCGCGGCAGAATGAGGGTCGCCCCCACCCATACGCCCGCCGTTACCGCCGCACCCGGCCACTTGGGACCGCGCTTGCGGAAATGCGCGGGGGTGAGGCTGTGGAACAGCAGATAGAGCGCGACGAACAGCACGACGAGCGGCCCGAGACGTCCGATGTCGATGATCTGCTCGACCGTATCGAACCACGGCAGAAAGCGCGTCACGACCTCTTCGGCCGCGACCACGATCACCTGCGCCGCGAACGCCGCCAGCATCAGCAGCACGCTGCCGAGAATCACCGCGAGGCTGCCGAGACGGCGCTGCCATATGGGCGCCGCATATTCGGCATGATAGGCGCGGCGCAGGATGTCGCGGATGGTTTCGATGTAGCTTCCCGCCGTCCACAGGCCGACGAGAATCGAAAAGGTGAGGATGCCGGTCGAGCCCTCCATCGCCGCTTCGATCGGCGGGCCCACGATGCCGGAAACCGAGGGCGGCAGGGTATTGAGGAAGCCCTCGACCGCCTCCAGCCCCGCATCGGATCGGCCGAGCATGCCCGCGAACGTGCCGAGCACGATGAAGAACGGAAACAATGCCAGCATCGAAAGATAGGCGAGATTGCCGGCGTGGATGAAACCATCGTCCCACACGCCCGTCGCCACGCGCAGCGCCACGCGGACTGCGCGCCGCTCCTCTTCGAGCAGACGCGCGAAAAGACGGGTCATGCCATTCCGGCGCGGGGGTCGTGCGCCTTGCCGCTGTCCCAGCCTTCCGCGAAGGCCTTGAGCGCCCCATCGTCCTCGGGGATGTCGATCGCAAGCGTGACGAGCAGATCGCCGCGACCGCCGTCCTTCCTGTGGAAGCCCTTGCCCTTCAGACGCAGAACCTTGCCGGACGACGACCCCGGCGGCACCGACAGCATCACCGATCCGCTCGCCGTGGGCACCTTCACCTTTGCGCCGAGCACGGCCTCGTCGAGCCTGATCGGGAGTTCAAGGCGGATATCGTCGCCGTCGCGCTTGAAGAACCGGTGCGGCGAAACCCGCAGCGTGACGATCGCGTCGCCGTTTCCGCCCGGTCCCGCCTCGCCCTGCCCGGCAAGCCGGATCTGCTGGCCTTCGACGAAACCGGCGGGGAGCTTAAGGTCCACCGTCTTGCCCGACGCGAGCGTTACGCGCTGCGGCTTCAGCTCGGCTGCTTCCGCGAAGTCGACCGCGAGCTTGTAGGCGACGTTGCGGCCCTTCGCCGGGGGCTGGCGCGGGCCAGAGCCGCCGCCGAAATCGAACCCGCCGAACCCGCCGCCACCACCACCCCGGCGTCCGCGCCCGAACAGCTCGGAGAAGATATCGTCTGCAGCGCCCGTGAAGGTGAAATCCTCCGCGCCCATACCGCCGCCGGGGCGGGCACGGCCCTGTCCGCCGCCATAGCCGAACGGCATCTTCGGATTGCCCTGCTCGTCGATGTCGCCGCGATCGTACTGGGCGCGCTTGTCCTTGTCGGAAAGCAGGTCGTAAGCCGCAGTCAGCTCGGAGAATTTCTCCGAGGCTTTCGGATTGTCCTTGTTCCGATCAGGATGCAATTCCTTCGCGAGCTTGCGGTAAGCGGATTTGATTTCCGCATCGCTTGCACCGCGCTTCACACCAAGGGTCGAATAGAGATCACTCATCGTCCCTACGCTCACCACAACGCCTCCGGAAAATCCACTGTTGCCGAAATACAACAAGCTGGAGGTAGGGAGGATTTCGGGCAGAGCAAGAGGCGGTCAGGCGCTCTTTTCGTACCACCGGCGCGAACGGTTCACGATCGCGAAGACGCTCATCGCCGACTCGGCTTCCCATGTTTCGAGAATGATCGAAACGTGGAATCGCGCAGTTCCCTCCCCGCTTCGCAAGGTCTATGTAGCGCGCCATGACGTCGCTTCCGCACGATCCCTTTGACCTGTTCGCCCGCTGGTTCGAGGAGGCCTCCGCTTCCGAACCCAACGATGCCAACGCCATGTCGCTCGCAACGGCCGACGCCGACGGCCGGCCTTCGGTGCGGATCGTGCTGCTGAAGGATGTCGATCCGCGCGGTTTCACCTTCTACACCAATACGCTGAGCCGAAAGGGCCGCGAGCTTGCCGCGAATCCACAGGCGCATCTCAATTTCCACTGGAAATCGCTCCGCCGGCAGGTGCGCATCGACGGCGCTGTAGAGCCTGTGACACCCGCCGAAGCCGACGCCTATTTCGCGGTTCGCCCGCGCGCCTCGCAGATCGGTGCGTGGGCGAGCTTCCAGTCCGAGCCGCTGGACGACCGCGCGACGCTTGAGGCGCGCGTCGGGGAGTTTACCGCGAAGTATGAGGGCGGCGACGTGCCGCGCCCGCCGCACTGGTCGGGCTACCGCGTCGTGCCCGCGCGCATGGAATTCTGGGTGGACCGGCGCGACCGTTTGCACGAGCGCACGATCTACGATTGCGGCAGCAGCGGCTGGACGCGATCGATGCAGTATCCGTGATGGACGCCGCGAGGCTTGAAGCGCGCGGCAGGCTGACCCGCCGCGCCGCCCTCGCCTCGTTCACGGCGGCGCTCGTGCTTGGCGCCGCGAAAGCGTGGGCGGCGATGGAAACGGGCTCCGTTGCGATGCTCGGCTCGCTTGCCGATACCGCGCTCGATCTCATCGCCTCGATCATCACGCTGATCGGCGTGCGCGTTGCCGCTGAACCTGCGGACGCGGACCACCGCTTCGGACACGGCAAGGCGGAGCCGATCGCGGCGCTGATGCAGACGGTGTTCATCGCCTTTTCCGCCATCGCGATCGGCTGGCGGGCCGTAGATGCGTTCGGCAGTGATACGCCGCCCGTGGAGGCCGAACTCGGCATCGGCGTTTCGATCTTCGCGATAGCGGTGACGCTGGCGCTCGTGTCCTACCAGCGTTTCATCGTGCGCCGGACCGCCTCGCTCGCGATCGACGCCGATCGGATGCACTACCAATCGGACCTGCTGCTGAACCTGTCGGTGATCGCAGCGCTCGTTCTCGACGCGATGCTGGGCTTGCGCGGCGCCGATCCGCTCTTCGGCGTCTTCATTGCGCTGTGGCTGGCGTGGGGCGCGATCAAGACCGCGCGCCACGCGCTCGACATGCTGATGGACAAGGAATGGCCGGAAGAAAAGCGCGAGCGCCTGAAAGCGCTGGTCTGCGCCGTTTCCGGCGTCGAAGGCATTCACGAACTGAAAACGCGGCACGCGGGGCACACCGACTTCATCCAGTTCCACATCTGGGTCGATCCGCAGATCACCGTGCAGGCTGCCCATGACATCGTGGATATCGTGGAGGCCTGCGTGCTGAATGCGTTCCCCGGCAGCGACATCCTTGTCCACGTCGACCCGAGCGGTCATTTCGATACGCGCCCCATTCAGGAAGAGAGCCATGCCCGTTAAGCTCCCCTTCGCCCAGATCGACGCCTTCGCGGCGCGCCCGTTCGAAGGCAATCCGGCCGCAGTGATGCCGCTGGAGGCATGGCTCGCAGACGACGTGCTGCAGGCGATCGCAGAGGAGAACAACCTCGCCGAAACCGCTTTCTTCATCCCGTCCGGCGCGGCGGACGCCGATTTTGATCTGCGCTGGTTCACGCCCGCGATCGAGGTGGACCTGTGCGGCCACGCGACGCTGGCGAGCGGGCATTATCTTCTTTCGCGCGATGTCGATCTCGACCGCATCCGCTTCCGCACGCGGCTTGCGGGCGTACTGGAGGTGCGGCGCACAGGCGATACCTACGAACTCGATCTCCCCGCGCGGCGCCCGACACCGGACGCGGCGGACCCGCGCATCGTGAAGGCGATCGGCCTGACGCCCGAAGCCGTGCTCGGCTTTCCCGGCCAGAACTGGCTCTACGTTGTGCCCGATGCGGCGTCGGTGCGCGCGATGAAGCCCGATTTCGGCCTGCTGCGCGAGGTCGGCAACCACCTCGTCGTCGTGACCGCGCCCGGCGGCGGCGCGTTCGACGTCGTCAGCCGCGTGTTCGCGGCGGGCGCGGGGATCGACGAAGACCCCGTCACCGGCGCCGCGCACGCGATGCTGACGCCTTATTGGGCCGAGCGGCTTGGCAAGCCTGCGTTCCAGGCGTTTCAGGCGAGCGCGCGCGGCGGCCGAGTCGCCTGCCGCCTCGACGGGGAGCGCGCCGTGCTCGGCGGAACCTGCGTGACGGTGATCGAAGGGACGTTCACCCTTTGAACGCTGCCCGGGCCCTCCTATCTAGCGTGCCATGACCCTCCGCGTCGCCAGCTACAATATGCGCAAGGCTATCGGCCTTGATCGCCTCCGCAAGCCCGATCGCGTGCTCACCGTGCTCAACGAGCTGGATGCGGATATCATTGCGCTTCAGGAGGCCGACCGCCGCCTCGGCGAGCGGGCGAGTGCGATTCCGCGCGCGATGATCGAGGCGGAGAGCCCCTACCGCGCGGTGCCGATCGAGAACCGGCCAAACAGCATCGGCTGGCACGGCAATGCCATCCTGGTGCGCAAGGACCACGAAATCATCCACGGCGAGCCGCTGTTTTTGCCGATGCTGGAGCCGCGCGGCGCGGTGCTTGCCGACATTATCGTGCGCGGCGAGTCGGTGCGCGTTGTCGGCATGCACCTCGATCTTACCGGGATTTACCGCGCGCGGCAGGCAAAGATGCTTGTGGATCACATCAACGAACGCACAATCCAGCTCCCCAGCATCCTGATGGGCGACCTCAACGACTGGATGCTCGACAGCAAGGCGCTGCGGGAGTTTCAGCGCCACCACCAGTGCGCCGACTGCGGCCCCAGCTTCCCGACGCGGCGACCGCTCGGCACGCTCGACCGCATCTTCGTCTCCGACCATTTCAAGGTGCAGGAAAGCGGCGTGCACACCTCGCTGACGGCCAAGCGCGCCAGCGACCATCTTCCCGTATGGGCGAAGGTGGCGCGGAGCCGTTAAGTCAGGCCGCGACCAGCGCCGAAACCGTGCTGTCTATCCAGCCGCCGCCGAGCACGCGCTCGCCGTCATAAAGAACGCAGGCCTGCCCCGGCGCGACGCCGTATTCAGGCGCCGCGAAGGTGACGCGGCCGCCCTCGAAGCGCGCGGGTGCGGGTTTTGCCATCGAACGGACCTTGGCGAGAACGTCGATACCGGCGTCGGCGTCGGCGCCGAGCCAGTTGATCTTGCCGAGCGCGGCGGCAGCGACACCGAGCGCCGCGCGGGGACCGACAACGACGCGGCGCGTTTCCGGCTCCAGCCGGACGACGTAGAGCGGATCGGCAAGACCGCCGATGTCGAGCCCGCGCCGCTGGCCGACCGTGTAGTGGATGAGGCCCCGGTGCTGCCCGAGCACGGTGCCGTCCATATCGACGATCTCGCCGGGCTCACCGGCTTCGGGGCGCAGCTTGCGGACGATCCCGGCATAATCGCCCGAGGGGACGAAGCAGATGTCCTGACTGTCGGGCTTGTCCGCCACCACGAGGCCGAAGCGCCGGGCATGTTCGCGCACGGCCGCCTTCTCCATGCCGCCGAGGGGAAAGCGGAGGTAGCCGAGCTGTTCGCGCGTCGTGGCGAACAGGAAATAGCTCTGGTCGCGCGCGGGATCGACCGCGCGGTGCAGTTCCGGGCCCTGTGCCCCTTCCACGCGCCGCACGTAGTGGCCCGTCGCCATCGCATCGGCGCCGAGGTCGCGCGCGACGGAGAGGAGATCGCGGAACTTCACGGTCTGGTTGCACGTCACGCAGGGAATCGGCGTTCGCCCCTGCACATATTCGTCGGCAAACGCCTCGATCACGCTGTCCTTGAAGGCGCTTTCATAGTCGAGCACGTAATGCGCGATGCCGAGTCGGTCGGCGACGCGGCGGGCATCGTGAATGTCGCTGCCCGCGCAGCACGTGCCCGCCTTCCCCACCGCAGCGCCGTGATCGTAAAGCTGGAGCGTGACGCCGATCGTCTCGTAGCCCGCTTCCTTCACCAGCGCCGCAACGACGCTCGAATCGACGCCGCCCGACATCGCGACGACAACGCGCGCGCCGGGCCGAAGGCCGCCGAGATCGGGAATGCTGTTCATGTCCGCGCATATAGAGGCCGCTTACGATTTTTGCACGTTTGCAGCGTATGTGGAGCCCATCGCCGTGCCGCGCGTTGAGACGGCTGAACGATTTCAGAGATGGGAAGGTCGCGTTTTCAAACACTAAGACGGGAAGGATGCCGTTAAGCTCTGTTGCCGTAGAATTTACCTTGGCGTTTAGGCGTTCTTTTAAGGGTCTGCAGCTAGGGTGCATCAACAAGGCAGTCGCGTAGTGTTGGAGCCAAAAGAATAATGATGGAAAATCAAAAGTTTCGCCCCGCATCAGTCATCGGTCCGCTTGGAGAGCCGCTAACGCTCGACACGTTGCCGCCCTCGGACACGCGCCGCTGGGTGGTGCGTCGCAAGGCCGAGGTCGTGGCTGCGGTGAAGGGCGGGCTCATCTCTGCGGACGATGCCTGCGAACGGTATGGCCTGAGCCCGGAAGAATTCGCGGCGTGGGAACGTGCCGTTGACCGGGTCGGCATGCCCGGCCTGCGCGTAACGCGCGTTCAGCACTACCGGGCGCTCTACGACCGCGACAGCGCCTGACACGAGCTTTCGAATCGGCGCGGCGGCGGCGATGAGGCCCATGGGGATGGACCAGAGCAGCAGCACGTACATCACATAGAGGAAGCTCGGGCGGGCGCGGCTCGTCCACGGGTCCGCCGCGTTCGCCTCCGCGAGGATCGCGGACATGCGCGCCTCGATCAGCTTCAGTTCGTGGCTGCCTTCCAGCTGGATCAGCTCCAGCTTGGCGCGTTCGCGCGCCTCCTTGTCGGGGATGATGCGGTCGAGGAGTTTCGCGACCGGGGCGATGATGCCTTCCACGAGCGACATGCGCGTGTTCCTTTCCTGCCGGGGGTTCAGGCGTGAAAATCGCCGATGCGGCCGGCGAGCCAGCCGAACACGAAACTTTCGTTCGCCGGGCGCGCCTCGGCGAGTTCGATGTAGCGGGCGCCCTGCAGCGCTTCGAGCGCGCGCAGCAGCACGGTTTCGCCCGCCTTGCCGCGCGTTTTCATGATGGCTGTGAGCGCATCGAGCGTCGCGGTGTCGATGCGGCGGCTTTGCGGGATGTCCGGCCAGTCCCGTTCGCGGCGGTTGAGGGCATTGAGCGCGCGCTGGAGGAAGCCGGTGGCGACCGCGGGCCCCATGTTCACGCCGGTATCGAAAAGCTCCGCGGCGATGCGCGGGGCGAACGCGTTCACGCGGTCGAAGCCGGTGTCGTGCCAATAGCGTTTCCGGTAGATGTCCGCCGCCGCGCTGCGGGGCAGGTCGCGCATGGCGCCGCCGTAGCCCGCCGCGCGCGCCGTGGCCTGCGTGATGCCGAAGTTGGTGGGGCCGCCCCGGTCGTCCGGGTGTGACGTGACCCCCTGATTTTCCTCCACGCGTGATTAGAGTCCGGCCCTGATGGAAGGACGGACGATGAAGCGACTGAGGTTTACGGAAGAGC
>NZ_JACHNZ010000053.1 GCF_014199685.1 Sphingosinicella soli | reverse complement strand
GCAAAGGTGCAGCGGCTGAGCCGGGCGCGGTCATGAGTTGAGCAACGAACACGCGCGTCGGCCGCACGTCGATCGCGCTTGAGGAGGTCCGCCCCTGCAGTGCGTCAACAGCTTTTTGTACCGATCGATAAAGATTTATTGACGGTACGGAGAAGCTGCTATTTCGAAGGCCACATCAGCATGCTGGTATCGATCATGCGTTCGAGGTCGGCGCGCGTCGCGCCTGCCCCGGCCTGCACCGCCATGCCCTGCAGAAGCGCGTAGAGAAAGCTGGTCAGCCCCTCCACATCCACACTTTCCGGCAGGTCTCCGTCGATCTTCGCGCGCTCGAAACGCTCGACGAGCGCGCGGCGCGCGACCTTGCCGCGCTCCAGCACTTCAAGGCGGATACACTCCGCCTCCGCGCCGCACGCGACGGCGCTGATCACGCCGAGGCAGCCGTGCGGCTCGCAGGTGCTCGTTTGATTCTCCATGCTGCCCCGCAGCAAATGCTCCGCCACACCGCGCGCGGTCGGCTGCGCCAGCGACTTGCCCACATAGGCGAGCTTTTCGGTCTCGTAGAGATCGAGCGCCTTGCGGAACAGCGCCTCCTTGTTGCCGAACGCCGCATAGAGGCTGGGGCGCGTGATCCCCATCGCCTCGGTGAGATCATTCAGCGAAGCGCCTTCGTAGCCCTTGCTCCAGAACACGCGCAGCGCCGCGGCAAGCGCCGCATCCACGCAAAACTCGCGCGGACGTCCTTTGACAGCGATGGCGGTCGTTTCCATATCGAGCGGTATATAATCGAACCGTCACAATGTGCAACCCCGCCGCGCCTTCGCTTCGATCAGCCTACCGCGACTGAGCCGGCGTTGCGGCGGCCGCGATATCCAGGCGGTGTTTCAGCCATTCCCACAGGTACGCGGCGGCGGGGCGCTCTGCGACCAGCAACAGCGCCGTCCCCCGCCGCACCAGCGTGACGCGCAGATCGGCGAGCCGGGCCGTGGCGGCGCTTTCGATATCCAGCGCGCCCAGCCCCAGAAAATCCAGCGGGTCCGGCGCCTGCACGACGATGAAGGCCAGCGCCGCCGTGATATCCTGAACCAGCACCGTGCCCTCCACGCCCTGCGCGATTCGGAGGCGCAGCGCGTCCGGGTCTGCGCCGTCTTCAAGGTACAGCAGTTCGCCCGGAGAGATGCGGATTGCGCCGGAAAGATCGATCGGCGTGCGGCTGGTGACGAGGCACGCGGCGATGCCGTCCCACGGGATGATCTCGCAGCCCCCTGCCCGCATCGGCGCGCGGCCCGCGAGCGCGCTCTTGCGCGTAAGCTCAGGCAAGACGCTCTCCCTGCGGATCGAAGGGGCAGACGGGGCTGACCCTGGCCTGCCACTTCCGGCCTTGCGACCAGACCGTGAGCACTTCGCCCATCCGGCTTTGCCCGGCTTCAAGCAGCGCCAGCGACAGACCGCGCCGCAGCGCGGGGCTGAACCCGCTGCTCGTTACGATCCCCTGACTGGGATGCGTCTTTCCGCCGATGATATGCGCGCCGACGGGCAGAACATCGCGCGCATCGACAGGCTGGAGCCCGACGAGCTGTTCGCGGCCGGGCGCGCTTGAAGCGGCATGCAGCAGCGACCGCTTGCCGACGAAATCCGATTGCTTGCGCGCGATCCCCTTCCCCCAGCCGATATCGGCGGGCTGCGTGCGGCTGTCCGTATCGCCGCCGACATGGATATAGCCTTTTTCCAGCCGCAGCAGATCGAGCGCTTCGAGCCCGAAGGGGATGAGACCTTCAGCCGCGCCGCATTGCATCAGCCACTCTGCAAGCGCCTCCGCCCGGTCTGCCGCGACGGCGATCTCGTAGCTCGGCTCGCCGGTGAAGCTGACGCGCTGGATGCGCACGGGCGCGCCCGCAAGATGCCCTTGCCGCATCGCATTGTGCGGGAAAGCGGACGTATCGATGTCGCATTGCGCGCGATCCAGAACGGTGCGGGCGCGCGGCCCGGCCAGCGTCAGCACCGCCCATTTTCCGGTCACGTCCTGCATCACAACATCAAGCGGCCATTCGCACTGGTGCCATTGTTCCATCCAGCGGAACACGCGTTCGGCGTGGCCGCTGCTTGCCGTCATCAGGAAATGATCCTCGGCGAGGCGCGCGACGACGCCGTCGTCGATCAATGTGCCGAGTTCGTCGGTGAGGAGATTGTAGCGTATCCTGCCGACCGGGATCGTCGAAGGGCTGCCCACCGACATCAGATCCAGAAAGCGCCCGGCTTCCGGCCCCTTGAATTCGATCTTGCCGAACGATGAGCTGTCGATCAGCCCCGCGCCGTGCCGCACGGCCAAAGCCTCGCGCTGCGCGGCGGCTTCGATGCTTTCGCCGGGCAAGGGATAATGCGTCGGGCGCAGCCAGCCGTAATCTTCGAATTCGGCGCCGCGCGCGACGTGCCAGTCGTGCGCCGGAAGCTGCTTCCAGCGATGGAACAACCGCCCCAGCCCATGCCCGGCCGCAAGCGCGCCGAACGCGACCGGCGCGAAGGGCGGACGGAATTTCGTGACGCCGAGCGCGCCGGGCTCCGTCCCCTGAAGCGCGGCAAGCGCGACGACGCCGTTCACCGCGCTCAGCTTGCCCTGATCGACGCCCATGCCCCACACGGTGTAGCGCTTCACATGCTCGACGGAGCGGTAGTTTTCCAGCGTGGCGAGGCGCAGATCGTCGGTCGACACATCGGTCTGGAAATCGACGAAGGCCTTTACGCCGGGCGGGGGCAGCGGGTGCACATGCGCGGATACGGGCATCACCGCAGGCGGCATGTCCTCGCCCCCCGCCGCCCACAGGCCCGCAGCCGCGCCGTCCGCTCCGCATTCGGCTTCGCCGGACACGCCCCGCGCAGCGCCGCACGCGCGCACGGTCTGGCATTGATGTTCAGACACGAACGCCCCGATGCCCGGTTCGAAACGCAGCCCCGCGCCGGATTGGGACGCAAGCTGCACAGCCGGGCTCCAGCCGCCGGACATCGCGACGAGATCGCAGGCGATGCGCGCCGTGCCTTCCGGCCCGGCCACATCGACGGCGCGCAGCGATTTGCCGCCGATTGCGCGGACCGGGCGATAACCTTCGCGCAGATCGAACACGCGGGTTTCGATCCCGGCCGCACGCGCGACATCGGCGGCGGCAAGGCCGCTGTCCTCCGCGACCAGAAACACCGCCCGCCGACCCGGCGCCACGCCGTGCCGCTCGATATAATCGCGCACGGCACCAGCCAGCATCACGCCGGGGCGGTCGTTGTTTTCAAACAGCAGCGGGCGTTCGAACGCGCCGCAGGCCAGCACGATTTTGTTTGCGCGGATCTTCCAGAAACGCTGACGCAGACCCGGCGCGTCGACATCTTCGATCGCGGTGACGAGAGTGTGATCGTAGACACCGAGCGCGACCGTGCGCGCCAATTGCCGCACAGCGGGATGCGGGGGCTCGCCGCGCGCATCCGCGACAAGAAGCACGTCCGCGCCCCTCTCCGCTGCGCTTCGCGCGGCCGCGCGGCCTGCCGGGCCGCCGCCGACCACGAGCACATCACAGGCGGCGGCGCGGCTGTCGTATCGGCCCGGATCACGGCCTTCGGGCGCCCTGCCGAGACCCGCGGCGCGGCGGATGACCGCTTCGAACAGTTCCCAGCGCGGCCAGATGAACGTCTTGTAATAGAAACCGGCGGACAGCAGCCCGCCGAGCAGGCCGTTTACCGCGCCGATATCGAACGCGAGCGAAGGCCAGCGGTTGAGACTGCGAACATCGAGACCCGCCGCGAGCATCACCCGCGTGGCGGGAAGATTGGGCGTGCCGTTCACCGAGACGAGCGCATTCGTTTCCGAAAAGCCGCTGCCGATGATCCCGCGCGGCCGGTGATATTTGAAGCTGCGCGCGACCAGCCGCACGCCGTTTGCAAGGAGCGCGGCGGCGAGCGTATCACCCTCCCGCCCTTCCAGTTCGCGCCCGTCGAAGCGGAACCGCAATGCGCGCGCCGACGCGCGCGGATGATCGGGAATGCGCGCGCCGCTCATGCTTTCCCCGCCGGTGTTTCGTCGATGGGGTAGATCGCGGTGATGGCGTGGCTGACGGTGTCGCGCGTGACGTGAAACCAGCGGCGGCAACCGTAGAGATGATGCCAGCGCTCGTTCAGCGCCCCGCGCGGGTTGGCGCGGAGGAACAGATAATCCGCCCACGCGGCGTCGCTCACATCAAGGGCCGGGCGCTTCAGATGCGCCTCGCCGCCGCTGACGAATTCGGTTTCGTCGCGCGCGCCGCAGTGGGGGCAATGGATCAGCAGCATGAGCGGATCAATGCGAAATGCCTGCCGCCGCCGCTTCGTCGACGAGCGCGAGGTCGCGGAAGCGATCGAGGGAAAAGGCGCGGGCGAGCGGATGCGGCGCGCCGGTGGCAAGCGTGTGGGCGAAGGCTTCGCCCCCGGCGGGGATCGCCTTGAAACCGCCGCCGCCCCAACCGCAATTGAGGACGATGCCGGGCACCGGGCTGTTGCCCAGGATCGGCGAACTGTCGTGCGCATAATCCACGATGCCCGCCCACTGGCGCAGCAGGCGCACGCGGCTGAATGCGGGGATGAATTCGACGAGACCGGCAGCGACGGCTTCCGCGTTCGGGATGCTGCCCCGCTGCGCATACGAGGCGTAAGGATCGGCGTTGCCGCCCATCACCAGCCCGCCCTTGTCGGACTGGCTGACGTAGATGCCGAGCTGCGCCGAGGAGACGATCGTATCGA
Organism: Sphingosinicella soli; assembly: GCF_014199685.1. Taxonomy (GTDB): domain Bacteria; phylum Pseudomonadota; class Alphaproteobacteria; order Sphingomonadales; family Sphingomonadaceae; genus Sphingosinicella; species Sphingosinicella soli. Next base: position 21,423 of record NZ_JACHNZ010000053.1, on the reverse strand, counting down.
GCACGGGCTTGAGAGGCTCCGAGACGAAAGCCTGCAGCGCGTAACTCGTCAGCGGCAGGCGGAAGCCCGCCATGTCGGCAAGCATGGTCGAATGGCCCGCGACGGCAAGGCCGAGCTTCGTGGTGGCGATGGTTCCGCGCGTGGTGCGCACCCCTGTTACCACGCCGCTTGCGGGATCGCGATCGATGCCGGTCACCGCGCAGTTCTGGATGATATCGACGCCGAGCCGGTCGGCGGCGCGCGCATAGCCCCAGACGACCGCATCGTGCCGCACCGTGCCCGCACGCCGCTGGCGCATGCCGCCGAGGATCGGATAGCGCGCACCTGGCGCGTAGTTGAGATAGGGCGCGATCCGGCGTACGTCCGCAGCGCTGAGCATTTCCATATCGACGCCGCTCAGCGCCATGCCGTTGACGAGACGGCGCTGGAAATCGACCTCGCCGCGACTGTGCGCGACGGTGAGCATGCCGCGCTGGCTGAACATGATGTTGAAGTTGAGTTCACGGGACAGCCGTTCGTAGAGCGACACCGAATGATCGAACAGCGCCGCGCTCGCCGGATAATAATAATCGGATCGGACGATGGTTGTGTTGCGGCCGGTATTGCCGCCGCCGATCCACCCCTTTTCCAGCACCGCCACATTGGTGATGCCGTGGCGCTTCGCGAGATAATAAGCCGCCGCGAGGCCATGCCCGCCGCCGCCGACGATGACCACATCGTAGCGATCCCTGGGTTCGGGCGAACGCCACGCCTGCGGCCAATGACGATTCCCGGAAAGCGCGTGGCGCAGGAGTGCGAGCGCGGAATAGCGGGTCTTCATTCGCGCGGGCGATCCTGCCGATCGGCGATGTAGCGGCGGATATCGAGGCTGTAGTCTTCGAGCGGCGAATAATAGCCGTGATCGTGGACGCGCGCGGAGATGCCGCGCTGCACGCGCTCGCACACCGCCCAATCCTGCCGGTTGACGAGATCCCAGAAATCCACCGCATCGGACGCATCGAAGCCCGGCCTGGCGATCTCATCCCCGTGAAACAGAAACCGGCATTCGATCCGCGTCCGGTCTGCCGCGAGCGGCCAGAGAAGGAACGCCGCCGCGTGATCGCTCGAAACGCTGAGCATCAGGTTCGGGTAGATCAGCTCCCCCTTGTGGCGAACCTTTTCCTCTTCGCTGAGGCCGGGAAAGGGCTCGCGCGTCGTCGTCCCGCTCGCGGTATAGGTGGTCGCGCCTTCGCGGTGGGGAACGCCCAATTCCCAATCGAGATGCATGCCGCCGTTCCTGCGGAATTCAGGCACGACCTCGCACAGTTCGGGATGCACAGGGCCGCAGTGGTAACACTCGTTATAATTCTCCAGGATCAGCTTCCAGTTCGCCGCCACATCATAGTCGATCGTGCGGACCGTCCTGAGATCTTCCAGCGGATAGTTGCCGAGTCTGCGCGGCGCTTCGTGCAGCGCCGCAGCGAAATCGGGCGCGCCTTCGGGCGTGAGGTTCAGGAAGACGAACCCGCCCCAGAGCGCGACCCCGACCGGATAGAGCGACAGCGCCGTCTTGTCGAAATCGCTCACCCCGCTCATTTCCGGCGCGGCGATGAGCGCGCCTTCCAGACTGTAGGCCCAGCCGTGATAGGGGCAGCGGATCAGGCCGCCGATCACGCCGCCGGGCAATTCCAGCCCCCACCTGGCATCGTTGGCATGGTCGCAGATGCGCGCGCCGCGATGACGGCAGACATTGTAATGCGCGTGCAGCGTTCCGCCGCGCGACCGCACCAGCAGAACACTTTCGCCTGCAACGTCGATCACGCGGCTGTCGCCGGGCGCGGGAACATCCTCCTCGCGCGCGGCGCAGACCCATTCGCGCGCGAAGATCCGGCCCTTTTCCCACGCCCACGCCTCCGGCGTGCGGTAGGCATCGCTCGGCAGCGAGCGTTCCATGGGCGGGGCGGCAGGTCCGGACATCGGGAACCTCTTTACTAGACAGTTGCCTCATAGCGCAAAGCCTGTAGGTTCGCAAAGCCGGTATGTTCGATTGGAGGGAATCGCGTGCGCCTGCTTATGCCCGCCTGCGGGAAGTCGAAGCGTTGAACAGCCCTGCGCGCTATGATGCCGTCGTCGTGGGCGCGGGGCACAACGGCCTGACGGCCGCCGCATATCTGGGCCGCGCCGGGCTGAAGGTGCTCGTGCTGGAGCGCCGGGAGATTATCGGCGGCGCCTGCGTGACCGAGGAGGTGATCCCCGGCCACCGGGTGTCCTTCACGTCGTATTTCGCATCCATGCTGATGCCGACCGTGATTCGCGATCTCGGCCTTGCCGGGCACGGCCTGCGCATGATCGGCAGCGATCCGCTGCTCGCGGTCGGGCTGGAGCCGGGGCGCATCCTGCGCTGGTGGGCCGATCCGCAGCGCGCCGCAGACGAGATTCGCGCGATCAGCCCGCGAGACGCCGAGGCCTTTCTGCGCGTCGAACGCGAACTCAAGGCGCTCGCCGCCTATCTTCAGCCGTTCTTCCTGGAACCGCCGCCCGATCTCGCCGCGCGCGGACTGGACCGGGTGCGCGAGGCGTGGCGGCTCTTCAGGCGGTTCCGCAGGCTGAAAGGCGAAGAGACGTCCCGGCTGGTCAATTTCCTGACCGGCAGCCTCGGCGATTATCTCGACCGCCATTTCGAAAGCGAGGACGTGAAGCGCATGTTCCTTGCCAACAACGTCTACGGCAAGCATGGCGGCCCCTACGAGCCCGGCTCTGCGATCGGGCTGCTGTTCCACCTGCTTTCGGGCGGCGACGACGCGGTGCAGGGCTTTTCCGGCCATGTCATCGGCGGCATGGGCGCCATCACGCAGGCGATCGCGGCATGCGGCGAGGCGCACGGCGTGGAGATACGCTGCGGAACGCCGGTCGCCCGCATTCTGGTCGAACACGGCCATGCGGCGGGCGTTGAACTGGAAGACGGGAGCGTCATCCACGCGCGCATCGTTCTTTCCAACGCCGATCCGAAGCGGACGTTTCTGGGCCTCGTCGAGGCCGAGCATCTGCCTGAAACTTTCCGGCAGGATATTGCGGCGATCAAGATGGCCGGGCCTTCCGCCAAGCTCAATCTCGCGCTCACGCGCGAACCGACCGTGCTCGGTCGCCCCGCCGACGCCGATCCGCGCGAGCGATCCCTGCTGACGATGGTGCCGACGCTGGAAGGCGCGCAGCGGATCGCCGACGCCGCGCGGCGCGGCGAGATCAGCGACGATCTGTGGATCGACTGCGTGATCCCCAGCCTTGTCGACGATACGCTCTGCCCGCCGGGCAAGGCGATGATGACGTGCTTCATCCAGTATCTGCCCTATTGCCTGGCGCGGGGCACGTGGGACGAGCGGCGCGAGGAACTCGGCGATTCCATCGTCCGCCAGATCGCCCGCTGGATGCCCGACCTGCCCGAACTTATCGAAGGCCGCGTGGTGCTGACCCCGCTCGATCTCGAACGGACATACGGGCTGACCGAAGGCAATATCTTCCACGGCGATCTCAACATCGGGCAGTTGTTTTCGATGCGCCCCACGCCGCAATGGTCGCAGTACCGCACGCCTGTGAAGGGCCTCTACCTGTGCGGTGCGGGCGCGCATCCCGGCGGCGGCGTGACCGGGGCGCCGGGCCACAATGCGGCGCATCAGGTTCTGCGCGACCGGAAGGCAGGCCGATGAGCGAACAGACCGGCGCCGTCCATCCGCCGCGCGTGCTGGGGTTCGGCGACGTCGCGCTGTTCTACATCGTCACCGGAGTTTCGCTGCGCTGGATCGCGACTGCCGCCGCCGCCGGTCCGGGGTCGCTGGTGGTGTGGGTCGGCGCGTTCCTGTTCTTCTATATCCCCTTCGCGATGGCGGTGCTCGAACTCTCCTCCCGCCATCCCGACGAAGGCGGGCTTTATGCCTGGGCGAGACGCGCGTTCGGCGATTTCGCGGGCTTCATTGCCGGTTGGTGTTACTGGACAAGCAACCTCCCCTATTTCCCCGCCGTTTTCTATTTCGCCGCCAGCAATGCGATTTACGTCGCCGGAAGCGACTGGCTCTGGCTCGGGGATTCGCCCGCCTATTTCATGTGGTTCGCCTTCGCCGCGCTCGCGCTCATCGCGTGGCTCAACATCGTGGGATTGAAGCACGCGCGCTGGCTTCACAATATCGGCGCCTGCGGCATGTGGCTGCCGGTCGCGGCAGTCGCGTTTCTGGGTGTCATCAGCTGGTTCCGCTACGGCTCTGCCACCGAATTTTCCGCAGCGAGCATGGCGCCGAGTTTCGAGCTGAAAGACATGCTGTTCTGGGCCTCGCTCGCCTTCGCATTCTCGGGCTGCGAGACCGCTTCGTTCATGAGCGGCGAAATCAAGGATCCGCGCCGCACGATACCGCGCGCGCTGGTGGTTGCGGGCGTGGTCGTCGCGCTCAGCTACATCATCGGCACCGTCGCCGTGCTCGTGATTTTGCCGCCTGCGGAAACCAACAGTCTTTCCGGCCTGCTTCAGGCCGTGAGCACCGCGGCGACCAAACTCGGCTGGGTCTGGCTGGTGCCGGTCGTCGCCCTGCTCATCACGATCGGCAATCTGGGCGCTGCGGGCGGGTTTCTCGCGGCGACATCGCGCATTCCCTTCGCCGCCGGAATCGATCGCATGCTGCCGCCCGCTTTCGGCAAACTCCATCCGAAATACGGGACGCCGCACGTCGCGATTCTGACCCAGGCCGGACTCGGCGCCGTATTCGTTTTCCTCGGCCAGGCCGGAACCACCGTGAAGGGCGCTTACGACGTGCTCGTCAGCATGGGCATCATCACGGCGTTCGTGCCGTTCCTGTTTGTGTTTCTATCGCTGATCCACGTGCAGCGGGAACCGGCGCGCGCGGAAACCATCCGCGTGCCCGGCGGCCGCCCGGTGGCGATCATGCTCGGCTGTATCGGCCTGATAACGACGAGCTTCGCGATCGGGCTCGCCATGCTGCCCGCCGCCGACGAGCCCAACAAGCCGCTCGCCGTCGCGAAGATCATCGGCCTGACCGGAATTCTGATCGGCGTCGGCTGGGCGATTTACGCAAGCTCGAAACGAAAGGCCCGCCGCGCCGCGTTCGAATGAGCCGCCGCCGTCAATAGGCGACAGCAGCGCTGTTGTTGCGATTGTGCGATGCCGCGTGGAGCGCGCCGGTGCGCGGATCCCGGCTGATCGCAACCCACTTGCCTTCGCCGCCGAGACGCGCGTCATCGAGCGGAATGACGCGCCAGGCAAGGCCTGTTTCCTGCAGAACCTTTTCGTCGAACCGGCCTTCGGGCACCGTCAACGTGGTTTCTCCCGTGGCGGGATCAATGCTCGGCAGATAGAAATCGGGCGTGTTGACGGCCTCCTCCACGTCCATGCCGAAGCAGGTGTAATTCAGGAGGCACTGGAAGGTTCGCTGGTGAAGACCCGCGCTCATCGATGCAAATCCCAGAACCGGCACATTGTCCTTGAACACGATGCCCGTCTCCGTTGGTGCGGGCAGGCGTTCACCGGGTGTTACGCGCGCAATCGCCGCCTGCTGGAACGACGCCGGATCGCCGATCGAAATGCCGTCCACGAAGAGTCCCGTCTTGCCCCAGTTCACGCAATTGATCGAATGCGTGATCGCCGCGATGTTGCCCTCGCTGTCGATGGCGACGATATCGTCGGAATGCATCGGCGTGGTGCGCTTCCACTTGGTGAAAGTCTTGCCGGATTCGATCTGCTTCCACAGCGCCTCGGCATGCGCCTTGGTGACGCGCGAGGCATCGCTGAAATCGATGCCGGGATAGATCGCCGCCTGCGTTTCCTTCGGAAACATCGAGATGCCGAAGAGCTGCGTGATGTCGACGGCCTTCTTCAACGACGCGGCCGATTTCGTCCAATGTTCGCCGCCGCAAAGCCCGGCTGCCTCCGCAAGGTTCTGCGCTTCGATGAGCGAGACGCCGCCGAAGTTGGGCGGGGGGCTGGTGCGGACCGAATAGCCGTTCCTGAGCGGCGCCTCCAGCGGATCGGCCCAGATCACATCGTAGGCCTTCAGATCATCGAGCGTCATCTTGCCGCCGTCCGCCTGCACGGCCGCCACCAGTCTTTGCCCCCACGGACCGCCGTACATGTGATCGGCGCCGTCGCGCGCCACCGCGCGGAGCGTCTGCGCAAGCGCGGGCTGGCGGAACAGATCGCCCGCCCGGTAAGCGCTGCCGTCCGGCTTCACGAGGGTCGCGCGGGTTTCGGGTAGGCGGCGGATATCCTTGTCGCGGAACTCGAAAATGCCCTCCAGAAACGGGGTGACGGGCATACCCTGCTCGGCGATATAGATGGCGGGATCGAACAGGCTCGCGAACGGCAGGCGGCCGAACCGGCGGTGCGCCGCCTCGACGCCCTTCATGAACCCACCGACAAGCGCGGTGCGTCCGCTCGGCGGTCCCATCCCCTGCAGCGCTTCGATGCTGGAAAAATCGATCTTGCCGGGAATGGACATCGGATCGGTCTCGCCGCGCACCGTGTTCCATTCGGCGTTGAGCGTGTAGGTCTTGCCCGTCTTCGCCTCGTGATAGACGAGCGACATGATGCCGAAATAGCTGACCGGCGCGCCCATCGTCAGCGCGATCTGTGCGAGCGCCCCGGTCATCACCGCGTCGATCGCATTGCCGCCCTGCTTCAGCGCTTCCAGACCCGCGCGCGCCGCAAGGCCGTTGCAGGCGACCGTGACGGCGCCCTGCGTGCCCCTGGCCGCACCTGCGCGCGTACGATCCACACCCTGCGCCTTCATGAAGCTGTCGTACTCGCCCTTCGGCCAGCGTGTCGGCGAAAGATCGACCGTGCCCAGAGCGAAAGCGCCGGGGGTGATTCCGGTGGCGGCTGCTGCAGCGAGCAGGCCGGTGGTCGCGGTGCGGCGTGTCATCATCATCGTCATATCCTCGTTCGCTGGAAGGATCAGAAACCGGGGGCCGGAGACGAAGCCTTCATCTCCAGCCTGAAATCGGCGGGCGGCTCCCGCTGCATAAGGTGCTCGACGAAATAGTCCCACATGCGCTGGGTATAATAGGCGCTGGTGCGGTGGAAATCGTGCGTTTCGTTGGGCAGGTACATCATGTCGAACGGCTTGTTCGCCTTGATGAGCGCGTCGGCCATCTGCAGGGTCACGCTCGGCAGCGCGTTCTCGTCCATCTCTCCGTAAACGAGCATGAGCTTGCCCTTCAAGTTCGGGGCGAGCGGCATGAGATCGAGCTGCCGGTAGTTGGACGGGACGGCACCGGGATCCGGGCGGACATTGCGGCCCTGCCCGTAGTCGGCGATCGGGAACAGCCCCTCCACCGGATAGAAGCCCTGGAAATTGAGCGGACCTGCCGAGGACACCGCGACCTTGAAGACATCGGGGTGCGCGAGGATCGCGCGGGCTGAGGTGTAGCCGCCGAACGAGTGGCCGTAGATGCCGATGCGGTCGAGATCGAAGTTTCCGAACCTTTCGGCGAGTTCGCGAATTCCGGCGACGTGATCGGCAAGTTCGGGTTCGGCGAAGACCTCGTAGCTGGCGTTGTTGAACAGCTTTGAACGTCCCGGCGTGCCGCGACCGTCGATGGTGACGACGATGAAGCCCAGTTCCGCCAGCGCGGCGCGCGAACGTGGGTTCATCGTGACGACCGCCTCGTTGTAGTCCGTCGGCGCGTTGGTGACCTGCGGCCCACCGTAGATCGCGTCGATCACCGGGTACTTGCGCCCCGGCTGCATGTCGGGCGGGAAGTAGACGGTGCCCCACAGCGGCGTCTTGCCGTCCGCCGCCGTGATCTTCACACGTGTCGGCGCGCGCCATCCGGCGGCGGCGACGCGGCTGACGTCGGCGGCTTCCAGAACGCTGACGACCTGCCCGTCGTCTGCGGAACGCAGGACGGTGACGGGCGCGCGGTCCAGCGCGGAATGGCTCTCGACGATCCGCTTGCCGTCGGGCGACAGCGCTGCAGTGGCGGCAGAGCCGGGCACGGCATTGCCGATCGGCTCCCGCGCGACGAGATGCACGCCGGTTTCAGGCGTAAGCAGCCGCGCCGCGCCGCCATCGAGCGACGTGCTGTAAAGACGGATGAAATAGGGATCGGGATCGGCATCCGTGCCGCCCGCCGTGAAGAACAGACGCCGCCGCTCCGCGTCGATACCGACGATGTCGCGCACCGTGCGCTTGCCGCTCGTCAGCTTGCGCTTCAGCCGCCCGGTCTCGAGATCGTGAAGATAAATCTGCCCCCAGCCGTCACGCTCTGAAAACCACAGGACTTCACGGGTTTTCTCTAGAACGCGGACGTTCGGCGGGCTGTAAATGAACGCGTTGAAGCGGCCCCAGATCGGCGTTTCTTCCTGCAAGACCACTCGGACCGCGCCGGTTTCCAGATCGATCTCGGCGAGGCCTACCGCCTTCGCGGCCGCCTTCGCGACGAGCCCGTAGCCGCGGCGTCCGTCCGCCGACCAGTGGAAGACCGAGCCCTGAAGCTGCCAGCCGTCCTTCAGATCGATGATCGTTTTCCGGCGCTCCGCAACGTCGAAGATCGCGATTTCGGTTTCGCCCTTCTCGGCGTCGCCGACCAGGGGAATGCGCGGCTGCCACAGCTTCGGTCGCCAGCTTCCGTCCTGCGGCACCGCCTCCACGAACGGAAACGGCGCCACCTTGCGCTCGTCGACGCGCGTGCTGACGAAGCGGCGGCTGTCGGGCGACCAGACGATGCCGAAAGGCGGGCGCGGCGCCGCGCTCCGCATCAGCGGCATCGACATCAGCGACGTTCCCGGAAGCGTGCCGTAGGCGAAATGTTCGGCGCCGTCGTCCGTCAGCGCGACGGTCTCGTCGCTGCCGCGCACGCGCAGATGCAGATTGTGATCGCGCACGAAGAGGCCCTGCCGCCCATCAGGCGCCCAGCCCGTATCGGGCATCGCCGTGGGCAGGGGCGCGGAGGTGCAGGTATAAGCGGGCAGCGCGCATTCGAGCGTGCGGTCGGCAAGCGTGAGCGTTACCGACGAAGCGGTGAGCGCGCTCACCGGGAGCACGGCCGCAACGTCGCCCTTCGCGGCCGCTTCCGCCGCCCGGCGGAGCCGCGCGGGATCAAACGCCTGCGCGCGCGCTCCTGTCGCCGCGTCGACGATGATCCACTCCGGGCCGCCCTCCCCAGCGCGCTGATACCAGAGGCGCGCGCCGTCGCCGATCCAGCGCGGGGCTATGTCGGCATTGCGGATCGCGCCGACGAGGTTCGCGTCGAGCACTTTTGCGGCGCGGGCATAGGCCTCGCGCAGCGGCGGCGCTTCGGCGGCGGCGGGCGCTGCGGAGAGCGCCAGCAACAGCAAAGCCGCCGACTTCACGACTTCAAACCGTCCGCCACGCCCATGCGGCGCGGATCGGCGACCGCACCGAGCCGCCCCTGCGCATCGCGGAAGCACATCTGGAACGACCCCATGTGATAATCGTACGCCGGCTTGGCCCGCACCTTCACACCCATCGCCGCCAGCCCCTTGACCGCGTCGGCGGACAGGCGATCCTCGATCGCCAGTTCGCTCTGGTCGTTGATGGGGTACATGCGCGGCGCTTCGGCTGCGGCATAGGGCGACATGTTGAAGTCCAGCGCGTGGGTGAGCACCTGCGCCACGGTATAATGGGGCGCACCGGGCGTGCCGAGCGACAGCACCGGCTTGCCGTTCTTGAGCACGATCGTATTGCCCATCACCTGCCGCATGCGCGCGCCGGGGGCGAGCAGCTGCATCATGCTCGGCTCTGGCTGATTGAACGTGCAGTGGCTGCCCACCATCGGCACGCCGCCGACGACGACGCCCGGAATGCCGCCGGATTGCAGCGTGTTCATCATCTGCACCCAATTGCCCTCCGCATCGACAATTGCGAGCTCGCAACTGCCCGGCGGATGCTTCTCGATTACATTGCCGGCGCCGATCACGGTGGGTACGCCGCCGGTTCCGGTGGCGCCGCCCGTCAGTGCGACGTGACGGCTCAGGTCCACCTTCGGCTTGATGCCGCGGATCAGCCGCGCGGCGTGCGCGAAATAGCCTTCGTCCAGCAGTGCGGCCGTGTCGTAATCGGCGACCGCGACCGGGTCGCCGCTATAGGCCGCGTTGAAAATCGCATGACGCAGCGCGTGCCCCATGTAGAACAGATGTTCGGCCGATCCGGGCTGCAGATCGCGGATCTTGAGGTGTCGCAGGATGCCGAGCGCGCCGGCGAGGCGCACGCCCTGGTTCTGCGGCGGAGCGAGACTGACGACTTCATATTCGTGATGCCGAAAGCGCAGCGGCTCGATCCAGCGCGGCGGCGTTTCGGTCATGTGTCGTTTCTCGATATTCCACCCCATCGCGTTTCCGCGCGCGATGAAGGCATCGGCCCAACCACCCGTGATCATGTGTTCCGGCCCCTCCGCCGCGACCTTTCGCAGTGTCGCAGCGAGCGGCTTGTTCACGAACAGGTCGCCGACCTTCACCAGATAGCCGTCCGGCGCAAAGAAACGGCGGCCATCGGGGAAATGATTGTAGAAGGCGTGGCCGAACTCGTTGACCTGCACCTCGAACGTGGAAACCGGATGGCCGCTTTCCGCCCAGCGGATCGCATCTTCGCACAGATAGGCCCAGGGTTTGGTCCCGAATTTGGCGAACATTTCCTTGAGCCCCGGCATGAAACCCGGAATGACCGCAGACGGCGGATACGCGGCGTATCCGGCGGGCATCGCCGGAACCGGTCGGAACGGCGGCAGATCGGACGGGAACGTGCCGGTGCTGTCGAGCTGATACAGCTTTCCGGTCTTCGCTTCGTAATACAGGAACGTGACGGTTCCCGTATGGTTGGTCATGAACGGTTCGACCGTCGCCTGCACCATGCAGCCCGCGATCGCCGCATCGACGGCATTGCCGCCTTCCCGCATCACCTTCAGGATCGTTTCGGTGACGATGGCATTGTCGGTGCTGCACGCAGCCTTCACATTCGTGACGGGCGTTTTGGGGCCGGGATTACGGACGTAGCGCTGCATCAGATCCTGCGACGCCCGCGGCAGTTCCGCCGCCGCGCTCGTCGATGCGATCATCGCGCCCGCTCCCACAGCCGCGCCCGCCATGAATTGACGACGATCCATAATGCCCCTCCCTCGTGCAAAGCAAACGGGGCGGCAATCGCCGCCCCGGTATCAGATCTTGATCCTAGAAGTTCACACTGACGCCGAGTGAAACCGTTCGCGGCCGGATGACCGTGGCCGAACCCGCAGCACCATCGACGTTCGTGAAACCGAACTTGTCGAAGAGGTTGTCGAGCCGGAGCTGGACCGTGAACCCGCTGTCGAACACCGCGCCCGCCCGAAGATCGACCGTGGTGAGTTCAGGCAGCTTCTGGGTCGGGTTGGGATCGAGACCCGGATAGGTCGCGAACATCGACGACTGGAAGCGCAGCGAGGCACCGACACTTCCGGTGACACTGGGCGAGAGTGGAATCTGCTGATCGGCGACGATCGATGCCGTCCACGGCGCGGTGAGCGGCAGACGATCCCCCTTGGCCGCGCCGGCGACCGCCGCCGCTTCGGGCGTGATCGAGGTGAGCACGGCGCGCGTATGGCCCATATTGGCGCCGATTGTCAGCAGTTCGTTTGGCCGCAGCTGCATCTGGACTTCGATACCGTCCACGTCCGCGCTCGCCGCGTTTCCGCCGAGAACGAAGCCGTTGAACAGCGTGTTGAGCTGGATGTCCTTCCAATCGATATGGAAGACCGACGCGTCGATCGTGAAGGCGCCGTCAAGCGTCGTGGCCTTCACGCCCGCCTCGTAGTTCCAGACCGTATCCGACCGGATGACAGTCTGCGCGTTCGGAGGCGGAGCCGAGTTCGTCTGCGGACCGCCCGGACGATAGCCGCTTGCCGCGCGCGCATAGAAGCTGAGGTTGCTGAGCGGCCGCCAACGGACCGTGCCCAGATAGGTCGTGGCATTGTCCTTGAAATCGAACGTCAGCGCCGGGCGGGGCAGGAAGAACGATGTTGCTCCCGGCCCGCCGGTGCCCGACGTCTGCTCGTTGTGCGCATAGCGGATACCGCCGGTCACGTCGAAATTGTCCGTAAGGTAGAATGTCAGGTTACCGAACCCGGCGATTTCCTCGTACTTCGACGTCGTCGTCGTGCGGATCAGATAGTTGAACGGCGAGGCGAACGGAACACCTTCGGCCGTGTACGGCATGACGTTCGCCAGATAGGTGCTGTCTTCCTTCGTGTAGAACGCACCCGCGATGAACTCGATCGGCCCGAGCCGCTTCGAGGCGAAGCGGACTTCGGCCGAATACTTGTCCGCCGACGGATTGAAAAAGCTGCCCGCGCGCGACGAAGCCGGGAGCAGCGTATCGATGGGGACGCCAAACACCGCCTCGGAGACGGGGGCAAGCACGCCGCGTGCGAGCGGAATATACGTGCTCGTGATGTCGCTCGCAAAATCGACGTCGTATTTCGCATAGCTCGCCGACGCCGTGATCGTACCGGCGTCCATCTCGTATTCGGCCGTCGCATTGAGCAGCCGGTATTTCACGTCACCGCCGAAATCCATGAAATCGTTGTAGGTGTAGCCGCCGTAGAGCGGCGTGTACGTTCCGGGCACCAGATCGACGGACGAATAGCCGTTGTTTTCGATGTTCTGATACTGGCCGCTGATCTGGATCTGGAAATTCGGCGCGGGCTCCACGAGAAGCGCGATGCGGGCACCCGCCAGATTGCTGCGGTTGACGTCCTTCGTCCCGGTGCCGACGTTGTCGACGAAGCCCGGCATGCGCCGGTAATAGCCGGTCGCGGAAATCGCCGCGAGATCGCTCACGATCGGAATATTGACCGTGCCGCGAAGCAGGAAGCCGAGTTCGCCGCCCTTCACCTGCGAAACCTCACCGCGCATGTTGCCGCGGAATTCCACAAGATCGGGCTTGCGCGTCACGACCCGGATGAGACCGCCGAGGCTTCCGGCGCCGTACAGCGTGCCCTGCGGACCCTTCAGAACCTCGATGCGTTCGATTTCGGCAAGCTCGGGCTCCGGGGTCATCAGCGCGCTGACGCCGAGATAGCCGCTCGCGCTGAACGGCGTGTCGTCGATATAATAACCGGCGGTGTTCGTCGTCTGCTGCGGGCCTGAATTGAGACCGCGAAGAATGATCGTGCCGACGCCCGGCTGGCCGCTGTCGCGCTGCGAGAGGCCGGGACGAGGCTCGCGTAATCCCGGAAGTTCTGAACACCGAGCGTTTCAAGCGTTTCGCCGCCGACCGCGGTGATCGCGGTGGGAACGTCCTGCAGGCGCTCGGCGCGCTTGCCGGCGGTGACGATGATCTCGTTGAAATCACCCTGCGGTGACGGTCGCCGCTTCCTGTGCGTGCAACATACCCGGCGCCAGCACCAGAGCGCCAAGCGCAACGGTCGTAAGAATTCGTGTTTTTCCCTGCATGTCCCAGACCCCTCTTTTTAATGGCGACACGGCGCAGTCCGCATTCCGTGCGCGCCGCATTTTCCATGCAGTACTGTCATATAAAATCCGCGCCGCTGCAATGACGAATTCGGGAGTGCCGCCGGCACGATGAAATTTCCAGCAATTTATTGTTTTTTCGTTATTTTATTCACTTTTTTGCTTCGAAAAAACGTGACATGAATGCAACACTTGTCCGTTTTTATGAAAACGATATTCTCCTCAACCAGACGTATGTGCATGGTTCTGTGCATTGCCGGAGCGCGATCGACACCCCGCTCCCACTGGACATTACGCGGCGATGACAGCATGGGTGCGCGCAATGAAATCCCCGACCACGACCGCCAAGACCTCTCGACGACTCGGCCGCGAAGACTGGGTTGGCGCGGCGCGAAAGGCGCTGGTCGAATGGGGTATTCACGATGTCAAGGTCGATCGGCTCGCGCGGCTGTTGCGTGTGTCGCGGGGCAGCTTCTACTGGCATTTCAAGCGCCGCTCGGAGCTGCTCGATGCGCTGCTGACCGACTGGGAAGCGCGCAACTACTTTGAAATCGCGCAGGTGCGCGCGCGCTGGGCGCGGTCAGCGCCAGATATAGCGACCGTCATCGCACTCTGGCTCAGCGAAGACCCGAACGTGCTGTCGTTCGACATGGCGGTGCGCGCCTGGGCGCGGCGCGCGCCGGAAGTGGCACAATCGGTGAGACGCATCGACCGCGCGTGGATCGAACTGTTGCAGGACTATTTCGAGCGGGACGGATTGCCCAAGGACGAGGCGGTCGTCCGGGCGCGCGTCTCCTACTTCCATCAGATCGGCTATTGGGCGCTCGATCTGGAGGAGGAGCCCGGCGAGCGGTTGCGGCTGGTGCCGACCTATTATGAGGTTCTCACCGGGCGCAAACCGTCCCCGGAACTCGGCAGGCTGCTGAAAGAACACGCTGCGGCGAAACCGAAGCGCCGGGCCAAAAACACCGTCAGTTGAGCGTGTTCTTCACGATTTCACCGTCACGCATGATGAGCGGCAGCCGCGCGCCGGACTGCGCCAGCAGGCCGATGTCGGCGAGCGGATCGCCGTCCACCACGATAAGATCAGCGAAAGCGCCCGCCTTCACGCAGCCGAGCCGATCGCGCTGCATGAGGATTTCCGCACCCATTGATGTCGCCTGACGCAGGGTTTCAAGAGGCGTGAAGACCTCGGCGCGCAGCAGAAATTCGCGGCTCTGCTGAACATAGGCCTCGCCCAGCAGATCGGTGCCGAAGCCGAGCTTCACCCCCGCCGAGCGCATGCGGTCCATCCCCGCCAGCGCCTCGCCGAACATCTCGTTCAACTTGTCGACACTCGCCTGCGGCATGCCGAGCGCGGGGCCGGATTCGCGGATCGCGAAGATGATCGCCATCGGCGGCACGATATAGGCGCCGCGCTCGGCCACGAAGGCCGCCGTTTCATCATCGATCAGCGTGCCGTGCTCGATGCAGCGCACGCCGAATTCCACGCAGCGCCGTATGGCGCTCGACGGATGGCAGTGCGCGGCGGCATAGCTGCGCCGCTCGTCGCACTCGTTGGTGACTGCGCGAATCTCGTCTTCGCGGAACTGGTTCATCCAGATCGGGTCCGTGGGCGAAGCGACCCCGCCCGACCCCATGATCTTGATGCAATGCGCGCCCCGGCGGAACTGCTCGCGCACGGCGCGAAGGCAGGCATCGACGCCGTCGACGACCACGCACAAGGTATTGGCGTCGCCGCCGCAGGAGCAATAGCCCTGCGTGTGATGCGCCTCCCCGGCAGTACGGAAATCGCCGTGGCCGCCGGTCATCGACAGGATCTTGCCCGCGTAGAAATAGCGCGGCCCGCGCACCAGGCCGTCCTTCAGCGCCTGCGCCAGGCTCCAGTCGCCGCCGCCGATATCGCGCAGGGTGGTGAAACCGCTGTCCAGCGCATGGCCGAGCATCCTGACGGCATGCGCCGTGCGGTAGGGATCGCCCGCGCCGTCCACGCGCTTCACGTTCATGTCCGACGCATAGGCATGCGTGTGCAGGTCGATAAGCCCCGGCATCAGCGTGCGCCCGCCGAGATCGATACGCTGCGCGTCGGGAAGATTCACGGGCGTTTCGGAAACTTCCCGAATGGTGCCGCCTTCGATCACGACCGAGACACCCTCGGCGCAATCCGCGGAATAACCGTCGAAGACGCGCGCGTTTTCAAGAACGATCATACTCGCCTACCCTCCAGATTTCCGAACATGCCGGCACGCTTGGTCTTGCCTTATCAAGACACTTGTGTATGTCGCGCCGGCATGTCGAGTCCATCGGAAAGATGTGTCGGATGAAAAGTGCTGTCGCCCTCAACACCGAAAACGAAGCCCGGATCATCGACGGGCGAAGCGCCGCCGCCGCGCTTTGCGAGGATCTCAAACCGCGCGTCGCCGGCTTTCGCGCGCGGCACGGCCATGCGCCGGGGCTTGCGGTGATCCTGGTGGGCAGCGACCCGGCCAGCGCCATCTATGTTCGCCGCAAGGGCGAGCAGTGCCGGGCGATCGGCATCGCATCGACGCAGCACACGCTGCCCGCCGAAACGTCGGAGCAGGATGTGCTCGACCTCGTGGCGCGGCTGAACGACAGCGCCGAGGTGCATGGCATCCTCGTGCAGTTGCCCCTGCCCCCGCATATCGACACCCGCCGCGTGCTGGCCGCCGTGAGCCCCGCCAAGGATGTCGACGGCTTTCACGTGACGAACGCGGGCTGGCTCGCGATCGGGAAACCGACGCTGGCGCCGTGTACGCCTTGGGGCTGCATCCGCCTGCTGCGCGCGCTCGGCGTGCCACTGCGGGGCAAGCGCGCGCTGGTGGTGGGGCGATCGGTCATCGTGGGGCGGCCGATGGCGCAGCTGCTGCTGATCGAGGACTGCACCGTCACCATCGCCCACCGCCACTCCGAAAACCTCGCCGACCTTTGCCGCGAGGCCGACATTCTGGTCGTCGCCGTCGGCATTCCCGGCCTGATTCGCGGCGACTGGATCAAGCCCGGCGCGGTCGTCATCGATGTCGGCATCAACCGGCTGCCGCCCGATGACGCCACGCCGAAAGGCCGCATCGTCGGCGATGTCGTTTTCGACGAAGCCTCCGCCGTTGCCCGCGCCATCACGCCCGTGCCCGGCGGCGTCGGGCCGATGACGATCGCCTGCCTGCTGGAAAACACCCTGCGCGCCGCTGAAATGATCGCAGGCGATTGACCGCAACCGCACAGTACATTTCTGTATTGACGCGACCGGTTCGAAGCGTAGGTTGCAGGATCATTCGGAGTCGGGGGCAATCCGCACCGGGCGCCTGTGTATCTCTTGTTCCGCATTCCGCCGGAGACGCCGCGCCATGAATTCCAGCGTAGAGACCGCCCCGTCCGGTTCGGCTGCCCCTCTTTCGGGCGGCGGCGTTCCGGGTCGCTACTGGGTGCTCGCGGTGATGACGATGGTTTACGCGATCAACATCGCGGACCGCTTCGTCCTCTCCACGCTGATCGAGCCCATCAAGGCCGAGTTCGCGCTTTCCGACAGCGCGGTGGGCTTCCTCACCGGCGTCGCCCTCGCGCTGTTCTACACGACCGCCGGCCTGCCGCTCGGCGCGCTTGCGGACAGGGTGAACCGCCGGAACATGATCGCGTGGGCGATCACCATCTGGTCGATGTTCACCGCGCTCTGCGGTCTGGCGCAGAATTTCTGGATGCTGCTGCTGGCGCGCATCGGCGTGGGCGTGGGTGAAGCAGGCGGCACGCCACCTTCGCATTCCATCCTTGCCGATTATTTCCGCCCCTCCGAACGTGTCGTCGCGATGTCGATCTATGCCGTGGGCGTGTGCATCGGCTCCGCACTCGGCGGGATCGGCGGCGGGCTGCTTGCGGAGCATTACGGCTGGCGCGCCGCGCTGGTGATCTTCGCGTGCGGCAGCATCCCGGTCCTGATCCTGCTGTTCACCGTGCGGGAACCCAGGCGAGGCGCCTGCGATCCGCGCGGCGAGGTGCAGCGGGAAAAGACGAACTTTCGGGACTCGCTGCGGTTCATCCGGTCCCAGCGGTCGCTTGTGCATGTGCTCGCAGGGGGCACGGTGGCGACCTTCTCGGGCGGCGGCCTCGTGTGGTGGACGCCCGCCTTCCTGGGGCGCACGCACGGGCTTTCCGTGGGTGAGGCAGGCGTGCAGGTCGGGCTGATGAACGGCCTGGGCGGAAGCATCGCCATGATCGCCACGATCTTCCTGATGCTGAACCTCGCGAAGCGCGATCCCAAGTGGCAGTGCCATTTCGCGGCCTGGCTGACGCTCATCATCTCGGTGCCCGCGATCGCCGCGCATATGGTGACGGGTCTGGGTTCGGCGACGCTGCTGCTGTGGCTGTTCGTGCCGTTCGTCAACGTGATGATCGGGCCGACGCTGGCCTTGATCCAGAACCTTTCGCGCCCCGACATGCGCGGCTTCACGGTTGCCGTGCTGCTGTTCACGGCCAATATGGCCAACCTCGCCGTTGCGCCGCAGCTGATCGGCTTTCTGTCCGACATGCTCGCCACGCAGATCGACGATCCCGTGCAGTCGCTTCGCTATGCGCTCGCCTTCGCGGGCCTGACCGGTATCTGGGGCGCATGGCATTTCTGGGCGGCGATCAAATGGCTTCCGCGCGATCTGGAGCGCGCCGGAAGCGCCTGAGAATTTTCCACAGGGAGGGAAAAGAATGAACGCGAAGATACTGGCCATGCTGCTCGCCGCCGGAGCGGCCGCCGCGCCGGCGAGCGCGCAGCCGCAGCAAACCGCGCAGGCGCAGACAGACAGTGCCGCGCTGCACGCGATTGAAAGCGCGGTTCAGCAGGCGCTGCTTGAAACGGAATTCACGGCGCAGTTCCGCGCGGGCAAGCGGATCACGCACTTTGCCGACTATTCGCTGGCCCCGGTCCGCGAACAGGCCGCGCAGCAGGCGCGCTGGAAGGATGCGCTGGCGAAGATCGATCCCGCCCGGCTCAGCGAAGACGAGCGCCGCAGCTACGGGATCCTGCAATTCGAACTTTCCGGCATCGCCCGGGATGAAGCCGAATACTGGCTGACCTTCGATCTCACGTCCTATCAGTCGCCGATGGCGATCGGCACGGCGCATCAGATCATGGCCGCGCATGCGCTGGCGACGCCTGCCGACGCCGCAGAATACATCCGCCTGGTGGAGGCCTATGCGACGATGCTGGGCACGCTCGGCGCGAAGCTGGAAGCGCAGACGGCGCGCGGCATCTATATGCCCAAGGCCGCGCTGCCAGTCGCGCGAAAGACACTCACATCGCTCGCGGACGCCGCCGCAGCGCTGCGTCCCGCAGACGCGCGGCTTTCCGGGCTGGACGCAGCGACGCGCGGCAAGCTGCTCGCTGCGGTCGATGCCACGCTCGACGGGAAGATCCGCCCTGCCTACGCGCGGCTCGGCGCGCTCGTGGGCGCGGACTACGAGGCGAAAGCGCCCGAGGCGGTCGGCATCGGCCAGTATCCGGGCGGAAAAACCGTCTATCAGAAGCTCATCCACCGCTACACGACGATGGAGATGACGCCCGAACAGCTGCACCAGCAGGGCCTGGCCGCCGTCGCCGACGTGTCCGCGCGCATGCAGGCGATCCGCACCCAGCTCGGCTTCACCGGCACCTCGCGCGCCTTTTACGACAAGATCAGCACCGATCCGCGCTTCCTTGCGAAAACACCGGCCGATGTCGAAGCCACTTACGACCGCTACATCAAGGCGATCGAGCCGAAGGTGGCCGACTATTTCCGCGTCGTGCCGAAAGCGCCGTACGGCGCGAAGCGACTGCCCGCCGCATCGGAAGCCGGGCAGACGTTCGGATACTACAGCCCGCCGACCCCCGCCGAGCCGCGCGGCATTTATTATTACAACGGCTCCAATCTGGAGAAGCGCTCGCTGATAAACGCAGGCACGCTGATCTATCACGAGCTGGTGCCCGGCCATCACTTCCAGATCGCGCTGCAGCAGGAAAACAAGGCGCTGTCGCCGTTCCGGCAGAATTATTACGCCGGGGCGTTCAACGAAGGCTGGGGCGAATATGCCGCCAGTCTCGGCATCCCGCTCGGTCTCTACGACACGCCCGAAGCGCTCTACGGGCGCTACGTCAACGAGATGTTCCTCACCATCCGCCTCGTCGTCGATACCGGCATGAACCACTTCGGCTGGTCGCTTGAAAAGGCGCGCGCGTACATGCGCGAGGTCAGTTCGCTGTCGGACATGGAAATCGATTCGGAATCGCTGCGCTACTCCACGAGCATTCCGGGACAGGCGCTCAGCTACCGCACCGGCTACGACAAGATGTGGAGCCTGCGCCGCCACGCCGAAGAGCGCCTGGGCGCGGCATTCGACGTTCGGGATTTCCACGATGTCGTGCTGCTGCCGGGCACGCGGCCGATGCCGGTTCTGGAAGCCGACATCAACGCGTATATTGCCTCGAAACGGCCGTAAACGGCCTGAATCCGAAGGACCGGTTGACAGCGCAACAGGCTGATGGGAAATGGCGGTCGAAATCGCCATGACAGCCGCTCCGCAAACCTTGCTGCAGGTCGCCACGCCTGCGCTGATCCTCGATGAAGCGCGGCTTGCCGCGAATGTTCGCCGGATGGATGACCATCTCGCGCCTTTCGGCGTGGGCTTTCGTCCGCACGTCAAGTCGGTCAAATCCCCGGCGGTCATTCGCGACTTTCTGGGCGGCGCCGTGCCGATCACCGTCTCGACGCTGCTCGAAGCGCGCATGTTCGCCGAGGCGGGCTTCAACGACATTCTCTACGCGGTCGGCATCGTTCCCGCGAAGCTGGATGCCGTCTGCGCGCTGGCGGCGACGGGCGTTCGCATGCAGATCATCCTCGATGACGCAGGCGTTGCAGACGACATCGCGCATGCGCTTGCCGGGCGCAGCGGCGTCACCGCGCTGATCGAGGTGGATTGCGACGGCCACCGTTCCGGCATCGCCCCGGATGCGGACGATCTGCTCGTCATCGCCCGCACGCTGGCGGAAGCGGGCGTGTTCGGCGGCGTGATGACGCATGCCGGCGAAAGCTATGCCTGCGAAGGCGCCGATGCCATCGCCGCGCATGCGGAACTCGAGCGTTCCGGCCTTGTGCGCGCGGCGGAGAGGCTGCGCGCGGCGGGGCTGGCGTGCCCGGTGGTCAGCATGGGCTCGACGCCCACCGCGCTGTTCGCGCGCGCGCTCGAAGGGATCACCGAGGTGCGCGCGGGCGTTTACATGTTTCAGGATCTGGTGATGGCGGGGATCGGCGTGTGCCGCCCCGACCAGATCGCGCTTTCGGTGCTGGCGACGGTGATCGGGTATCAGAAAACGCAGGGCCGCCTCGTGATCGATGCCGGGTGGATGGCGATGTCGCGCGATCGCGGCACGGCCTCCCAGCGGGTCGATCAGGGCTACGGGCTCGTCTGCGACGGGGCGGGCGCGATCATCGGCGATCTCGTCATCACGAGCGTCAATCAGGAGCACGGGCTCGTCGGAAACCGCGACGGCACGCCGATCGACCTCTCCGCCTACCCGATCGGAATCCGGCTGCGCGTGCTTCCCAACCATGCCTGCGCAACCGCCGCGCAGCACACCGCCTATGTGCTGGCCGACAGCAGCGGCAAGGTGACCGCGCACTACCCCCGCTTCTCGGGCTGGTGAACGCCGGTGCGTTCCGCGCCATGATCTCTTTCTTCGACGAGCGGCAGCTTCTGCACGCGCCGCTTCGCGAGCTGCACAACGGCGCGTGGACGCCCTATGCCGAATGTCCCGACCGGGCGCGCGGCATCCGCGCCGCGCTGGAAACGGCCGAGCCTGCGCGGGATTTCGGAATGGGCCCCATCGAAGCCGTGCACGATGCAGATTATCTCGCCCTCCTATTTGGGCTCGATTTTCTGCAAGTCTTCGTCATCGTCATCTCTCCTCCATAACAGTAATAGGCACGCTATTCGACGCTGTGCTGCGA
>NZ_JACHNZ010000052.1 GCF_014199685.1 Sphingosinicella soli | reverse complement strand
CCGCTGCGAGAAAACCCTCACCGCATTCATGGGATTCGTCCATCTCGCTTGCGCGATGATCTGGATAAAATGAATGCAGACAGCGCCTAGAGCATCGTGCGGAAAAGTGGGAACCGGTTTTCCGCAAGCAACGATGCGTTCAAAAAGATTTAGAGCGGGCAGCGTGATTCAGAAATCACGCTCCCCGCTCTAGCCTCAGTCTGCCCCCTTCGTCTTCGCGCCCGGTTGCGCCGCATGCCATTTCTTCACGGCGGCGAGCGTGCCGGTGATGTGGCCTTTCGGCGCCATTTCCGAATGCACGAAGAGGATCTTGCCGTCGCGCGCAATCACATACGACGTTCTGTTCGAGCGGCCCGGATAGAGCGCCAGCGGAACATCATATTTTGCGATGAGCGCCTTGTCCGCAACGCCGACCGCGAACTTATTCCGGCATTCCTTCACGGAGAATTCGTTCAGCTTTTCGATCGGATCGTTGGACATGCCGATCACGGTTGCGCCCATCGACGAAAAATCGTCGGTCGCATCGGCGAAGGCGTTGGCTTCCACGGTGCAGCCCGGTGTGAAGGCGGCAGGGAAGAAATAGAGCACGACCGGCCCTTTTTTCAGCGCCGAGGCGAGCGCGAAATCGAAAGGCTTGCCGGCAAGCGAGGCTTTCGTGGTGAAGACCGGGGCCTTGGCGCCCACCGCGAGCGCGGCAAGCGCTGGGCTTGCAAGAGTGACGGCGGCGGCAACAACGGCGGTGGCGGCAAGGCTGAACGGGCGCATGAAATCCTCCTCGGGGGCTTTGCGGATACGCTATGCCTGAATCGGCCCGGCTCCAAGGCGCTTTTCGCGGTGCCGTGCGTTCTTTCAGCAGGACTCATGCGGAAACGAAAGGCAGGATCATGTTCGTCGCAGCCTATTGGTGGAAGGTGAAACCCGGCAAGGAAGATCAGTTCCGCGCGGCTTGGCGGCGCGGCACCGAACTGATCCGGGAACGCTACGGCAGCCTCGGCTCGCGCCTGCACAGGGATTCCGAAGGCCGGTTCATCGGCATGGCCGAATGGCCGGACGAGGCAAGCTGGCAGAAGGCATATGAGTCCAAAATGGTCTACAACGACCCCGAAACCCGCGCCGCCTTCGTGGAAGCCATTGCCGACGCGGCGGTCGAGCCGCTGCTGCTGATGCAGGTGACAGATGATCTTCTCGACCGCGCGGATGGCCCGGATGACAAGGCGGCACATTCGCTGCCATAATGCGGCGCGGGACATTCGAAACGGGAGGGCACGGCCCATGCGCATGCTGACACTTTTTCTGGCCGGACTTGTCACCATGGGCTGCGACAGCGCGGACACCGCATCTCAGGCGGATCAGCCGAAGGTCGATACTGCGGACCCGAGCAGCGTGGACGCCGCCGCCGGCGGCACGACCCCCGAAGCGGACGCAGACGCCGCTGCAACGGAAACGGCGCCGACCGGAGCCGCCGTCGATCTCGCCGCTTACGTGGGCAAGTACCCGTTCGACAAGGTAAGCGATCTTGCGTTCTTCGATCAGCCCGCAGTCAAATCCGCGATCGCCGCCGCCATTCCCGACACGACCATTCTCGGTTGGGTGACGGGTGGAAACGGCGGCCCTTCGGCACCGATCGAGATGAAAAGCGGCAAGATCGCGTCGTGGGCGTGCGAAGCTCATAATTGCGGCGATCACCAATGGACCGTGCTGATCGATTCCGCCGGAAAGGCCGCCGAAATCTGCTATCAGGATGCCGGGGCCATGCCCGGAAAGACACGCTGGTATCGCGCCGGGTCCGCGCCCGAGACGCGCGAAGGCACCTGCCAGTTGTAAACCAGGCGGGAGGCAACGTGCCGCGCGATCGGATCGGCGGAACGATCACTCGGACCGGGGCTGTCGATCTTCTTTACACTCATGAAAGTACGGCCCCGGCGCTATGCCGGGAATGCGCCGTTTCGATCATCTGGCATGGTCCATGCTTTGTCTGAAGCGACCCTGGGGCCACCCTCGGCGGCATACGGAACATGCGCGGTATACGACAACGATAATAACGACCATCTCACCCGCTCCGACCGGCGACCACCTGCCGGACATGCCGACCGCGAAAAGAACGGTGCTTGAATTACGGGTCACGCTGCCAAAACAGGGGCGGTCCCGGCTTTATGCCGGGGCCGCCCTATAAGTTTGCGCTATTGATCGATACAGGCGATCAGTCTGACGACTATTGTGCATTTTCCCGATCACGCAAAACGTGTCACACGAGGCCGGTAAGCGTTCGAACCGATCAAGAGGAAGGGAAAAAGTCGATGACCGATCACCGCCCCGTGATGACGACAACCGCAGGCGCGCCGATTGCCGACAACCAGAACAGCCTGAGCGCCGGCCCGCGCGGTCCGCTGATGCTGGAAGACTGGCAGCTGCTGGAAAAGCTCGCCCACCAGAACCGCGAGCGGATTCCCGAGCGGGTCGTCCACGCCAAGGGCTGGGGCGCGCACGGGACGTTCAGGGCGACCGCCGACCTTTCGCGCTACACGCGCGCCGGTGTGTTCGCCGCCGTGGGCAAGACGACGCCGATGCTGGCGCGCTTCTCCACCGTCGCGGGCGAGGCGGGCGCGGCCGACCATGAGCGCGACGTGCGCGGGTTCGCGCTGAAATTCTACACTGATGAGGGCAACTGGGATCTCGTAGGCAACAACACGCCGGTGTTCTTCGTGCGTGACGCGCTCAAGTTCCCCGACTTCAT
This sequence comes from Sphingosinicella soli, assembly GCF_014199685.1. Taxonomy (GTDB): domain Bacteria; phylum Pseudomonadota; class Alphaproteobacteria; order Sphingomonadales; family Sphingomonadaceae; genus Sphingosinicella; species Sphingosinicella soli. Next base: position 23,622 of record NZ_JACHNZ010000052.1, on the reverse strand, counting down.
CCACACGCAGAAGCGGCACCCGCGCACCAACCTGCGCTCCGCGACCGCGATGTGGGATTTCTGGTCGCTGTCGCCGGAATCGCTGCACCAGGTGACGATCCTGATGTCCGATCGCGGCCTGCCGCAGACGCCGATGCAGATGGACGGTTTCGGCAGCCACACCTTCTCGTTCGTGAACGCGGCGGGCGAGCGCTTCTGGGTGAAGTTCCACTTCAAGACCATGCAGGGCCACGCGCACTTCACCAACGCTGAAGCCGCCGCCGTGGTGGGACGCACGCGCGAAGGCTATCAGGAGGCGCTGTTCGGAACGATCGAGGCGGGCAAATTCCCGAAGTGGCGTGTGTGCGTGCAAATCATGCCCGAAGCCGATGCGGACAAGACGCCCTACAACCCCTTCGACCTCACCAAGGTCTGGCCGCACGGCGACTATCCGCTGATCGAGGCGGGCATCATGGAATTGAATCGCAACCCGGACAATTATTTCGCGGAGATCGAGAACGCCGCCTTCTCGCCCTCAAACGTCGTGCCGGGCATCGGTTTTTCGCCCGACAAGATGCTGCAGGCGCGCATCTTCAGCTATGCCGACGCGCATCGCTATCGGCTCGGCACGCATTACGAGACGCTGCCGATCAATGCGCCGAGATGCCCCGTCCATCACTATCACAAGGACGGGCAGATGAACGCCCACGGACCGCGCACGGGCGCTGTTGATGCTTACTACGAGCCCAACAGCTTCGGCGGTGCGGTGGAGGCGCCGGAGTTCCGCGAGCCGCCGCTGAAGATTTCCGGCGACATGGACCGCTGGAACCACCGCGAGGGCAACGACGACTACGTGCAGCCGCGCGCACTGTTCAACCTGTTCGACGAAGGCCAGCGCGCGCGGCTTTTCTCCAACATCGCCGAGGCGATGCAGGGCGTGCCGGACGAGATCGTCGAGCGGCAGCTCGGGCATTTCGCGCGCATCGATCCGGCCTATGCCGACGGCGTGCGCGCGGCGCGGGCATCGCTCGCATAGGGCTGGCAACCAAGGCGCCTGTCGTGCATTCTGTGCGACGGGCGCCGATCCCCCATACAAAGGCGCCCTCGCCTTCGTTCACCCGTGAAAAGAGGGAGCCATCGCCATGACAACTGACCGTTTGCCCGAAGACCGCAACTGGGTCGCCACGACCGGCCTTTCGCGCCGTGGCGTACTCGTGGGCGGCACGTTCGCTGCGGGTTTTGCCGCCGCCGTGCAGCCCGTCGCCGCGAGCACGCTCAAGACCGATCCCAAGGGGCTCGACGAGCGCATGGTCTCGATTTCCGTGCAGCAGGGCACGATGCCCGCCTACCGCGTGAAACCGGCGGGCAGCACGCGCGCGCCGGTGATCCTGGTGGTGCACGAGATTTTCGGCGTTCACGAATGGATCAAGGATATCTGCCGCCGCTTCGCGCAGGCGGGGTACTACGCGATCGCGCCCGATCTTTACGCGCGCTGGGGCGACGCGACGAAGGAAGCCGACATCCAGAAACTGATCGGGAACATCGTTTCCAAGGTTCCCGATGCGATCGTGATGGACGATCTGGACAGGGCGGCAGCGTTCGCGGCGGCGGACGGGGGCGACTCCTCGAAGCTCGGCATTACCGGCTTCTGCTGGGGCGGACGCATCACGTGGCTCTATGCCGCCTACAGCCCGCGCGTGGATGCGGGCGTGGCGTGGTACGGCAGGCTCACCGGCGAGAACAAGCCGCCCATCACGACGAGTCAACCCGTCGAGGTCGCCGCGCGCCTGAAGGCGCCCGTCCTCGGTCTCTACGGCGGCAAGGACAAGGGCATTCCGGTCGCGGACGTCGAAGCGATGCAGGCCGCGCTCAAAACCGCGAAGTCGCCCTCGAAGATCATCCTCTATCCCGAAGCCGATCACGGCTTCCTCGCCGACTATCGCCCCAGCTACAACGAAGCGGCGGCAAAGGCAGCGTGGGGCGAGGCGCACGGCTGGTTCAAGGCGAACCTGAAATAGCTCAGCCGGAGATGTCGCGCCCGCGCGTTTCGGGCAGGTAGAAGTACGTGACCAGCATCGCGACGGTGACGATGATGAACGTGTACCACAGACCGCCGAACACAGCGCCCGAGGACACGACGATATACTGCGAAACGAGCGGTAGAAGCCCGCCGAAGACGCCGGTGCCGATGTGGTACGGCACCGACATCGACGTGTAGCGGATGCGCGCGGGAAACAGCTCGACGAGCATCGCAGCAGCGGGCCCATAGGTCATGCCGGTGAGCAGCGTCAGCATCGCGGCGGCAAGCACCACGAGCCACCCCTGCCGTTCTGCCGTGTCGGAGGTTTCCGGATAGCCCGCCGCATCGAGCGCCGCGCGAAACGCTTCGGGCTCGAACCCGGAAATGCGCGCATCGGCGACACGCACTTCGACCTCCGCCACCGCCGCAGGCGTGCGCGTGTAGTTGAGGCCGTTCGACGCGAACCATTCGAGCGTTTCGGCGCACGCGCTGTCCTGCCTGTCGGAGAACGGATCGTAGCGACAGGTTTCAGGCGTGACGATCGTGACCGGATGCGCATCGATCGCGCGCTCCAGCGCCGGGTTCGCGGCTGCCGCGATCAGCCAGTAAAGCGGGAACAGCAGCACGAGCGTCAGCGCGAAGCCGGTGAGGATGACGGGTTTCCGCCCGACCCGGTCCGACAGCCATCCGAAGAAGATGAAGCTGGGCGCACCCACCACCACGGCGGCGCCCACCAGCAGACGCGCATCGGCCTCCGCCACTTTCGCGGCGCCTTGCAGGAAATAGAGCGTGTAGAACTGCGCGTTGTACCAGATCACCGTGAACCCGGCGGCGATGCAGAGCGCTATAAGGATGCGGCCGAGATTGCCCTTTTCGCGGATGCTGTCGACGAAGGGATTGGTCGACGTCTTCCCCGCGGCTTTCATGGCGCGGAACACGGGGCTTTCGTTCAGTTTCAGGCGAATCCAGAGCGAGATCGCGAGCAGGATGAGCGAGACGAGGAACGGGATGCGCCATCCCCACGCCTCGAACGCCTCCTTGCCGACGATCGCGGTTGTCGAGACGACGACGATGATCGACAGCAGAAAGCCGCCCACCACCGAAATCTGGATCCAGCTCGTGTAGAAACCGCGCCGGTGCGCGGGCGCATGTTCGGCGACATAAACCGCCGCGCCGCCATATTCGCCGCCGAGCGCAAGCCCCTGCGCGAAGCGAAGGCAGACGAGGATCAGCGGCGCCGCGACCCCGATCTGCGCGTAGGTGGGCAGCAGTCCGATGGCCGCAGTCGCAAGCCCCATGACCGTGATCGTGACGAGGAACGTATATTTCCGCCCCACCTTGTCCCCAAGGTGCCCGAACAGGATCGCGCCGAGCGGGCGCACGAGGAAACCCACCGCGAAGGTCGCGAGGCTGAGCAGCAGGGCGAGCGTTTCGCTTTCCACCTGGAAGAACATGCGCCCGAGCAGCGCCGCGAGCGTTCCGTAGATGAAGAAATCATACCATTCGAAGACGGTGCCGAGCGAGGATGCAAGGATCACCATCCGGTCGCGTTTGACGTCGAGTTCCCCTTCGGCGCGGTCGTCCGTCATTTCCCCCCCAATGCTTTTTATCAGCTGCGTATGGTCTCGTCGAAGCGGAAAGGTTCGCCGATCGCCGTGCCGATGAGGCCCGCGTCCCACATCACGCGGCGGCCGCGAATGATGGTGCCCACCGGACGGCCCGTGAGCGTCACGCCTTCGAACGGCGACCACCCGCACTTCGATTGCAGCCAGTCGTTCTCCACGGTCCGGCGCGACTTGAGATCGACGATGCTGAAATCCGCGTCGAAGCCCGGCGCGATGCGCCCCTTGGCGGTAAGCCCGAACAGGCGCACCGCCCCCGCCGACGTAAGATCGACGACGCGCTCCAGCGTCACCCGCCCCGCCGCCATGTGATCGAGCAGCAGCGGCAGCAGCGTCTGCACGCCGGGCATGCCGCTCGGGCTCGCCGGATAGGGCTTCGCCTTCTCCTCCTTCGTGTGCGGCGCGTGGTCCGATCCCCACACGTCGGGCACGCCCTGCCGCAGCCAGTGCCACAGCCCGTCGCGGTGCGCGCCGGAGCGGATCGGCGGGTTCATCTGCGCGTAGGTGCCGAGGCGCGGATAGGCCTCCTCCCCCGCCAGCGTCAGGTGCTGCGGCGTCACCTCGCAGCTCGCGATATCCTTGTTCGCGCCGAGCAGTTCGAGTTCGGCGGGCGTCGTGACGTGCAGCACGTGGATGCGCCGCTTCGCCTGACGCGCGAGGCCGAGCACGCGGCGCGTCGCGAGGATCGCCGATTCGTCGTCGCGCCAAACCGGGTGGCTGGAGGGATCGCCCTCGACACGGAAATCGCGGCGCGCCTGCATCCGGGGCTCGTCCTCGGCATGGATGGCGACACGGCGGCGGCCGGATTTCAGAACTTTCAGCAGTGTCGCATCGTCTTCCACCAGCAGACTGCCGGTCGAAGCGCCCATGAACACTTTCACGCCGCACGCACCGGGCAGCATTTCAAGCTCGGCGAGGCTTTCCGCGTTCGCATCGGTCGCGCCCACGTAGAACGCGTGCTCGCACCACATGCGGCCCTTTGCGCGCGCCAGCTTGTCCGCGAGCGCCTCCGCGCTGTCGGTGTTGGGGTTGGTGTTGGGCATTTCGAACACGCCCGTCACCCCGCCCATCACGGCGGCGCGGCTGCCCGATTCGAGGTCTTCCTTGTGTTCGAGGCCGGGCTCGCGGAAGTGCACCTGCGTATCGATGACACCGGGGAGCACGGTAAGCCCCGTGCAGTCGATCACCTCGCCCGCGTCCGCAAAGCTGCCCAGCGCGACGATGCGCCCGCCGCGCACGCCGACATCGGTGTTCTGAAGGCCCGAAGGCGTGAAGACGGCGCCGCCCCTCAGGACGAGATCGAAGCTCTGGCTGCTCTGGTTCATGAGGCGGGATGCTATACCCCCTTGCGCATGGCGCACCAGCCCCTAGCTTCGCTCTCATGATTGCATATCTTGATGATCGCGCCGTCCTCGTGGTTTCCGGCGAGGATGTTCGCGGATTTCTGAACGGCCTTGTCACAAGCGACGTCTCCGAAACGGCACTGACACCCGAAACGCCCGTGTGGGCAGGCCTGCTCAGCGCGCAGGGCAAATATATCACCGACATGATCCTCCACGACGGCGGCGAAGCAGGCATCTTCATCGACGTTCACAAAAGCCGCGCCGAAGACCTTGCCAAAAAGCTGAGGATGTACCGGCTGCGCCGCGCCATCGACATCGCTCCGTCCGCGCTCAATGTCTTCGCCGGGTGGAAGGAACGCGCGCTCGAACGCCCGCACGATCCGCGCCTTCCCGCGCTCGGGCACCGCTGGCTGGCGGCGGGCGGCTCGGTGGACGCGGGCGCTGCGGACTGGCACGCATACCGGATCGGTCTGGGCGTACCCGACACGCCCGACTTCGAAATCGACAAGACCATGTGGCTGGAAACGAACGCCGCCGAGCTGAACGGCGTCAGCTTTTCCAAGGGCTGTTATGTCGGGCAGGAAAACACCGCGCGCATGAACTGGCGCGCCAAGGTGAACAAGCGCTTCCTGCCCGTGATGCTGGCCGAACCCGTGGGCGAGGACCGCACGATCATGGCCGGAGACCGCGAGGCGGGCACGCTGCGCAGCTTCGCAGGCGCGCACGGCATCGCCTCTCTTCGCGTGGAATATGCCGACGCGGCGCTCACGCTCGGCGGGCATCCGGTGAGCGTGCATTGGCCGCAATGGCTGCCGCGCAAGGCCGAGGGGGAGGCTTGAGAATGGCGAAAAAGAAACCGCAGCGCATGCGCGACGACCGCAAGCTGCTGTTCATGCTCGGCATCTGCGGCACGCTGCTGCTCGCGATGTTCATCCTGATGTCGAGCTGACCACCTCCTCTCCCGCCCGCGGGAGAGGATACGAAGCCTTGGCCAAAGGCCACAGGCGAAGTTGGTGAGGGAAACCCTCTCCCGCCGGAGAGAGAGCGCCGTTCACCCCAGCCGCGCCAGCGCAGCCCGCAGCCGTTCCGCCTCAGCCGATTTCTCGGCATGGTCGGCGCGCGCCTTCTCGACCGCTTCGGGCTTGGCCTTGTCGACGAACGCCGGATTGCCGAGGCGCCCCGCAAGACTGTCCCGCTCCTTCTCCGCCGCCGCCGCATTCTTTTCGAGCCGCACGCGCTCTGCGGCGATATCGATAACGCCTTCAAGTTGAAGCGCGAACGTAACTTCATCCACGACCACCTGAAAGGTGTTGCCCTTACCAATTTTTGATTGGTCACCATCAGACCAATCAATTCGAGCAAGTTTTGTAATTGTTGGCCAATTCGCTTTAATCATTAATTGTCGCTCTTCAGCAGCGCCAGCTATGTAAGCTTCCATGCGAGCGCCTGGTGGCACATTGAGAGCCGTACGGGCCGAGCGGATTTCCGAGACGAGCCGGATCAGCCAGTCGATTTCCGCCGAGGCGCTGGCATCCACCGCGCCGACATCCACCCATTTCGCCGTGATGAGATCATGCCCGCCCCGGTCGCCGAGCGCGTGCCAGAGTTCTTCGGTCACGAACGGCATCACCGGGTGGAGCATGACCAGAATCTGGTCGAGCGCCCAGCCCGCGACGGCCATGGTTTCGTCCTGTTCGTCATTCCTGCGAAGGCCGGAACCCATGCCGCCGGTCGCATCGGCCCCGGCCTCCCCCGGGGAGACGGAGGACAGGATCGGCTTGATGAGTTCCAGATACCAGTCGCAGAAGCGGCTCCACGTGAACTGGTAGATCGCGTCCGCATAGGCATCGAAGCGCATCTCCGCCATCGCGGTTTCCAGCGCCTGCGCGGTCGCCGCGACCTCGGCGATGATCCAGCGGTTGACGGCGAGCGAGGCGGCGGGCGCGGCGATGGTGCGCGAAGCCGCGATGCCGTTCGACTGGCAGAAACGCGCGGCATTCCACAGCTTGGTCGCGAAGTTGCGGTAGCCCTCGACCCGGCGCTCGTCCATCTTCACGTCGCGGCCCTGGCTCTCCATCGCCGCCATGAAGAAGCGCAGCGCATCGGCGCCGTATTGGTCGATCAGCCCGAGCGGATCGACGACGTTGCCCTTCGACTTCGACATCTTCTGCCCGTCGGCCGCGCGCACCAGCCCGTGCAGGTAGAGCCGCTTCCACGGCACATCGCCCATGAAGTGCATCCCCTGCATCGCCATGCGCGCATCCCAGAAAAACAGGATATCGAAGCCCGAAATGCAGAGATCGTTCGGATAATGCCGTTCGAACAGGCGCGTACCCGAGCCCCTCTCCTTCAGGGGAGGGGTTGGGGTGGGGCCGTCCAACCGGCTCGCGGGTTGCGTGTGGAGAGCCCCCACCCCCGGCCCCTCCCCTGAAGAGGAGGGGTGAAGATTTTCAGCGGGCCAGCCGAGCGTAGCGAACGGCCAGAGCGCGGAGGAGAACCAAGTGTCGAGGACGTCACCGTCGCGCCAAAGGAGTACCTTTCCCTGGTCGATGTTGCTTGCGTAGGAAGCCGCCTCCTCACGAGTAGCAATTACAATTTCGCGGTCGCCATATGCTTCGCGGGCTTTTTCAAACAGTTCCTTCTCATCGTTAGCCACAATCCATTGGGTGTCGAACGAGGGAACTAAAGCGCCGTTATTAGTATGCGGTCCAAACCACGCCGGTATCCGGTGCCCCCACCAGAGCTGCCGCGACACGCACCACGGCTGGATGTTTTCCATCCAGTTGAAGAAGGTCTTCTCCCACGTCTTGGGGATAATCTCGATCGCGCCGCTGCGCACGGCCTCGATCGGCTTCTTCGCCAGTTCCTCGGCATTCACATACCATTGATCCGTCAGCCAAGGTTCGATGACCACGCCGCCGCGATCGCCGTAAGGCGTCTGGATCGTGCGCGGTTCGGCGTCGTGCTGCGTTTCCTCGCCGTCCTTGTCCTTCGAGACATGCGGGATCAGGAAGCCCAGCCCCTTCAACTGCTCGACGACGAGCGCGCGCGCATCGAAGCGGTCGAGGCCGAGATATTCGGTCGGAATGCGCCCGTCCGCCGTCTGCACGACCTTGGCTTCGGCATCGAACATGTTGAGCATGTCGGCGGCCTTGATGCCCGCGCGCTTGCCGACTTCGAAATCGTTGAAGTCGTGGCCCGGCGTGATCTTCACCGCGCCCGAGCCGAGTTCAGGATCGGCGTGCTCGTCGGCAACGATCGGCACAAGGCGTCCCGTGAGCGGCAGTTTTACGCGCTTGCCGATCACGCTCCGGTAACGCGCGTCCTCGGGATGCACCGCCACCGCCATGTCGGCGAGCATCGTTTCCGGGCGCGTCGTGGCGACCTCGATATAGTCGCGGCCGTCATCCAGCGTCGCGCCGTCCGCGAGCGGGTATTTGAAGCGCCAGAAGTGTCCCTTCACCTCGCGCGTTTCGACTTCGAGATCGGAAATCGCAGTCTTCAGCTTCGGATCCCAGTTCACCAGCCGCTTGTCGCGGTAGATGAGCCCCTGATTGTAAAGCTCGACGAACACCTTCACGACCGCGCGCGTGAAGTGCGGGTCCATCGTGAACTGCTCGCGGGACCAGTCCATCGAGCAGCCGAGGCGGCGGAGCTGGCGCGTGATCTGGCCGCCGCTTTCCGCCTTCCAGTCCCACACCTTCGCGATGAAATCCTCGCGGCTGTAGTTGGTGCGCTTGTCCTGCTGCGCCTCAAGCTGGCGCTCCACCACCATCTGCGTGGCGATGCCGGCATGGTCGGTGCCGACCACCCAGAGCGCATCCTTGCCGCGCAGGCGTTCGTAGCGCACCACGATGTCCTGCAGCGTGTTGTCGAGCGCGTGGCCGATATGGAGGCTGCCCGTCACGTTGGGCGGCGGGTTGACGATCGTGAACGGCTCCGCATCCGGGCGATCGGGACGGAATTTTCCGTTCTCTTCCCAGTATTTGTACCAGCGGGTCTCGATTTCGCCCGGGGCGAAGGTCTTTTCGATCGTCATGGCCGCTCCTTTGCCAGCCGCGCGGCGCGGCGGCAAGCGGCGGCGCTTACTTGCGTGTGATGCGGGCGATTTCGCGGGCGACCATCTGCTCGACGATTTCGGGGAGGTTGGCATCGAGCCAGGTCTTCAGCATCGGCTGAAGCAGTTCGCGGACGAGGCCTTCGAGCGTTTCGGGCCCGCTCCCGTCGCCGTTGAGGCGCATGGACGACAGCGCGGAAAAACTCTCCGATGCTTTCGCCTGAACAGCCTCGGAAACCGCGGACTGCGCCTCTGCGGAAAGCTCCAGCACCGCCGACGGTTCGGCCTCGAACGGCGCGCCCTGTGCGTCGCGCGGCGCGTCTTCGTCGTCGTATTCGGGCTCAGGGTCCGGCGCGCGCACGCGCTCGCCGTCATCCTCCGCGATAATACGGCGGATCGACGCGAGGATTTCCTCCATCGTGGGTTCGGGCTTGCCTGCCATACGTGCGGTCTAGCGCCAATCGCAGGGCGTTGTCACGCGGCTACTGCTGCACGTTTTCGGGAACCGGCGGCCCCATCGTGGCGGGCGCGCTCACCTGCGTGGTGACAGGCTGCGCATCGAAGCCCGGCGCCCAATCCACCCAGTGCCGCTTTGCGCGCGACGTATAGTCTTCGGGGCGGTACAATTCGACCGGCAGATCGAGGTCATCGGCTTCGGCGCGGCCGATGGTGGCAAGCAGCGCATAGCCCGCCACGAACGCATCACGCTCTGCGCGCACCAGCGTGACGCGCGCGTCGAGCAGTTCCTGCTCGGCGTTCAGCACGTCCAGAATGTCGCGCGATCCGACCTCGTTCTCCGCGCGCGTACCTTCCAGCGCAAGCTCGTTGGCGCTGACCTGGATTTTCGCCGATTCGATCGTCGAGCGGGCGCTTTGCAGGTTTTCCCACGCCTGACGCGCGCTTTCGATGGTGTCGCGCTCGGCCGAAAGCGTGTTCTGTTCGGCCTGAGAGAAGCGCGCCTGCGCCTCGCGGATACGCGAGCCCTGCACACCCGCCTGGAAGATCGGCAGCGTCAGCGTCGCGCCGATGTTCTGCGTATAATCGATGCCGCTGGTGCGAAGCCCCGCACCCGCCGCCGACAGGCCGCGGAAGTTCGTGTAACCGGCGCCGAAGGTCGCATCGATGCTCGGCAGGCGCGCGCCCTTCTGAACGCGCACGTCCTGCCGCGCGGCTTCCTGGTCGGATTTCGCGGCGAGCATGAACGGGCTGTCAGCCAGCGCCAGGTCGATCGCCTGCTGCTGCGTGCCGGGGATCAGCGGCGGCAGCTGGGGCTGCTCCAGATTTTCCGGCGCATGGCCCACGACACGCTCATATGTCGCGCGCGCATTGGCAAGATTGCCGAGCGCGGCGATGCTCTGGCTGCGCGCGAGCGCGAGACGCGCCTCGCTCTGCGCCACATCGGTGCGCGTCACGTCGCCGACCTCGAAGCGGTCGTTCGAAGCCTGCAGCTGGCGATCGAGCACCCGGACCTGGTTCGTCGTCAGATCGACCTCGGCCTGCAGCCTCAGCACGTCCATATAGGCGATGACCGTGTCGAAGATCGTCTGGTTTTCCTGGGCGCGCAGCAGTTCGCGGCCCGAGATTTCGCGGTTCTTCGCCGCCTTGAGCCCCGCCTGCAGACGCCCGCCGTAATACACGGGCTGGCTGAGCTGCACGCCGACCGTCACAAGGCGGCTGAAATCGTTGAACCTGCCGGGGTTGGACATTTCCTGATCGAGCGCCGCCTGCCCGCCGATGGTCGGGCGGAACTGGCCGAGCTGCTGCGCGACACCTTCGGAGACCGCCTGCTGACCCGCCCGGGCACCCGCGAGCACGGGGTTGTTGGCATAGGCCGCCGCCATCGCGTCGCGAAGGGTTTCGGCCCCGGCCGGTGTCGCGGCGAGCACGGCAAGCGCTACGCCGCCCATCAGAAGATCAACCCTGCCACCCATGCGTCCGCTCCTAGAACTCAAATACCCGCGGCCGCTCAAAACCCTTGAGCAGCGGCGCACTCGCTTCGAGCAGACGTGTCCAGCCGACATGCCCGCCCGCAACACGCCCCACCGAAACACTCGGCGCCGCGCCGCGCTCCGCAAGCACCGCCGCGATGCGGCCGCCCTCGCGAACCTGCGCGATCAGCGCTTCGGGAACACCCTCGATCTGCCCGTCGATCAGCAGCACATCATACGGCGCGCCCTCCGCATACCCCTCGGCAAGCGCCCCCTCGACAACGCTGACGTTGGAAACGCCGGTCTTGGAGATCGCCGAAGAGGCGCGCCGCACCAGCGTCGCATCATCCTCGACCAGCGTGACATGCGCGCAGAGCCGCGCCAGGATCGAAGCCGAATAGCCGGTCGTGCCGCCAACGATGAGCGCGCGCTCCTTGGGCATCACCTCCAGCGCCGACATCATCAGGCAGCCGGTGAGCGGCGCAGGCAAAGAGCGGCCCGGCACCACTTCCAGCGCCTCGTCGAGATAGGCGAGAGAAGAGAGATCGGCAGGCACATACATCTCGCGCGGCACATACTTGATCGCCGCAACGAGATTGGGCTCGACAATGCCGCTGGGGCGCAGCTGGCTGTCGATCATCGCGCTGCGCATCTTCCTGAAGTCCGGCAATTTCACGGGCTTCACGTCCTCCTGACCTGTTCGCGGTGTTATGTATAAATAACACACTAAATTTGCAAGCCGCCGACCGCTGGGGGGCGCAGCCCGGCTGCATCCGGCTTTAGGAGTTTCGCGCGGCAACGCCAAGGCGGAAAGTCGGCGTCCGTCCATTCCCGTGCGCCTTCCGTCGAAAGGCATCGCCACAGAGGCGTTTACACCGCCCCTCGCGATGGTCTAGAGAGCGCGCCTCACGCGTCGGGCCCGATGGCGGAGTGGTTACGCAGAGGACTGCAAATCCTTGCACGCCGGTTCGATTCCGGCTCGGGCCTCCAACGGCTCGTCGGCCGAAGTCTGCTGACGATTGAAAAATCCATAATTTTCTGCTAGTTATAAGGCATTCACTGATTGCCAGTGACCGCCCTCGTCTGCCTGTGATTGCGGCTGTTGGGGGCCTTTTTTGGGGCAGGAAACGCCCCGCGACGAGCGAGGCCCCCAAAATGGCGCTGACCGACACCGCGATCCGGAATGCCAAACCGAGGGAAAAACCATACAAGGTCACCGACGCCTTGGGGCTGTACCTTTTGGTCAATCCGCACGGCAGCAAGCTCTGGCGACTCAAGTACCGGATCGACGGCGTCGAGCGGAAACTGGCGCTCGGCTCCTACCCCGAGCTGAGCCTCGCAGAAGCCCGCGCCGCGCGCGATGCCGCGCGCAAACAGCTGGCGCATTCGGTCGACCCCAACTTTGCAAAACGGCAGGCCCGAATCGAAGCCGGCGTGCGGGCGCGCAACAGTTTCGCGCTCGTGGCCGAGGACCTCATTGAGAAGAAAGCGCGCGAGGGCATGGCAGAGCCGACCCTCAAGAAGATGCGCTGGTTCGTGAAGCTGATGGGCTCGGACTTCGGCAAGCGCCCGATCACGGAGATCACCCCGCACGAGATATTGCATGAGCTGAGAAAGCACGAACGCCGGGGACGGCTCGATACGGCCAATCTCCTGCGGGCATTTGTCAGCCGGGTGTTCCGCTACGGGGTCGCGACCGCACGCGCCGACCGCGATCCGGCTCACCTTTTGATCGGGGCGCTCACAAGCCCGAAGGTGAAGCACTTCCCCGCGATCACCGATCCGGTCATATTTGGCGGCCTGCTCCGAGCGATAGATGGCTATCAGGGCGACCCCGCTGTGCTTTACGCTCTGAAACTCACGCCCCATCTTTTCCAGCGCCCGGGTGAGATGCGCCAGATGGAATGGAGCGAGATCGATTTCGACAAGGCCATCTGGACCATTCCGGAAGGCAAAATGAAGATGCGCCAGCCCCATGTGGTACCGCTCTCCCGGCAGGCGCTCGACCTTCTTTCCGAGATGCAGGCGTTGTCGGGGTCCGGCCGATATGTGTTTCCGTCGGTTCGGACACATTTGAGGCCGCTCAGCGACAACACGATCAACGCCGCCCTGCGGCGCCTGGGCTATCCCAAGGACCAGATGACGGCGCACGGCTTTCGGACCTCCGCATCCTCGCTGCTGAATGAATCGGGGCAGTGGAACCCTGACGCGATCGAGCGGGCGCTCGCCCATACGGTCGGTGGTAGCATCCGCCGCATCTACAATCAGTCGGCCTATTGGTCCGAGCGCGTCGAGATGGCGCAGTGGTGGAGCGACTATCTTGACGATCTGCGCGAAGGAGGAACCCGATGCACGTCGCCCAGGACTCAGCCCCGGCAGGGATATGGCATCGGGCGAGTGATGCCCACCGCAGCCTTCCGCGCCTCGCCGCTCGCCTCTTATATACCAAGGACGAGGAGGAGCTGGGGTTAGGCCACGCGCTGCAGGAGCGCCCCGCCCGCCTCGTTAGCGATATCCGTCAGAATGCAACCCGAACACCGGCATTGGCCTTGAGCGTATAGCTGTCGCCGAAGTCCTTGAAAGGGCTGTTGCCCGAGACTTCGCCAAAGAGCGTCACCCCCTTGGTCCAGCTCACGCTGGCGCCCAGGCCCAGTTCACCCCACAGCCGCTCATTCGCATAATCGATCGGCGTGCCTGAAACCCGGGTACGGCTACCGTCCAGCCATTCGTAGCTGAGGTTGACCAGGCCATAGATGTGGCTACGGCCACCCTCCCATTCGTTCTGATGATCGAGGGAGATGCCCCAGCGGCTCTTCAGGCTGTCGCCCTTATCGGCCGAAATAACAGCGCTCGCCGGATCGGCGAAGCGATCGAACCGAACGTTGGAATAGGCCATCTGGATCTGCGGCGTAACGCTGAGCTTGCCGCCGACGGACGAGCGCTTTCCCACTTCAACGCTGAACGCCTCGCCGCTGCCGTCATTGCCCTTGGCAAGCTCGCCAAGAATGCTGGACTCCAGATCGCTGTCGTACCAGCTGCGTTGCGCCTGACCGTCGATATAGAAGCCGTTGAGCCCATACCACGTCAATGTCGCGCCCATGCCATAGCCGTCGGTCTTGAGCGAGCCATTGCCGAAGAGCGAACGCACATGGCTGTTTGCCTCGCCATAAAAGGCAGTGACCCCAGCGACCAGACGCTCGCCCTTATCGGTTGCGACCAGCACTCGATCCACCCCCAGTTGCATCTTCCAGCTGTTGACGTCCTGATCGGACATGCTGGTCGAGACCACGGCGTTGGCCCGGCTGCGCGTGCCTTCCATCCGGCCCCAGATTCCGCTTCCCTCAGCTTTGGCACCTGCTGCCCAGCTGCGGTTGCCGACACGCTGCTGCAAGGTCGACAGGCCGTTAAGCGCCTGCAGGTTCGCGCCATAGGCCTCATAAATCGGCACACCCGGCTGATAGAGTGGCGGGGTGGGCACATCGGGATCGACGGGCTCGCCCGGATTGAGCAGAGACGAACGCAGATACCAGTCCCCGTCCGTTGGGCTAGCGACGCCACCCTTATACATACGGTATCCATAGGCGCCGGCGATCACCGCCTGCTCGCCGTTGAACACATAATCGCCGTTCAGCGTAAACGTGCCATTCGAGGCACCGGCCACATCGACGATCTTGACGCCCTCAATTGTTTGCGCGCCCAGCCCGCCACGGTTGATCACCGAAACCTGGGTGTTACCCGATGTGGCGCCATTCACCACCAATCGATCGGTCGCCGAGCTATCGGCGCCCAGTACCGCTTCGATCTCCAGCATGCCACCATTGCCGGCGTAGTCACCGGCAACCGTCAGCGTGCCGATACCGCCTCGGCCAGGAGCAACGACTCCGGCGTTGCTGATGCCTCCCACGCGCCCCGTGCCTTCCAGGCGACCGGCCTCAGCGACGGTCACAAGGCTGCCGAGCAGGCCATCGACGCCAAGCGTGCCACCAGCGACCTGCGTCGCAGCGACATAGCCGCTATTGTCGCCGGTCAGCAGCAGGGTGCCCGCACCGCCCTTGGTCAGCGAACCGCTACCGGATAGCGCTCCGTTCAAAGTGAACGTCGTGCCCTGATCTGTCAGCAGCATGCCATCACCCGTGAACGACACGGCGCGCTACTGTCGGCAGTAAGGCTCAGCACGCCCTGGTTCTGGGCAACCGAGCCCGAGCCGCTGATCAGGCCGTCGTAACTATAGGTGGCGCCGCGATTGAAAATGAGCGCGGCGTTGTTCAGGATATCGCCGGTGATCGAACCAGTCGTACCCGAATTGCCGATCTGCAACGTTCCTGCAGTGATCGTCGTCCCACCGGTATGCGTTGCATCACCAGTCAGGATCAGCGTACCCGCACCGGCCTTGGTGAGCGATCCGGCGCCGGTGACATTGCCCGTCATTGTCCAGCTGGTGCCACTGTTCGTGTCAACTGCGCCAGCACCGGCAAGAACGATGGCGCGCCCAGAGCTGAAGGTCATCGTGGTGTTGAGTGTGCCTCCGCTAAAGCTCAGTTCACCCGCAGCGGCACCAAGATTGGCGTCACTTGCGATGCGCAGTGTACCGCCATCGACCGCGGTGCCCCCGGTGTAACTGTTCGCTCCTGTGAGAACGAGCGTGCCAAGGTCGGTCTTGACGAGCTTGGTCGCGCCGATGAGCTCGGCGGCGATCGTTGCGGTCAAGCTCGCGCCGGTAGCCGTGCCATCACCCACGCGGACCATCGACTCCGGGCCGATCAGCGTCAACGGCGCGCCGGTGACGAGATAGCCGTTACTTGCGAATTGCATACCGGACGCTGTGACCGCGCCGCCGCCATTGTCGATCGTGACCGTGCCGCCGGTCCCGGCGAAGATCGCCAGCGTGCCATCGTCATAGGCCGCGTTCACGCTGCCATCGGCATTGGTCCAGTTATTGTCGAGACCGTCGAGATGCCAGGTGCCGTTGCCGCCATCGATAGCATCGTTGAACTTGGGCCCTGCATCGCCATCCCAGAAGCTCAACGAAAGGCCCACGGAATTGATCAGGTTGACCTGTCCGGCCACGGAGGTCTGAACGACAACGTTGCTCCCGCCCGGCATCAAGCCAAGCGTGAGGCCATTATCGATGAGCGCGCCATCATAATTGAACACACGATAGATGCCGCCGCCAAAAGTGCCGCCCGCAGAAACGCTGACATTGATCGTGCCATCGAGCCTCAGATCGCCGCCGACTTCGATCAGGTCGTTGAGCGGACCGCCGGCGACGTCTGCCTGACCAAACTCGAAGTCGAGGACAGAGCCGCTCGACAGCAAGAGATCTCCGTTGATCGTCAGCGTGTCCGGGCTGTTGCCAGGCGCGAGGATGCCGCCGTCGACCACATTCACATCACCGCCAATGATCCCGCTGCCGCCCAGTGTGGCGCCCGAAGAGACCGCGACAAGCCCGGTCGCTGCCGATTGATCGCCGTTGATCCGCAGCGTGCCGGCGTTGATGGTGGTTGCGCCTAGGTAGCTGTTATTCTCCATCAGGGTGAGAATGCCCGGACCGTTCTGGACCACCGACCCGGTGCCAGAGATCAGGTTGCCGAATCCGACATTATCGGAACGGTTGAACACCAGCGAACCGTTGTTCGCTACATCGCCCGTGATCCAACCGCTGGTCCCGCCATTGCCAAGCTGGAGCTGGCCGGCCGCGATGCTGGTTCCACCGGAATAGCTGTTGTCGGCCGTCAAGACCAGCCGGCCGGCACCCGACTTAGTGAGGCTGCCTGCACCTGAGGTCACGCCACTGAGCGTGAACGTGGTGGCGTTGTCGGTCAAAAACGTGCCGGTGCTTACCAGCGTCGCGTTGCGGATGCTCGACATGCTGGCTGTCGTCTGCAGCGTGCCGCCGTCGAAGGTGAGCGCGCCGCTGGCCGCACCCAGATTGGCGTCGGCGGAGACCTTCAGAATGCCAGCATTGATCGTCGTGCCACCTGTATAGCTGTTGATGCCCGCCAGTGTCGTCGTGCCGGCGCCATCCTGCGTCACCGCGCCACTGCCCGAAATCACGCCATTGAAGGCGAGAGCGTTCGAGCGGTTGAATCTCAACAGGCCATTGTCGACCACGTCACCAATGATGCTTCCGGTCGCGCCGCCATTGCCCAGTTGCAATGTCCCCGCCGAGATCGTCGTCCCGCCGGTATAGCTGCTGTTCCCGCTCAGGATCGTCGTGCCGGAGCCGTTCTGCTGAAGCGCACCAGTCCCGACAATCGACCCCGCATAGGTCAGGCTGTCGGATCGGTTGAATGCCAATGTGCCGAAATTGTTGACGAGTGCGCTGGCGATGGAGCCCGTGGTGCCGCCACTTCCTATCGAGAAGAGGCCCCCGTTGATATTGGTCGACCCGGTATAGCTGTGGTTGCCGGTCAGGAGCCATGTGCCGGTGTCATTCTTGGCAAGCGTGGTGACGCCGCTGCCGGCATTGCCGATCGAGCCGGCGAGCGTGTTGTTGCCTGTATTTGTACCACCGAGCGCGATGGTTCGTGCCTGGTTGTTGTTCGCCAGCGTGACCGGCCCTGTGTCGGTGAAGACGATCGCGCCTGTACCGGACGATTCGATGAAGGTGACGCCGGAGGACAGGGTGAACAGACGGTTCGTGGTGTCGCCCGCGCCGGTGTAGCGCAATGTCGATCCATTACCGATGACAAGGTTCGAGGCTGCTGCGGAAGACATGCCAATACTGCTGGCAACGCCACCATTGGCGAGTTTGTCGACGCCAAGCACGCCGCCACTGATCGTCGTAATACCGGTGTAGGTGCTGCCCGGATTGGTCAGAATCCAGGTGCCGGCGCCGGTCTTGGTCAGGCGAGTGAGGCCAGTGCCGTTGTTCGTGATCTGTGCGGCAAGAATATTATTTTCGATGTTGGTGCCGGTCAGCGTCAGCGTCTGTGCGGTGTCCGGGGCGCTGAAGGCGATGGCTGCATTGCTGGTGAAATTGATCGCGCCTGTTCCAGATGCATCAAGCGCATTGCCGGTGTTCGCGCCCAGCGTGAATTGGCGGTTGGTGCTGTCGCCAGCGCCGGCGTAGCGTAGCGTGCCACCATTGAGGGTGAGGTTACTCGCCGCCGCGCTCGATGATCCCATCGAACTCGCAACCCCGCCATCAACCAGACAGGTCACTTCGATGGCACCGCCGTTGATCGTAGTGACACCCGAATAGTCGTTCCCGCAACCGCTGATCCTCTGCGTCGCGCCGCCATTCTTTATGAGGTTGCCGGCGCCGGTAATGAAACCGCCAAAGGTTGAGCCGGCGCCATTGTTGCCGTTGGTGATCGTCAGATCAGCCCCGGCCAGCGTGATAGTGCCGCCCGATGCACCCCCGCCTTGCAGGAAGGTAACACTGGTATCGAAGCCAGCCAGATCGAGCGTCACTCCGGCGGTATTATCGAGATACATTGGCGCGGCAGCGCCAAACGCTTGCGTGGAACCTGCCCTGAGGACTCCACTGGTGATCTGCGTGGAGCCGGTATAGGTGTTAGCCCCCGACAGCACCAGCGTGCCGGCGCCGTCCTTGCGGAGGCCTCCACCGCCGATAACCTGCCCCTGGAATTCGAGGGTCGCTCCGGCATCCGCAACATTGAGATATGCCGCGCCGGTCAGTGTGAAGCCGCGATCAGTGGTGACGTTCGCCCCGGTGTAAGTGAGCACTCCGCCGTTGAAGACGAGATTGCCGGAGTCCGCCCCGGATGCGCCGATGCTGCTGGCAACGCCGCCATCTGCGATGCAGTCGATGGCGAGCGAACTCATGAGAGTCGTGGCGCCGGTGTAGCCGTTGTTGCAACCGTTGATCGTCTGCGTGTAACTGCCGGGCCCTCGCGTGAAACCGCCGCTACCCGTGATCGTCCCGGTGAAGGCGGCCTGTCCGCCGGCTGTCGTGAGCGTGCTGGATCCAAGATTGACCGTACCGGCTCCGGCCAGACCGCCGGCGGAGATATCGAAGCCGCCCAGGTCCAGCGTCGCGCCGCCGTTCACGGTCATATAGCGGGTGCCGGGGCCGAAAGCCTTTGCCGAACCCGCACGCAATGTGCCGCCCGAGACGATGGTATCGCCCGTATAAGTGTTGATGCCGCTGAGAATGAGCGTTCCATCGCCATCCTTGACGAAGGAACCGGTGCCGGTGGCTATGCCGCTGATTGTCAGCGTGGTGCCAGCCGGAGCGACATCGATGCGACCGTTGCCGCCGGCAAGGGTGAAGCCGCGATCGGTGCTGACGGTGCCGCCGGTATATTGCAGCGTACCGTCAAGACTCATGACAAGATTGGCGGAAGCGCTCATTGCCGCGCCCATGCCGCTGGCGACACCGCCATTGGAGAGCGTGTTTACCGATAGCGTGCCTTTGTTGCCGCTGCCGCCACCGGTAATCGTCGTAATGCCGACATAGTCGTTCGCAGTGTTGGACAGGACCAATGTTCCCCAACCGGTCTTGGTCAGACCCGCATCGTCCGGACTCGTCACCAGGCCGGAGAATTCGACGGTGCGACCACCATCGACCTGAATCGCCCGCTCGCTACCACCGTTGACCAGCGTGATACCGCGATCGGACACCGCGTCCGAACCGCCGATATAGGCAAGCGTGCCGCTTTCCAGGCGCAGATTTGCGGGATCGGCGGACGAAGCGCCGATGCTGCTATTTATCCCGCCATTGGCGAGACTCGTCACCTCAAGCCGTCCGCCGCTCAGCGTCGTGCCGCCGGTATAGCTGTTGAGGCCCGTCAATCGAACGGTGCCGTTACCGTTCTTGGCAAAACTGGTAGCGCCGCCATTGTTCACGATCGTCGATTCGATGGTGAAAATACCGCCGCCATTCTGTTGCACGCCCAGAGTGCTGTCGCCGGTTCCACCGGTCAGAGAGCCCCCGGGATCGTCTGGTTGTTGGCCCCCACCGACGGGGCGACGATAATGGTGCCGTCGATACCCAGCGTTGCCGTGGGCGCGACCGTGACGGTGGTCGTCGGATCGGCGGTGGTGAACTGCAGACCGGCAAGCTGCACATCGCTCGCCACGGTTCCGGAAAAGCTCTCTGTGTCGCCGTCGCTGTCGGAAATATATTGACCGTCTGCCCAAAGGGACGCGTCATCCTGATCGGTATAATCAGCCTCGGTAAAAGCAACGATGGCGCCGCCAACAACCTTGGCATAATCTGTACCGTTTATCGTGGCCCAACCGCCCAGGCTCGTGTTGCTGGTGGTGAAATTGCCTGTGGCCGGCAGTGCGAAGTCGATCAATCCGCCAGCGCGATTGATCGCACCGAGATTGACGGTGACGCTTCCCGTGGCACTGGCCTCTGCGCTGATCCTGTTGTTGCCGGCAAGGATATTGAGGCCATTGAAGGTCTGGACATTGTCCTGGCCCGCGCCGCCAAAGACCGTCACCGTGCCGCCGGCCATATTCAGCGTGGACGCGCTGGAAATAATGTCGGTGAGCGGTGCGCCGGGGCTATTGAAGCCCAGGGCCAGCGTACCGCCGTTAATTGTCGTTGTACCAGTGTAGGTGTTCGCCCCGCTGAGGGTCAGTATCCCGTTGCCAGCCTTGGTCAAACCGCCGCCGCCCGTGATGATTCCGGCATAACCAACGTTTGTGGCAGTATCGACGGTGAGATTGGCCGAGCCCAGCGCCACTGTTCCGCCTGTGCCGCTCAGCGAAGGCGCGGTCAGATCATATCCGTCCAGATCCAGCGTGCCGCCATTCACGATGAAACCGGTCGCGGCGCCAAAAGCCGAGCTACTGCCCGCCTTCAACGTCCCCGCATTGACCGTAACGCTACCCGTGAAATCATTGGCACCGCCCAAAACCCAGGTGCCGGCACCGTTTCCGATCAGATTTCCAGCACCGGATATCGTGCCCAAGAAGCTATTCTCGCCGGCAAACGTTCCACCCAGCGTCAGACTGTCGGCCGCTCCGCCGATGGCGAAGGTCCCACTGCCGCTCAGATTTAGCGCGCCCGTCCCGTCGTTCAGAATGCCGCCAGCACCGTTTGCGATCCACAAGCGATTGCTGCTGTTCCCCGTACCGGTGTAGCTCAGCGATCCGGCACTCAACGTGATGTTCGTACCGGTGCCGAGTGAACTGACCGCGCCGATATCCGCCAGAACCGAAGCTCTGACGAGACCGCCGATACTGGCCGCCCCAGCAAATGTGTTGGCGCCGCCAAGCGTGACAACATTACCAGCCGCGCCATTGAACGCGTAGTTGCCGCCACTGAGAACCCCGAGGAGCTCAATATTGGCAGTCTCAGCAAGGAAGGTTCCGCCCGCTGAAACATCGACATCGCCCGTAATGGTCAGCGTGCCCGTCCCCTGGTTCCGGATAATCGCGCCATTGCCGTTGATATCCCAGTTCCGGTTCGAACTGTCGCCATCGCCGAGATAGATCAGGCTATCGGTATATTGGCTCTGCTGATTGAAAACGATCGTGCCATCCGCGACTGTCACGGGGGCGCCCAGTGAACTCGCCACTCCAAGGTCGCCGATCGACGTGAAACGCGTGGAGCAGACACCATTGCAACCAGAAAAGATGGTTTGACCAGTATAGGTGCTGGCATCGTTGCTCATGGTAACGCCGCTGGCCGCCGCAGACACCCGCCCACTGCCTGTGATCAACGCGGACCCTGCGCCTGCGCCTTCCAGGATCAGAGTGCCGGCATCGCCGATCGTGACGGTGCGGTTTGTCGGGGCCCCGGCGATCGACAGCCGAACCGTGGCTGCGGCTGCCGTGGAAATGTTGTTTTCGGCATTGCCCAAGGCAGCATCGCTGCCCGCATAAATGCTGCCGAGATTGAGAAGGATATCGCCCGTGAAGCTATTGGTGCCATTCAATATCAGCCCGCCGGCGCCAGCTTTGGTCAGGCCAGACGAGCCTGCAATGACGGAATTTATCGTGGTATTTCCGCTGTTCGTCGCGATCGTGGGCGACAGGCCGGAGAGCGTCAATGTGCTGCCGGTGAGCGTGAAACCGGCCGCATTAAAGGTCAGGTTATGAACGACGATTGGCGCGCCGAGCGTCACCGTCCCGGCGGTGCCGCCGAAGATGGCGTTATCGAGGGCCGCGTTCGACCAGGGGAGGCTGTAAGGGCCGCTGACGCCGTCGGCGCTGGGGCTCCAGTTCAGATTGTCGAGATTCCATGTACCCGTGCCGCCGGTGCCAATGGCAGTGCCGTTCGCATCCCAGTTCCGGTCTTCAGCGTGCGCTGGCGCAGCCAATGCCAGGAGCGCCAGCGCCGCAAGAGAGCTACCCGAGAGCAAGCGCCGTGACACTTGGGCGGCGTATTGACGGTGCCGATCGGTTGCGTTGCTCATTTGACTCTCCTCAGACACACGCCTGCGCCACCAGCCGTTGCAGGCGGAGTCATCGACGAAATTTCCATGAATGAAATGTGGGAAAACACGAGCGCACGGCTCGCCGCGCGTTCGCCGCTTTGCACCTTCGCACGCCTACTTCGCCTCCCGTTGGTAGCCCCGCTAACTCGATCGAGTTCGGAGGCTTTGCGTCCTGCCGTCACCGGCAGTTTGCCCTTTTCAACGCTCCGCGGCGCTGCTCTAAAACCAACCGGCACCCAGCCCTTGCAAGCATTAGCTGCCAGGCCGAACTACGGTCTCGAAGCGATCGACGAGAACATTGTCTTGGGAAGACTTATCAAGCGGTTAGGTGCCATTGCAACCCCAAATCTCCGTCGAATATACTTAACGGATTGTAAAACAGTGCAGGCTTACCGCGGTCTCAGGCTCTCGATTCCAGTGAAAACACTTGCGATCCCATGCACAATTCGCCCTTATCGCGTTCACACAGGCAGCAATGATATTGAGTCCCACCACATCTTATCCATCACCACCATCGGTCTTGGCAGATGCGGTGAATGCTTTGAGACGCAACGATCTCACGGGAGCGGAAGCTCTCATCCGGAAGCGTCTGGCGACCGACCCTGAAGATCTCGAAGCCGCGAGATTACTTGCAGGAGTAGCTGCAATGACAGGATCGTCTGCCGACGCCGAAGCACTGCTGCGGCGAGCAATAGCACGCGCGCCAGCATTCGTCCTCGCCTATGCCGACCTGGTGTCACTGCTATGTCGTCTCGACCGCGCAGAGGAAGCCATCGCGTTGCTCGACAACGTCATCGAGGATCCATCTCGTCGTCTTTGGGCTTTGTCACTGAAGACGACTCTCCTTGCCGGCGAGAGACGCGTCGAGGAAGCGCTTCACGTTCATAAGCAGCTGGTCGCGCGCGCGCCCGGTGCGGCGGTACCATGGATGAACTACGGCTATGCGCTGAAAACTGCAGGGCGCCTCGAAGACGCTGTCGTCGCCTATCGAAGATCACTGAAAATCGATCCCGCGAACAGCTTCGCCTGGCTCGGGTTGGCCAATCTGCGTACGGTCCACCTCGGTAGCGACGACGTCACTCTGCTGGAGCGGGCTCTGGAGGCAGTGCGTGATGACGTGCAGCGGATTCATCTCCATTTTGCACTTGGCAAAGCGCTGGGCGATCTAAACCAATTTGAGCTCTCGTTCCGTCAGTATCAAATGGCGAACGACATCCGTGGCTGTCAATCGGCGTCCAAAAGGGACCCCCGATCGGCGTGCAAAAGGGACCCCACCGCGGCGTGGCGATCGGTTGATGTTGAGCGCGAGTTTC
>NZ_JACHNZ010000051.1 GCF_014199685.1 Sphingosinicella soli | reverse complement strand
GCTCCGCTTCGCAGGCCATTGCTCAACCCGCGCTCATGCGCAACAAAGCTGCCGGACTCTAATCCGTGCTGGTGGAAACCAGGGGGTCACGTCAGGGGTGTTCGTATTCACTTTGGTGCTGGGTCGGCGAGAACTCTGATGCAATCCAAGCAATTTGCATTGTCCTTTCCGCAATCGCAGCTTTTCTAGTTATCTGGCACAATGGTAAAATAAGCCGTCGGCAGGCTACCATTCAGATGGTAGTGCAAACCTTTTTTGACGCAGGCGATAATGAGTCTTACGCCCAGTTTAAAAAAGTTATTACCGACTTAGAAGTGTCCAAGCAAAATATTGAAAGCCTTGCGCTAGATGAGAATTCGGAAAACCCTGCTTCTAAAATAATACTTAGGCAGCTAAATCAATATGAATTGATAAGTCTTTCTATAAGAAAAGGTGTATTCGAAGAGAATTTCTATAAATATTGGTTCTTTACACAGTTTACGCGAGATTACAGCAAGCTCTTTCCCTATATAACGAAAACAAGAGAGGCCTATTGCAATCCGGCCTATTTTTGTGAATTCGAAACTCTTGCTAAGCGCTGGCTGCGCAAAAAACATCATGTAAAACACCCATCTAAGGTCAAAAGAGCATACTGGTCTCTTGTCGGTAAAACGGAAAAGTTGCGCCAAGCTCTGGATGCGGATGGCACGTCCAGCTAGTTTATCGACGCTCCTGCCATGCATATCGATCCGCTCGCTTTCGAGACCGCCGACTGGGCGGCCGTCCCCGAGACCGTGTATCCCGGCGAGACCGGGCACGCCGTTTGGCGGACGCGGCAGTTCGGGGTGATCCGGGTGCGGATGGTGGACTATTCGCCGGGGTATCTTGCCGATCACTGGTGCGAGAAGGGGCATATATTGCTCTGCCTTGAAGGCGAGCTGGTGACCGAGCTTGCGGATGGACGGCGGGTCACGTTGACGCCGGGGATGTCGTATCATGTGGGCGACGGGGCGATGGCGCACCGGTCTGTGAGCGCGAAAGGCGCGCGGCTGTTTATCGTGGATTGAGGCTGGGCGTCCCTCCGTCTCACGCCGATCCGTTTCGCTATGCGGCAACCGACGCGAGGCGTCGGTCCAAATCTCGGAGCTTCGCCAGTTTCTGGATCAAGACCGGAGCCTGATCGAGGCTTTCGACAAATCGCCAAAGATAGGAGAAGATTGCGAAGACATCGCCCGCCTGCGGCGTCTCCTCCGCGTTTCCGACCCGCCACAAGGCAACGACGAACAGAACGATGACCAGCACTTCCATCAAGCCGAAGGCTGTGGATTCCGCATCGGAGAGTTTGATCCGCCAGCCGGCAAGCGCTTTGAAGTGACGGCGCACTCTGCCCGCTTTTCCGTGGGAGAGAAGCGCGACCTCGCTCTCCAGACGATTGTTCAGCCCCTTGTTCAAACGGGCGGATCGTCGCCCGAGCCAGCGGCCGACGAGAAAGAGCGGAACGCCGAGCGCCGTACAGGTGAAGGCCAGCACGGGTTCCAGGAACACCAGTGCCCCATGGAAATGCTGAGCGCTATCGCAGCATAGAGAATACGCGAGACGTCTTCTTCGAGAAAACTGGTGTATTCACGCGAAAGCGCGACGCGCGCCGCGACGCGGGCCGGCTCCATGCCGGCAGCGCGGGAGCGGTCAACGATCCGTGAGGCAAGGGCGCCGTATATGCGGGTGAACACACGCGTGTCGTATCGTTTGGATGCGACGGTCAGCACCAGTTGCGCTGAGTGGCAGCCAACCAGCCACAGCACGGCGCCAAAGTCGCCCGACAGCACGCCGTTAATCGCGAAGCCGATTGCAAGCGGGTAAAGCAGACCGGCGATCATGCCGCCGGTGGTAAAGGCGTATGCGATGAGAAGGCGTCCGTAATGAACGCGCGCAAGTTCCAACAACATCGGTGGTCTCGATCGGTCGAGTGAAAGCAGGCTCGCACGAATGGTCGTGCGAAATCGTTCGCGTCAATGTGCCGCTAAGCGATGAACTTTCACTTGACCATTTCGACCTCGGAACTCGCGTCTGTTTGTGCGCTCCCGATACGCGAAACGCTCAGGAGAGACAATCGATTCCAGGTTGAGGCTCGCGCGGACAAGGGCTTTTTTATTGCCCCTTTCCTCATCGGGGCGAGGGGGTTTTCTTCTTTTTTGCTGGAGATCGCTGATGTTGAACTGGTTCGGCCGCAAGAGCGGGCGTCCGGCCTTGCCGCGGCATGTGCTGGGCTTTGGCGGGGGCTGGGATGACGTGCCGCAGTCTTATGCGGCGCGGGTGCGCGAGGCCATGACGCGCAATCCGGTGGCGAGCCGGGCGGTCCGGCTGGTGGCGGAAAGCGCGGGCTCGGCGCCGCTGAAGGTTTGCGGCGAGGCGCTTGCGGCGCTGATCGCGCAGCCCAATCCGCGCGAGACCCGGGCGGGGTTTCTGGAGGGACTCGCGGCGCATCTGCTGCTGCACGGCAACGCCTATGTGGACGCGGCGATCGGCGCGGGCGGGCGGCCCGCCGAACTGCACGCACTGCGGCCCGACAGGGTGACGGTTGAAGGCGACGCGCGGGGGTGGCCCGCAGCGTTCCTTTACCGCGCCGGGGAGACGGCGGTGCGGCTGCCCGCGCATGGTGAAACCGCAGGCGTGCTGCACATACGCATGCTGAACCCGACCGGCGATCACTACGGGCTCGGCTGCCTGGCGGCGGCGGCGGGCGCGGTGGCGACGCACAATGCGGCGGCGGCGTGGAACCGGGCGCTGCTCGCCAATGCGGCGCGGCCTTCCGGGGCGCTGGTGTTCGAGGGCGAGGGCGCGCTGTCTCCGGCGCAGTTCGAGCGGCTGCGCGCCGAGATGGAGGCGAGCTTCGCGGGCGCGGGGAACGCCGGCCGGCCGATGCTGCTGGAAGGCGGGCTGAAGTGGCAAGCGCTTTCGATGACGCCCGCCGACATGGATTTCGCCGGGATGCACGCGGGGGCCGCGCGCGACATCGCGCTCGCCTTCGGGGTGCCGCCGATGCTGCTCGGGCTGCCGGGGGACAATACCTATGCGAACTATTCGGAAGCCAATCGCGCGCTGTGGCGGCTGACCGTGCTGCCGCTCGTCGGGCGTATCGCCGAGGCGCTGACGCACTGGCTGCGGCACTGGTGGCCGGACGCGCGCGTGACGATCGACAAGGACGATATCCCCGCGCTGTCGCACGACCGCGAGATCCTGTGGGCGCAGGTGAGCGCGGCGGATTTCCTTTCGGGCGAGGAGAAGCGGCGGCTGCTGGGGATCGACGCGGAGGATTTCGCGTGAACGCCGACGCGATGCTGACGGGCCTCATCGCGCAGGCAGCGGGGAAGGGCGCGGACCTGGTGACGCTGCGCGCGCTCGTGGAAGAGGCGAGCGAGGCGGGCACGGCGCGGGCGCTGGCGCGCGTGGGGCTGACCGACGCGAAGGCCGGCGAGGACGTGGGCGAACTGCGCGCGCTGCTCGGCGCATGGCGCGAGGCGAAGAAAAGCGCGCGCGCGGCGCTCGTCGGCTGGCTGGTGCGGCTGATGCTCGCGGGGCTGGTGATGGGGCTGGTGGTGACGGTGGGCCTGAAGGGCGTGCTCGCCGAATAGCGACAAGGACATTGCAGATGACAGGAACGGAAGGCGCGCTGCGCCTCGCCGGGTACGCGGCCGTGTTCGACGTGCCGGACCGGGGGCGGGACGTGGTGCGGAAGGGCGCGTTTGCAGGCGCGGGGGCGGTGCCGCTGCTGTGGCAGCACGACGCCGCGCGGCCGGTGGGCATTGTCGAGCGGGCCGACGAGGACGGGCGGGGGCTGCGGATTCTGGCGCGGCTGGCGGCAGGCAGCGAGGGCGCGCGCGAGGCGGCGAGTTTGCTTCGGGCCGGGGCGCTTTCGGGGCTGTCGTTCGGATACCGCGTGCGGACGTCGCGCGCCGACCGGGCGCGGGGGCTGCGGGAATTGCTGGCGGTGGAGCTGATCGAGGTCTCGCTCGTGACGTTCCCCATGCAGCCGCTGGCGCGGGTGTTTTCGATCACTGAAGGAGCGAACCATGAACTATGAAGTGAAGGCGGACGGTGAGATCGAGGCGGCGCAGGCCGGTGCGCTGCGCGAAGAGGTGGCGGCGCTGACCGCGCAGCTCGGCGCGATGCAGGTGAAGGCGGCAAGGCCCGCGCTCGGGCCCGATGCGCCGCCGGAGCGCAAGGCGTTCGCGGACTCGTATCTGCGCAAGGGCATCGCCGCGCCGGAGGTGAAGGCGATGTCGCTTGCCGACGCCGACGGCGGCTATGCCGTGCCGGTGGAGATCGACCAGAAGATCGACGCGACCCTGAAGGACATCTCGCCGATCCGCGCGATCGCGAACGTGGTGAAGGTGGGGAGCAGCAATTACCGCAAGCTGGTGGCGAGCGGCGGGTTCGCTTCGGGCTGGGTGTCGGACATCGCCGCGCGCCCCGAGACCGAGACGCCCGACTTCAACGAGATCGCGCCGCCGATGGGCGATCTTTATGCGAACCCGGCGGCGAGCCAGGCGATGCTGGATGACGCGGCGTTCGACGTGGAAAGCTGGCTGACGGACGAAATCGCGCGCGAATTCGCCGCCGTGGAAGGCGCGGCGTTCGTGAACGGAAACGGCACGAACCAGCCCAGGGGGTTCCTGAGCTACGCGACCGCAACCACCGCCGACAGCGTGCGGGCATTCGGGACGCTGCAGCATCTGCCGACGGGCGTTTCGGCGAACTTCGCGGCGAGCGAGCCGGAGAATGCGCTCATCGATCTCGTGCACCTGCTGCGGCCGGTCTACCGGCAGGGCGCGGCGTTCGTGATGAATTCGAAGACGCTGGCGCGCGTGCGCAAGATGAAGGACGGCGACGAGAATTTCCTGTGGCGTCCGGGTCTTTCGGAGGGCCAGCCGGCAACGCTGCTCGGCTATCCGGTGGTGGAGGCCGAAGCGATGCCGGACATTGCCGCAGGGAGCCTTTCGATCGCGTTCGGCAATTTCATGGCGGGTTACGTGATCGCCGAGCGCACGGCGACCCGCATCCTGCGCGACCCCTATTCGCACAAGCCCTTCGTGCACTTCTACGCGACGAAACGGATCGGCGGCGCAGTCGCCAATTCCGAAGCGATCAAACTGCTGAGATTCGCTGCGGCCTAGCCACAGCGAACGCGCCGCGGCGGTCCCCCCTGCCGCCGCGGCGCACCCTTTTCCCGACCAACCAAGGAGACAGGACATGGCGAAAGCCGTGCATAACGACGTGCTCGATGCAGCGCTCGATGCCGTGAAGACGGGCGCCACGCGCATGGTGGCGCTCGCCGCCGAACCGGCAAGCTACGCGGCTGCAAACAGCGATGCGCTCGCCGACGCGGCGATGACGAGCACCGACTTCACGATTCAGGAGGGCGTGACCTCCGGGCGGCGCCTGAGCGTCGCGGCGAAGAGCGATGTCGCCATCACCGCATCGGGCACCGCGACACACGTGGCGCTGCTCGACGGACCGGGAACGCGCCTCCTCTACGTGACCACCTGCCCCGCTCAGCCGCTCGTATCGGCAAGCACCGTGAGCTTCGGCGCGTGGGACATCGAAATCGGCGATCCCGCCTAGGATGTGCGGGGCTTCAGTCCATGACGGGCTGCAAACGGCGGCTTTCTCCGCTTCCGGTGCTCACGGACCCAAAGTCCGCTGCGCGCCGGTTCTCGAAATCCACCCTTTTCGCCTCGCCCTGAACTGAAGCCCCACACATCCCTAGGGATACTCGGCCATGACCGCTCCCCAATTCGTGAACGCCGCCGTCGTTCATTTCGACACCACGGCGAACGCGAGCCCGATCACCACCGATGCCTATGTCGTTTCGGGCACCGGCCATACGCTGATCGCCGTGATCGACCACGAGCGCGCGAACGCGTCGTCGCCGCTTGCCATCACCGGGGTCACGCGGGGCGCACAGAGCTTCACGCGCGTGAACAAGGGCGATCTCGGCTCAGCGGCGACGGTCGACGTTGCCGACATGTGGGTGCTGGAAAATGCCGCGAGCGGCAGCGCGCCGCTGGAGATCAGCCACAACGGCGTGACGGGCAGCGATATCCAGATCGGTGTCGTCGAATATGACGGCGGCGCGCCGGTCGCGGTTTCGACGCCCGCATACGTGCCGGGATCGAGCGCGGCGGTGGCGAGGTTCGGCATCACCGTGCCTGCCGACGCGCGGCTTGTGTACCTTCAGGTCGTGACGGCGTCGGCAGGCACATGGACCGGCCCTTCGCACGGCACGAGCCGGCTGACCGCGACGGTCGGCAGCGGAACCGGCGGCGGCGCGATGGCGGTTGCGGACTACGCGCCCGCCGACCCCCCCGAGACGCTGACGGACGTGGGCTATGCGTTCACGCCCGCAAGCGGCAGCTGGTCCAACGGATCGAACCACGTGATCGGCGTGATCCTTGCGGCGGCGACGGAAACGGTGATCGCGCCCTCGGCAGGGGCGCACGCCCACGGCGCGGGCGCGGCGCTGCTCGATACCGGGGATCTCTCGCCGACGGTTTCGCGCCCGCCGGGCGGCGGCGACGTGGACGCGGCGGCGAGCATCATCACGGACGGAGACAGCGCCGCGCCGACGATCGAACTGTTCGGCGACCCGGAGAGCAACGACAATATCGCGGGCACGAAGTGGGAGGGCTTCTACGCCGACATCGACCTGAAACAGACGGGCCGCACGCCGGTTTTCAAGCTCGATTATTCGACCTGGCGCACGACATCGACACCGCCGACGAACGCCCGCCTCTACTGGCGGCTCGCGTCGGACATCGGCGACCTTTATGCGTGGCAGCCGTTCGTCAACCGATCGGTGACGGATTCGATCCTGACGGTTTCGAACGACAGCGCCTTTGCCGAGAGCGCGATCCAGATCGCGAACATTCCGCCGGTCCCCTACGAGGAGCTGGAAGACTGGCTGGCGACGTGGGACGCGAACGCGAACATCTATCGCCCGCAGGCGTGCATCGATCTGGGCGTTTCATCGTCGGCGCCGAACAAATACGCCTATTTCGATTTCCCCGACCAGGTGAGCCCGGACGGGATACAGGTCGGGCACACCTTCGCGTTTGCCTTCGGCATCACGAACCCGGCGGCGACGGGGCCGAAAAAGCGGCTGTTCCATGCGTGGACGCACGCGGGCGAATGGGGCGGGCTGCGCGCGATGATGCGCTTTGCCGAGCGGCTGATGAGCGTTTCGGACGCCGATCACGATGTGCTGCGCGACGATTTCGAACACATCTTCCAGATCATCAACACGGCGGGGATGGTCGGCGGCATGGCGCGGGGCAGCGCCGAGCCGGGGGACGTCGGCGAGGATCCGAACCGCGTGTGGGGATCGAACGCGATCGACCGCAGCGACATCAACGACCCGCAGAACGCCGTCGAGGCGAGCGTGGCGATGCTGGTGACGCAGTGGGGCGTGAACGGCGATGATCTGATCAATTGCACGGGGCAGCTCGCGTGGCACAGCCATTCGGGATCGCAGACGAAGTTCGGCACCTATTCGACCGGGTTCAGCGCGGCGGAGGACGCCTTCCTCGGCCATGTCGAGGCGCTGTACGGATCGAGCCTGCATAACTACGGCGGCAGCTCGTCGAGCAGCAGCACGGCGTTCGCGCGCAGCGGCACGGTGGGCGGGTTCGCGCTGACGTTCGAATGGTCCTACGCGTTCGCGGACTTCCTGAACGAGATCGGCGACAGCGTCGACACGATCGGGCCTGCGCTCGTCGATACGTATCAGGCCGGGTGGCTGGGGGCCGGGCTGAACCCGGCCTCGGCGCTGCACAGCGCGGATGCGACGTCGGCTGCACTGTTAGCATCGGCACCCGCGCTCGCGGTTGCGGGCGCGGCGCACGGTCATCACGGCGGCGGCGGGGCGCTTTCCCTTTCCGGGCAGATCGCCGCGGCATCGTGCGGGCACGGCCAGCACGCGGGCGCATCGCCGCTGACGGCGGCGGGCGTGCTGCAGTGCGCGGGCGCCGCGATGCCGCACCGCGCGGCGCAGTCGTTTCTGAGCACGGATTTCGTTCCGCCCGGCCTTTCCGGCGCGGTGCTGCGCGTGCGGCCCGACACGCGCGTGCTCAGCGTCGGCGCAGCCTGAAACGATCAACCACGGAGTTTGCGATGGGATTCTATCTGAAAGATCCCGGCGCGCGGATCGACTACACGGTCGACTGGGCGGCGGGCTATCTGGCGGGCGATACGATCGCCGCCAGCGCATGGATCGTCGCGCCCGAAGAGGCCGGCGGCATCGCCGTCGCCGGGGCGACAAGCCTGCCCGCGCGCGCTTCGGCGACGCTGGAGGGCGGCGTGCCCGGGCACGTCTACCGCGTGACCAACCGGGTGACGCTGACGAGCGGGCGCATCGAGGAGCGCACGCTTTCCATCAGGGTGGACGAACGATGAGCGCGCCGCTGGCCGTCTCGCTCGGCGAGGTGAAAGCGTATCTGCGCATCGACGGCGCCGACGAGGACGCGCTGCTCGCGGGGCTGGTGCGGAGCGCCGCGGCGCTGTGCGAGGCGTTCACGGGCCAGGTGCTGATCGCGGAGGCGCGCAGCGAAACGGTGGCCGCGGGCGGGCAGTGGCGCCGGCTGGCCGCGACGCCCGTGCGCAGTTTCGAAGGCGCGTTCGTGGGGGAGGATGCTGCGGCGTTCGACAGCCTGACCGATGCCTCGGGGGACGGCTGGGTGCGTGTTTCCGGCAGCACGGCGGCGCGTGTCGTGGTGGAGGCGGGGCTGGCGGAAGACTGGAACGGGGTGCCCGAGCCGCTGCGGCAGGGCATCGTGCGGCTTGCGGCGCATCTCTATGCCAACCGCGATGCGGCGGGCGATGCGGGGCCGCCGGCTGCGGTCGCGGCGCTGTGGCGGCCCTGGCGGCGGATGCGCCTCGCATGAGCGGCGAGATGGCGGGCGCGCTGAAGGAGCGCATCGCGATCGGCGTTTCGGGCGCGGGCGATGCTGCGGGCGCGGCGGGCGATCCCGTGTTCGGGGTGCCGGTGTGGGCAAGCGTGGAAAGCGAGCCGCCCGCGATGGGCGCGCGGGGCGAGCGGCTCGCGGCGCCTGCGCGTTACACGATCGTGATGCGCGGAGAGGCCTCGGCAAAGGTCGGCGACCGGCTGCAATGGCGCGGGGAACGACTGACCGTGATCGCGGTGACGCGCGATCCGCTGCGGCCCGATCGCATCCTGCTGCGCGCGGAGGCAAGGCCATGACTTTGCGCGATTTGCTGCGCAGCAAAGCTGCACAAATTTCCGCGCGCGAAGAGCGCCGCATGGCGCGGCGGCTTGCGGCGGCGGGGGACATGCCGGGGGTCGATATCCGCGCGGAGGGCAGCGCGGTGCGGCTGGCCGGACGCGGACTGCGGCGCCGGGCGACCACCGATGCGCGGCTGCGCTGGCCGGGCGCGTGGCTGAGGAGCCTTTTATGAGCGATGCGGGACTTGCGCTGCAACAGGCGCTGTATGCGGCGCTCGCCGACCTGGCGGGGCCGATCGTGACGGGGGTATACGACGGGCCGCCTGCCGGTGCGGTGCTTCCGTACCTGACGATCGGGCCGGATCTCGTCACCGACATTTCCACCAAGACCGAGCGGCGGCGGCAGCATCTCTACGGCGTGACGGCGTGGGCGGCGGGGGACGCGGTTTCGGCGCTGAAGCCGGTGCTCGCCGCAGCGGAGACTGCGGTGCTCGGGATCGCCGCGCTCGACGGCCACCGGCTCGTCACCAACGACATGCTGCGCAGCCGCACGGCCGCCGACCCCGCGCGCGGGCTGGTGAGCGGCACCATCGAATTTCGCGCGCGGACGGAAACGCTTTGAAGGAGAGACGATCATGGCAGCCGAGAAGGGCAGTGCATTCCTGCTGAAAATTTCGAGCGGGGGGGCGCCCGCGACGTACCAGACGATCGCGGGGCTGCGCACGACGCAGATGTCGATCGCGAGCGACGCGGTCGCGGTGACGAACAAGGGATCGGGCGGATGGCGCGAGCTGCTTTCCGGCGGCGGGGTGCGGCATGTTTCGGTTTCGGGCGCGGGGGTGTTCACGGGCTCTACCGCCGAGGCGCTGCTGAAGACGCTGGCGCTCGGCGGCACGGTGGCGGGGTACGAGCTGAGCTTCGAGAGCGGCGAGAGGATGCAGGGGCCGTTTCTGGTGACGCGGCTCGACTATGCGGGCGATTTCGGCGGGGAGCGGACGTACACGCTCGCGCTGGAAAGCGCCGGGCCGGTGGTGACGGCGTGAGGCCCTCAGCGATGCCCTCACCAACTTCGCCTGCGGCCTTCGGCCAAGGCTTCGTATCCTCTCCCGCGGGCGGGAGAGGAGCGAATGCGGTGCGGGGGGAGGCTGAGATCGTGGTGGCGGGCGAGCGGTTGCGGCTGCGGCCCAGCTTTGCGGCGCTGGTTGCGGCGGAAGCCGAGCTTGGGCCGCTGTTCGGGCTCGTGGAGCGGGCGGCGGCGGGGCAGCTTTCGATCGCCGAGATGGCGGGGCTGTTCTGGCACTGTCTCGATCCACAAGGGCTGGAGCGGGAGGCTTTCTGCGAGGCGCTGGTGGCGGGAGGACTCGCGGCGGCGACGCCTGCGCTGAAGGCGCTGCTGACGCAGATCCTCGCCGGGCGATGACCTTCGCCGAGAGCGCGCGGCGCGCGGCGGGGCTCGCGGCGCGGCTGGGGTGGCGGGCCGATGACTTCTGGGCGGCGACGCCCGCCGATCTGCTGAACGCGCTGGGACCGGCGGCGGAAGACGCGCTGGGCGGGGCGGAACTGCGACAATTGATGGAACGCGACGATGGACGATGAGATCGAAACGCTCGTGCTGAAGGTGCGCGCGGATACGCAGGGGTTTGCGCGCGATGTCGAGACGATGTCGCGGCAACTGGATGGACCGCTGCAGGCGGGCATGGACCGGGCGGGGAGCGCGATGGAAAGCGCGCTGGGTCGCTTCATTCGCACGGGCAAGTTCGGGTTCGAAGACCTGAAGCGGACGGTGCTTTCGGTGATGAACGAGATCGCGGCGTCGACATTGCAGATGAGCATCGGCGGCGGCGGCGGATCGGGCGGGATTTTCAGCACGCTCGCGAGCGCGGCGCTGACTGCGTTCGGGCTGCCGGGTCGGGCCACCGGAGGGCCTGTGTCGCCGGGGCAGGCGTATCTGGTGGGCGAGCGGGGGCCGGAGGTGTTCGTGCCGACCGCGAGCGGGCGCATCGAGACGGGCGCTGCGGGCGGGGCGACGACGATCAACGTGACGGTGAATGCGCCTGCGGACGCGTCGCCCGCGTTCATGGCGAAAAGCGGCCGCCAGGTCGCGCGCGCGGTGCGGCAGGCGCTGCTGCGCGACGGGCGCTGAGATGCACTGGCTGGCGAAACCCGGCGACGGCATCCGGCGCGACTGGCTGAAGCGGTTCGACGCGCGCTACTGGACCGTGGATTTCGCGCGGCCCGCGATGGGCAGCGTGGTGACGACGGCGGCGGACGCGCTGCGGATCGACGCGGCATTCTATACGGCAAGCGACCTCGTCGGGCTGATCTGGGAAAGCGCGGACCGCTGGGACCATCCGCTGATCGCCTATGAGACGCGGCGCGATTACCGGGGAACGCGGCTGTCGTTCCGGTGGCGATCGGAGGGGGACTGCCGGACGCTTCCCGATCTCGACGGGCCGACGCTGACCATTGAAGGCCGGGACGCTTCCGGGACGCCGAAGAGCTGGTACGTGCGGCTGTGGAACTATGCCGAGGGCGATGCCGACGATGCGATGATTGCCCTCGATTTCGACGCGATGGACGGCGGCTTCCTGCTGCCGGGCGAGGCGGACCCGGTGTGGGCGGGGGACATCGACCGGATGTTCATCTCGGTGGTGCCGGAGGGATATACGCGCGAGGACGTGCCGCTGGCCGCGCCGGGAACGGCGACGGTGCGGATCGAGGACGTGCGCTGCGACGGGGCGTCTTCGGTGCTGGAGATCGGCGACGCATGCCTGCCGCCGCACCGGCTGCGCATGGCGGGGGGCTATGACGACAGCTACACCCTGACGCCCGAACGCGTGCTCGGAAACGCGCTGAAGCTCGGCTACCGGGACTGGTTCAACCACTATGTCGGGATGAGCCATTATTTCCGGCTGGGCTGGGACGGGGCGCGGTTCGTGGTGGCGGGCGGCGATCCGCTGAACGCGCCGTGCCGGGTATGGCACCAGGATTTCTGCGCGCGCGCCGGGGCGCTGGGGTTTCAGGTCATCCTGTCGTTGAGTTACGAACTGTTCGACGCGCACGCGCCGGAGGACTGGAAGCAGCGCGCCGGGGACGGGTCGCCCGCGCTGACGGGGTGGGAACCGCCCTCGACATTGCTGTCGCCTGCAAACGAGGCGGCGATGGCCTGGCTGCGGAGCGTGGCCGAGGCGTTCGCGGAATTCGAGGCGCCCTGGTTCCAGATCGGCGAGCCGTGGTGGTGGACGGGGTTCGGCGCGGACCGGACGCCGTGCTTCCACGATGCGGCGGCGACGGCGGCGTATGCGGCGGAGACCGGGCTGGCCGCGCCGCCCGCGATGGCGGACGTTTCGGAAACGCCGAGCACGGCGCAGGCGGCGTATCATGCGTGGCTCGGCGGCAAGCTGGGGGCTTCGACACTGGCGCTGAGGGACGCAGTGAAGGATGCCGCGCCGGGCATCAAGGTGGCGCTGCTGTTCTATGCGCCGCAGGTGCTGCGGGCGGAGGCGGACTGGCTGGCGGCGGTGAACATGCCCGCCGCGTGGGCGTATCCGGCGTTCGATGTGCTGCAGCTCGAAGACTATGACTTCGTGATCGAGGGCAATGCGGGCGGGATGCGGCGGGCGCGGACGGCGGTGAGCGATGCGCTCGGCTACGCCCCCGCCGAGCAGCATTATTTTTCGGGCTTCGTGCTGAGCGCCGCCGACCGGCACCTGTGGCAGCCGATCGCGGCGGCGGCGGAAGATGCGCTGAAGCGCGTCGCCGAAACCTTCGTGTGGGCCTTCCCGCAGGTGATGCGCGACGGGTTCACGTTTTTCGAGATCGAGGAGGATACGGCCTTGGGCTTTCATGACGTGGCGTTCCCGCTGGCGCTTGCCGAAGGTGCAAGCGGCGGGCCGCTGTTTTCGACGCAGATCGTGACCAGCGTTTCGGGGTACGAGCAGAGGAACAGCGACTGGGCGCAGGCGCGGCTGCGCTATGACGCAGGGCCGGGGGTGCGATCGGAGGAGGATCTTGCCGCGCTGATCGGATTCTTCCGCGCGCGGCGCGGGCGGGCGTTCGCGTTCCGGTTTCGCGACCCCTTCGATTTCAGCTCGAACGGCATGACGGGAACGCCCTCGCCGATCGACCAGATGCTGGGCGCGGGCGACGGCGTGCGGACGGTGTTTCCGCTCGTGAAGCACTACGGCGAAGGCGAGACGCGGCGCATCACGCGGCCCGATGCCGCGAGCGTTCGCGTCGCCGTGGCCGGAGCGGAGCAGACCGAAGGCTGGTCGCTCGAAGGCGGAGCGGTGACGTTCGAGACCGCGCCCGCCGGGGCGGTGACGGCGGGTTTCCTGTTCGACGTGCCGGTGCGCTTTGCCGAGGACAGTATCGAAGCCTCGCTGCAGGGCTGGCGCGCAGGCGATATCCCTTCGGCCCCGATCATCGAGGTGCGGGAAGCCTGATGCGCGACATACCCGAGGCGCTCGCCGCAGCGCTCGAACAGGAAACGACGAGCCTCGCCTTCTGCTGGCGGATCGAGCGCGCGGACGGCGCGGCGCTGGGCTTCACGTCCCACGACCGCGCGCTGACGGTGGACGGCATGATCTGCTCGCCGGTGCCCGGAATGGTGCCGTCGGCGCTCGCCCACGCCGATTCGGTGGAGGGCGGCGGCATGGATGTGACGGGCGCGCTCGGCAGCGGGCGCATCCGCGCCGACGAGATCGGGGCGGGCCGCTACGACCGCGCCGCTGCGGCGCTGTTTCTGGTCGACTGGCGCGCGCCCGAGGCGGCGGTGCTGCTCGCGAGCGGCGAGATCGGCGACATCGTGCGCCGCGAGGACCGCTTCGAGGCGGAACTGAAAAGCGCGCACGCCGACCTCGACCGGAGCCCGATCGCGCTCTGTACGCCGGAATGCCGCGCGCGGCTCGGCGACCCGCGCTGCGGTGTCGCGCTGGCGCCGCTGACGCACGTCGCGCGCGTGACGGCGGCGACGGGGGCGCATATCGAGACCGACCGCATC
Source organism: Sphingosinicella soli (assembly GCF_014199685.1). Taxonomy (GTDB): domain Bacteria; phylum Pseudomonadota; class Alphaproteobacteria; order Sphingomonadales; family Sphingomonadaceae; genus Sphingosinicella; species Sphingosinicella soli. Next base: position 12,926 of record NZ_JACHNZ010000051.1, on the reverse strand, counting down.
CTGCCGGATGGCGCGCTCGCCTATGGGCGGCTGCGGCCGCTCGCCGGTCCGCACGCGGGGCTGGATTTCGAGATCGTCGCATCCGCAGGCGGCGCCTTCGATCTGCGCGAGGCCGTGGCCGGGTTGATGGCGGGCGATCCGGTGGAACTGCGCGAAGGCTGCGACCGCCGCTTTTCGACGTGCCGGGACCGCTTCCTGAACACGGACAATTTCAGGGGCGAGCCGCACGTGCCCGGCACCGATTCCGTGATCCGCTACCCGAGCCTGTGATGCCCCGGCATTCGCGACACATCGATATCGCGCGCGCGGCGCGCGCGTGCGTCGGCACGCGCTGTCGCGTGCAGGGACGCGTGCCGGGTCTTGCGCTCGACTGCATCGGGGTCGCCATCGCGGCGGCGAAGGGCGCGGGGCTCTCGTTGAGCGTGCCGCACGATTATTGCCTTTCGGCCGACAACCGGGACCGGCTGGCGGCGGGGCTGGCCGGGGCGGGCTGCCTGCCCCGGGACGGCAAGCCGCTGGCGGGCGATCTCGCGCTGATCGCGGTCGCGCCCGCGCAGCATCACCTCGCCGTTTGCTGCGGCGACACGTTCGTTCACGCCCATTTCGGCCTCGGCCGCGTCGTCGAGGCGCCGCTGCCGCCGGAATGGACGCCCGCCGCCTGGCGCTTTCCGGAGACTTGAGGCTATGGCGACGCTCGTTCTGACGACCATCGGCGCAATCGTGGGCGGGCCCATCGGCGCCGGCATCGGTGCGATCGCGGGAAGCGCGATCGACGGGATGCTGTTCGCGCCCAAAGGCCGCAGCGGCCCGCGCCTCGACGACCTGACGGTGCAAAGCTCCGCCTACGGCGTGCCGCATCCCCGGCTCTACGGCACCACGCGGGCCGCCGGAAACGTGATCTGGAGTCGCGGCCTTGCCGAGACGGCGCACCGTTCGGGCGGCGGCAAGCGTTCGGGCGGGCGGACCACGACGTACAGCTATTCCGCGTCGTTCGCGGTCGCGATTTCGGCGCGGCCGATCGTGGGGATCGGGCGGATATGGGCCGACGGCAAACTGCTGCGCGGCGCGGCCGGGGACATGACCGCGGAAGGATCGATCCGCATCTACACCGGAAGCGAGACGCAGGCCGCCGACGCGCTGATCGTCGCGGCCGAAGGCGCCGCGAACGCGCCCGCCTATCGCGGGCTTGCCTATGCGGTGTTCGAGGATCTGCAGCTCGCCGACTTTGCAAACCGCATTCCCAACCTGTCGTTCGAGGTGATATCCGACGCCGCGCCGCCGACGCTGGCCGCGATCCTCGACGATCTCGCCGTGGCCGCAGGCGTCAGGATCACGACCAGCGGCCTGTCGACACCGCTGCCGGGTTTCGCCGCAGCGACGAACGCGCCGCTTTCCACCTGGGTCGCGACGCTCGGCGAACTCGGCGATGTGCGCGCGCTCGGCGGGACGCGGGTGCATCTGCATGACGACAGCGTCGAAACCGATATCGTGCTGGACGGCGCGTGGCTGGTGGAGGGCGAGAACCGCTATTCGATCGCATGCCGGAGCGGGGACGCGCCCGCCTCCGTCACCTTCGGGTATCTGGATATCGCGCGCGACTACCAGGCCGGGACGCAGCGTGCGTTCAGGCCGGGCGCGGCGGGACGCGAAGATCACGGCTCGCTTCCGGTCGCGTTTTCGGCAGGTGCGGCGAAAGGCGCGGCGCAGACCATGCTGCAGCGTTTGTGGGCGCGGCGCGAGACCGCAGAGTTCCGCCTGGGCTACCGCGCGCTTTCGCTTCAGCCGGGCGACAGGCTGCGCGACCGCGACGGCAGGCGCTGGGAAATCCGGCGCACCGCGTTCGAGGCGATGACGATCGCGCTGGAGGCCGAGCCGGTGACGTCAGGCGCCGCCGGGGACGCCGCAGCAGACGGCGGGCGCGCGGAAACGGGCGCCGATGCGCCGCAGGGCGAAACGCATTTCCACGCCTTCGAATTGCCGCCGATCGCAGGCGACGTGCCGACTGCGCCGCGACTGTGGATTGCCGCAGGCGGCACGGGAAGCGGCTGGCGGCGCGCGGAGATATGGCTGAGCGGCGATGCCGGGGCGAGCTGGTCGAGCGTCGGCATGGCCAGCGGCGGGGCAAGCGGCGGGGTACCGATGGGGACGGCGCTGTCGGCGCTGCCTTCGGCGGACCCGACGCGGTGGGATGAAGCGTCCGCGCTGGAGGTGGAGCTGATATCCGATGCGATGTGGCTGGAAAGCCGGCCGGCGCTTTCCGTGCTGGCGGGCGCGAATCTGGCGCTTGTCGGCGACGAATTGATCCAGTTCCGCAGCGCGGTGCCGATCGCGCCGCGACGGTTCCGGCTTTCGGGACTGCTTCGCGCGCGAAAGGCAAGCGAAGCGGCGATCGCGGCGCATGCGCCGGGCGAACGCTTCATCCTTCTGGAATCGCCCGCATTGTTTCCCGTCGATCTCTCCCCCGACACGATCGGCACCGACGTGACGGTGCGCCTCGTGCCGCCGGGCACGAGCGCGGCCGACAGCCCGCAGACCGTCTGCCGCGTGGCGGGCCGCGCGCTGCTGCCGCTTTCCCCCGTGCACGGCGCGGCGCGCGTGCTCGCCGACGGGGCCGTCGCGTTCTCGTGGATACGGCGGAGCCGGGCCGGGTTCGGCTGGATCGACGGCGCGGATGCGCCGCTCGGCGAGGAGCGGGAGGGTTATGCCGTGCGCTGCAGCATCGGCGACGACGCCGTGACCGGCGAGGTGAGCGAAGCGGGCTGGACGCTCTCCGCGAGCGAACAGACCGCAGCGTTCGGCACGCTTCCGGCGACTGTGCGCCTCGAGGTTCGCCAACTGAGCGCTGCGGTGGGCGCGGGCGCTCCGTTTGCCGCCGATTTCATTCTGAACCGATAGGAACCATGTGAATGACTGTGACCGCGCGCCTGGGTTTGCCGCTGATCGCCACGGGGCAGGCCCAGAAGGAACTCACCCATAACGCCGCGATCCACGGGCTCGACCGGCTGGTTCATCTGTGCGCGGAAAGCCGCGCGCTTTCGGCGCCGCCCGAACTGCCCGCAGCGGACGCGACATGGATCATCGGGGACACGCCGACAGGGGCATGGGCCGGACACGCGGGCGGCCTTGCGCACTGGGACGGCGCCTGGACGATCGCGCCGCCGGCCGAAGGGATGCTGTGCTGGATTGCGGACGAAGCGATCGTCGCGGTGTTCGGAGGGGGGGCGTGGAACGCCGACTTTCCGGTGGCGGGACTGCGGCTCTCGGGCGTCTCGATGCTGGGGTCCGCGCCCGTTTCGATCGCTGCGGCGGAGGGCGGAAGCGTGATCGACACCGAGGCGCGCGCGGTGATCGAAAGCCTGTTGATCTATCTCCGCACGCAGGGTTTATTGACGTCATGACGCCATGCAAGGCGCGAAATTCTGCTGCAATGTGCGGTATTTATGCAACATTTCCCGCTTATATTCGATTGCGCGGGAAACTTCCGTGATATAAATCGTTCAAGCGACTTCCATGGCAGTTCATGGAGACTGAGAAAAGGGGAATTTAATGCGTAGACTCGCTGTAGTCATGGCGCTGGCCGGCACCGCTCTTGCGGGCCCGGCGCTCGCGCGCGACAAGGCCTGGTATGCAGGTATCGAGGGCGGTGCGCTGCTCATCGAGAATATCGATTTCGACGTTACAAGCCCACAGGCTGTCGAAACGAGCAACGGCATAACCGTGAAGCACAAAAAGGGTTATGACGTAGACGGCATCGTCGGATACGATTTCGGCGGTTTCCGTACAGAGTTCGAGCTCGGCTTCAAGAAGGCCTCGCTCGACAAGACGACGCTCTCCGGCGTTTCGGTTCCGGGCAGCGGCGGTGTTGCGACGGGTACGTTCTCTGATTCAGGCGGAACCACGAGCGTTCTCAGCTTCATGGTGAACGGTCTGCTCGACTTCGGCGACGACGATGGCTGGAACGGCTATGTCGGCGGCGGCGCGGGTATCGCTCGCGTGAAGGCCGACATCTACCAGGTCACTGATCTCGGCGCTGCCTTTGCCGACGACAGCGACACGGGCTTTGCCTGGCAGGTGATCGCCGGTGTTCGCCGCGCGATCAGCGAGAATGTCGATCTCGGCTTGAAATACCGCTTCTTCAACGCACCCTCGGTGGATCTCGTCGGTGTGGACGGAAGCGAATACGACGGTCGTTTCCGCAGCCATTCGCTGCTCGCGAGCGTGATCTTCAACTTCGGTGCGGAAGCGCCGCCGCCTCCGCCGCCTCCGGTCGCGGAACCGGCTCCGCCGCCTCCGCCGCCGCCTCCGCCGCCCCCGCCGCCTCCGACGCCGGGTCCGTTCATCGTGTTCTTCGACTTCGACAAGTCGGACATCACGACGGATGCAGCGGATATCCTCAATCGCGCCGCGCAGTCCTACAAGGACACGGGCCAGGCCAGCGTCACGCTTGCCGGTCACGCCGACGCCGCGGGTCCGGCCGACTACAACGTCGGTCTCTCGCAGCGCCGTGCCGACGCGGTCCGTCAGTACCTGGTTGGTCAGGGCGTGCCGGAAACGGCAGTCGTGTCCGAAGCCTTCGGCGAAACCCGCCTGCTCGTTGAAACCGCCGACGGTGTGCGTGAACCGCAGAACCGCCGCGTGGAAATCAACTTCGGCGGAGCTTCGATGTAAGCTCGACGGAATACGGGGCGGTGTGAAAATCACCGCCCCGCAACCGGAAAGGGCCGCCTCTGAGAGGCGGCCCTTTTTTGTTCTGGGGTCTATACGATAATCAGACGTTGCAGCGTTTGATCGGCTTGCCGCGTTTGTCGATGCAGGGATCCGGGATCCTGGGAACGGGTACGTATCCCAGCTGATATTGCCGGTAGGGATCCGGCGGCGCGATGAGCGCGGCGCGCAGACGCTGTACCGCCGTGACGGCGCGGCCGTTCAGGCTGCCCGGACTCCACGACAGGGTTTCCCGGCCGATCTCGCCCGCAGCGGCGCAGAAGCTGCGCTGCGCATCCAGCGCCGAGAAGCTGTTGTAGATACGCGTCGTGAAGCTGTCGAACGCACGCGCGCCGGCCTTGCCGTCGAGGCGGCGGAAGTGTTTCTCCAGCGTCTGATACGCGCGCAGGAACTCGGGCTGATGCTGCTTGAGCATCTGGTTGTAGTTCCGGACCGTCCCCAGATAGGGCGAAAACTGGCACTGCAACGCGGAGACGTTCAGTCCCGCGCGCAACAGCCAGATCGCATGTGCCGCGCTTTCATCGGCTGTCATGGCGCGAACGGGTGGACCGCCGAGATCGACGGCGGCATGCGCCGAGGGCGCGGCGGCAAGGCAGACGCCCAGCGCGAGAGCGGCAGACCGGATACGCTTCACCATCATGTTTCCTGTGTCAGCCGAGCACCTTGCCCAGCTGCAAGGCGACGGACATGTCGCCTTCAACCTTGAGCTTGCCGGTCATGAACGCCATCTGAGGATTGGTCGTGCCGTCCACGATATCGAGAAAGTCGGACATCGAAACCTTCACCGTGCAATCGACCGGAAGATCCTGATTGTCGACCACTGCGGGCGACCCGGTATCATCGATGCGCACGATGCCGTCGTCGCCGAAATCGAACTTCACGCTTTTCCCGAGACCGGCGCTGTCGCCAACGCGGCTGCGCATCTTTTCGGTGATTTCAGCAAGGCTCATGCAAATACTCCCTCATGAAGACATCGCCGCCCGGGCCGATGCCTGATCGTTATTGCTGCGCGGGAGCCTCTTCAGGCGCAGCCGCATCCGGGATCGGCGCGACATCCACCAAGGCCGGATCGGTCATCGGTTCAACGCCGCCCGCGGCCACATCGACGGACATGGCATCCGCCGTCGATGCATCGGCGCCGAGTTCGGACATCGAGGCATCAGGCGCGCCCTCCACGGCCGCCTTTTCGCCTTCGGTGCCGGCATCGTCGTTATTCCCGCAACCTGCCGCGGCCAGGGCGATGACCACCGTAAGCCCCATAATCGTGCGTTTCGACATGCTTCCCATCGTTTTACCCCGGTGTTCTCTTGTTGCTGCGGCATTTTTGCCGCTTCGTTCGTAGCCTAACCGCATTCCCGCACCGGCTCAAGGCGAGTTGATCGCGGGCGCGTTCCGGGTTGACGGCGCGTTAACCATTTTTACACCCGAGATCGCCACTCTGCGAACCATGAACATCTCACGAGGGATCAGAATGTCTGCGCATGACGGATTGCCGCTGCGGCTTGCGTGTTATGCGGCGGGTGCCGCAGCGCTTTCACTGGCCGGACCTGCGCTGTGGGCCGTAACCGGCGCCGTCGCGGCAACGGCCGCGATCGCCGCCGGGGTATGCTTCGCCGTCGCCGACGTGCTTTTCAGCACGCATCGGCTGGCGCGCCGCGCCTTCGCAGCGACGGCGTATCACAAGGCCGAAGTCGCCGCGCTCAGCGCGCGCGTGGCAGGTCTTGAGGCCCGTCGTCCGGCCGCCGAACCAGCGCCGCCGATCATCGAAAAGCCCGACGTCTCCCTGGAGACGGCAAACAACCTGTTGCAGTTCGCAGCCCACGTCAGCGCGCGCTGCGGACGGCAGGCGGAGCCGGAGATCGAAAGCGGCCGCACAGACGCGCCGGAGGGCGACCCGATCAGCGACGCGCAGATCGAACTGCACCTGCAGCCGATCGTCGGCATTTCGGATCGCCGCGTGCTGCATTACGAGGCGCTCACACGGCTCCGGTCGCGGACGGGCACGCTGATGATGCCGGCTGAATTCCTGCCCGTCGCGCGGGCGTCCGGGCGCGCCGCCGAACTCGACACGAGACAGCTATCGAGCATCGTCGGCCTTTGCCACCGCATCGGCGACCGGCACATGGAAACGCGCCTGTTCTGCAACCTTTCGGGTGACTCGCTGCAAAGCGCCGCCTTCCGCGCGTCGCTTGCCGGTTTCGCGCGGGCGCAGAAGGCGCTGTCACCCCGGATCGTGTTCGAAATCGACGCGGCGACCGCCACCGCGCTCAGCGCCGAAGCCGTCGCCGACCTGCGCGGTGTCGAGGCGATGGGCTTCGCGTTCTCGGTCGACAATGTGGCGCTCGGCGATATCGCGCGCCTGCAAGGCATTTTCCGTCGCCCCGGCTTCCTGAAGATGGAGGCGGCCATGCTCGCGGACGCCGACCCGAACGTCTTGAAGGCGCTGGCACGTGGCGGCACGCAGGTGATCGCAACGCATGTCGAAACCGAACAGCACGCGCTCTCGGTGCGCCGTTCGGGCGTCGAACTGGGGCAGGGCTTCCTGTTCGGAAAGCCGCGCCCGGCGCGCATGGACGATAGCGCGCGGCGCGCGGCCTGATCCGCTACAGGCGGCTTACAAAAAAGGGCAGTGCCGCCGCAGTGCGGCGTCCGCGTCGGCCATCGACGCATCGATCCTGAGCGCCGCGAGGCTGGTGACGGGATATTCGGCAAGGCCGCAAGGGACGATACCCGAGAAGTGATCGAGATCGGGCGCGACGTTCAGCGAAAAACCGTGGAAGCTGACCCAGCGGCGCACGCGCACGCCGATCGCGCCGATCTTGGCCTCGCCCGCAGGCGTATCCGTCCACACGCCGACACGGCCCGGCACCGCGCGGGCGGAAACGCCGAAATCGCCGAGCGCCGCGATCAGCCAGCGTTCCACTGAACAGATGAAACCCCTGAGATCGCGGCCGCGCCGTTCCAGATCGAGCATCAGATAGCCGACGCGCTGCCCGGGGCCGTGATAGGTGTAGCGGCCGCCGCGGCCCGTGGAAAAGACCGGGAAGCGCGTGGGGGCGAGCAGTTCCGCAGCGTCCGCGCTCGTCCCTGCCGTGTAGACCGGCGGATGCTCGACGAGCCAGATCAGTTCGTCCGCCTCGCCTGCCCGAATATCGGCCGCGCGCCGCTCCATTGCCGCGAGCGCTTCGGCATAATCGGCAAGGCCGCGTTCCACCCGCCATTCGGGCATCTCTTTACCCCAATCTAACCATCTTGAGCGCATGTTCGCTCGAATCCGAAATGCAGATAGGCGGTCATGGACGTTATCGAAAGGATCAAGATCGAGATTTCGGTCGTCATCGGCAGCACACAGATGCCGATCCGCCAGCTTTTGAAGATGGGGCGCGGCGCCGTGATCGATCTCGATGCGCGCCGCGACGATCCGGTCTGGATCTATGCCAACGACGAACTGATCGCGCGCGGCGAGATCGTGCTGATCGGCGACCGCATCGGGGTTTCGATTTCCGAGCGGGTGCGCAAGGCTTCCCTCACCAACTTCGCCTAGGGCCTTTGGCCCAAGGCTTCGTATCCTCTCCCGCTTGCGGGAGAGGATTCACAGAGCGGCGACGAATTTTCTGAGGTCGGCGAGGAAGAGTTCGGGTTCTTCGAGGCTGGCGAAGTGGCCGCCGCGCGGCATTTTCGTCCAGTGAACGATGTTGTAGCCGCGCTCCGCCATCGCTCTGGGCGGGAAGGCGAGCAGGTCGTGCGGGAAGGCGGCGACGCCTGTCGGCACCGCGATGCGGCGGCCGTCGGGAATCGTGAAACCGCCTTCATCGAACAGGCCGCGATAAATCCAGGTGGCGGTGTGGAAGCTGCGCGTCGTCAGATAGATCATGATGTTGGTAAGCATCTGATCCATGCTGAACGGCGGCTCCGGGTTGTGCGTGCCCGCATCGCTCCAGCCGCAGAATTTTTCGGCAAGCCAGGCCGCGACGCCCATCGGCGAATCCATCATCGCATACGCAAGGCTCTGCGGTTTGGTCGCCTGAAGCTGCAGATAGGCGGTTTCGGTGGCGCGGATCTGCAGCGCCCATTTCACCCAGAGTTCCTCTTCCTGCGTCTCGGGCTGCATGTTTGCCGGGCGCAGGCCGAAGCCGTTCAGGTGAACGGCGGTTACGCGCGCGGAATCGAGGCCCATCCAGCCGCCGATCACGCTGCCCCAGTCGCCGCCCTGATAGATGAAGCTGTCGTAGCCGAGCAGGCCCATGAGGCCGTCGTAGAGTCTGGCGACGGCGCGCGGGCCGATCGGTGATTTGGGCTTGTCCGACCAGGCATAGCCGGGCAGCGACGGCGCCACGACATGGAAGGCGGGCGCGCCGTCCTCCGGCTCCGCCAGGCGTTCGATGATGGCATCGAATTCGAGGATCGATCCCGGCCAGCCGTGCGCGATGAGCAGCGGCCTTGCATCGGGGCGCGTCGAGCGTTTGTGGATGCAGTGAAGGCGGAAACCCGGCAGAACCTCTACGCGGACGTGCGGATGCCGGTTGAGGCGGGCCACTGCGCCGGGCCAATCGAAGCCGGTCAGCCAGTAATCGCGCAGGCGTTCGAGATAGGCGCGGTTTGCGCCGTAGCGCCAGCCGGCCTCCTCGGGCTCTTCGAAGAAGCGGAAGGCTTCGACGCGGCGCCGCGCCCACTCCGCCTCTTCGCCCTCCACAGGGATTTCAAAGCGCGCGATCATGCGGCGATCGCGTGCTTTGCGTCGGCGAGGATCATGTCGGATGCCTTTTCGGCGATGGCGATCACCGGCGCGTTGGTGTTGCCGGAAATCAGCGTCGGCATCACCGAAGCGTCGATGACGCGAAGCCCCGAAACACCCCGCACGGCGAGGCGCGTATCGACGACCGACCGTTCATCTGCGCCCATGCGGCAGGTGCCGACCGGATGATAGATGGTTTCGCCCCACGCTTTCAGCGCCTTCACGATATCCTCGCGCGCGGTGACGCCTTCACCCGGCCAGACTTCCTGTTCACGATACGGTGCGAACGCAGGCATCCGGCCGATGTTTCGCGCGATCTCGATGCCCGCGAGCATGGTTTCCAGATCGCCGGGCGCCGAGAGATAATTGGGATCGATCGCCACGTGCGCGGCCGGGTCTGCGGACTTGAGGCGGATCGTGCCGCGGCTTTCGGGACGAAGCTGGCACATGTGCATCGCATAGCCGTGGCGGCGGCCGAGCTTGCCGCGCCCGTGGGGCTCGCCGAGCACGGGCATGAAGTGGATCTGGATGTCGGGCGCGGCAAGCCCGGAACGGGTGGAGAGGAACGCGCCGGCCGGGGTGGGCATGTAGGAGCCCGATCCGTCCCGCCGCAGCATCCATTTGCCGAGCGCGAGCAGCTTGTTGTGAAGACTCGCGTTGCTGTTGAGCGTGACGGGCTGCGTGCAGGCCCATTGCACGAGGATGTCGAGATGGTCCTGCAGGTTGCCGCCGACGTCGGGCGCATCGTGCACGACGGCGATGCCGTGCTCCGCGAGATGCGCGGCCGGGCCGATGCCCGACAGCATCAGAAGCTGGGGCGAATTCACGGCGCCGCCGCAGACGATGGTTTCGCGCGCGCTCGCCGTCTCCGCCTTGCCGTTTTTCCGGTAGGCGATGCCGGTGGCCCTGCGGCCCTCGAACGTCACGCGCTCGACGAGAACGTCGGTGAGCACATCGAGATTTGGGCGATCGAGGACGGGCCTGAGATACCCCTTCGCCGCAGACCAGCGCTCGCCGTTTTTGATCGTGGAATCGTAGCGCCCGGCGCCCTCGAACTGCGGCCCGTTGAAATCGTCGGTCACGGGGTGGCCCGCTTCGGCGGCGGCGGTGACGAAGGCTTCGACGAGCGGGCTCGGCAGGCAGCGGCGCCCGGTGTGCAGGGGGCCGTCCGCGCCGTGGAAATCGTCGGCGCCGCGCTCGCTCGTTTCGGAGCGGCGGAAGTAGGGGAGGATATCGTCCCACCCCCAGCCGGTGCAGCCCATCTGCGCCCAGCGGTCGTAGTCGCTGGCGTGGCCGCGGATGTAGACCATGCCGTTGATCGACGAGGAGCCGCCGAGCACGCGGCCGCGCGGCCAGTAGAGACGGCGGCCGTCCAGATTTTTCTGCGGTTCCGTCCAGAAACTCCAGTTGGTGACGTGCGCGTTTTCGGGCGGAATGATCTTGGAAAGCCCGCCCGGCATCTGAATGAGGAAGGAGGCATCCTTGCCGCCCGCCTCGACCAGAAGAACGCGCGTTGCCGGATCCGCCGACAGGCGATTGGCGAGCACGCAGCCCGCAGAACCCGCACCGACGATGATATAGTCGTATCCCGGCATCATGACCTCCCCCGATTCCTGCGCGCAGCCCGAGAGTGACCGCGTTTCGATCCGCGCGCAATTCTGGATAAAGCGTCAGGCTTTCGCGGCGAAGACTTCCCCGGCGGCGGCGGCGCGCTCCACGCGCGTGGCCTCTGCCTGCGGAAGCCGGCGCCAGACGTACCAGAGGCAGACGACCGTGACCGGCGCGGCTGCGAGCAAGGACAGGATGCCCGTGCCGAGGCTGCCGCTGACGAGCGACATCTTGCCCGCGAAATACGGCCCGAGACCGAGGCCGACCAGCGTGGTGCCGAGAAAATAGGTCGAGGTCGCCGCGCCGCGCATGCGCGGCAGCACGAGGTTCTGGCTGGTCGCGGCGGCAATCCCCACCCAGCAGCTGTTGACCGTCGCCATCGGTATGAACGCCAGGTAAAAGGTCGTCAGGCTTTCCGTCGTGTAGACGATGAACATCAGCGGCGCGGGGATCAGCACGCCGAGCGACGCGACCAGGATGTCGCCCGCCTGCCAGCGCGATTTCGCCCAGTCCGCCAGGCGCCCGCCCGCAATCACGCCGATGAACCCGCCGCCCGCGCCGACACCGCCGATGATAAGCCCGACGATGGCGGGATCAGCGCCGAAGGTGCGGATCGCATAGGGCGCGGACCAGAAGCTGACGGCGTAGGTGACGAACGCGATCGATCCGAACCCGAGGATGGAGAGAAGGAACGTCGGCGTGCCCCAGATCAGCTGATAGGCCGGAGGATCGCGGCGCTTGAGCGACTGCGACCACGAAAACACCGAATAGCAGCCGATGCCGATGGCGCCCCATTGCAGCGCGTCGCCGGTGAGCGCGATCATCCCCAGCGCGCCGAGCACGACGACGATGAGGCCCGCGACGTTCACGGCAAATGCGCGCCCGCCGGTGCGCGCGGCCTGCACGAGCGTGAAGGGCGGGATGACGCTCGACAGCTCGGTGAAGAATTTCGGCCACGGCGAAGGCTCGGGCGGGCTCAAAATGCCCTCGGACATGCCGCGCAGCGGCTCGCGAAGCGTAATCACCCAGAGCGCGAGCAGCAGACCGGGAAGGCCCACGGCAAGAAACGCCGCCTGCCAGCCGACGAGGCCCAAAGGCCCGCCGCCGGGAAAGGCGTTGTTCCAGCTCTGCACGATAATGCCGCCGATGAAGAGCGAGAGACCGCCGCCGAGATAAAGTCCGCTCGAATAAATGGCGAGCGCGGTGGCACGTTTGTGCTTGGGGAAATAATCGGAGATCATCGAGAACGCGCACGGGCTCGCCGTCGCTTCGCCGATGCCTACGCCGATGCGCGCCGCGGCGAGCTGGCCGAAGTTCTGCGCAAAGCCGGAAAGCGCCGTCATCGCCGACCAGACCGAAAGCCCGATCGTCATCAGGCGCCCCCGATACCACATGTCCGCAAGCCGCCCGAGCGGGATGCCGAACAGCGAATAAAACACGCCGAACGCCGTGCCGTAGAGGAAGCCCATGTCGGCATCGGTGACGCCGAGATCGGCCTTGATGTCCTCCGCGAGGATGGAGATGATCTGCCGGTCGACGAAGTTCAGGACATAGACGAGCACCAGCACGCCGAGCACATACCAGGCATAGGGCCCGCCGACCTCGCCCTTGCGCGCTTCAAGCAGCGCTGCCGCATCATTCATCCGCCCCACCCTTCCCGGTTTCGAGACGCGCCCCTTGCCCGTGCGTTGGCGTCGTGGCTAACACAGAGTTTTGTAATCGAAAGCATGGAAATCGCGATGCCCACCTCGGTCCTGTTCGTTTGCCTAGGTGTTTAGTCCCTCGTTTTGATGGTGCGGTTCTCTGATAAACCGTTTTGGCTGCTCGGACCATATTTTGCAGACATATTCATATGGGG
>NZ_JACHNZ010000050.1 GCF_014199685.1 Sphingosinicella soli | reverse complement strand
CGTTGTGGCGCTCCCATGGAGTATCTGTCCCATAGCGCATCCTTCCATTGCTGGCTGAATAATGCACCATCAAAGCCTGGGATCAAACACCTAGCTGGATTTCCAGCCGACTGATTTATCAAAGGCCGCCCGGTCGTATCCGGCGGCCTTTTTCTTTTGCGATTGCTGGCCCGGCTTGTTCCCGCGCCGCGCAGCAGGTATCGCGCCGGAATGTCCACAACGCCTGCCATCGTTCTCCTGTCCGGGGGACTCGATTCCGTTACCTGCGCCGCCATCGCGCGCGCCGGGGGCTATGCCGTTCACGCGCTCACCGTCGATTACAACCAGCGCCACCGCGTGGAGCTGGAGGCGGCGCGGCGCGCGGCGGCGGTTTATGCGGTGCGGCACATCGTTCTGCCGCTCGATCTGCGTGCCTTCGGAGGATCGGCGCTCACGGCCGACATCGCCGTGCCCAAGGGCGACGGGCCGATCGACAGCGGCGTCGTGCCGCCGACCTATGTTCCGGCGCGCAACACCGTGTTTCTGTCGGTGGCGCTGGCGTGGGCCGAGGCGCTGGGCGCGCGGGACATCTTCATCGGCGTCAACGCGCTCGATTATTCGGGCTATCCCGATTGCCGCCCCGCGTTCATCGCGGCGTTCGAGGCGCTGGCGGCGACCGCCACCAAGGCGGGCAGCGAGGGCGAACGCTTCAAGGTGCACACGCCGCTCATCGATCTCGACAAGGCCGGGATCGCGCGGGAGGCGACCCGGCTCGGCGTCGATATCGCCGGAACGTGGACGTGCTACGACCCCGCAGCAGACGCGGACGGCACGCCGCTCCACTGCGGCCGCTGCGACGCCTGCCGTCTTCGCCGCAAGGGTTTCGAGGAGGCAGGCCTCCCCGATCCCACCGCCTACGCCGCGCCGTGACCTACGCCGTCAAAGAGCTGTTCCTCACCCTCCAGGGCGAGGGCGCGCAGACCGGACGCCGCGCCGTGTTCCTGCGCTTTGCGGGCTGCAACCTCTGGTCGGGCCTTGAACGGGACCGGGAAAAAGCGATCTGCACCTTCTGCGACACCGATTTCGTCGGCACCGACGGCCCCGGCGGCGGCAAGTTCAGCGACGCCGAAGCACTCGCCGATGCCGTCGCGGCGGCGTGGGGCACAGGCGCGGCCCACCGCCTCGTCGTCTGCACGGGCGGCGAGCCGCTGCTGCAGATCGACCCCGCACTGATCGACGCGCTCCATGCGCGCGGCTTCTCGATCGCCCTCGAAACCAATGGCACGCTCCCCGCGCCCGCCGGGATCGACTGGGTCTGCGTCAGCCCCAAGGCCGACGCCGCGCTGGTGCAAACATCGGGCGACGAACTGAAGCTCGTCTACCCGCAGCCGAACAACAGCCCGGAGATGTTCGAGGCGCTCGATTTCCGCAACTTCTTCCTGCAACCCATGGACGGCCCCGCGCAGGCGGAAAACATCGCCGCCGCGACGGACTACTGCCTCACCCATCCGAAATGGCGCCTGTCGCTGCAAACGCACAAGCTGATCGGCATCCCCTGAGCGGAAGACGGGAGCCCCTTCCAAAATAGGGTTTCACATGAAAGACTTGGCACGAACGGCAACACGCGTTCGCCCATGGAATTTGCTCATGAGAAAAACAGCGGGAGGCCGGAATGACAAAACCGATCCCGCACGCAAGCGCGCCCATGCCCGCGCGCGCGATCACGTGCGAGCATCTCTCAACTTCATCAACTTCGGGGGGTATCCGGGCGCGACAGCGCCGGAATTCCGTACCTATCGGCGCAGAAACCCTATTCGGCAAGGGTCCGGTCTATCCCCGTCCCCGGTATCCCGCGACGCCCTGATCCGGCACCCAGACGTCCGCAGGCGGCGCGCCCGATTGCCAGAACACGTCGATCGGGATGCCTCCGCGCGGATACCAGTAACCGCCGATGCGCAGCCAGAGCGGCGCCATCTCGCGGAACAGCCGCTCGCCGATGCCGACGGTGCAATCCTCGTGGAACGCCGCATGGTTGCGGAAACTCCCAAGGAACAGCTTCAGCGACTTCGATTCCACGATGCGCGCGCCGGGCACGTAATCGATCACGAGGTGCGCGAAATCCGGCTGCCCCGTCACCGGGCACAGCGATGTGAACTCGGGCGCGGCGAAGCGCACGAGATAGCGGCTTTCGGGCCGGGGGTTGGGCACATAGTCGAGCTTCGCGGCGTCGGGAGAGGCCGGAAGCGCGCTCATCTTGCCGAGATGCGTCGTTTCCATGGGTTTCGCGTTAGAGCCCCGACTTGCCATTGGCAATATCGGGGCATCCGACTATTCAGGATGCGGATTGAGACACAGGTTCAAGGAGCAACGCATGGATTCGCTGGTAACGACGGAATGGCTCGCGAAAGAGCTTGGCGCAAACGATCTGCGCATCGTCGATGCCTCCTACTTCCTTGATGCGCGCGATGCCCGCGCCGAGTTCGAAGCCGGGCACATCCCGGGCGCCGTGTTCATGGACCTCGGCGAGCTTTCCGATACCGGCTCCAGCCTGCCCAACACGGTGCCCAGCGCCGAAAAGTTCGCCAGCCGCATGCAGGCGATCGGGCTCGGCGACGGCAGCCGCATCGTCGTTTACGACAATTCGCCGCTGCGCTCTTCGGCGCGCGCGTGGTGGCTGCTGAACCTGTTCGGCGCGCATGAAGTCGCGATCCTCGACGGCGGCCTCGCCAAGTGGAAGGCCGAAGGCCGCGCGATGGAATCGGGCAAGCCGGTCGTGCGCCACCGTCACTTCACGGTATGGCGGGACAAGGCGCAGGTCCGCGACCTCGCGCAGATGAAAGACAATCTGAAAACGAAGGCCGAGCAGGTTGTCGACGCGCGCGGCGCGGCGCGCTTCCGCGGCGAGGAGCCGGAAAGCCGCCCGGGCGTGCGCCCCGGCCACATTCCGGGCTCGTTCAACCTGCCCTACACCGAGCTTTTCAACGAAGACGGCACCTACAAGCAGGGAGAGGCGCTGCGCGGCGCGTTCCGTGACGTCGGCGTCGATCCGGATCAGCCCGTTGTCACCACATGCGGCTCGGGCGTCACCGCTGCCGTTCTGTCGTTCGGCCTGCACCTGCTCGGTGCCGGGAAAACGGCGCTTTACGATGGCTCGTGGGCCGAGTGGGGCGGCGAGGCGGATACGCCGGTCGTGACCGGAGCGGCGTGAGCGCCGGCGAAGACGCCCCCGCCACGAAGCTCGTCCACGCCGGACGCCGCCCGGAATGGACGCACGGCGTCGTAAACCCGCCGGTCTACCGCGCCTCGACGTGCCTGTTCGAGACGCTGGACGCCTATGAAGCGGCCTCGCGCAACCCCGATGCGGGCCTCTACTACGGCAGGCGCGGCACGCCGACGCAGTGGTCGCTCGCCGAGGCGCTGACCGAAATGGAACCCGGCGCGGCGGGAACGCATCTGTTCCCCTCGGGCGTCGCCGCCATAGCCGCCGCGCTGATCGCATCGACATCGACGGGCGACCACGTGCTGATGGCGGACAACGTCTACGAGCCGACCCGCGCGATGGCGAAGGCGATCCTCGCGCGCAGCGGCATCGAGACGGAGTTCTACAACCCCCTCATCTGCGCGGACATCGCCGCGCTGATCCGCCCGAACACGCGCGTCATCTATCTGGAAAGCCCCGGCTCGCTGACCTTCGAAGTGCAGGACGTGCCCGCCATCGCCGCGCTCGCCCGCGCACGCGGCGTGCTCACCATCCTCGACAACACATGGGCGACCCCCCTCCTGTTCCCCGCGATCCGCCGCGGCGTCGATCTTTCGGTGCAGTCGCTCACCAAATACGTCGTCGGCCACAGCGATGCGATGATGGGTTCGGTGACAGCCGCCCCCGACGCATGGCCGACTTTCCGCAACACCGCGCTTCGCCTCGGCCAGACCGCAGCGCCCGACGACAGCGCCCTCGCGCTGCGCGGCCTGCGCACACTCGCCGTCCGCATGGAACGCCACGGCAAGACCGCGCTCGCGCTTGCCGAAGTGCTCAGCAACCACCCCGCCGTCGATCGCGTGATCTGTCCCGCCCTGCCCGGCGATCCCGGCCACGCGCTCTGGAAGCGTGATTTCAGCGGCTACGCCAGCCTGTTCGCGATCGTTCTGAAACCCGGCGACCGCAAAGCCCTCGCCGCCTGCGTCGACGGTCTGCGCCATTTCGGCATGGGCTTCTCGTTCGGCGGCTATGAAAGTCTCGTGCTGCCGGTGCAGCCCCTCCGCACCGCCACCCGCTGGCAGACAGACGGCCCCATGCTCCGCATCCACTGCGGCCTTGAAGATGCCCAAGACCTGATCGCCGACATGAACGCAGGGCTCGACAGGTATCTCTCGTAGGGTGCGTGGGGATTCAGTTCAGGGCGGAGCGAAAATGGTGGATTTCGAGAACCGGAGCGGAGCGTACTAAAGGTACGTGAGCACCGGAAGCGCAGAAAGCCGCCGTTTGCAGCCCGTCCTGGGCTGAACCCCCGCACACCCTAGTCGTCGTCGGAAACGACCACCTTTTCGCCCGTCACGCGCTGCGCGAGTGCGGCCGCCATGAACGCGTCGAGATCGCCGTCCAGCACATCGTCGGGGCTGGTGTTGACGATCCCGGTGCGCAGATCCTTCACCTGCTGATAGGGCTGCAGCACGTAGCTTCGGATCTGGTGGCCCCAGCCGATATCGGTCTTCGTGGCATTGATCGCGCTCGCTTCGGCCTCGCGCTTCTGCAACTCGGCTTCATACATGCGCGCCTTCAGCTGTTTCATCGCTTCGGCACGGTTCTTGTGCTGGCTGCGCTGGTTCTGGCACGCCACGATGATGCCCGTGGGCACATGCGTGATGCGCACGGCGCTGTCGGTCGTGTTGACATGCTGCCCGCCCGCACCAGATGCGCGGTAGGTGTCGATCTTCAGATCGCTCTCGTTGATCTCGATGGCGATGTCGTCGTCCACCACCGGATAGACCCATACGCTGGCGAAGCTGGTGTGCCGCCGCGCCGCGCTGTCGTAAGGGCTGATTCGAACGAGCCGGTGTACGCCGCTCTCGGTCTTGGCATAGCCGTAAGCGTTTTCGCCCTTCACCATCAGCGTTGCGGATTTGATCCCCGCCTGCTCGCCGCCGTGATAGTCGACGAGTTCAACCTTGCAGCCGCGACGTTCCGCCCAGCGCTGGTACATGCGCTGCAGCATCGAAGCCCAGTCCTGGCTCTCGGTGCCGCCGGCGCCGGCGTTGATCTCGATATAGGTGTCGTTGGCGTCGGCCTCGCCCGAAAGCAGCGCGGCGACCTTGTCGGTGTCGGCACGGTTCGCGAGCGCCTCGAGCGCTGCCACGCCGTCGGTCACGAGGTCTTCGTCGCCCTCCGCCTCCGCCATCTCGATCAGTTCGACCGTGTCGTCCAGTTCGGTCTGGATGCTGCGTGTCGCCGCGATCGCCTCATCGAGGCGGCGGCGTTCCTGCATCATCTTCTGCGCGGCCCTGGGATCGTTCCAGAGTTCGGGATTCTCGGCCTCGGCGTTTAGTTCATCGAGCCGTTTAAGAGCGACATCCCAGTCAAAGAAACCTCCTCAGCAGGGCCAGCGCCTGCTTGATCCGGTCGATATGGTTGAGCGCTTCGGCGCGCATTGTTCTGTTCCTGTCGGTTGAGAGGGCGGCTTTTAGTAAATGCCGCCGGTGGATTGCAAGAAGTCGCTGTCAGAGCGCACGATTTCCCGTTTGGCGAACGGATCGTAGGCGGCGGCCACGCGGCGCGGTTCACTTTCGGGCTTGAAAGCCTCCCAGATCACCGCTGCCCGCGGATCGGTATCGACCTGCCAGCCGCCGTACACGCGCTTGCCCGAACGCCGATCGATGCGCACCATCCGCACGCCCGGCGAGATTTCGAACGGTCGCTTCGGCGCGTCCTTCAGCGCCGCGACGGCGAACTGCTTGAAGACGGGCGCGGCGAGCGTGCCGCCCTGCGCGTAACCGCCCATGTTCTGCGGCTCGTCGAAGCCGATGTAGAGCCCCGCCACGATATCTGCGGTGCCGCCCACGAACCACACGTTGGTCGGGCCGTTCGTCGTCCCCGTCTTGCCGAACATGGGCCGGTTCAGGTCGCGCAGCACCACCGCCGTGCCGCGCTGAACGACGCCTTCCAGCATGTGCACGACCTGATAGGCGGTCTTGGCGTCCATCGCCTGCGGGCGGGCGTCCGCCGGGCGCGGCATCGCGTCGCCGTCCCATTCGGGCGTGTTGCAAGCCGCGCAGTCGCGGGCATCGGCGCGGTAAATCGTGCGGCCGTTCCGGTCCTGTATAAGATCGTAAAGCACCGGAGACTGCCGCTTGCCGCCGTTTGCGAGCATTGCGTAGGCGCTCGTCAGCTTCATCACCGTGGTCTCGCCCGCGCCCAGCGACATAGAAAGCACCGGCGCCAGCTTGGCGATGCCCATCTGGTCGATCGTCCCGACGACCTTGTCCATGCCCGTGTTGTAGGCAAGGCGAACCGTCATCAGGTTGCGGGATTGCTCCAGGCCCCAGCGCATCGTCTGCGGACCCGCATAGCCGCCCGAGAAGTTGCGGAAGCATTTGGTGCCGAGCGAGCGCGTCTGGAAAACGCAGTAAGGCGCATCCACGATCACCGAAGCGGGCGTGTAGCCGTTGTCGAGCGCGGCGGCATAGACGAACGGCTTGATCGCCGATCCCGGCTGCCGCATGGCCTGCGTTGCGCGGTTGTATTGCGACCGGCGGGCATCGAAGCCGCCGACCATCGCCAGCACGCGGCCGGTCGCGACGTCCATCACCACCATGCCGCCGCCGACGTCGGGAATCTGGCGCAGCGTGTAGTCGTCGCCCGACAGGCGCTTCACCGGAATGACATCGCCGGGCGCCAGCCGCTGAAATGCGGGTACACCGACCCCGCGCACGGGAAGCGATGCGTTCTGCGAGGACATGCGGCCGTTCGTGCCGTCCTCGAAACCCAGCGAGATCATCCCGCCGGCTTTTTCCAGCACCACCGCCGCGCGCCAGTCATCGTAGCCCACCGGCAGGTTGACCGCGCGCAGCCGCTGAGGCCAGCCTTCGCCCAGGTCGATCTTGTCGGTCACGCCCCGCCATCCACGCGGGCGATCATACTTCACGAGCCCGTCGCGCAGCGCCGTTTCAGCGGCGCGCTGCATCACCGGATCGATCGTCGATCGTATCCACAGGCCGCCGGTGTAGATGCCGTACTCGCCCTCTTCGCCGTACTTCTCGACGAGTTCGCGGCGGATATCCTCGATGAAATACGCGCCGGTGCGGTCGCGCGGGATTTCTGCGCGATTGACGACGACAATCGGTTCGGCCTGCGCGGCGCGCGCCTGTGCAGCGGTGATGTAGCCGTTATCGGCCATCTGGCCGAGCACCCAGTTGCGGCGGTCGAGCGCGCGCGCGCGTCCCCTCTCGGTGGATGGGTTGTAGTTCGAAGGCGCCTTCGGAAGCACGGCCAGAAATGCTGTCTGCGAAAGCGAAAGCTCTTCGGCCGGCTTGTTGAAATAGGCGAACGAAGCCGCCTGCACGCCGTACGCGCTGCGGCCGAGGAAGATCTGGTTGAGGTAAAGCTCGATGATCTCAGGCTTCGTCAGCGCCTGCTCGATACGCCGGGCGAGGAATATCTCCTTCACCTTGCGCACGTAGCTCACCTCGTTCGTCAGCAGCAGGTTCTTCGCCACCTGCTGGGTGATCGTGGACGCGCCGACCGGGCGCTTGCCGGTGCCCATTGCCTTGATGTTGGTGATCGCGGCCTGGAAGATGCCGGGCAGATCGATGCCGGGGTGCGTGAAAAAGGTCTTGTCCTCGGCGGAGACGAACGCGCCGACAAGTTGCCTCGGTGTTTGCTCGTAATCGAGAAAGATGCGGCGCTCGCGGGCAAAGCTGTTGAACGGTGTCCCGTCGGCGGCCCGCACATGGCTCGGCAGCGGCGGTTCATACTCGGCGAGCTGAGCGGCATCGGGAAGCCCGCGCGCGAAAACCAGGTACACGGCAAGCAGCGCGACGAACCCCAGCGCCGCCAGCGCGCCCGCGACATAGGCAAGCGCGCGCGCCCAGCGCGGCAAGGCGAAGAATCGGCGTTTGAGTTCGCCGGGAAGCTGGGCAAGACGTGCCATCGACGCTGCCTATAGCAGGCCGGTCGCCAGTCTCAAGCGGGACGCGCCGAACCGCGTCTGCAGCCGAGACGTCATCGTCCCGCAACAGGACTGGCACGGAACCGTCGCTTGCCGCTGCTAACCGGCCAGCATGGAACATGATATTCCCCACGAACACTGCCTGCAGATCCCCGCGCATCTGAAGGCTTCGCTCCGAATCATGCTGCTCGCGAAGCACGCATGCGGCGACGGCGGCCACGACCGCGTCGACGGCAACCATGCCGTGTATCATCACGAACTGCGCCGCACGCTCGAGAAGATCGGTCTCGATGTTGTGACGGCGAACCGTTTCGATGCGCTGTTTTCCGCGCCCGATGTCGATTTCGTGTTTCCGCTGCTGAACCGCGCCGGGTTTCTCAACAGCGAGATGCTGGCGCCGCTTCTGCTGCAAAGGCTCGGCATACCCTATCTGGGGGCCTCACCGATCCTGCGCGGCCTTTCGGACGACAAGCACCTGATGAAGCTGGCGGCGCATCGCCACGGCGTCCCAACTGCGGACTGGCGCATCCTTCGGCGCGGCACCGATCTTGCGGTCGTGGACCCCTTCAAGGCGGCGCGCTACATCATCAAGCCCAATGCATCCTCGGCATCGTGGGGCATCGGCGTTTCCGAAAGCTGGGCGGGCGCGCTCGATCACGCCGCGCATCTGCACACTGCGGGTCACGACGCGATCATCGAGCCGTGGCTGCCGCTGCTCGATGTGGCCGTGCCGGTTGTCGGCGGACGCTCGCCCGAGCCGTGGCTGCTGCCCGCGATGGCCTACATCCCCGCCGATCCCGAAGCGCTGCGCAGCTACGAGGAAAAGCGCGCGCTCACCGAACAGCGCGACGACCCGCTCGAAGTGCTGGCGAATTCCCGTGTCGCGCAGCGGCTGTACGCCATGACACGCACGCTCTGCCGGGAGCTTTGGCCGTTCGACTACGGACGCTTCGAGTTCCGATACGACCCGGCGAGCGAAAGCGTGTGGTTCATGGAAGTGAACCTCTCGTGCAACCTCTGGTCGAAGAAGAGCATTTCCCGCTCCGCAGCGACGCTCGGCATCGAGCATCACGAACTCGTCGAGTCGATCGTCGCGCACAGCCTGTGGCGGCAGGGCCTGATAACCGCCGCCTCGGACCGGCTCGTAGCCTGAGATGAGCGCCGGATTTTCCGCCATCGTGCTTGCCGGCAAGCGCGACGGGCGCCTCGATCCGCTCGCTGCGGACGCAGGCGTCTCGCACAAGTGCCTCGTCCCCGTCGCCTGCAAGCCGATGCTGCTCCATGTGCTTGAAGCGCTCGACGCATCCCCCGGTGTCGCCAGGATCATCGTTTCGATCGACGCGCCTGAAATTCTTGCACCGCTCATCCGGCACCTCGGAAGCGGACGCATCGCCGTGGCGCGCTCCGCGCCCAATCTGGTCGACAGCGTCATCGGCGCTGCGGACGCATCCGCCCCGCCCTTTCTCGTCACCACCGCCGACAATGTGAACCTGACGCCCGCGAGCGTCACCGAAATCCTCGCTGCGTCGCAAGGCGCGGACGCCGCCGTCGCATTCGCGCGCCGCGAACGGGTGGCCGCCGCCCACCCGGACGGGCAGCGCCGCTTCTACCGCTTCCGATGCGGCGAATATTCGAACTGCAACACCTACATTCTCGGCTCGCGCGACGCGCTGAAAGCCGCCGAAGTCTTTCGGGGCGGCGGTCAGTTCGCCAAATTCCCGATGCGGATCGTAAAGGCGTTCGGACTCCTGAACCTCATCCGCTTCCGCTACGGCCTTGCCACGCTCGACGGCGCATTCCGAGGCTTCTCGCATCGGTTCGGCCTCGCGATCCGTCCCGTCCTCGTCAGTGACGGCGCACTCGCGATCGATGTCGACAACACCCGCACGCTGCACGTCGCCGAGACGATCCTGCGTGCGCGCGGCTCAGCGCTGAGCGAGCCGCCGCAGGAAGTGCGCCTCGACCGCGCGGCGCACAGCCTTGGCGATCCGCTGCTGGCCTGAGGCGGAGAAGAGGAACTTCGAGTCCTCCTCGTTCGAAAGATAGCCCGTCTCCAGCAGCACCGAGGGCACATCCGGCGCCTTCAGCACCAGGAACCCCGCGAAGCGGTGGAACTGGCTGCGCACCTTGATGTCCTGGCGCATTTCGCGCTGAAGGATGGCGGCGAACTCCGCGGATGTATTCATCGTCTCGCGCTGCGCGAGGTCGATAAGGATGTCGGTCACCTCGTTGGTTTCGACTGCGAGATCCACCCCGCCGATGATATCCGAACGGTTTTCCTTGGCCGCAAGCCGCGCAGCTTCCGCGTCGGACGCGGTTTCCGAAAGCGTGTAAACCGTTGCGCCGCTGGCGTTCGGCACCGGCGCGCTGTCGGCGTGCACGGAAATGAAGAGTGCCGCATTGCTGCGCCGCGCGATCCCGAACCGGTCGCGGTGGCGGAGGTAAGTGTCGTCGCTGCGCGTCAGGATCGCCTTCACGCGCCCCGAGGCATCAAGCTCCTTCTTGATCGCCTTGGCGATCGCGAGAACGACGTCCTTTTCGTATTTGGTTTTGCCGAGCACGCTGATCGTGCCGACATCCTTGCCGCCGTGCCCCGCATCGATCACGACCACCGGCAACTGCCCCGTGACGCGTGTGCGCGGCGGGGCCGCCAGCTTTGGCGAGGGTGCGATCGCGGCGACCTGGGTAGGCGCGATTGTCGCAGACTTGGCGGGCGCCGGCGGGGCGGATTTCACGACCGTCTGCACGGGCTTTGGCGCGGCTTGCGCAACCAAGGCCGGCTTTTCCACCTTTGGAGGGGCTGCAATCAATGTCGTTCGCCCGGCCGCGACGCTTTTGGCGAACGCCGCCTCGGTTGACGGGGACACCGTCAACCGGAGTTTGCCGCCGGAAATCGCGCTTGACGTAATGCGGGCAGGTGCGGCGAGGTCGAGCACGACGCGCGCCGTGTCGGTATCGAACTGGGCGATCCGAACCTTGCTGACAAGTCCGCTGCCCTGCGATGATCCAGCCGGAGCGATCATGCCGTCGAGATCAATGGCCAGTCGCGGCGGACCAGACAGTGCGAAGGCCGAGACGCGCGCGGCGCCGTCTGCATCGATCATCACGGTAGCAGCGCCACCGCTCGCCGTAACGACGGCCTCACCAAGCCGCGCGGCCGCAGCAGGCATCGAAAGCGCAGCGCACGCCGCCAGCAGCGGTACGCCGAGCGCCCTTCCTCCCCGCCTCAGCCAGCGTAACATGTTCCATCCCCCGCAAGAGCGTCTTTTGCCCATTCGGAACCGCCACAAATGGCGAACTTCCGCCGAATCTTATGGTTAAGCACTGCACTGTTCAAGTGAATTGCATATTTCCGTAACGCTTTGTGTTGTTCCTGCCACGCATAGCTGCTAGCAGACCAAAAGTGGCCAAAATCAGTCCGGCCCGCCGTCAGTGTCTACGCCGTCTGCTCCCTTACGGGTCGATGGTTTCGCGCCTTCCCGCGCGAAACGGCACTGGCAATTTGTCGGACGGGGAAATGCTGCCGCTAACATTGAGGTTTTGACGCATGCAGGCAATGCAATGCCATGAGGAGACAATGAAGGCGATGGCCTTCCCCTCAGTGCGCGGCATGCGGCTCGCCACACTTCCAAACCATCGGAGCGCGGTTCTGGCCGACGCTCCCGTAACACGTGCCCCATCGCCTGCAGCGCAATCTGCAGAGGTGCCGCGGCCTCGGAGAACATTAAATGTCAATGCGCATGCTCATCGACGCGCGCCACCCGGAGGAGACCCGGGTCGCCGTCATAGAAGGCAACCGGATCGAAGAGTTTGACTTCGAATCTGCCCAGAAGGAACAACTGAAGGGCAATATCTACCTCGCCAAGGTCACACGCGTCGAACCCTCTCTGCAGGCGGCGTTTGTTGAATATGGCGGAAACCGTCACGGCTTCCTCGCCTTTTCGGAAATCCATCCGGATTACTACCAGATTCCGAAAGAGGATCGCGACGCTCTGCTCCGCGAAGAGCGCGAGGCTGCTGAAGAGCACCGCGCGGAGATGGACGCGGAACACGAAGACGATGACGACGACGTCGACAGCGCCGACGAGCGTTCCGAAGACGGTGAGGACAGCGAACCGCCGGCACCCACGACCGTCGGCAGCGATCATCACGACGACCACGACAACGCCATGCGGGCGAAGCGCCAGAACCTGCGCCGCCGCTACAAGATCCAGGAAGTCATCAAGCGCCGTCAGGTGCTTCTGGTGCAGGTCGTCAAGGAAGAGCGCGGCAACAAGGGTGCGGCGCTCACCACGTACCTCAGCCTCGCTGGCCGCTACTGCGTGTTCATGCCGAACACCAACCACGGCGGCGGCATCAGCCGCAAGATCTCGAACCAGAGCGATCGCAAGCGCCTGAAATCCATCGTTTCGGAACTGCAGCTGCCGCAGGGCATGGGCTGCATCATCCGCACGGCGGGCCTGTCGCGCACGCGCGCCGAGATCCGCCGCGACTTCGATTACCTCACGCGCCTTTGGGACGAGATCCGCGAGAAGACGCTGGCCTCGTCCGCGCCTGCGCTGATCCACGAGGACTCCGATCTCATCAAGCGCGCCATCCGCGATATCTACAACCGCGACATCGGCGAAGTGCTGGTGGACGGAGAAGAGGGATACCGTGCGGCCAGGAGCTTCATGAAGCTCCTGATGCCGAGCCACGCGAAGAAGGTTCAGCAATACGTTGACCCTGTTCCGCTTTTCCAGCGCTACCAGGTCGAACAGCAGCTTGCCGCGATGTACCACCCGGTGGTGCAGCTGAAGTCCGGCGGCTACATGGTCATCAACCCGACCGAAGCGCTCGTTTCGATCGACATCAACTCGGGCAAGTCGACGCGCGAACACAATATCGAGGAAACCGCGCTCAAGACGAACCTTGAAGCCGCGCGCGAGATCGCCCGCCAGCTGCGTCTGCGCGACATGGCCGGGCTCGTCGTGATCGACTTCATCGACATGGATGTGCACTCGAACAACCGCAAGGTCGAGAAGGCGCTGAAAGAGGCGCTGAAGCACGATCGCGCGCGCATTCAGGTGGGGCGCATCTCGTCGTTCGGCCTGCTTGAAATGAGCCGTCAGCGGCTGCGGACCGGCGTTCTCGAAGCCTCGACGCATGTTTGCCCGGTGTGCGACGGCGCGGGCATGGTCCGAACCGTGCAGTCCGCCGCGCTCGGCGCACTGCGCGTGCTGGAAGCCGAAGCGCTGCGCGGCAAGCACAGCCGCATCACGCTGCGCCTGCCTTTCGAGGTGGCGATCTACATGCTGAACGTGAAGCGCAACCAGATATCCCGCATCGAGGATCTTTACGGCGTCATGGTCGAGATCACGCCGAACGGCGATCTCAACGTCGGCGAGCAGGAAATCGACGGCGGCGGCCCGCCCCCGACGCCCCGCGTCGACTTGCAGACCCCGGTCGTGCCCGTCGCCGATGATGACGACGATGATGAGGTGGTCGAGGAAGAGGACGAGGAAGAAGAGGTCGAAGTCTCCGAACGCCGCGACCGTGAGGATGAACCCCGCGACGAGGCGGGCGGCCGTTCACGCCGCCGCCGCCGTGGACGCGGCGGACGCCGGGACCGCGAGCGCGACGATGAGCGCGCACCCGCGCCGCAGGACGCTGCGCAAGGCGAAGATGCGGATGCGGATGCGGAAGCTCCCGAAGACGCCGCAGCCGATGCGGAGGAAACGCGTGACGACCGCGAGGATGATGGCAGCAAGCGCCGTCGTCGCCGTCGCGGCCGCCGGGGCGGTCGCCGCCGGAACGGCGAGGAGATCGCCGGCGAAGCGGGTCAGGACACTGAAGCCGCGCCGGAAGCTGAACCTGCCGATGAGGAAGCGCCCGCCGATCCCGCACCTGCGGAAGAGGCTGCTGCACCCGCACGCAAACCGCGGGGCCGCCGCAAGGCCGTGAAGGCCGAACCGATGGAAACTGCAGAGCCGGAAGCCGTCGAGCCTCCCGCCGCCGAAGCAGACGTCCCCGAGGCAGACGCAAAACCGAAGCGGACCCGCCGCAAAAAGGCAGACACCGTGAATGCTGCGCCTGAACCGGAGCTTGCACCGGAACTGGCGCCGGAATCCGCTGCACCGGCTGAAGTCGTGGCCGTCGAAGCGCCCGAAAAGCCGAAGCGCGCGCCGCGCCGCAAGGCTGCTGCCAAGAGCGCCCCTGCTGCGGAGACTGTTTCAGAATCCGTAGAAGACGCTGAAACGGCAGAGGCGCCCGCAGGCGAAACGGGTGAACCCGGCACTTCGCCGCGTAAAGGCTGGTGGCAGCGGACATTCGGCGACTGAGGTATCAACGCATCGGATGCGGCGGCGGGCTTGCAATCGCCCGCCGCCGCTCTAGTTTCACTCAGCGGGGGTTCAGTCGCAAAGGGTGATATGGCGACGATGACATCCCGGTTTTCCCAAACACGTTTTTTCTGCGCCGGACTGCGTCTTTTTCTTGCCGTCGTGATCGCCTTCACCGCGTCGGTGCGCCCGGCGCTGGCCCAAAGCATCCTCCGCGACGCCGAGACAGAAGCCTTCTTCCACGAAATTTCAGCCCCGCTCGCAGAGGCCGCCGGGCTCAATCCGCGCTCACTCGACGTGGTGCTGATCGGCGATTCCTCGATCAACGCCTTCGTCGCGGGCGGCCAGGCGGTCTACATCCACAGCGGCCTCATCATGGCGGCGGACGACGTCAACGAGGTGCAGGGCGTCATCGCCCACGAAATCGGCCACATCACCGGCGGACACATCGTGCGCTTCAGCGAGGGCGCCAAGGCCGCCACCTCGATCACGCTGCTCTCGATGCTGCTCGGCGCGGCGGCAATGGCGGCCGGGGCCGGCGAAGCGGGCATGGCGATCTTCGCGGGTGGTCAGCAGGCGGCAATGGGCAAGTTCCTCGCTTACTCGCGCACGCAGGAATCCGCCGCAGATCAGGCCGGTGCGACGTTCCTCCAAAAGGCGGGACTGTCCGGCAAGGGCTCGATCAGCTTCTTCAAGAAGCTGCAAAATCAGGAATTCCGCCTTTTGATTCCGCAGGACAACGGCTACGCGCGTACCCACCCGCTGACCGGAGACCGTATCGCCGCGCTTGAAAACACGTACCGGAACGACCCGGCGTGGGACAAACCCATCGATCCGGCGCTGCAGGCGAAGTTCCTGCGCATACAGGCCAAACTTTCGGGCTTCGTGGAGGAACCGTCGAGCACGTTCCGGAAGTTTCCGGAAACCGACACGTCCGTTCCTGCCCACTATGCGCGCGCTTATGCGTGGCACAAGAACGCGTTCCCCGACCGTGCAGCCACCGAGGTCGACTGGTTGCTCCGGGGCGCCCCCGACGACCCCTTCTTCCTTGAACTCAAAGGCCAGGTGCTGCTCGAATCCGGCAAGGTCGAGGAAGCGATCGGTCCGCTGCGCCGGGCCGTCGCGCTCGCCCCCGAACAGCCGCTCATCGCCGCGATGCTCGGCCACGCGCTGATCGCGACCGAGGATCCCGAGAACACCGAGGAAGCCAAGCGCGTGCTGCGCGCCGCCGTGGCGCGCGACAATCGCAACCCGTTCGCGTGGTATCAACTCGGCATCGCTTACGCGCGCGGCGGCGACGAAGCGCGCGCCGCGCTCGCAACCGCCGAACAGAATAATTTGTCGGGCAACGCGCAGCTTGCCTTCGCCAGTTCCCGCAAGGCGATGGCCGGCCTCTCCCCCGGCACTCCGGACTGGATTCGCGCGCAGGATATCTACATGGTGAGCCAGCATGCCGTTGAAGAAGAAGGCGGCAAAAGGAAACGTCGTTAGGGGCATTATGATCGACATCTACAGACGCCTGCGGGCGCGCTGGCCGCTTGCGGCCAACATCGCCGGCGCGATCGCGCTGCTGCTGCTCGCGGGCGGGCTTTTGATGCTGCTGACCGGCCGCCAACCCTCGATCGCAAACGGCGGCGCACTGACCAAGGCGCAGCGCGAGGAGGTGGAGAAAATCGTCCACGATTATATCCTCGCGCATCCCGAAATCATCCCGGAGGCGGTGAACCGCCTGCAGGCGCGCGAGGTCTCCAGCCTCGTTTCCCAGAACCGCGAAGAGATCGAAACACCCTACGGCAGCGCATGGGCAGGCGCGAAGGACGGCGACGTCACGCTCGTCGAGTTCTTCGATTACAATTGCCCCTACTGCCGCCTGTCGCATCCCGACGTCGAGAGGCTGATGAAGGAAGACAAGGGGCTGAAGGTCGTCTACCGCGATCTCCCGGTGCTCGGCGAAGCCTCGCGCGAGGCCGCACTCGCCAGCCTTTCGGCGGCCGAGCAGGGCAAGTACCGCGCCTTCTACAACTGGATGTTCACCGACAAGGCGCGCGTCTCCACCCAAAAGACGATCCAGGGCGTCCGCAAGGCCGGGCTGAATGAAGCCCGCGCCGCGACCGACATGAAAAGCGAGCGCCTGAAACGCGAAATCGACAAGAACCTCCGCCTCGGCAACGCGCTCGGGCTGACCGGCACGCCGAGCTACGTCATCGGCAACCGCATCCTTTCCGGCGCGGTAGGGTATGACGAACTGAAGAAGGCGATTGCCGAGGCGCGGAAGGAGGGCTGAGGGCGCAGCACAGAACCCGGTCCCTTCCCTTCGCCGTTCCCTTCAGTGAGATATCCGAACAAGCCGCTTGCACCATGATCTTTTGATGTTAATTGGTATGATATACTATCTCATACTACATCAGGGGAAAATCGTGAATTTTGCATCGTCGTTTCGGGCCGGGCTATTGCTCGGCCTGCCGCTTCTTGCCGTTCCTGCCTATGCTGACGACACGGACGCCGAAGAGCGCCGCCGCTCTGAAATCGTCGTGACCGGCATCGCCGCCGACGACAGCTATGCACCGGAAAGCGCGGCGGTAGCGGGCAAGAGACCTGCCCCCATTCTTGAAATCCCGCAATCGATAAGCGTCGTGACGCGGGAACAGATCGAAGACCGCAACCTCTTCACGATCGGCGAAGCCGTGCAGCAGGTAACGGGCGTGACCGTGATGCCGTTCGACGGTTCGAACCCGGATTATCGCGCGCGCGGCTTCGTGCTCGATTATGCCTACGACGGCGTTCCATCGACCTTTTCATCGGGCGTGCCGGAATTCGACCTTGTGATTTACGAACGCATCGAAATCCAGCGCGGACCTACCGGCCTGTTTCGCGGTGCCGGATCGCCGGGCGGCACGATCAACCTCATCCGCAAGCGCGGCCAGAACGAATTTTCGATGTCGGCCGCGCTCTCGGCGGGCTCGTGGAACAACTATCGCGGAGAATTCGATATCGGCGGGCCGGTTGATGCTGCCGGAAAACTGCGGGTCCGCGCGGTCGGCAGCCTTCTCGACCGCGATTTCTTCCAGAAAAAATCGCACACGCGGAAATTCGTCGCCTACGGCGCAATCGACTATGACCTTACGCCCACCACCACGATCGGCGCATCGATCAGCTATCAGGACAACGAAGCCAATACGCCGCAAAACGGCCAGCCCGCGTTCACCAACCAGCAGTTCCTCGGCTTTCCGCGCAGCTTCCAGCACCTGCCGGACTGGAACCTCTTCACCGACACGACGGTAGAATATGCCGCCGAGGTCGAACAGCGGTTCGGGCGGTGGGCGCTCAAGGTACGCGCGCTCGAACGCGACATTCCCCGTGCGTGGATGGACGCATTCATCCAGCCGGGCACCGGGGTCGATCCCGATACATTGACGGCAAACTATGTGAACCGTCGCAGTGACGGCCAGAACCGCAAGCAGGCGCTGGACGCTTATGCGACCGGACCGTTCGCACTGTTCGGGCGCGAGCATGAACTGGCGATCGGCTACAGCTACGACAGGCGCACGACATCGTTTCTGTCTCGGTCTCAGACGGTGGTGGGCCGATACTCGATCTTCGATGCGGATTCGATTCCGCAGCCCTCTGCGGCATTCACGCAGGGCAGCGAGACCGACCTTCGGCAGAGCGGCTTCCACGCGCAGGCGCGGCTACGTATCCTCGATCCGCTGACCGTGGTTCTGGGCGGGCGCATCAGCGATTTTACCAACAAATCCCGCAATATCCTGCCCTCGGCCGTCACCGATTTCCGTGTAACGTCGCGCGAACGCGGCAAGTTCACGCCAAGCGTGGGCGCGGTGCTTTACCTCACCGATAATGTCACGCTTTACGGAAGCTATTCGGACATCTTCAACCCGCAGACCGCGCTGCGGCAGGACGGAACGACGATCGATCCACGCGTCGGGCAGCAATACGAGGTCGGGCTGAAGGGCCGTTTCCTTGACGGCAAGCTCAACACCGCCGCCGCCGTGTTCCGCAGCAAGGACAAGAACCGCGCGCTCGCCGACGCCTCGGCACCGGGCTTTTTCGTACCAGCCGGAGAGGTCAGCATCGAAGGCTTCGAATTCGAGATCACGGGCAGCCCGCTTGAAGGGCTCGACGTCAACCTCGGCTACACGAATGTCAAAACCGAATATGAGGTGGGGACGGCGACGCAGACCGGCACGGTCTTCGACATCTTCACGCCGCGTCATCAATTCAAGGGCTATGCACGCTATGAACCGGCGGCGCTCGGCGGAGCGTTTGCGTCGGTGGGGGTCAATGCACAAAGCAAGGTCGTCGGCGCTGGTGTCGCGGGAATCCGGGAACAGGGATCGTTTGCGGTCGCCAATGCCCAGCTCGGCTATCGCTTCAACGAGCATCTGCGGGCCTTCGCCACCGTCAACAACCTGTTCGACAAGGTCTATTATGTGCGGGTGGGCTCGCTCAACACATACAACAACTACGGCGAGCCCCGGAGCGTGCTGCTGACGCTGCGCGCCAAATACTGAGACTCCTGTTGGCGAAGGGGCGCTTGTCGGCATCGACCGGCGTCCCTTCTACCGCCTCCCGAACAGCTTCTCGATATCGCCGCGCGCGAGCTTCACATAGGTCGGGCGCCCGTGGTTGCACTGGCCCGAATGCGGCGTCGCTTCCATTTCGCGCAGCAACGCGTTCATTTCCGTGACGCCGAGCGCGCGCCCTGCCCGCACCGATCCGTGGCAGGCCATGGTGGCGAACACCTCGTCGAGCCGTTCCTTCAGGCTGTGCGCCGCGCCGAGGCTGGTGATGTCGTCGGCAAGATCGCGCACCAGCGCCTTCGCGTCGGCGTTGCCGAGGATCGCGGGCATCGCGCGGACGAGGATGGCGCCCGCGCCGAAACGCTCGATCTCCAAGCCCATTTCGGCAAGCTCGGCGGCGTGCGCTTCGAGCCCGTCGCATTCCGCTTCGTCCAGCTCGACGACCTCCGGCAGCAACAGCGCCTGCGATCGGACGCCGCCGCCTTCCATCGCGCGCTTCATCTTTTCGAGCGTCAAGCGCTCGTGCGCAGCATGCTGATCGACGATGACGAGCGCGTCGGCGGTCTCCGCAACGATCCAGCTGCCGTGCACCTGCCCGCGCGCGGCGCCGAGCGGGAACGCCGTGAGGTCAGCGTCGCGGCTTTCGGCGTAGACCGGCGACGGCGCCTCTGCACGCGCCTGCGGCGGCGCATTGAACCGGAAGCTGTGCTCGCCGAACATCGATGCGGTGCGCTGCTGAGGCACGGGTGCGAGCGGCTCGGCGTGAAATGCCGCCAGCGCAGCATCCGAAATCGTCGTCGCGGCGTGGCCGCTGCCGCTGTCGAGCGCATGACGCAATCCCGAGACGATAAGCCCGCGCACCAGCGCCGGATCGCGGAAGCGCACCTCGGTCTTCGCCGGATGCACGTTCACGTCGACGAAGTCGCCGGGCACGTCGAGGAACAGCGCGAGCACCGGATGCCGGTCCCGCGCCAGCAGATCGCGGTAGGCGCCGCGCACTGCGCCGAGCAGCAGACGGTCCTTCACCGGGCGCCCGCCGACGAACAGATACTGGTGGTCCGCCGCACCGCGGCTGTAGGTCGGCACGGCCGCGAGCCCGCCGAGGCGCAGTCCATCGCGCACCAGATCGATCGGCACGGCGTTATCGGTGAAATCCTGCCCCAGGATCGCGGCAAGGCGGGCGATGCGGGCGCTTTCGAGGAGGTCCACCGAAGGCTGCGCATCGAGCAGGCGGCGACCTTCGTGGGCAACGCTGAACCCGACGTCGGCGCGCGCCATGGCGAGGCGGCGCACGGTATCGAGGCAGGCGGCAAGCTCGGCGCGCGGGCTTTTCATGAACTTGCGCCGTGCGGGCACCTTGCCGAACAGGTCTGCGACCGAAACCCGAGTGCCGGGCGGCAGCGAGACGGGGCCGTCGCGCTGGATCGCGCCGTGGTCGATCTCGATCTCCCACCCTTCCCCGCCCGCAGTGCGGCTGGCGACGCGGAAACGGCTGACGCTGGCGACGGACGGCAGCGCCTCGCCGCGAAATCCCATCGTGGCGATGGCTCCGAGATCGCCCGTCGGCAGCTTCGAGGTGGCGTGACGTTCGAGCGACAGGCGGAGGTCGTCGGCATCCATGCCACAGCCGTCGTCGGTGATCGCGATGAGGTCGAGGCCGCCGCCTTCCAGTTCGACCGTGATTCGCGTCGCGCCCGCATCGAGCGCATTCTCGACGAGTTCCTTCACCGCGCTCGCGGGTCGCTCGACGACTTCGCCCGCGGCGATGCGGTTCACGAGGTCTTCGGGCAAGCGGCGGATCGACATGACCGCGTCTTCCTAGCAACGATCGCAAGGCTTTGTTAGCGGTTCATCGCGTATTGCGTGGTGAAAGCCGCGTTAACCACGGAATCGACGCCAATGCGCCCCTTGCACTTCCCTGCGACAACGCTGCATATGCAGGCCAACACGCGTCCACACGCATAAAAGAGAAGAACTCCATGCTCAGCCGCCTTTTCGGTTTTCTTGCCCAGGACATGGCCATCGATCTCGGTACGGCCAACACGCTCGTCTACGTGCGCGGGCGCGGAATCGTGCTCAACGAGCCGTCGGTGGTCGCCATCGAAACGATCAACGGCCGCAAGGTCGTGAAGGCGGTCGGCAACGACGCCAAGATGATGATGGGCAAGACGCCGGGCAACGTGGAAGCCATCCGTCCGCTGCGCGACGGCGTGATCGCCGACATCTATGTCGCCGAGCAGATGATCAACCATTTCATCAAGAAGGTGCATACGCGCAAGTTCGGCAATTACCCCGAAATCGTGATCTGCGTGCCGTCGGGTTCCACCAGCGTCGAGCGCCGCGCCATCCGCGACGCTGCGAACAACGCGGGCGCGAGCCAGGTGTATCTGATCGAGGAGCCGATGGCCGCCGCGATCGGCGCCGGAATGCCTGTGACGGAGCCGATCGGATCGATGGTCGTCGATATCGGCGGCGGCACCACCGAGGTTGCCGTGCTGTCGCTTCGCGGCCTTGCCTACACAACCTCCGTGCGCGTCGGCGGCGACAAGATGGACGATGCGATCGTCAGCTACGTGCGCCGCAACCACAACCTTCTGATCGGCGAAGCCACCGCAGAGCGCATCAAGAAGGAAATCGGCACCGCAAAACCGCCGCTCGACGGCGTCGGCGTGACGCTTGAAATCAAGGGCCGCGACCTGATGAACGGCGTGCCCAAGGAAATCACCATCAACCAGGCGCAGATCGCCGAGGCGCTGTCTGAGCCGGTTTCGGCGATCGTCGAAGGCGTGCGGCAGGCGCTGGAAAACACAGCGCCGGAGCTTGCCGCCGACATCGTCGACCAGGGCATCGTGCTGACGGGCGGCGGCGCGCTGCTCGGTCAGATCGACGAGGTGCTGCGCGATGCGACCGGCCTTCCCGTCACCGTCGCCGACGATCCGCTGACATGCGTTGCGCTCGGCACGGGCCGCGCGCTCGAAGAGCCGATCTTTCGCGGCGTCCTCACCACCGCACTCTAGGAGTCACTGCGGATGGCGTGGCCACCCCGCAGATCGAGCGGGCGGAGTTCGCGCCGTCAACGCAACATCGCGCTTCTGGGACGCGCGGCGACGATTGCCGCCGTTGCCATAGCCGCGATGCTGCTGGTGCTGAGCCGCGCCAGCCCGGACCGTTATTCCGCGCTCCGCAGCAGCGCTGCCGATCTCGTCGCACCGCTCTGGGCGGCCGTTCTCGTGCCGCTGGCGGAGGTTCAGGCCGCAGCAGGCTCCGTCGCAGATTATTTCAATGCCGTCGAGAAGGTGCGCCTGCTCGAAGGCCGCGACCGGATGTACGAGATCGAGCGCGAGCGGCACCTGCAGGCACTGCATGAAAACCGCGAACTCAAGAAACTGCTCAAGGTTTCCGAACCGGAGCGGGAGCGCATCGGTGTGTTTGCGATTTCCGGTTCGAGCACCGGCGCCTACGTCCGCTATGCGCTGATCAGCGGCGGCGCGCGCGATGGCATCGAACCCGGCCAGCCGGTCTTCGCGGCGTCGGGTCTGATCGGACGCACGGTCGATGTCGGCAACCGCGCGACGCGGGTGATGCTGATAACCGATGTGTCGAGCCGTGTACCCGTGCGCGTCGTGCGTACCGGCCTTCCCGCGCTTCTCATCGGCAAGAACCTGCCGCTTCTCGATATCGATCTCTCCGGCCCGTCGAATGCGGTCGTCCGCGTTGGCGACCGTCTCGTCACGTCGGGTGACGGCGGTCTTTTCCCTCCCGGCCTTCCCGTCGCGACCGTCGCGCGCATTTCAGGCGACATGCCCGAAGCGCGACCTACGGCAACGCCTGACGGGCTCGAATACGTGATCGTGGAACGCCCCTACATGCCGCCCATTCTGCTTCCGGAAGAGCAGCCTCAAGAGCGCGAAGCGCATCCCGAAGCCGTCAATCAGACGCGGGCGGCACAGTGATCACGACGCCCTGGCACCAGATGACCGCGCGCGAACGTGCGCGCTGGGTATTCGATCACTGGAAGCTGGCGATTCCCATGATCGTCGTCATCATCGCTTTTGCGGTGATGACCCTGCCGATGTTCGCGCCGCTGCCGGTGATGCCGAATTTCGGGCTGCTGCTCGTGCTGTTATGGACCCTCTACCGCCCTCAGCAGATGCCCGAATGGACTGGGCTGCCGATGGGCCTTGTCGGCGATATCCTTCTTGGAACGCCCGTCGGCACCAACGGACTGCTGCTGCCGCTGTTCATGATACTCGTGCGGTATGCCGACGCGTATATCCGCCGTCCGAACTGGATCGGCGATTGGCTGTTCGGCATCCCCATGCTGTTCGTGTACCATCTGGCTCTGTGGAGACTTTGCGCCATCGTTGCGGACCCCATCCCCTTCCTGCCGCTTGCGACGCAGACTGCGGCCACGATCGCCGTTTATCCTCTTGCCGCGCACATCTTCGCGCGGGCGCAGCGTAGGTGGGCGCCATGACGCTGCACTCCGAAGCCGCGCGCGAGCAGATGTTCACGCGCCGCACGCTGTTTGTCGGTGCGGCGACCGGCAGCCTCGGGCTGCTGCTCGGCGGTCGCATGGCTTATCTGTCGATCTTCGAGCAGGAGAAATACAAACTCCTTGCCGAAGACAACCGCGTTTCGGTGCGGCTGATCCCGCCGCGGCGCGGCTGGATCGTCGACAGGAACGGCAAGCCTCTCGCCGTCAACCAGCCCGATTACCGGCTTGAACTGATCCCGGAGCAGATCGCAGACCTCGAAACCATACTCGCCGACCTTACGCGCTTGCTGCGCCTGCCGCCCGACGAGGTCGCGCGCATCCGTGAGGCGGCGGCGACTCAGCCGAAATATCTGCCCATTCAGGTCGCAACGGGGATCAGCTGGAACGATTTCGCCGCGATCAACGTGCGCCTGCCCGATTACGACGGCGTGCAGCCCGTGCGCGGCTTCACGCGTTATTATCCCGACGGCGAGGCGGTCGGGCACCTGCTCGGCTATGTCGGCGCGCCGACGCGCGAGCAGTATCTGGCGGCAGATCGCGACCCGCTCTACCTGCACCCGGCCTTCAAGCTCGGCAAGGACGGCATCGAGAAGGTGCTCGACGTTCCCCTGCGCGGCAAGGCGGGCGCACGCCGCGTGGAGGTGAACGCACGCGGCCGGGTGATTCGCGAGCTTTCCACGGTCAACGATACGCCAGGCCAGACGGTGAAACTGACCATCGACCGCAATCTGCAGTCATTCTCGGCGCGCCGGCTCGGCCCCGAATCCGGCAGCGTCGTCGTCATGGACGTGTGGACGGGCGATGTCCTCACGCTCGTCTCCATGCCCGCGTTCGATCCCAACGCCTTTTCCGACGGCATCAGCCACAAGGAATGGAACGCGCTGATGTCGGACGATCATAATCCGCTCATCAACAAGACCGTGCAGGGCCTTTATCCGCCGGGCTCGACATTCAAGCCGGTAACGGCGCTCGCCGCGCTCGAATACGGCATCGATCCCGAAGCGACGGTCCATTGCCCCGGCGCCTATTATCTCGGCAGCCACCGCTTCGGCTGCTGGCGGCGCGGCGGGCACGGCACCGTGAACCTCGACAAGAGTCTCTTTCAGAGCTGCAATGTCTATTACTACACGCGCGGCCGCGAGGTCGGCATAGAGCGCATCGCCAACATGGCAAAGCGCCTCGGGCTGGGACAGGAATACGAGAGCCTGTCACTGCCGACGCAGCGCGACGGCCTCGTCCCCACGCCCGAATGGAAACGCCGACGCTACGACAAGGAGTGGCTGACCGGCGAGACGCTCAACACTGCGATCGGCCAGGGCTACATGCTCACCTCGCCGCTTCAGCTCGCGGTGATGACCGCGCGCCTCGCCTCCGGCCGCAGCATCGTGCCCCGGCTGGTTTCGGGCGGCAGCACGCCCGGCACGCTGGATGTCGACCCGGAGCATCTCGCGCGCATCCGCTATGCCATGGGCCTGACCGTGAACGGGCCGCAAGGCACCGCCGGACGCTCGCGCCTGCCGATCCCCATCCAGATGGCGGGCAAGACCGGCACAGCGCAGGTGCGCGCGCTGACGAGCGCGACGCGCGGCGCGAACTTCAACTCCATCGCCTGGAAATACCGCGATCACGGCCATTTCATTGCCTTTGCGCCGGTGGAGGAACCGCGATACGCGGTCAGCGTCGTTGTCGAGCACGGCGGCGGCGGAAGCATTGCTGCGGCTCCGATCGCGAAGGACGTCATGACCTTCCTTTTCGCGCCCGAGATAGCGACCGCCGCGCTGGAGAAGCTGGAAGAAGGCTGGGGTCGGCAGGCCGCGCAGCGTGCGGCCGTAGCCGCCGCAGCCGCGCAATCGGCGGCCACACCCCAACCCTCCGAACCGATCCCCGATGCTTAACAGCGCGATCCCCGAGCGGCTGCAGGCGCTGCCCTGGCGAATTCTGCTCACGCTGCTCGCGCTCGCGGGCTTCGGGCTTGCCGTGCTTTATTCCGCCGCAGGCGGGCATATCCGCCCCTGGGCGTTCAATCAGGGCATCCGTTTCACGGTCTTTTTCGCGATGGCGCTCGCCATGAGCCAGGTGCCGCTATCCTGGTGGCTGCGCGCCGCTTATCCCGCCTACGGCGTTGCCGTCACCATGCTTCTGGGTGTCGAGATTCTCGGCAAGGTCGGCGGCGGCAGCCAGCGCTGGCTCGATCTCGGTTTCATCCGGCTGCAGCCTTCGGAACTGATGAAGATCGCCATCGTGCTCGCGCTTGCGCGCTTCTTTCATTATCTGCCGCGCGTTGAAACGCAGCGCTGGGGCAGTCTCATCGCACCTGCGATCCTGATCGGCCTGCCCTTTGGGCTCGTCATGCTGCAGCCCGATCTCGGCACCGCGCTTTCCATCGCATTCGGGGGCGTCGTGATCGTGTTTCTGGCAGGCGCGCGGATGTCGCTGTTCGTGGGCGGCGGCGCGGCGCTGGTCGCGTCGATCCCCATCGCGATCGGCTTGCTGCACGATTATCAGCGCAGGCGCGTCCTCATCTTCCTCGATCCCGAGGCAGACCCTCTCGGCGCCGGTTATCACATCACCCAGTCGAAGATCGCGATCGGATCGGGCGGTTTCTCCGGCAAGGGCTTTCTGTCGGGCACGCAAAGCCACCTTCAATATCTGCCGGAACTGCACACCGATTTCATCTTCGCGACGATGGCGGAGGAATGGGGACTGCTCGGCATGATGTTCGTACTCGGCTGCTATGTGGTCATCCTCGGCTGGGGGTTTTCCGTGGCCCTGCACGCGCGCAACCAGTTTGCACGGCTGACGGCCGCGGGCCTCACCTGCACACTGTTCTTCTACGTGTTCATCAATCTGGCGATGGTCATGGGCTTCGCACCCGTCGTCGGCATTCCACTGCCGCTGATGTCCTACGGCGGATCGGCGATGATGACCGCGATGCTGCTCATCGGCATCCTGCTTTCGATCAACCGCCAGCGCGAGGAAAGCATGATAGGCGAAGGTCCGTCGTCAATCTAAGGCTTCGGGATCAATTCCGGCCTTGCAACCCCGCATACCCCGCGCTATAGCCCCCGCCTCGCGGTTGAAAGCGGCGCTCCGGCGCCTATCTCTTGCCCGGTGTGGATGCATAGCTCAGTTGGTAGAGCAGCTGACTCTTAATCAGCGGGTCCTAGGTTCGAGCCCTAGTGCATCCACCATTCTTTTCATTGGCTTTTTCCGATTTTCAGTCAGACGCGCCACCCTCAGTTGGGCGGTCAGTTGGGAGCTTTCCCTCTGTTTTCGAGCTTCCGAATAGCGCTTGCCGCCAGCCCGGAATCGCGTTTCAGATAGTGCGCGTCGAGTATCGCGCCGACATCCTTGAGGGCGTGTCCCGTGATCGTCGCAATCTCCGCTTCGCTGCACTCCGCCAGCGCCAGCCGGGTCACGGCTGTCCCGCGAAGATCGTGGAACGTGACGCCCACGACGCCCGCCTTCGCGCAAGCCTTGCGC
Organism: Sphingosinicella soli; assembly: GCF_014199685.1. Lineage (GTDB taxonomy): Bacteria > Pseudomonadota > Alphaproteobacteria > Sphingomonadales > Sphingomonadaceae > Sphingosinicella > Sphingosinicella soli. The sequence continues at coordinate 491 of NZ_JACHNZ010000050.1, read as the reverse complement.
CATGATGCCCGGAAGCCAGACTCCGTCCACGTCGTCCCGCCCTCAGTCGCTAGGATCGTCAACGGAAGCGGCTTCGTGTCCTTGGGGTCCCGGTTCGACCGCTTCGCCTTTGCCGCGTCCAGAGCGGCCCGGAGAGGCGCGCCAGCGGGGATGATGACCCGCGCGCCAGTCTTGCGTTGCTTCAAGCGGATATGCGTTCCGTCATAGGCGGACCATGTGAGCCGGAGGAGGTCGCCTTGCCGCTGCCCGGTCCAAAGCGCCAAGGTGAGCGCCAGATGCAAATGGTCCGGAGCCTTCGCATAGAAGGCAGCTTCGTCCACCTCAGTCCAGATATTCTCCGACCGGCTGGAGCGGTAAAGGCGGCCCGGTCGCTCGCAGGGGTTTGACGGGACTAGCTGTTTGATCCCAGGCTTTGATGGTGCATTATTCAGCCAGCAATGGAAGGATGCGCTATGGGACAGATACTCCATGGGAGCGCCACAACGACTGAG
>NZ_JACHNZ010000049.1 GCF_014199685.1 Sphingosinicella soli | reverse complement strand
ACCCCATATGAATATGTCTGCAAAATATGGTCCGAGCAGCCAAAACGGTTTATCAGAGAACCGCACCATCAAAACGAGGGACTAAACACCTAGGGTGTGTGTCGGGGTGTCCGTTTCGTGCCCCACGGTCCGCTCAGATCGTGCAGCTCCACGTCGATGCACTCAGCGTCGGCCCGAAGCGCCGCGCCGCCCGCGAAATCGATCTCGATCCCGCCGCCTGCCCATCGCACTGCGAGCAGATCGAGAACCGTGTCGGCGGGCGGCCAGCCGCGCCGTTTCAGCGCAGTCAGCGAATCGATACGCAGTGCACTGCGCGCGCGCGAGGGGTGCCGCGTTTCCCAGCGATACCGATTGGCGAGGATCACCAGCCGCCGCGCCTTCGCGTCATAGGCGACGTCGCTGCTCTTCACGGCGGCGTCCTGCATCAGTGCGGAAATCGTCTCGAGGTCGGCCTCGTCCGCAGCCAGCAGCCGCAGCCGCTCAGTCACTGGAAACCCGCTCGATATCGGCGCCCGCGCCCGAGAGTTTTTCCTCGAGATGCTCGTAGCCGCGATCGAGGTGGTAGATGCGGTTCACAACCGTTTCGCCCTCCGCCGCAAGCCCCGCGAGCACGAGGCTCATCGACGCGCGAAGGTCGGTCGCCATCACCTGCGCGCCGGTCAGGCGGTCAACCCCGTGCACCTCGGCGGTGCGGCCCGATACCCGGATGTCGGCGCCCATCCGGGCCAGTTCGGGCACGTGCATGTAGCGGTTTTCGAAGATCGTCTCGGTCAGGTGGCTGGTCCCGTCGGCGAGCGCCAGCATCGCCATGAACTGCGCCTGCATGTCGGTGGGGAAGCCGGGAAACGGCTGTGTTTCGATGTCGATCGCGCGGATGCGGCCGGTGTGTTTCACGCGCACGCCGTCGTCGGTCGCTTCCACCTCCAGCCCCGCATCGCGCAGTCGGTCCGCAACGACGCCCAGCGTCGCGAGGTCGGCGCCGACCAGTTCCACCTCGCCGCCCGCCGTGCCGACCGCGCAGGCATAGCTGCCCGCCTCGATCCTGTCGGGCATCACGGCGTACGTCGCGCCGTGCAGGCTGGTGCGGCCCTGCACGCGGATCGTGGAGGTGCCGTGGCCCTCGATCTTGGCGCCCATCGCGTTCAGGCAATTGGCGAGATCGACGATTTCGGGTTCGCGCGCCGCGTTCTCGATCACGCTTTCGCCCTTCGCGAGCACGGCGGCCATCAGTGCGTTTTCCGTGGCGCCGACGGAGACGATCGGGAATGTGATGCGCCCGCCGACAAGGCCGTTGGCGGTCGTGGCTTTGACATAACCTGACGTCACTTCGATCTCTGCGCCGAGCGCTTCCATCGCCTTCAGGTGCAGGTCGACCGGCCGGTTGCCGATCGCGCAGCCGCCGGGCAGCGATACGGTCGCCTCGCCCGCGCGCGCGAGCAGCGGCCCGAGCACGAGCACCGACGCGCGCATCTTGCGCACGATGTCGTAGGGCGCGAGCGTCGAGGTGAGCCGCGCCGCCTTGATCGTCATCACCCGCCCGAATTCGCCGCGCCGATGGCCTTCGATCATCGTCGAGACGCCGTGCTGGTTCAGCAGGTGCCCGAAGGTGTCGACGTCGGCGAGGCGCGGCAGATTGCGCAGCGTCAGCGGTTCCTCGGTGAGGATCGCCGCAGGCATCAGCGTGAGCGCGGCGTTCTTGGCGCCCGAGATGGCAATGCGTCCGGAAAGCGGCCTTCCGCCGCGAATGATGATCTTGTCCATGCCTATGCCTTACCGTGAATCAAAGCCGGGGCAAGGTCACGCCGCGCTGGCCCATGTATTTGCCGGCGCGGTCGGCATAGCTTGTCTCGCAGGGTTCGTTGCCCTGCAGGAACAGGAACTGGCAGGCGCCTTCGTTGGCGTAGATGCGTGCGGGCAGCGGCGTCGTGTTGGAAAATTCCAGCGTCACATGGCCTTCCCAGCCTGGTTCGAGCGGCGTCACGTTCACGATGATGCCGCAGCGTGCGTAGGTCGATTTGCCGAGGCAGATGACGAGCACGTCGCGCGGCACGCGGAAGTATTCCACCGTGCGGGCGAGCGCGAACGAATTGGGGGGGATGATGCACACGTCGGTCTTGCGATCGACGAAGCTGTTCGAATCGAAATTCTTGGGGTCGACCACGGCCGAATTGACGTTGGTGAAGATCTTGAAATCGTCGGCGACGCGCGCGTCATAGCCATAGGAAGAAAGGCCGTAACTGATCGTGCCTTCGCGGCGCTGGCTGTCGACGAACGGCTCGATCATGCCGTTCTCGAGCGCCTGTCCGCGAATCCATTTGTCGGACATCACCGCCATGCAACCCGGCCCTTTCCAGAATGCGTCAGCCGCGGATGTGCAGCACGCAGATCAATGTGAATAGCCGCCGTGCCGTGTCGAAATCCACTTCGATCTTGCCGTTCAGGCGCTCGATGAGTGTCTCGGCGGCGGCGTTGTGAATGCCCCGGCGCGCCATGTCCACGGTTTCGATCTGGCTCGCGGTCGCCTGCCGGATCGCCTGATAATAGCTTTCGCAGACCGCGAAATATTCGCGGATCACGCGGCGGAAGGGCGACAGCGCAAGCACGATGGTTTCGATATGCGCATCGTCGCTGCCGGCGATATCGATGGCGAGCCTGCCGTCCTCGACGCGAAGGCGGATCCGGTACGGCCCCTCATGCGGCGCGCCGCGCGTCGTGACGAGCCGAAAGCTGTTGCCTTCGAGAAGATCGAAGACGGCGACACGCCGTTCCTGTTCGATATCGGCGCTTCGCCAAAGGATCGTGCGGTCGTCGAGCTGAACATCGATGATGCGGTAATCGCCCATGCCGCTGCTTTATCGGGGCCCGCGCCGCCACGATAGCCCGAAAGCTGCCCCGCCAGATGAAGCCCCGAAATACCACACCCTGCCCCCGAACCCGTCAGGGTTCGCAAGGCCGACCGGCCGCCCGAGCTTATGCGAGGAAGCCAAGGCGACGGATGTCGCCGCCCGGCGTCTGAGGGCCAAAAACCGAACTCGTTCGCAAGGCCGACCGGCCGCCCGAGCTTATGCGAGGAAAGCCAAGGCTGCGGATGCAGCCGCCCGGCGCTTGAGGGACAACAAAAAAAGAAGAAATGGCGCGCCCGGAACGATTCGAACGTCCGACCCTCAGATTCGTAGTCTGATGCTCTATCCAGCTGAGCTACGGGCGCGCACGGGAGGGCGCTTCATAGTCGCCTCGCGCATCGTGTTCAAGCCCGTGTTTTCAGCGATGCGAACATGGCGCCTGCGCTTGCGGCCGGGGGGCGGCGTCTCTATCGTCCCGCCGCGATGCGCTACCTGTCCTTCCCCGCTTTTCTGGCCGTTTCGATGGCGCTCGGTGCTTGTTCGAACCGTGGCGGCGAATGGCCGTCGCTGGCACGCGTGCCCGGATCGCCGAATACGCCGTGCGGCGCTGCGGTCGAATCGGCGCCTCCTGCGGCGCGGCCCTGTGTCGCGGCGCCGCCGGCGGGCGCGATCGCACCGGCACAGAGCGAGACTGCGGCCCCCGCGCCCGATCTCTCCGCACTCGAAGCGCGCCTGGCGGCGGCGCGCAGCGCTTGGACCGATCAACTGAAGACCGCCGAATCGGCGGTATCGTCAGCCGCGCGTGCCGATTCGGGCGAAAGTGCCTGGGCGGCGGCAGAGCTTCAGCTCAGTCGGCTGGAAGGCGCGGCGGTGCCGTTCGAAGAAATCGCCGATGCCCTAGCAGGCAGCGAATCGGGAACGACGCTGCGGTTGTCGGCGCAGGCGGATCGGCAACGTCACCTCGATGCTTTCGCCCGGCTGCGGTCCGCGCTGCGTCGCTGAAAGTCGTGCGGCGCGACTTTCGCCGATTTTACAACTTATGCGTGCGCTGTTTACCGATTGTTTAGACTTGAGCGTCTAAACCGGTGTCAGCAGGCCGATCAGCTGACGGTTCGTCCCCCCGGTTCCTCTCCGTTTCCGCCGGAAGGTCTGCTGAAGAAGGACACGATGCCGCCCCCGCGGCATGCCAAGTGTTCCAAGGTTGCCTGAAAGGGTTGCGGCGCCAAATCCCCCGTGCGCCCGGCCTCCATCGCCGCCCGGTCCGTGCACCCCACTGGACCGGGCGGCTTTTCAGTATCGGCAGGCGTTGACGCGGGGACCGTGCTTGATGCAGGTTCAAAGTATAGTCGCGCCCGAAAACTGCGAGAGTGGACCCGAATCCGCCCTTCATGCGTTCAACGGGGTGAGGGAACATTAAGGAAAACGGCGCAACGTGGCCGCCTGATAGGGGTCACGCGCGTCGAAATGGAAAACATGATGTTTGAAAAGAGCGTGGGTAGCGGCGGCGAGAGAACAACACACGAGCGGCCCTCGGCCTGTGACACGAACAGCCGGGATCTCGAGGATCTGCTGCGGGAACTGGATCGCCCGCTCGACCAGTCGGTCGTCGATCGAGGCCTGTTGCGGCTCGCGACGTTCGTGGCGGGCCGACACTAAGCCATAAGATTTTCGAACGTAATTCGCGCAGTAACCTGCTGTTATATCAGAATATTCATGTGACGCCCGCTGAGCGGATCAGCGGCTTCGACGCGCCAGATGCGCCACCGCCAGCAGCGCGCGCGATGTCAGCAGTTCGGGGCTCGCGGCGCCGGGCAACTTGATCCGGCGCTCCGCTTCGAGAAGACGCGAAAGCCCGCTGCGCAGCGCCGGCATGGTCCATGTGGACGCCTGGCGGGAGATCCGGTCCCGCTCTTTCCAGAAGATCGGCGGCCGCGCGGCTTCCACCGCTTCGCGCGCGCTTCGGCCGGTGTCGATCGTGCGTCTCAGTTCGCTCAGCGTCATCAGCCGCCGCGCGACCGCGCGCAGTTGCGGAATCCCGATGATGCCGTTTCTGCCGAGTTTCGCGGCCTGCGTCTGGGCTTCCGCCGAATCGCCGCCGGCGACGGCATTCACCAGCGCATCGAAATCCGATTCGGCCATCGCGGCGCCGAGTTCGGCAAGCGCCTCCATTTCCAGCGCGCGCGCATTGTCCGGCGTAGCGCCGAGATACAGCGCGAATTTTTCAAGCTCGCGGGCGAGCACGCCGCGCTCGGCCCCGAACCCGGCGGCAAGCGCCTCGGCTGCCTGGCGCGAGGGTTTCAGGCCGTGCCGCGCGCAGGCCTCGATCACCATGTCCACCGCTTCGCGCCCGCTCAGCACAAAGCACTGCGCGACAAGCGCCAGCGGCGATCCCGTTGCGGCCTTGATGAGCGCGGACGACGGCTTCAGCGACGCGGTGCCGACCATGATAACAGGGTTGCCCGCTGCGGGCGCGCCGAGCAGGGCGCCCACGGCAGCCGCGCAATTGTCGCCTGCGCCGTCCACGCGGATCAGCCGCCGGTCGCCGAACATCGACACGGCGGCGGCCTCGTCCGCCAGTTTCGCAGGATCACCGGCAAGCGCGCCGGGGTCGAAATCGATGCGGCCCATCGGGTCGTCGGCCGGTGCCAGCAGCGCGGTGAAGCGGTCGGCGATCTCGCGCGCCTGCGCTTCATCGGGGCCGTAGAGCAGAACCAGTCTCGTGGCGGGGTCGAAGCGCGCCAGCGCCGCGTCGATCGCCTTGCGCTCGGCGGCCTTCACGCCGCCTTCACCGCGCCGCTTCGCTGCGCGCGAACAGCGCGACGCGCGCGATGATCTGCTGTGCGATCTCTTCGGAAAGCCGTTCGAGCGCGGCGTTTTCCGCCGCGATCACGGCATATTCGGAACTCACGATGTCGATGCCCGCGTCCGAACGCGCGACCGTGTCGATCAGCACTGCGCCGCTCGTCTCCTGCACGAGCTGCCAGCGCGCGCGCAGCTGGCGCCGCTCGCGCGAAATCGAATCGTCGCCGCGCACACCGAAGCCGCTGATGCTGTCGTCCAGCTTCACGATCAGCGTGTAGCGACGGTCGCCGCTGGCGGCGGGCAGGCGGTCGAGCAGGGCCTGCCGCACCAGAAAGCCGGACTTTTCGGGGATCACGGGCACGTCGATCGCAGAGAGGATCGCAACGCTTGGCCCCTGGCTGCCGCCCGAATAGACCGGTTGCAGCCCGCAGCCCGCCATCAGCAGCAGCAGCAGGACGGCGGCGCGTTTCATGCGACGAGGTTCACCAGCCGGTCGGGCACGACGATCACCTTGCGCGGGGATTTTCCATCCAGCGCACGCTGCACCTTTTCGCGGGTCAGAACCAGCGCTTCCATGTCCTCGCGCGTCGCGCCCTTCGGGGCTTCCACCTCGTCGCGCAGCTTGCCGTTCACCTGAATGGCGATCGTCACCGTGTCCTGCGTCAGCAGGCCGGGGTCCGCCTCGGGCCAGACCGCGTCCACGGCAAGCCCTGCCTCGCCCAGCATTTCCCACGCCTCTTCGGCGAGGTGCGGCATGGCGGGGGAAACGAGCTGCACGAGCATCTTCACGGCGTGGCGGCGTGCCGAAGACGGCGCGGCCTTCTCGATCGCGGCGGCCAGTTCATAGCTTTTCGCCACGGCCTTGTTGAACCGCAGCGCCTCGATGTCGGCGGTGATGCCGTCGATCGCGACGTGCGCGGCGCGCGTCAGCGCCTCGTCCTCGCCGCCCGCATCGTCCTTGGTTTCGTTCACCAGGCGCCACACGCGCTGCACGAAGCGCCATGCGCCCTCGATGCCCGCTTCGGTCCATTGCAGGTCGCGCTCGGCCGGGGAGTCGGAAAGCACGAACCAGCGCACCGCGTCGGCGCCGTACTGGTCGAGGATCGGCGAGGGATCGACCGTGTTCTTCTTCGATTTCGACATCTTCTCGACGCGGCCGACCGTCGCCGCGCCGCCGCCGATCTCGAAGACACCGTCGTCCCGTCGCTCCACTTCGCTCGGCAGCAGCCAGCGGCCGTCGGCGGCGCGGTACGTCTCGTGCGTCACCATGCCCTGCGTGAACAGTTGCCGGAACGGCTCGTCGAGGTCGATCAGCCCGCACGCCTTCAGCGCCCGCGTCCAGAACCGCGCGTAGAGCAGGTGCAGGATCGCGTGCTCGACGCCGCCGATATACTGGTCGACCGGCATCCAGCTTTCGGCCTCGGCGCGATCGAACGGCCTGTCCTTCGGCTGGCTGGCGAAGCGGATGAAATACCAGCTCGAATCGGCGAACGTATCGAGCGTATCGGTTTCGCGCCGCGCCGGCTTGCCGCACGCGGGGCAATCGGCGTTCTTCCACGTCGGGTGGTGCTCCAGCGGGTTGCCCGGCGTCTCGAAGGTCACATCGGCAGGCAGGCGTATCGGCAGCTGGTCTTCGGGCACCGGCACGACGCCGCAGTCCCCGCAGTGGATCACCGGGATCGGCGTGCCCCAATAGCGCTGGCGCGAAACGCCCCAGTCCCGAAGCCGGAACTGCGTCGTCCCCTCGCCCCAAGTTTCCGCCTCCGCGCGCGCGATCACCTCTGCGATAGCTTCGTCAACTTCCATCCCGGTCAGGAAGCCCGAATTCACCAGACGCCCCGGCCCGGTGTACGCCTCGTCCCCGATCGGTTCGGCGGCATCACCCACCACACGCGTCACCGGCAGCTGATACTTGCGCGCGAAATCAAGATCGCGCTGGTCGTGCGCCGGGCAGCCGAAGATGGCGCCGGTGCCGTATTCCATCAGCACGAAGTTCGCGACGAAAACCGGCATCGTCCATTCGGGATCGAGCGGGTGCACCACGCGCAGCCCGGTGTCGTAGCCCTTCTTCTCGGCGGTCTCGATCGCCTCGGCGGAGGTGCCGGTCTTGCGGCAATCCGCGATGAACGCGGCAAGCCCCGCATCCTTCGCCGCAAGCTCTGCCGCCAGCGGATGGTCGGCGGCGATGGCGGCGAAGCTCGCGCCGAACAGCGTGTCGGGCCGCGTCGTGAACACGTCGAGGCCGTCCTCGCGGCCTTGAAGCGCGAAGCGGAATTTCAGGCCCCGGCTGCGGCCGATCCAGTTCTCCTGCATCAGCCGCACCTTGTCCGGCCACTGGTCGAGGCTCCCCAGCCCGTCGAGCAGTTCGTCGGCGAAGGCGGTGATCTTCAGGAACCACTGGCTCAGCAGCCGGCGCTCCACCGGCGCGCCGGAGCGCCAGCCCTTGCCGTCGATTACCTGCTCGTTGGCGAGCACGGTCATGTCGACCGGATCCCAGTTGACGTAGCTTTCCTTGCGGTAAACCAGGCCCGCCTCGTACATCTTCAGGAACAGCGCCTGCTCGTGGCCGTAGTATTCGGCGTCGCAGGTCGCGAACTCGCGGCTCCAGTCGAGCGCGAAGCCGAGGCTGCGGAACTGTTCGCGCATTGCCGCGATGTTCTGCCGCGTCCAGCTTTCCGGGTGCGTCTTCTTCTCGAAGGCGGCGTTTTCGGCGGGCATGCCGAAGGCGTCCCAGCCCATCGGGTGCAGCACCTCGAAACCGCGCGCGCGGCGGAACCGCGCGATCACGTCGCCCATCGTGTAGTTGCGCACATGGCCCATGTGCAGACGCCCCGAAGGATAGGGGAACATCTCCAGCACGTAGGTCTTGGGCTTTTCGGATGCGCTGTCTGCCGCGAAGGCCTGGCGCTCGTCCCAAATGCGTTGCCAGCGGCCGTCGGCGACCGCGGGATTGAATCGCGTCATCGGCCTTTAGCCTTGATAAACTGCCCTGCGCATGTCGCGGGCGCGGGCGAGGATGGTTTCCTCCAGCTTCTGCACTGTGCCGGCGCGGACGGGTGCGTCGATCCAGTTGCTGCCCTGCAGCTGCTGGCGGATAGCGGCGACGCGCAGCGCGTCGGCGCGCAGTTCGCGGTCGAGAATGTACACGGTCACCTTCACGCGCTCCCCGGGTGCCTGGGGGTTGGCGTACCAGTCCGTCACGATGACGCCGCCGTTCGAATCGACCTGCGCCATCGGCATGAACGCCAGCGTCTCGAGGCTCGCCCGCCACAGGTAGGAATTGACGCCGATCGTCGTCGTCGTCGCGGCGGCGAGGTCGGCGCGCGGCGCGTCCTTCTTGCCTCCGCAGGCGGCGAGCAGGGCCAGCGCGACTGCCAGGCCCGTAATGCGTACACTCATCTTCACGTGGATTTCCGCTCCATCAGGCTTGCTCGGCGGCCGTTATAGGCAGCGCTTTCGGGGGCGCATAGCCCCTCTTCGCGTTGCATTCGCTGTTGAGATGTTGCAACAGGTCTGAACGAACCCGGTCGATCGCCGCCAAACGAGCGATTTTGACTCGGATTCGTACGGAGGAATCTGTAGTTCTGTCACGTAGTTGTCATTGGTATGCGACAGAAGCGCGGGGGTTATGATTCGGCTTGGGACACACGCGACAAAGGCATTGACCGCGATTTCCGCGGCTCTGATGCTGTGCGCGGTTCCTGCTGCCGCGAATTCGAAGAAGCCGATCGAGAAGGTCGCCGCCGACAGGGCCGCCGCCGCGAAGCCTTCCGACACCAAGCGCAAGCTCACGACGACAGCCGGCGTGGTGACGCCGCTGAAAGCGGAAACGCTCGGCTCGTTCACGCCGCCGATGCTCGATAGCGCCCGCCGCGGCGGTGCCGGCGCAACCTCGCAGGAACGTACGTTTCGTTTCACGCCCTCGGGCAAGACCCGCGATACAAAGGCTCTGGCGCTCGGCGTTACGTCGCGCGTCGTCCGCGCGGCTGCGCCTGAAAGCGCACGTCCGGCTGAAACCGAAGCGGCGACAGCTTATAACTTCGATGTGTCCGTGGCCCTTCGCGGCTTCGCGCTCACCGGCGGCTACAGCAAGGTCGCCAGCGTGCTGAGCGACGAACGCGAAGGTGTCGATCTCGGCCTCTCCTATCGCGGTAGCCGCTGGAAAACGGCGCTTCAATTGAATGCCGAACGCGACGGCGACGGCTGGGTGAACCCGCTCAGCCTCGACAAGCGCTATACGGTCGAACTCGGCGGCGCCTATTCGCTGAACCCGCGCCTCTCGGTCATCGGCGGTGTCCGCTATCAACTGTCCGAGCCCGATCCCTCGGGCCGCTACCTGCTGCGCAGCGGCGAACGCCTCGGCACCGACGGCGAAGCCGGCGCTGTTTATCTGGGCACTTCCTTCAGCTTCTAACTACATCCAGGCGTCGATCGCGCCCCATGCCTGTGCGCCCAGAGCGTGCATCCGCGCATAGCGCTTGCCGTTCATGCCGCCGAGCGCTGCGACGGCGATTCCCGCTCGTCGTGCTGTCAGCCCGAATCGTACCCGGCTGAGCGTTCGGGCGCCCGGATGCGAGCGTGTCGGGAACGCAGGCGACAGGAAGACAAGGCTTGCGCCCGCCCGCCTTGCCCGGACCAGCCCCGCCCGATCATGTGACGCTGCCGTTATGACGTCACGCACCGGGCGGCCACCATCCGGCATATGCACGCCCGCCGCGCCCACGGCCCGCGCAAGCCGGCGGTCTCCGGCAACGACCAGCATATGCCCATATCGCCGGGCGAGCTTCGCCGCACGCCGGGCAACCGCCTTGCGGTCCTCCGCGCCGTAGTGCCTGAGCACGATCCCGCTTCCGCGCGGCAGGCGGCGGATCGCCTCCCACAGCGCGTCGCCCATGCGTGGATCGGTGAACAGCCAGATTTCGGGCAGTCGCTGGGAGTGGCGGCGTCGCATCCCCCTCTCTATAGGGAAGCGCATGACCGCTGCCGAGACACTCGCCGACATTCACGCCCGCATCGAAAAGGCCGCGAAGGTTGCGGGCCGGGAATCCAACGTCACGCTCGTCGCCGTCTCCAAGACATTCGGCGCGGACGAGATCCGACCCCTGCTCGAAGCGGGCCAGCGCGTATTCGGCGAGAACCGCGTGCAGGAAGCGGCGACCAAATGGTCCGCGCTTCGCGAGGCGTTTCCGGGCGTGGAGCTGCACCTCGTCGGCCAGCTCCAGTCCAACAAGGCGGCGGAGGCGGTGGCGCTGTTCGACGTCATTCATTCGCTCGACCGGTCCTCGCTCGTGGCTGCGCTTGCCAAGGCGATGACGGCGGAGGGGCGGCGCGTGCCCTGCTTCGTGCAGGTGAACATCGGCGGCGAGGCCCAGAAGGGGGGCGTTCCCATCAACGATCTCCCTGCGCTTATGGATGAAGCCCGCGCGGCGGACATTCCGCTTGCCGGGCTGATGTGCGTGCCCCCGGCCGAAAAGGAGCCCGCCCCTTATTTCGCGCTCCTCGCCAAGCTCGCGGCCGACAATGGGCTGACCGGGCTCAGCATGGGCATGTCGGCGGATTTCGAAACCGCCGTGCAGCTTGGCGCCACGCATGTCCGTGTCGGTTCGGCGCTGTTCGGAACGCGCGAAACAGATTAGGCTGTTTCCCATGGGCGGGGACATCCTGATTTACGGCGCCAACGGCTACACCGGCCGACTGGTTGTGGAGCGCGCGCTGGCGCGCGGACTGAAGCCGGTTCTTGCGGGCCGGAATCGCGGGGCGGTCGAAACGCTGGCCGACGAAACCGGGCTTTCCTTCCGCGTCTTCGATTTGAAAGGTCATGTCACCGACGACCTGGACGGCATCGGCACGGTGCTGCACCTCGCCGGGCCGTTTTCACGTACCTCGGCGCCGATGCTGGAGGCCTGCCTCGCGGCGCGCGCGCATTACATCGATATCACCGGCGAGATCGACGTGTTCGAAGCGCTCGCCGCGCGCGATGCCCAGGCAAAGGCGGCCGGTATCGCCGTGCTTCCCGGCGCGGGGTTTGACGTCGTGCCGTCGGATTGCCTTGCCGCGCACCTGAAGCGCCGCCTGCCCGGCGCGGTCTCGCTCGATCTCGTCATCGGCGGCCTCAACGAGGCAAGCCGGGGCACGACGCGCACGATGCTCGAAGGCATGGCGGCGGGCACCCGCGTGCGCGAAGGCGGCGCTATCATCGAACTGCCGGACGTGCCGCGCGGTACGGCGGATTTCGGAAACGGCCTCAAGCCCACCGTGGGCGTCAGCTGGGGCGATGTTTCAACCGCGTGGCATTCCACCGGCATCCCCGACATCCGCGTTTTCTTCGAATCGAGCCCGCCGCTCGAACGCGCGCTCGGCATGCCGGGCGTCCTCCGGTCGATGATCGCGAGTGGTCCTGGCCGCTGGCTCGCGGGCCGCGCCATCGACAGGATGCCGCCCGGCCCCAACGCAGCAGCGCGGGCACGCGGGCGCAGCGTGCTCGTCGGTCATGCAGCCGACGCCGAGGGCAACCGCGCCGTCAGCCAGCTCGAAACCCCGGAGGGGTACACGCTCACCGCGCTCACTGCGGTGGAGATCGCCCGCCGCGTCCACGGCGGCGAAGTCCCGGCGGGCTTCCACACGCCCTCAAGCGCCTTCGGCCCCGATTTCATCCTCGGCTTCAGCGGCGTGAAGCGGCGGGACTTGTCGTAGACAAGCGGCTCAGACGATTTCGATCGCGTCACCCGGTGCAAGCCGCTCCACGATCGCCAGAAGTTCCTCGCGCGCAATGGCGACGCAGCCCTGCGTGAAGGCCTTTCCCGCCGTGCAGTGCAGGAAGATCGCGCTGCCCATACCGGGCACCGGCGGCGTGTCGTTGTGGCCGAGGATGACGATGAGGTCGTAGAGGCCGTCCTCTCGCCACAGGTGTTCTGCCGAGAAGGGATGCGGATGCCGCACCGGGCGGTTGTAGGCGGGGTCGCGCACATCGTCGGACCAGCCGTCGCTCGGGTGCAGCCAGCGCCACGGCAGCCGCGTGCCGGGCACGGGGAGCACGTCGGGGCGGACCAGCACTGCGCGAACGGGGTAGGAACCGCGCGGCGTCATGGCGTCACCTTCGCGCTTGTCCGCCGCGTCCGTCGCGCCCGCCTTGCCGATCAGGCACGGCACGGTCCGGCCGAACGCCGTCAGCGTGCGTGCGGCGGTATCGACGCGGATGGCGCTCACAGCATGTGCCCGGTGCGGTCGCGCTTTGTGCGCAGATACGCCTCGTTGTGCGCGCCTTCCCCGGCTTTCAGCGGCAGCCGCTCGGCGACGGCGATACCCTCAGCCTCCAGCCCGGCGACCTTGGCGGGGTTGTTGGTGAGCAGGCGAATCGTGCCGAAGCCGAGCGCCTTCAGCATGTTCGCCGCGAGCGCAAACTCGCGCTCGTCGATCTCGAAGCCGAGCCGCAGGTTGGCGTCCACCGTATCGAAGCCCTGGTCCTGCAGCGCATAGGCGCGCAGCTTGTTGATAAGGCCGATGCCCCGCCCTTCCTGCTGCAGATAGAGCAGGATGCCGCCGCCCGACGCGGCGATGGCGTGCAGCGCGGCGTGGAGCTGATCCCCGCAATCGCACTTCAGCGAGCCGAGCAGGTCGCCGGTGAGACAGGAACTGTGCAGGCGGACGAGCGGCGTGGTGCCGTAAGGGTCGCCGATCAGCAGCGCGAGATGTTCCGGCCCGCCCGGCAGGCGGAACGCGGCGATTTCTGTCTTTTCGTGAACCTTGATCGGCAGGCGCGCGCGGCTGACCAGCTTCAGTGCGCCGGTTTCCGCGAAATGCTCGATGTCCGCCGCCGACACGGCATCATCCGCCGCGCCGCCTTCGATCACGAACAGTGCCGGCAGCAGCCCGGCGTGCTTGGCGAGGCTGAGCGCGGCGCGTGCCGCCCGCTCGGCGCTTCCAAGCGGCGCGCTGCGAAACGGGCCTTTCAGCGGCGTTGCAAGGTCGAGCACGGGATCGGCGACGGCGCGCGCCGTATCAAGATCGAGCCAAGGCGTGCGTTCGATCAGCACGGCCTGCATGCCCGCTGCCGCAAGCTGGTTGCCGAGGCCGAGGAAGGCGGCGCGCTTGTCCGTCAGCAGCACGTTCGCCCGCCCGCCGCCCTCGAACGCCGCCAGCGATTCGGGATCGGCGAGTTCGATGGCAAGCACCGCGATCGCCGCCTCGCCGTCCGTCACCCGCACGGCATACCCGCGCCGCAGCGCATCGATCGCGCGTTCGGCGCTTTGCGCGGCGCTTGTCAAAGCGCGAACTCGGCGATCAGCGGAATATGGTCGGATGGCTTTTCCCAGCTCCGCGCGGGTTCCAGCACGCGGAAGCCGGTGAGCGTATCCTTCATCGCAGGTGAAACCCACACGTGGTCCAGCCGCCGTCCGCGGTCGTTCACCGTGTGGTCCTTGTTGCGATAGCTCCACCACGTATAGAGCCGCTCCGGCGCGGGCACGAGCGTGCGCGCCACGTCCACCCAGTCGTGGCTCTGCATCAGGCCGGTAAGGGCGTCCACCTCGACGGGTGTGTGGCTGACCACGTTGAGCAGCGCCTTGTGGCTCCACACGTCGCATTCCAGCGGCGCGATGTTGAAATCGCCCAGGATGATCGTCGGGTCGCGCAGCCGTTCGGACCAGCGCGTCATGCGTTCCACGAAGTCCAGCTTCTGGCCGAATTTCGGGTTCAGCGTACGGTCGGGAATATCCCCGCCAGCGGGCACATAGACGTTTTCCAGAAGGATGCCGCCGGGCAGCCGAACCCCGATGTGCCGCGCCTCGCCATTGTCCTGCCAGTCGAACCGGCGATCCTCCACGAGCGGCTGCTTCGAAAGAATGGCGACGCCGTGGTGCATCCTCTGGCCGTTCAGGATGACGTGCGGATAGCCCAGGCGCTGGATCGCGGCGAGCGGGAAGTCCGCATTCTGCGCCTTGGTTTCCTGCAGGCAGATGATGTCGGGATCCTCGTCCTTCACCAGCTGCGCGACGATGGGCAGGCGGATGCGGACGGAGTTGATGTTCCAGCTGGCGATCTTGAGACGAGACATGGCAAGCGGCTTAGCAAGGCCCGCGCGTGTGCGCAAAGCCTGCCTGGGAGACGCATCCTTTTTGCGGAAAACCGGTTCCCGCTATTCCGCACGATGCTCTAAAAAGCGTAGGCCCCCGCCTTCGGGAAGAAGACGGGGGCCCTTTTTGCGCTCGTCACGCAAGTCAGCTTGGGGCCCGGGCAACAGGGGGCAAATCCCGAACTCCAGCCGACTGAAGACAATTTAAGGCCCCGATGCTGTCGCTTCAATGAACGGACCGACGCCTGAACGGCAAATTCGACCGTTCCGCCTCCGAATCTCGTTTTATCGGCTACCGGGGCGGCTGCGCGGGCGCGGATCGCGGTAACGGAAGGCGCTGTCGTCCACCTTCACATTGAACGCGACGTTCGAAAGGTCGACGCGCGTGGTGCTTCCCTGCGCATCGAGCACGCGCCACCCCTTCAGCTCCAGCCCGCCGGGCGCGGTTTTATCGCGCGCGAAGAAAATGGTGATGACGCCGTATTCCGGGTGTTTCCCGTCCTTCGCCTCAACCGTCAGCGCCCTGGGCGTCGACGAGACGATGCGGGCATAACGCGCAAGATCGGTGTTGGCGTCGAGCAGCACGGAAAGCGGCGTCTGCTTGATCGGATAGCGCGAGACCTGCGAGACCTGATAATCGATCATGGTGAGGTTGCGCCCATCGGCCACGACCAGCAGCGGCACATCTTTCTGATACTGGAAACGCACCTTCCCCGGCCGCGCCAGCGTGAGTTTGCCCGTTGCGACCGCACCGCTCTCGGCGGTCTGCCGAAAATCCGCCGTCATCGTCCGCGTCGCGGAAAGGTGCGCGCTCACCTCGGGGATAGAGGCGGCGGCGGGCGCTGAAAGACCGAGCGAGGCGGCGAGAGCGAGAACGGTTTTTTTCATGTCATGTCCTGATAGTACCGACGCGAAGGCGCGGCAAATTCGGGCGGAGGTTGCCGCACCGCGCTTGAACCGATGTTGAACCGGCGCGCCGCGGTCAGATCCGGTTCCCCTCCGGATCGATCAGCACTTCACGCCGCCCGACATGGTCGGGGGTGCCGACGTAGCCATCCTTTTCCATGCGCTCGATCAGGCGTGCGGCATTGTTGTAGCCCACGCGAAGCTGGCGCTGGAGATAGGATGTCGATGCCTTCTGGCTCTCCGCGACGACCTGTATGGCGCGGCGGTAGAGGCCCGCCTCGGCATCGTCCTCGTCGATCGGCAGGCCGAACTGGCCGTCCGAGCCTTCGGGCTCTTCGGTAACGGCGGCGATATATTCGGGGGCGCCCTGCTCGCGCCAGTGGATCGCGACACGCTCCACCTCCTCGTCGGATACGAACGGCCCGTGCACGCGCGCGATCTGCTTTCCGCCGGGCATATAGAGCATGTCGCCCTTGCCCAGAAGCTGTTCGGCGCCCTGCTCGCCCAGAATGGTGCGCGAATCGATCTTGGAGGTGACCGAAAAGCTGATGCGCGTCGGCAGGTTCGCCTTGATGACGCCGGTGATGACGTCAACGGAGGGGCGCTGCGTCGCCATGATAAGGTGGATGCCCGCCGCGCGCGCCTTCTGCGCCAGGCGCTGGATCAGGAACTCGACCTCCTTGCCCGCCGTCATCATCAGGTCAGCAAGTTCGTCGACGATCACCACGATCAGCGGCAGCGTGTCGAACTCCAGCGTCTCGGTCTCATAGATCGGCTGGCCCGTTTCGCTGTCGTAGCCGGTATGCACGCGGCGCACGAAGGGCTCGCCCTTCGCCCTTGCTTCCTTCACGCGCGCGTTGAAGCCGGATACCGAGCGGACGTTGACCGATGCCATCATCCGGTAGCGTTCCTCCATCTGCTCGACCGCCCATTTGAGCGCCCGAATCGCCTTCGGCGGGTCGGTGACGACGGGGGAGAGCAGATGCGGAATGCCGTCGTAAACGGAAAGCTCCAGCATCTTCGGGTCGATCATGATCATTTTGCACTCGCGCGGGCTCAGCCGGTAGAGCAGCGACAGGATCATGGCGTTGAGGCCCACGGACTTGCCCGATCCGGTGGTGCCCGCGATCAGCAGATGCGGCATCGGCGACAGATCGGCGACGACCGGATCGCCCGCGATATCCTTGCCCAGAACGATGGGAAGCGCGGCGGATTGCGTTTCAAAGGCGTCCGACGACAGCATCTCTGAAAGCGACACCATCTCGCGCTTCACGTTGGGAAGCTCGATGCCGATCACATTGCGTCCCGGCACCACGGCGATCCGCGCGGACAGTGCCGACATCGACCGGGCGATATCGTCGGCAAGGCCGATCACGCGGCTCGCCTTGATGCCGGCGGCGGGTTCCAGCTCGTACATGGTGACGACCGGGCCGGGGCGAACCTCGACGATCTCTCCCTTCACGCCGAAATCGTCGAGCACGGATTCGAGCAGACGCGCGTTCTGCTCCAGGCTTGCGGCGTCGATCTTGCGGGCTGCCGTCTTCGGCGGCGGCGTCAGCAGCGAAAGCGGCGGCAGCTGGTAGGAATCGCGTAAATCCAGCCGCGACTGTTTCTCGCGGGCCTCTCGCTTCGAAGGCGCGGCTTTCTTCTCTGGCGTGACGATGCGTTTCGTCGGCGCGGCGGCGGTTTCGGGCACGGTTTCCGTGTCGCGCGGCAACTCGCGGCGGGGCTGGCGCGGCGCGGCGCGCGGCGGCGCTTCGGCACGCTCGCTGCTGCGTGCGGCAAGGCGCGCGCGCAGAGAGGCGATGTCGTCGCGGCTGATGCCGAGCGCGTGGAAGAGCAGGGCCAGCGAACCGAGCCCGAGCAGGATGCCGATCGGCGCCGTCACGGCGGCGCGGCTCACGTCCGGGGGCAAAAACCCGGCCAGGCTTTCCGGAATACCGCCGAGCAGGAGCCCGGCGATGCCTCCGGCGCCGGCCGGAAGATTGCCCAGGAAATCGCGTCCCGGCAGCGCCAGCACGGCAGCGGCGAGCAGGACAGCGCCGAGCGTTGCGGCAAGCTGTCGCCGCCATCTCTCGATGCCGCGCCGCTGGATCAGTCGCACGCCGAACAGCGCCGCGACCGGCACCAGCATCAGGCTGGCGAGGCCCGCGAGTTGCAGCAGCAGGTCCGAAACATAAGCGCCGGTGTAGCCCAGCCAGTTCTGCGGCGCGGCAATCGTCGCGCGGTTGAACGACGGATCCGTGCTGTCATAGCTCGCAAACGCCAGCGTCAGCGCCAGCGCCAGCATCACCAGCACCCCGCCTCCCGCCACGATCGCCGCGCGTTCCAGCGCCGCCACCCAGCTCTGCGGCATGATTGCCGGTGATTTCCCTGCTGCCCCGCGCGCCATGACCCGTTTTCGACCCCGTCCTGCTACTCCGCTCGCAGAACATCCCGCGAACATGCCTAAGAGTGAGTCCGCAAGTCGCCGGGGTCAAGAAAAAGTCGGCCGGCGGTGAGGCCGGCCGACAGGAACGGTCCTGAAAAATCCAGGTTCCCGAGCGAGCAGAGACGCGAAATGCGTCTCACCGGGCTCTCTTCAAAATTCATGCCAAGCGCAAACGGACCGAACGCCGTGGATTTTCGCTCGCAACCTGCCTAATAAACGGGCGCGCAATATGCGCAGCCTAAAAAGCGGGCAGATCGACACTCTTTCGCGGCGCGCCGGTGACGGCTAGAGTCGCCGCATGCGGCAAACCCACGACACAATAATCATCGGCGGCGGTCTCGTAGGGATGACGACGGCGCTCGCGCTGGCGGCGTCCGGCATCCGCTGCGCCGTCATCGACAGCGCCGACCTTGAAACCACGCTTGCGGCGAGCTTCGACGGGCGCGCCTCGGCGATCGCCAGCGCGACGTGGCGGATGCTGACCGCGCTCGGCCTCGATACCGAGCTTGCTCCCAAGGGTTGCCCGATCCGCGAGATTCGGGTGACGGACGGCCTCTCGCCGCTGCATCTTCATTTCGATGACGCCGGCGCAGAAACCGACGAGCCCCTCGGCTACATGTTTGAAAATCGCCACCTGCGCGCCGCGCTTATCGCTGCGGGCGCGGCATCGCCGCTTGTCGACGTTCACGCCCCCGATGCCGCCGCGACGATCACGCGCGGGGATGCGGGCGTGACAGTGCATCTGGCGCGCGGAGGCACGCTCAGCGCCCCGCTGCTCGTTGCGGCAGACGGGCGCCGGTCGAAAATCCGCGAGGAGGCGGGCATCCGCATTGCCGCGTGGCGCTATTACCAGACCGCGATCGTCGGCATGATCGAGCACGAGGTGCCGCACGGGAATGTCGCCTTCGAACTCTTCTATCCCGCCGGACCCTTCGCGGTTCTGCCGATGCTGCCGGGCACGCGCTCGGCGATCGTGTGGACCGTGCGCGAACGCGATGCCGCCGCCACGCTGGCGCTGCCGGAGCGCGCCTTCGTCGCCGAGGTCGAAAAGCGCATGGGCGGGTTTCTGGGGAGCGTGCGTCTGGCCGCAAAGCCCGGTTCCTTCCCGCTCGGCTTCCACCACGCCGCCCGCTACACGGACCGCCGCCTGATTTTGGTGGGAGACAGCGCGCACGGCATGCACCCGATCGCCGGGCAAGGCCTCAACCTCGGGCTGCGCGATGCCGCCGCGCTTGCCGATGTGCTTGCCGAGGCGGTGCGGCTCGGTCTCGATCCCGGCGATCCCCAGGTGCTGGCGCGCTATCAGCGCTGGCGGGGTTTCGACAGCATGTCGGTGATGGCAGCGACCGATGTGCTCAACAGGCTGTTTGCAATTCCCGGGCGTCCTGCTGCGGCGGTTCGCCGTCTCGGGCTCGCGGGCGTCCACCGCATGCCGCCGCTCAAGCGTTTTTTCATGGCCGAGGCGCGCGGCGCCTCGGGCGATCTGCCGTCACTGCTGCGCGGCGATTTGCCGTAACGCGTTCGCGATACGGCCCCATTTTCGCCTTTCAATACTGAGCGTATTCAGTTTGCCATGCTTTCTGATATGGAAACATTGCGTCCTTTGCGGGCAGTTGCGATAGTTGCCCGTCAATCAGTGTGGTGAGTAAGATGATCGAGCAGGGCGGCCTTGGCCAGAAAATCAAGGCGTTGCGAACCGCCGCCGGTATTCCCCTCAGCGTGATGAGCGAGCGGACGGGCTATTCGGTTTCGGCGCTTTCGAAGATGGAAAACGATCGTCTGGGGCTGACATACGACAAGCTGACGAAGCTGACGAACGCACTTGGCGTGGATATCGGCAGCCTGTTCACCGAAACGCCGCAAACCGCCGCCTATGCCGGCGGGCGCCGCAGCGTCGCGCGCAAGGGCGAGGGGCGCAGCATCAACACGGGCCTGTACGATTACCTCTATGTCTCGCCGGAACTCAGCCACAAACGCATCGTGCCGATCAAAGGCCGCGTTCACGCCGCAACGCTTGACGAATTCGGTCCGCTGATCCGCCACGACGGCGAGGAATGGATTTATGTGCTCGACGGCGTGCTCGAGGTGCACAGCGAGTTTTACGAGCCCGAGATACTCGAGCCCGGCGACAGCATCTACATCGACAGCCGCATGGGCCACGCCTATCTGTCCAGAAGCCCCGGCGGCACGGAGATCATCGCGGTCTGCACCGAACAGCCCGGCACCCTCGGATACGGCGATCAACTCGCCACGGACCAGAACCCCCAGGCCTCAGCCGGGAAAAAGCGCGCCCGCAAACCCAGGTCGCGCTGAATCGCGGTATGCCATTGTGTATCTGCGGCCACACTCGCAGCATTTCGATGTTTCCAAAACAGCAATTCGTTGACGCCTCATAAACATTTGGTAGGTTTCGGACGGGACTGACCCGAATGGGATTTTCAAATGCGACGGGCGCTGACGCGTGACCCGGTCGTATAACGTGGGGGACATCGCAAATGTTTAAGCACAAGAACGCATATTTTTCAGCCGTGTCTGTCGTTGCCTTGCTCGCCGCCGCCCCGGCGATGGCGCAAACCGGCACCGGAGAGGGCGTGGAACTGACCGGCAGCGAGATCATCGTCACCGCGACGAAGCGCGAACTGCGCCTTGTCGACGTTCCGCTCAGCATCAGCGCGATCAGCGGCGCGGACATGGAGCGCCGCAACCTTACGCAGCTTGCTGATTTCGCTTCGCAGATCCCGGGCTTCGCGATTCAGGCGACCGGAAACGGCGGCACGCGCCTCGTGCTGCGCGGCCAGAACGCGGGCGGATCGGGCGCATCGGTTGCGACGATGGTGGATGATGTCGTGGTTTCCTCGGCCTCGTCCCTGTTCAACGGAGCGCTGCTCACCGCCGACCTTCTTGCGTTCGACCTTGATCGCGTCGAAGTGCTGCGCGGCCCGCAGGGCACGCTGTACGGCGCCACCGCGCAGGGCGGGCTGCTGCATTACATCACCAACAAGCCCCAGCTCGGCGTCTTCGAGGCGCGCGGGCAGGCGGGATTTGATTCGGTACGTCACGGCGAAACCGGATGGATCGCGCAGGGTGCGGTCAACGTGCCGATCGGCGAGATCGCGGCACTGCGCGTCACGGGCACCTACCAGGACGTCGCCGGCTATATCGACAACCCCGTCCGCGGCGAAACGGATGTGAACGGCGGCGAACAGTATAGCGTGCGCGGGCAGCTTCTGCTCGAACCGACGGAAAACCTCAGCGTGCGCCTCACGGCCTCTCTGCAGCGCAGCGAGGCCGGCGGCAGCGGGTCGGTTGAACTCGTCGGCGGATTGAATGCGCAGCCGTCCGTGGCGTCGAAGGTCGCGAATGGCGGCGAGCCCATCCTGAACACCTACGCGCCGGAAAGTTCGCTCCGCCGCTTCCAATATTACAACGGCGTCATCAATTATGATTTCGGCGCCGTCAGCCTGTTCTCATCGACCAGCTACAGCAAATACAAATCGTTCTACCGCAGCGACATTTCCAACCTGCTGCTGGCGCCGGGCGTTACCGCCGCAATGGCCTTCTCCCCGGTCTACGGAGAGCCGATCGCGGTCTGGGGGCGTCAGGAAGACAGCTTCAAGAAGTTCAACGAAGAAATCCGGCTTGCTTCGAACCAGGATGTCGATGCCGGTTTCATGCAGTTCAACTGGCAGATCGGCGCGTTCTACACCAACGAGGACATCACCTTCGACCAGTATTACGACGCCGTGCGGGAAAGCGACGAGTCGGTCATTCTGGATGTCCCGCTTCCGTTCGGCGGCAGTTCGCTTCCCGCCCGTTACAAGGAATATGCGGGTTTCGGTGAAGCCACGCTCAAGTTCGGTGAAAGTTTCGAAGTGTCGGTGGGCGGTCGCTATTCGCGTAACAAGCAGCGTTCGCAGGTTACGAGCGATGCCGGTCTCATCGGCAGCGGTGGTCCCGACCCTATCGTGAATCCTGAAATCCGCACGACCGAGAACAAGTTCACCTATTCGATCGCGCCGCGCATTCTGCTGAACCGCGACATCTCGGTTTATGCACGCCTCGCGACCGGCTACCGCCCCGGCGGTCCGGTGCTCATCGTCCCCGGCGCGCCGGCGGATTTTCCGACATTCTACAATTCGGACAACACCACGAACTACGAACTCGGCATCAAGGGATCGACCGCCGACCGCGTGTTCACCTTCGATGTCGCGATCTACCGCATCAATTGGACCGACGTGCAGCTGATCACGGACTTCGTGTCGGAAACGAACGGACAGGTCTTCGGCGTTCAGGGCAACGGCGGCAGCGCGCGCAGCGAAGGCCTGGAATACACGCTGAGTGTAAATCCGGTGAAGCCGCTCACGTTCTCGGTGTCGGGCGGCTACACGCATTCCCGTCTCACCCAGGATGCACCGGCGTTCGGCGGACTGGCGGGCCAGCGCCTGCCTTACGTGCCGGAATTCCAGAACGCGGTGTCGATCGATTACGTGCATGATCTTGGAGAGGCCTCGACGCTGTCGGCAGGTGTGACGTGGACGTATGTCGGCCAGCGCTACTCCGACTTCTCGACAGCACCCGCCACGACGAACCATGCGCGGATTCCGGATTACAATACGATCGACCTCAGGCTCGGCGCACGGTTCGGTCAGATCTCGGTGGAGGCATTCGCCCGCAACCTTGCCGATTCGCAGGGGCTGTCGAGCTATTCGAGCGGCGGCAGCCTGGGCTTCCTCGGCCGGGGTACGATCGTGCAGCCGCGCACGCTCGGTATGCGTCTCGGCTTCAAGTACTGAAGCCGGGGCCGTTCAGCCTTCGGACGGGGGAAATCCGGGTGACCGATATCGCAAAGCCCTATCTGCTGTTCCTGGCGGATACGGAAAACCCGACGCTCGCCAAGACGGCGCTCGGGCTCAGGGACTGGGCGCGTGAGGATTGTGTCGGCCAGTTGCGGCTGACACAATCCACGCTCGATATCGGTCTTCCGGACCTTTCACCCTCCGAAGCCGCAGCACGCGGCGCGCGGTCGCTGCTGATCGGCGTGGCCCCCGTCGGCGGCCAGTTGCCCGAGGCATGGCACGCGTCGCTGCTGGCGGCGCTGGAGGCGGGGCTGGATATCGTGAGCGGCCTGCATGTGCGGCTGGAAACGATCCCGGCTCTCGCCGAAGCGGCGGCGCGGCTGGGGCGCAGGCTGCATGATGTGCGTCACACCAAAACCGCCCTCCCCATCGCCACCGGTCGCAAACGCACCGGAAAGCGTGCACTGATGGTGGGGACGGACTGCGCGCTCGGCAAGAAGTACACGGCACTGGCGCTGACGAAGGCGATGCGCGCCCGGGGCATCGATGCGACGTTCCGCGCGACCGGGCAGACCGGCATCATGATCTCGGGCAGCGGCATCGCGATCGATGCCGTCGTCGCCGATTTCATCGCGGGCGCTGCGGAGGCGCTGTCTCCCGATGCCGCGCCCGATCACTGGGATGTGATCGAAGGTCAGGGTGCGCTGTTCCATCCCGCATATGCGGGCGTCACGCTCGGGCTTCTGCACGGCAGCCAGCCCGATGCGCTCGTGCTGTGTCACGATCCGGGTCGCAGCGTTACGAGTTTTTTCCCCGATTATCCGTTGCCGTCCATCGAGGATGCGATCGCGGCCTATTTGCCGCACGCGCGCCGCACGAATCCGGCCGCGCGCTTTGTCGGTGTCAGCCTGAACACCTCGGCGCTCGATGAGCGGGCGGCGCGCCGCGCCATCGAAGATGCGCACGCGCGAACCGGGCTTCCCGCCTTCGATCCGCTGCGCCTGGGTATCGAGGCCGTCGTGGACGAGATGCTTTCAGCACCGCAAGCGCGCGCCGTCGCAGCGGCGTGACCGAAATTCAGGTTCAATATGGGGAGATGTGACATGATCCGATCGATAAGGACTGTGGCGGCGGGCGCCATGCTCGGCGCGCTTCTGTGCGGCACCGCGCTTGCTGCGGATAAAGGCGCGCTCGCGGCTGCCATCGACAAGGTGGCCGCCGATGCCGTTGCGGCCGGCGAAAGCCCCGGGCTCCAGGTTGCCGTTTACAAGGACGGCGCATCTGTTCTGGTGAAGAGCTACGGTTCCGCCGATCTCGAACTGAACGTCCCGGTCACCAACGACAGCATTTTCCGCATCGGCTCGGTCACCAAGCAGTTCACGGCGGTTGCGCTTCTGAAGCTCCAGGAAGAGGGCAAGCTCTCGCTCGACGACACGCTCTCGAAATATTATCCGGATTTCCCCCGCGCCGCCGATGTCACGCTGAAGCAGATGCTGCATCACACCTCCGGCATCCACAGCTACACCGATGATCCGAGTTTTCTTCAGGAAGCCGGTCTGAAGCGCACGACCGACGAATGGGTCGCGCATTTCGCGAAGATGCCGAAGCTGCAGGATTTCGAACCCGGCACAGGCTGGCACTACAGCAACACCGCCTATTTCCTTCTCGGCGGCGTCATCGAAAAGGCGGAAGCCAAGCCGCTCGCGACTGTTTTTCAGGATCGCTTTTTCGGCCCGCTCGGCATGCAGAAAACGGCGCTTGACGATGAAAGCGTGATCCTGCCCGGCCGCGTCTCGGGGTATGACGCGACAGGCCCCAACCAGTTCAAGAATGCGGCGTTCATTTCGATGACCGTGCCGGGCGCTGCCGGCGCCATGCGGTCGTCGGCGAGCGATCTGGTGCGCTGGAACGCGGCGCTGTTCGGCGGCACGCTTCTGAAACCCGCGTCCTTCAAGGCGATGATTGCGCCGGGCAGGCTCAATAGCGGGAAGAACAGCAGCACGGCGGTTCCCAAGATGGAGGGGTTCGGCCCGTTTGAATACGGCTATGCGCTGTTCGTCGCGGATGTGGACGGGCACCAGCGCATCGGCCACGGCGGCGGCATATTCGGCTTCAGTTCCTCGCTGAACGAGTTCCCGAAAGACCGTATCACCGTCTCCGTCATCGCCAACGGCATCGGAAAGGATGTCGGCGCCGGCAAGGTCGCAGACCGCATCGAACGCATCGCGCTCGGCCTGCCGCCGAAAGAATAGCGCCTCGGCGCCGGGCCCGGGGGTGTCAGGCGTCCTCGCCCAGTTCGCGGGCGTCCTCGATCACCATCACGGGCACGCCGTCGCGCACCGGATAGGCGAGCCCCGCCGCCTTGCTGACAAGCTCCCCGCGCGCGCGATCATAGCTGAGCGGCGCTTTCGTGAGCGGACAGACGAGAATCGCGAGCAGGCGCGGATCGACTTCGCGGCTCAATGCACCAGTCCCGATCCGTTCTCGACGCCGCTCTGTGCCAGCGTCATCAGCGCGCGGAGTGTCGCGGCGCGGATCGGCACCGTTTTCGCCTCCAGCAGCGCCTGCTTCTCCGCCACGTCGAACGGACAGACGGAAGACAGCGTGTTGACGAGCGATTCGTCATCCGCGCCCGAAACCGCTTCCCAGTCGGCGGACAGGTTCTGGGTTTCCAGATAGTCGCGCAGCGTTGTTTCAAGGTCGGATCGCAGCACCGCCGCCATCGGCTCCGGCGGCTGGAAATCCCCGGCGAAACCGCTGTAGTCCGCGCGCACCTGCCGGTAGGGCGTTTCCGCATCGAGTTCCTCGGCAATGCGGAAGCGCGTCACGCCGGTCAGCACGATCAGCAGGCGGCCGTTTTCAGGATCGGTGAACTGCGTGATCCGGCCGAGCCCGCCGACATCGAACAGGCTGCCGTCTTCCTTGGGCTGGATCATGCCGATCAACCGCTCGCCGCCCATCGCCGCCTTCACCATCGCGAGGTAGCGCGGTTCGAAAATGTTCAGGGGCAGCTGGCCGCGCGGCAGCACGATCGCGTTTTCCAGCGGAAACACCGGGATCACGTCCGGCAGCGCGCTGACCCCGAAACCGCTCACGAAAACAGCAGCGCCGAAAGCTTGCGGCGGGCCGCGTTCACCCATGGGTCTTCAAGGCCGATCGCCTCGAATAGCTTCAGCAGCTGCGCGCGCGCCGCATTCTCGTTCCAGCCGGGTTCGCGGCGCATCACCTCGAACAGGTGCTCTGCGGCCGTATCCCGCTCGCCGTTCGCGGCCAGCGCAGCGGCAAGCTCCAGCCGCTTCGCGTGGTCGTCCGGGTTCGCGGCCAGCGCAGCGTCCAGCGCGGCGACTTCGGCGGCCGGTACGCGCTTCTTCGCCATCTCGATCGCGGCGCGCACCTGCGCCAGCCCCGGCGCCTTGCTGTCTGCGGCAAGGCCGGCGAGCGCCGCTTCGGCCTCGTCGATCCGGTCCAGCCCGGAAAGCGCGCGCGCAAGGCCGATCGCGTGCGCCTCCTGTTCCGGCTCTTCCGTGCGCAGCATCGTGTAAAGTTGCTCGGCCTGCGCGAAGTCGCCCGCGTCGAGTGCAGTGGCGGCAGCCTCGGCGTAGGCGGTGAGCGACTGGTCGTGGCCGTCGGCGGCGCCTATCGGCAGCTGCGCCAGAATCTGGTCGAGGAAGGCGGAAAGTTCGCGCTCGGTCCGCGCGGGCGTCAGGTCCGCAACGGGCTGGCCCTGGAAAATGGCATAAACAGTGGGAATCGATTGCACGCGGAATTGCGATGCGATCATCGGGTTCTTGTCGACATCGATCTTCGCCAGCTTCACGCCGCGCGCCGCATAGTCGGCGGCGACCTTTTCCAGCACGGGCGCCAACTGTTTGCACGGCCCGCACCAGTCCGCATGGAAATCGAGGATAACGAGTGCCCCCATCGAAGGCTCGATCACATCGCGCTTGAAGGCTTCGATCGAAGCGCGTTCGGATTCGGGGGTGCTGAGTGTGGCCAAGATGCGTGCCCCTTTTTCACAACGGTTTGGTTTCGGGCGTACATATGGGAACTCGGCGCGCCGCGTCCAACCCCAATCGCGAATCCGCTTGCGCTTTTCGCCGTGCTCATGCTAGCAGCCGCGACCTCTGGCGGAGCAAGCCTCCGCATGCGTTCGAGCGGGCGTAGCTCAGGGGTAGAGCACAACCTTGCCAAGGTTGGGGTCGAGGGTTCGAATCCCTTCGCCCGCTCCAGTCTTTTCAAAGACCTAGATGCGTTTGAAAACGGGGTGATGAAAGTCACCCCACCACATCCCCACTCGGCAGCCTTGAAATCTCCACCCGGTTCCCCCACTGGCGCGCTTTTGCTGTTTGCCCCGTTGGGGAGGGGGCTTGCCGTTTCTGCCTGATCCCATGAGGGGGGTGCCCCGGTGGGGGGGTGGGGTAAAATCGCATCTACCCCGCGTTGTT
This sequence comes from Sphingosinicella soli, assembly GCF_014199685.1. Lineage (GTDB taxonomy): Bacteria > Pseudomonadota > Alphaproteobacteria > Sphingomonadales > Sphingomonadaceae > Sphingosinicella > Sphingosinicella soli. Next base: position 423 of record NZ_JACHNZ010000049.1, on the reverse strand, counting down.
AGAAAAGCGGCCTCGTGTCCGACTGAAAAATTTCAAAAAATTGGCCCGGTCAAGATCGGGCACAGTAAACAAACGACGCGATTTCGTCCGTGTGACTCTGCCGGAGTGCCGCGCAACGCCCGATCGGAGCAACTTGTTTCTGTTATGGCATGGTAATCTTTGCTCTTTCCGACGCTCCACATTAGCATAGCCGTATTGATCGGGGCAAAATGCCGTGGGGGCTAGATGAGCAGCGTAGTCGATTTTGAAGCCTTTCTGGCGTCTTGGCGCGAGAGTGTGACAGCCGGCAATCCTTCCACCACGGAACTCGGTAGGCGGTTCGCGCAAAAGTGTGGACCGGCGTGCAAAAGGGACCCCGTTAGCGGGGTGATCGGCGTCCAATAGGGACCCCTCATTTCGATGGTTTAGGCAGCGGCCTGGTTT
>NZ_JACHNZ010000048.1 GCF_014199685.1 Sphingosinicella soli | reverse complement strand
AAAACCAGGCCGCTGCCTAAACCATCGAAATGAGGGGTCCCTATTGGACGCCGATCACCCCGCTAACGGGGTCCCTTTTGCACGCCGGTCCACACCTAAGACACCCCAACAGGCCCTCGGGACGGCTAGGGAATATTTTGAAGAATATTATCCCGGCGCCGTTGTTTGGCTGAACACATCAAGAGAGTTGGCGAAACAGAAACGCCCCAAAGAAGCAGCCTTTCTGCTGCATCAAGCTACAGAGCGGCTTTATTCCTGCCTTTTACTCACACTGACATTCTATACGCCTTACAATCACAATATCGCCTTCCTGCGTTCACTCGCTGAAGGACTGGACCGCCGCCTGTTCGGGATTTGGCCCAAAGATAACCGCCGCGACCGCGCCATGTTTCAGAAGCTGAAGGAAGCCTACACCAAGGCCCGCTACTCTAAGCATTACAAGATCAGTGATGAAGAGCTGACTTGGCTCGGCGCGCGTGTCGAGGAACTTGGTCGCGTTGTTCATCAGGTCTGTTCTGAGCGCATCACCGAATTGGAAGCGGCCGCGAACAAATAAACACCGCCGCCGTCCGGTAACTTGCCGAACCGTCTGGATTCTGGCATATTCCCTGCCACGGGATGGAATGACTGGCGGCCATCTCCGGGATAACCCTGCCAGGCATCATGCAGGCTCGGCCATTACGGTCGGGCAGTTGCTGTAAGCCGCATCAGCGGTACGCAGCGGACACCGCTTGCACATCCGCGCATAACGCGCGGACCGCCGGTGTGCGAGCTGCATATGACACCCCCTATCGACATTTATGCGCGCGAGGTCGTGATGGCGCGCGTCGGCCATCTCATCCGCCGCAAGCAGAGCGAGGTCGAGCGGATAGCGCGCATCGTGCGCGGCTGCTTCGACCCCGAACAGGTGCAGGCGCCTGAACCGGGCCAGATCAAGCGGATCATCCTGATCGGCCCCTATGCGCGGCGCTCCTGGTATGAAGACCGGCACACGCTTGCCTTCTCCGACTACGAACTCTGGATCGTCGTCAACCATCCGCTGTTCAAAGATGACCGCTGCTGGCGCCGCGCCCGCGTGACCATCGACCGCGAACTCGGCGACCGCTGCGCAGTCGATCTTGAAATCTACGCCAAGACCGACATTCGTACCGCCAGGGCGGAACGGGACACGTTCATTCTCGACCGCATCGAGGCAGGCATCACGCTGTACCGTGCCTCGCGCGATGCCCCGCTCTATGCGCGTGAACGCCGGGGAGCACGGCCATGACGCGCGATTCGACCGCCGCGTTCGCGGCCTTCTACCGCACCGAGCATGAGCGACTGCTGCGCTTCTTCAGGCGGAGGGTCGGCCGCGACGAGGCGCCCGATCTGGTACAGGAGACGTTCGCGCGCCTGCTGCGCAGCGGGGCTTTCGAGCGGATGGAAAATCCGCAGGCCTATCTGACCCGCTCCGCTCGCAATCTGCTGATCGACCGTGCCCGCCGGGACAAGCAGTCGCAAGGCGTCGTCTTTCCCTTCGACGAAGGCTGCGACGCCCACGTCTGCCCGGAGCAGACGTGGCGAATCGAGGAGGCCGATATGCGGCGAGCCTACGGACGGGCACTCCGCACCATGTCGCGCAGAACCCGGCGCGTTTTCATGATGCACCGGATGAGACGCATGACCTACACGGAGATTGCGAAACACCTCGGCATCGGCGACAAGCGCGTCCAACATCACATGAACTTGGCGTTGGTGCGGCTTCGCCGAGCATTGACAGCCTGGAGTGTGGCTGGGTAGTCACACTTTGGCAGGGGCCTTTTCGGGGGCAGTTTGGTTTTCAAACTATCCACAAGTCCTTGTTTTCATGGAAGAAATGAGCCGGAATGCGATTCCGGCTCGGGCCTCCAACATCTTCCGACGCCTCCTCTCGCGCTCTGCAAGACGCTCCGCGCTCCCCGCGTGGAAACGAATTTCCATTGCACAACTCATTCAGGTTGAATTTTTCCATCTAGGATAGCCAATATCCTGAATGGCGAATCGCCGAAGGAATGGGAGGGAAAACGGATGGTGAACCGGAAAATCGCGCGCTGGCTGGGACTTGCCCCGGTCGTGTTGCTACTGGCGCAGGCAGCGCCCCTTCCCGCCGCGGCGGAGAGTGCGGCGCGCATCACGGCAAGCACGGCAACGACCGCCGCCGTCGACAAGGTGATGGCGGACGGGATCGCGAGCGGAAAGCTCGCCGGCGGCGCGATCGGCGTCATGAAGGACGGCAAGATCGTTTTCGTGAAGGGCTACGGCCTTTCCGATCTCGAAGACGGGCAGCCGGTGAAGGCGGACACGATCTTCCGGATCGGTTCGATCACCAAGCAGTTCACTGCGGCGATGCTGATGATGCTCGTGGAGCGCGGAGAGCTTTCGCTCGCCGATCCGATATCGAAGTATTTCCCGGATTTTCCCAAGGCCGACGGCATCACCGTGCGCCACCTGCTCGATCACACGTCGGGCATCCGCAGCTACACCGGCAAGAACTTCGCGTCGCGCGGGTGGCGGGAGCACGATACCAAGGAAATGGTGTCGTATATCGCCGGGCAGGACGAGCTGATCGATTTCCCCGTCGGCGAGGACTATCGCTACAACAATTCGGCCTATGTGCTGGCGTCCGCAATTGTCGAGAAGGTCACGGGCAAGCCCTACGGCACGGCGCTTGAAGACATGATTTCCAAACCGCTCGGCCTGAAAGACACCGCCTATGACGACGAGCGCGCGATCGTGCCTCGCCGCGCCAAGGGCTATGGCCTGCGGGACGACAAGCTCGCCAATCCGCTGCCGCTGTCGGTCAGCGTCGCGCACGGCGCGGGCGCGATGCGCTCCACCGCAGCCGACATGCTGCGCTGGCAGGATGCGCTGTTTGCCGGAAAGGTCGTGAAGCCTGAAAGCCTCGCGCTGATGATCGCGCCCGCAAAGCTGAAGGACGGCCGCCTGACGAGCGCGGTGCGCAAGCCGGATTCCAGCGGACGCGGGCCTATGGAGTACGGCCTCGGCCTTGCCGTGGGGGAGCGCGACGGGCGCCGCATGATCGGCCACGGCGGCGCGATCAACGGCTTCAATTCGGCGCTTTTCACCTATCCTGACGAAAAGACGGCCATCGTCCTCCTCGTCAACACCGAAGGCGGCGCAAACAAGCGCTACGACGACGTGGCAGAGGCATGGTTCAACAGCAACGGCGGAGCAAAAAAGTGAACACGATCCCCACCATCCGTATCGCGGGCGCCGCGCTGCTTCTCGCCTCCGCACTCACGGCGCCTGCGTTTGCCAGGGATGCCGCCTACGACATCCTCATCAAGGGCGGCACCATCGTGGACGGCAGCGGCCTTGCCGCCTATCGCGGCGATGTCGCGATCGCAGGCGGGCACATCGCTGCGGTGGGCGACCTCGGCAGCGCCAAGGCCGCGAAAACCATAGACGCGGCCGGGCTTGTGGTCTCCCCCGGCTTCATCAACATCCACAGCCATGCCGAACCCGAAGGCATGGCGACGGCGGTCAACATGCTCACGCAGGGCGTCACCACCGAAATCATCAACGCAGACGGCGGCGGCGGCACCGATATCGCCGTTCAGTTGCCGGAAATGGCGGCAAACGGCCTTGCCGAGAACGTCGGCGCGTACACGGGTTTCAATGCGGTGTGGCGCGCCGCCATGGGCGACCGCGACGTGCGCCCCACCGCCGCGCAGATCGCAGACATGCAGGCCGCGATCGAAAAGAACCTGAAGGCGGGCGCCTGGGGTGTCGCCTCGGGGCTCGATTACCGGCCTTCTTATTATGCGAAGGCGGAGGAGGTGATCGAAATCGTCTCGGTCGCGAAACCCTGGCGCACGAACTTCCCCAACCACGACCGGCTCCGCCCCGAAGACAATCTCAGCTCGTTCAAGGGCATGGAAGAGACCGTCGCGATCGCCGAGAAAGCCGGGCTCGTTCCGGTCATCACGCACATCAAGAGCGCAGGCAAAGAGCGCGGCGGCGCGGCGAAGGTGCTTGAGATGGTCTCCGCCGCCACTGCGCGCGGCACGTGGACGGCCATCGACATCTATCCGTATCTTGCCGGGCAGACCGCGCTGCAGGCCTTCCTCGTACCCGGATGGGCAGCCGACGGCGGGCGCGACGCGATGCTTGCGCGCTTCAAGGATCCCAAGCTCCGCCCGCAGCTTGTCGAGGCGGCTGAATATGCGATGGAAACGCGGCTCGGCGGAGCGGAGGGCATTGCCCTGCCCGATCTCGGCAAGCGGCTTACCGACATCATGGCCGAAGACAACGTGCGCGCGGGCGAGGCCGTGCTCCGCACGCTCGAAAAAGACCCTTTCACCCGCGCCAACATGACGTTCGGCGATGAGAAGGATGTCGTCGCCTTCCTGAAATACCCCGATACCGCTGTCGCCTGCGATTGCGGCGCGGCCGTCAAGAATCGCGGCCATCCGCGCTATTTCGGCAGCTTCCCCAAGATCCTCGGCCACTATGTGCGCGACACCGGCACGATCACCATGGAAGACGCCGTCCGCAAGATGAGCGCCCTTCCCGCCGCGATCATCGGCATGGTCGATCGCGGCCACATCGCGCCGGGCATGCGCGCCGACGTGACGCTGTTCGACCCGAAGACCGTGCGCGACCACGCGACCTTCGACGCGCCGACGCTGCCTTCGGACGGTATCCGCCACGTCATCGTCAACGGCGTTCCGGCGCTGGCGGACGGCGCGGCGACCGGCGCGAAATCGGGCGCGGTACTGCTGCGCGACGCGCATATGCCGAGCCGTCCGATGAACAGCACGGCGAAGGCGCGGTCGTTCACCGCAAGCGGGCAATCGGCGGATTACACCGTGTCCGTCGCGGCGAGCCAGGGCGCGGGCGAGCGTTTCGCGAAGGGCACCGTGAACCTCACCGATGCGAAATCGGGCACGGTGTGGACCGCCGACAGCCTCGGCATCGTGCAGACCACCAAGGGCTGGGCGAGTGTCACGGCGGTGCTGAAAGACAAGGCCGGCAACCGGAAGCCCGCAACGCTGACGCTCGACCGGGCGGACGGCGGCGCGGAAACGCCCGTCATTTCCCTCGCGTTCGGAAACGCGCCTGCGGCGGTTCTGCCCGCAAAAGGCACCGTCAAGGCTGAATAGGACGGCCCGCAAGGCAATTTGCGGGTGGAGAATCGCGCCCGGGTCATTAGACAGGGCGCGATTTTCTAAAGTTCGTGTCGAATTTTCCGGTCCCGGCACGGACTATCGTGCAGGAGCAGTCATGATCGAAGCCGAATGGTGGGATGCTGAAAATTCCGCCGAACTCGCCGCGTCGGCCGCGGGAGACGTCCAGTTCATCATCGAGAGTGCCATCGACGCGCGCGGGCAGGCGCTTATCGCGGTTCCTGGCGTCGGCGTGGCGCTCACCGTGCTGCAGCAGCTCGCCAAGGCCAAGCTCGATTGGAAACGCGTGACCATCGTGCCGAGCGGGGACTGCCTCGTCGCCGTCGACAGCCCGCTCTCCGGCGCGGCGGCGCTTGCACGCATCTTCCTGCCCAAGGGCGCGCGCGTGCTGCCGATCGGCAGCGACAATGCAGACTATAAAGCCGCGGGGCGCGCCGCCGACGCGCGGCTCGAAGATCTGCAATGGCCGCCCGATCTGGTGTGGCTCGATGTCGGCGAGAACGGCGAGACGGCGGGCATCTTCCGTGGTCCCGATCTCGACGAGGCGCTGAACGGCCCCAAGGCGCGCCGCGCGATCGGCGTGATGCCCGATCCGCTGCCCAACGACGCTCCGGTGGCGCGCGTAACGCTGACCCGCGCCGCGATCACCTCGGCGCGCACGCTCATCATGGCGCTGGACGGCGACAACGCAAAAGCCGTGCTTGAAAAGGCGATCGAAGACGGGCCGCTGTCCGACACGCCGATCGGCCGCGTTCTTGCGGAAGTCACCGTGCCGGTGGATATTCACTGGTGCCCCGCCTGACCGCGCGATGAAAATCGTCGCAGCCGATATAGGCGGCACGCACGCCCGCTTTGCGATCGCGGAGGTCGCCGGCGGCAAGTGGCTTGATCTCGGCGCGCCGGTAACGCTGAAAAGCGCGGATTATGACGGCATCGAAGCGGCGTGGGCCACCCTCCCCGCCGCGTTCGGCGCCGCCCTGCCCGATGCCGCCGCGATCGCGGTCGCAGCGCCCATCGAGGGCGACGTTCTCGCCTTCGTGAACAACGACTGGGAAATCCGGCGCACAGGGCTCAGCGATCGCCTCGGCCTCAAGGCGATGACCTTGCTCAACGATTTCGGCGCGATGGCGCACGGTGTCGCGGCGCTCGGCCACGGGGCGACCGAGCACCTGTGCGGACCCGACGTGCTCCTCCCCCTCGACCATCCCGTAAGTGTGATCGGCCCCGGCACCGGGCTCGGCAGCGCCATCCTGCTGCGGCGCGGCGGACGTATCGATGTCGTGGAAACCGAATCCGCCCACATCGCCTTCGCGCCGCTCGATACGGTCGAGGAAGCGATGATGCCCGCGCTCAGGCAGATGTACGGCCGCGTTTCCAACGAGCGTCTTGTCTCCGGGCCGGGCCTCGCGGCGATCCGCGCCGCGCTCGATCCGCAGGCCCCGCCGATGAGCGACGCCGGCCTGTGGGCCGCAGCGCTTTCAGGCGGAGACGCGGCGTTCGACCGTTTCGCGATGATCTACGGCGCGGTCGCGGGCGACATCGCGCTCGCGCACGGCGCGATGGGCGTGGCGATCGTCGGCGGGCTTTCGAACCGGAGCAAGGCGCGGCTGCGCGCCTCAGGCTTTCACGACCGCTTCATCGACAAGGGGCGCTACGCCGCCCGCATGGAGCGCATTCCTGTCCGCCTGGTCACGCACGAACACACGGGCCTCGTCGGCGCGGCGGCTGCGTTCGCGCAGGAACACACCGCGTAGTCAGTCAACCCGCTGGCGTCATCCGCGCTTCGTGCGCGGCGGCGATCTCGTCGGTGAAGCGCACGCCGAGTTCACCATCCACAAAGCGCACGACAACGCCGGCACGCGCGCCCATGCGAACCGTCGTCAGCACGATTTTCTCGCCGATTGCGATCTGCTCGTGCGTGGCAAGACGCGCGCCCGTCATCGACATGTCGATGACGCGCGCCGTCAGATTGCCGCGCCGATACTGAATCCCGGCGAGATGGTTGGTCGCGGCCCGCGTCGCGCTCCGCTTGTTGTCGGCATCATTGGACATGCCCGCGAATCTCGCACGGAAATGGTTAGCGGATCGTTGCCGATCAGCCGTAAACCTCGAACAGGCCCGCCGCGCCCTGCCCGCCGCCGATGCACATGGTGACAACGACATATTTCGCGCCGCGCCGCCGCCCTTCGATCAGCGCATGGCCGGTCAGGCGCGCGCCCGACATGCCGTAGGGGTGCCCCACGGAAATCGCGCCGCCGTCCACGTTGAGCCTCTCGGGATCGATGCCCAGCTTGTCGCGGCAGTAAAGCGCCTGCACCGCGAACGCCTCGTTCAGTTCCCACAGGCCGATGTCGTCGATCTTCAGGCAGTTCTGCTTCAGCAGCTTGGGGATCGCGAACACGGGCCCGATGCCCATCTCGTCGGGCGCAACGCCCGCCACCGCCATGCCGACATAGCGGCCGAGCGGCGTCAGGCCCCGGCGCTCCGCCTCCTTCGCCTCCATCACCAGCGAGGCCGAAGCCCCATCCGAAAGCTGGCTGGCGTTGCCCGCCGTCACATTATGTCCGGGGCCGCGCACGGGCTGGAGGCCCATCAGACCTTCGAGCGTCGTCTCGGGGCGGTTGCCCTCGTCCTTGGTCAGCGTCACCTCGTGCTTGCTGACTTCGCCCGTTTCCTTGTTCTTCATCACCATCACGGAGGGAAGCGGCACGATTTCGTCGTCGAAGCGTCCGGCCTGCTGCGCCGCCGCCGTGCGCTGCTGCGACTGGAACGCGAACGCATCGCACACGTCGCGGCTGATGTTGTAGCGCTTGGCGACAATCTCCGCCGTGTCGATCATCGGCATGTAGGCATCGGGATGCATTTCGATCAGGCTCAGGTCGGGCTCCATGCGAACCTTCTCGTTCTGCACCATCGAGATCGATTCGACGCCGCCGCCCACCACGATCTGCATGCCGTCGACGATCACCTGCTTGGCCGCCGTCGCGATCGCCATCAGGCCGCTCGCGCACTGGCGGTCGAGCGCCATTCCCGCCACCGTAACCGGCAGCCCGCCGCGCAGTGCCGCAAGCCGCCCGATGCAGGGGGCCTGAACGCCCTGCAGCAGGGCCGAACCGAAGATGCAGTCGTCCACCTCCGCCGGGTCGATGCCCGCACGCGCGACGACATGCTTCACGACATGCCCGGCGAGCGTCGGCGACGGCGTGGCGTTGAAGGCGCCGCGATAGGCCTTGCCGATGGGCGTGCGGGCGGTGGAAACGATAACGGCTTCGCGCATGGGAAACTCTCCTGTTCCTGAATTCTAGACGTAGGTGAGGCCGACCCATTCGGCCAGAAGCGCGGGCTTGTCCTCGCCCTCGATCTCCACGTTCACCTCGTAGGTGGATTGCAGAACGCCCGGATGGCGCTCCAGGACATCGAGCAGCGTCATGCGCCCGCGAATGCGCTTGCCCGCGCGCACCGGCGCAAGGAAGCGCACCTTGTTCAGGCCGTAGTTCACGCCCATCGTCGTGCCCTCGAGCTTGGGAAACAGCTCGTAGGCCATGGCCGAGAGCATCGAAAGCGTCAGGAACCCGTGCGCGATCGTGCCTTCGAAGGGCGTTGCCGCCGCGCGCTCGGGATCGATATGGATGAACTGAAAGTCCTCGGTGCACGCCGCGAACGCGTCGATCCGCTTCTGGTCGAACTCGAACCAGCGCGAAACGCCGAGTTCCTTGCCGACCATCGCCTTGTAGTCCTGCACCGAAATCGTCATCCCCACCTCCCTTTTCGCGCCCGGCTTACGATGCCCCGGCGACCGCGCCTAGATAGGCAAAACGTGAGTATTCTTGACCTCCTCGAGCACGGCATAGGTCCGCGTCTCGCGCACGCCCGGCAGGTCGACGAGCGTGTCGCCGAGAAAGGCGCGGTACGCCGCCATATCCTTCACGCGCGCCTTGATGAGATAATCGAACCCCCCCGCCACCATGTGGCATTCGAGGATGGCGGGCATCTTCCGCACGGCGGCGGCGAAATCGTCGAACACGTCCGACGTGGTCCGGTCGAGCAGCACCTCGACGAAGATGAGCAGCGCGCAGTCGAGCCGCCCAGGATCGAGCACCGCCACCGTGCCGACGATATAGCCCTTCTCGCGCAGCCGCCGCACGCGCTCGTGACACGCTGCGGGCGACAGATTGCAGCGCTCGGCCAGCGCCTGGTTGGTGATGCGCCCGTCTTCCTGCAGCGTGCGCAGGATGGCGCGGTCGACCGTATCGATCATAAATCCGAACCTTCTTCGGTAGATTGAAATTATATCGGATATAATTCCAACATATACTCGAAAATACAAAGCACATTTTCCACTTTCGCTGACATTATCGAAAGATCATCAGCGAAAGTCCCGTCATGCCCATCGCCGACACCCTTGCCGACATGCAGCGCCTGCACCGGGCGCCCGAACCCGATGTCATCCTGCCGCTGTCCGAGGCGGCGCGCATCGATACGGCCGCAAGGCAGCGCGTCATCGCGCGTGCGGGACGCCTGCTTGACGAACTGCGCGCCGCGCAGTCGAGCGGCTGGGTCAATCGCTTCCTTCAGGAATACCGCCTCAATACCGATGAAGGCATCGCGCTACTGTCCCTCGCCGAAGCGTTCCTGCGCGTGCCTGATGCGGACACCGCCGACCTCCTCATCCGCGACAAGCTCGGCACGGCGGACTGGTCGGCGCACGCCGGAAAATCCGATTCAACGCTCGTCAACAGCGCCACGTGGGGCCTCGTCGTCACCCGCTCGCTCGTCGGCGAGAGCGGATCGACGCTGAAACGCCTGATCGGCCGCGTCGGCGAGCCCGTCGTGCGCACCGCCGTCGGCACCGCGATGCGCCTGATGGGGCAGGTTTTCGTGATGGGCCGCACGATCGAGGAGGCGCTCGAACGCGCGAACGACAAGGACAACACCGGCTTCGTCGCCAGCTTCGACATGCTCGGCGAGGGCGCGCGCACAAAGGACGATGCCGAGCGCTATTTCCGGTCCTACGCGGATGCGATCGATGCCATCGGCAAGGGCAGCAAGGGCCGCGACCACAGCATTTCGGTGAAGCTCTCCGCGCTCCACCCCCGCTACGAAACCGCGCACGCCGATACGTGCGTGCCCGAACTCTCCGCCATGCTCGTCCAGCTCGCGCAGCGCGCCGCGCGGGCAGACATCGGCCTCAACGTCGATGCCGAGGAATCCGAACGGCTCGTCATGTCGCTCGACATCATCGCCGCCGCCGCCCGCGCGCCGTCATTGTCCGGCTGGGACCAGCTCGGCATGGCGGTACAGGCGTACTCAAAACGCTGCCGCGCCGTCATCGCGTGGGCCGATGCGATCGGCGGCGAGACGAACCGCAAGATCGCGGTGCGTCTCGTGAAGGGCGCATACTGGGACAGCGAGATCAAGCGCACGCAGGAAGCGGGGCTTTCCGCCTATCCGCTCTACACGCGCAAGGCCGCGACCGACGTTTCCTATCTCGCCTGCGCGCGCGACATGCTCGCCGCGAAGAACATCTACGCGGCGTTTGCCAGCCACAACGCGCTCACCGTCGCGACGCTGCTCGAATGGGCGGGCGACCGCCGCGATTTCGAATTCCAGCGCCTGCACGGCATGGGCGACGGGCTCTATGAAAAGCTCGTCCGCGACGAAGGCTACAACTGCCGCATCTATGCGCCCGTCGGCGGTCACCGCGACCTGCTCGCCTATCTCGTGCGCCGCCTGCTGGAAAACGGCGCCAATTCCAGCTTCGTGCACCAGCTCGCCGACCCGAACGTCACAGAGGAAGAACTCCTCGCCGATCCGGTCGAGAAGATCGCCGCCGTGCGCGGCACGCGCCACCCCTCCATCCCCCTCCCCGCCGACCTGTTCGGAGCCGTGCGCGGCAACAGCGAAGGCCTTGATCTGCAGGACGCCATGACCCTCGAAGACACCGCATCCGCCATCGCCGCCCGCGCCGACATCGGCGCAGCGCCCGCCGATTCGACCGTGGAGGACGTCCGCACCGCCATCGCCGCCGCCGACGCTGCGTTCGAAGGCTGGTCGCGCACGCCCGTCGAAACGCGCGCCGCCGCGCTCGATCGCCTCGCTGACCTGCTGGAGGAACACCGCATCGATCTGATGGCGCTTGCCGTCCACGAGGCAGGCAAGACCATCGGCGACGCGCTCGGCGAGGTCCGCGAAGCCGCCGACTTCTGCCGCTACTACGCCAACCAGGCGCGCGCGGGGTTCGCGCCCGTCGTGCTGCCGGGGCCGACGGGCGAAAGCAACACGCTTCGCCTCGAAGGACGCGGCGTGTTCGCCTGCATCGCGCCGTGGAACTTCCCGCTCGCGATCTTCCTCGGCCAGGTCACGGCCGCGCTCGTCGCCGGAAACAGCGTCGTCGCCAAGCCCGCCCCGCAGACGCCGCGCATCGCCCTGCGCGCCGTCACGCTCGCCCATCAGGCCGGCATTCCGCAGGACGTGCTCAAGCTCGTCACCGGCGGCGGCGAAGCCGGGAACGCGCTCACCGCCGATCCGCACGTCATGGGCGTCGCCTTCACCGGCTCGACCGCAACGGCCAAGGCCATCGCGCGCAGCCTCGTGGCCGACGACGCGCGCCCCATCGTGCCGCTGATCGCCGAAACCGGCGGTCTCAACGCCATGATCGTCGATTCGACCGCGCTTCCCGAGCAGGTCATCGCCGACGTCATGACGTCAGCCTTTCGTTCGGCGGGCCAGCGCTGCTCGGCGCTGCGCCTGCTCGTCGTGCAGGAGGATGTGCTGGATCGCACGATCGAGATGCTGAAGGGCGCGATGGATACGCTCGTCGTCGGCGATCCGGCCGATCCGCGTACCGATGTCGGCCCGGTGATCGACGATGCCGCATACCGGAAGCTCGAAGACTATCGCCGGACCATGCAGGATCGCTGGCTGCACACGGTCGCGGCGCCGCAAGGCCGTTTCATCGCGCCGACCGCCATCCGCATCGACCGTATCGAGGATCTGACGCAGGAGTGGTTCGGCCCGATCCTGCATGTCACGACATGGAAGGCCGGCACGCTCGACGAAACCATCGCGCGCATCAACCGCAGCGGCTACGGCCTCACGCTCGGCCTGCACAGCCGCATCGCGGGACGCTGCGCGCACACCGTGGCCGCCGCGCGGGTCGGCAATCTTTACGTCAACCGTTCGATGATCGGCGCGGTCGTCGGCTCGCAGCCCTTCGGCGGCGAAGGCCTGTCGGGCACCGGGCCGAAAGCGGGCGGGCCGCATTACCTGCCGCGCTTCGCGGTGGAGCGCACCGTCAGCATCGACACGACCTCGGCAGGCGGCAATGCCAGCCTGCTCTCGATCGAGGACGTTACGCTTTAGGGGCACACCTTATCCTGCGGCATAAAACCGTCACCCTGAACTTGTTTCAGGGTCCATACAGCGGCTCAGCAGCACAGCCCTATGGATGCTGAAACAAGTTCCCGCTTACGGCGCCGGCTGCACCTCGCGCGGCACTGCGAGCGGATCGACCACCTTGCCGTCGAGCCCGCCAAGCAAGCCCAGCTGCGTGGGATAGGCGAAGTCCACGCCCAGTTCGTTGAAACGGCGGACAAGGCCGAACATGAACGTCTGGCGCGCGGCCATCATCTCCTGCATTCCCGAAGCCGTGACGTTGAACACGATCTCCATATCGATGGAGCTTGCGCCGAAGTTCCAGAAATGCGCCCGATCGAACGCGATCAGCGGAATGCTTTCGGCAATCTTGCGCACTTCGCCGGGCAGTGCCTCCATGATGTCGGGGGGCGTCTGGTAGATGATGCCGATCTGCATGACGACCCGCCGCTGATGGACCACCGCGTAGTTGTGGATGCGGTTTTCGAGCAGCTTGGCGTTCGCGACCGAAACCAGTTCGCCCGACAGCGAACGGATGCGCGTGGTTTTCAGGCCGATCGCTTCCACCGTGCCGGTCAGCGTATCCACCGTCACGACGTCGCCGCGCACGAACGGCTTGTCGAACAGGATCGAAAGCGCAGCGAAAAGGTCTGAAAAGATGCCCTGCGCGGCAAGGCCGATGGCGATGCCGCCGATACCCAGACCCGCCACGAGCGCGGTGACGTTGACCCCGAGGTTGTCGAGAATGACGATCCCGGCAATCGCGAAAATCGCCACGTTGAGCAGAATGCGGATCACGCCCATCGCGGAAACGAGCGTCGAATTGTGCGGATCCTCGCCGTCGGCGCGCCGCGCGATCACGGCCAGCGCGAACTCGCGCAGCCAGATCGCCCCCTGAATGACCACCGCGAACGTGAAGAGAAACCGTACCGCCGGAAGAATGCCCGAGAGGCCCGGGACACTCGCCGCCACGGAATGCACCGCGACGGCGGCAAGAAAGACGCTGTTGGTGCGCCGGAGCACGCGTCCGAAGATCGCCCGCCAGCTGTTCGTCTCGAATGCCGCAGGCGAGCCCACGACGCGCCACACGATGGCGCGAATGCCGACCAGCAGCAGGTAAATGCCCACGGCGACAGCGCTGTAGATGAGGAGCGCAGTGCCGTTCGCGGTGATCCACAAAGACGCCTCGCGGAACATCTCGATGTCGGAGGCGGGAATTATCGGAGTGTTTCGCATCTGCTTTCCAACGCCGCCGGCCGCTTGAGGTTCAACGGCGTTGTACAATCACAAACGCGGCCTTGGAACCACTCTCCCGCCCCCATCAGGCTTTTGCGGACGCCGGAGCCCCGATACCGCCGGCACGCACGCGCGGCCCGAACTTATCCTCCACCTTGTTGGCAAGCCGTTCGCGCCGGGCAATGTGCGTCGCCGCGATCGTAATGGCGAGAAGATCGTAATATGGCGGCTGGAACGCGATGCTGACGAACATCGAGCCCACGGTATACACGATCATCGATATCGCCATCATCGTGCCGAGATCGCGGAACCATATATCGCTTTCAGGATCACCCGTACTGATGTTCCGCAGCTTCCACGTTGCATGAAGCGCGAGGACAACGATCGCGACATAGATCATCGCACCGAGATAACCGAGTTCGCCCAACACCTCGAAAAAGCTGTTGTGGAAAGCGCGCGCCTCCTTTTTTATCGTCACGTCGCGGCTCGCCATGTTGTCGGCGCTGCCTTCCCGGCGCTGCATGTCCACATCGAACTGATTGATGCGATACACGCCGAATCCGCCGCCCATCGGGTGCGTCTTCACGAAATCGATCGTCCATTTCCACACCCCGATACGGGTGGACGCAGACATGTCTTCGTCATAGTTCTTGATCGTCGACATGCGATCGGTGAACGACTCCGGCAGAAGCGGGATCGTGATCACCGCCGCAGCCGTAAAACAGGCGGCCAGAACCAGCTTTCGTTTGCTGCCGAGCCAGAGCAGCACGACCAGCGCCGCACCCGCAACAAGCCCGGTACGCGCCTCCGCGCCCACCGTCACGAGCGTCATGGAGAAAATAATGCCTGCCGTCGCAAGCAGCGTCAGCAGGTTCCGCTTGAGAATCGTGTTGCGGCGGTAGAGCCAGAGCGTCAGCGGAATGAAGCACAGCGCCACCGTCGCCAGCGTGCTGCCTTCGTAAAGGCCGGTGTTGCTTTGCACCAGAAACGAGACGTTGCCGTAGCCGCCGCCGCCCAGAAGTGTCTTGATACCGCCGGAAATGGTGATCGCCGCAGTGCTGAGAACCATGACGAACGCTGCCGCCTCAACCCGCCTTCGCGTCGTCAGAACCCAGGGAAGGAAAACGGAAAAGAGAAGCCCCTTCCAGACCCAGTCCCATTTTACCACTGCGTGTTCGGGTACGAGCGCCCAGCCGAAGGTGTTGATGGTCGCCAATAACACGAGAAGAATGACAAGCACCTGCACGATACTCAGGCGGATGCGCTGTTTCTCGTCGAGAAACACATAAAATGCGACGGCTCCAAGTGCCATGATGAGCGCCAGGGGCGCGCTGTTCAGGAACCAGTACGTGAGCTTCTGCGGTTGCAGGAAGTCGACCCAGATGTAGCCGAGCGCCATGAAGTACGGTCGCCGGAACGACGCCACGACAAAGCCGACGATAAAGCAGATGAGAACAAGATCGCGCATCAGTCTTCCGGTCGCGTCCCGTTGCGGGGGGCACTCGGTCCGCGACGGCGTGCGCGGAAGGTCGGCTTGGGGGCTTCATCCTTGCCGTCTTCGGCGGGAAGCGTGTAGCAGCGCCACAGCACGACGATCATCATCAGCTGCGACACAAGCAAAGCAAAATTATCTACCATTCGTGCCCTGTCCTGAGCGGCCGTCTGCGTCGGGGAACGCAGTCATCGCGTTGTTAACCGCGCCCCGCTTAACATCTCGTGCACGGGAGGGCAAAGCCGTCACCTTCATGCGGTATATGCCGAATGTGCGTGGCCAGCCTTGCGAAAGCCGGGCGCATTGGCAATAGGACGCGGAAGTGAAAAGGGAAACGGATCGCGGATGACCAGACGAGTTCACATGATCGCGGCGGCACGCCCGAACTTCATGAAGGTGGCGCCGCTCTGGCACGCGCTCGCGGCCCACGATGGTTTCGCGCCCGTACTGATCCACACTGGCCAGCACTACGACGCGAACATGTCCGACGACATCTTCGCCGATCTCGACCTTCCCGCCCCCGATCACCATCTGGGCGTCGGTTCCGGCAGCCATGCGGAGCAGACCGGCCGGGTGATGATCGCCTACGAAAAGATCGCGATGGACGAACGCCCGGACTGGCTCGTCGTCGTCGGCGACGTCAACTCCACGGCCGCCTGCGCGATCGTCGGCGCCAAGCTCCACATCCCGGTCGTGCATCTGGAAGCGGGCCTGCGGTCGGGCGATCGCGCCATGCCCGAGGAGATCAACCGTCTGGTGACGGACGCCATTTCCGACGTGCTGTGGACCCCTTCGCCCGACGGCGACGCGCACCTGCGCGCCGAAGGCATACCGGCAAGCCGCATCACCCGCGTCGGCAACATCATGATGGACAGTTTCGAGCGCATCCGCCCGAAGCTCGACGCCGAGAACGCCCCTGCCCGCTTCGGTCTCACGCCGGGCCATTACGGTGTCGTCACGCTGCACCGTCCGTCGAACGTCGATGAAGCGCCGCAGCTCAAGGCGCTCGTCGAGGCGCTGGTCGAAGCCTCGCAGCGCCTGCCGCTGATGTTCCCGATGCACCCGCGCACGAAGAGCCGCGTCGAAGCGTTCGGCCTTTCGGACACGCTCGCCAAGGGCAACATCACGCTTGCCGAGCCGCAGTCCTACAAGCCGTTCATGAGCCTTCTGAAAGACGCGCGCATCGCGATCACCGACAGCGGCGGCCTTCAGGAGGAAACCACCTACCTCGGCATCCCCTGCCTCACGCTGCGCGACAATACGGAGCGGCCCGTCACCGTCACCGAAGGCACCAACCGTCTGGTGAAGGCGGACGCGCTCGTCGGCGCGCTCGACGCCGCGCTCGCGGCCGCGCCCGGCACGGCGAAACGCCCGGAGTTCTGGGACGGCCGCACCGCCGACCGCTGCGTCGCCGATCTCGTTCGGCGCGGCTAGGATGGCGATCAGGCCGCTTCACATCCTCGATCACTCGCTGCCGCTGCACAGCGGCTACACGTTCCGTTCGCGCGCGCTCATCGAGGGTCAGCGCCGCCTCGGCTGGCAGCCGCTGATGCTCACGGCGCCCCGGCACTATGCGGAGGGGCCGGACCCGGAAACCATCGACGGTCTCACCTTCTACCGCACGCGCAAGTCCGGCCTGCCCCTGCTGGGCGAAATCACGGCGACCGCGAAACGCCTCGATGCCGTGATCGAGGACACAAAGCCCGATCTGCTCCACGCGCATTCGCCCGTTCTCAATTTCGCGGCGGCCTGGGGTGCCGCCCGCCGCCACAACCTGCCGCTCGTCTACGAAATCCGCGCGTTCTGGGAGGATGCGGCGGTCGGCAACGGCACCGGGCGAGAGGGCGACATCCGGTACAGGCTCACCCACGCCGCCGAAAGCTGGGCGTGCCGCCGGGCCGACGCCGTCGGCGCGATCTGCAAGGGGCTGCTCGGCGATCTGCGCGCGCGCGGCATCGACGAGGCGAAGCTGTTCGAGATCCCCAATGCCGTCGATCTCACCCAGTTCGGCGATCCCCTGCCCCGCGACACCGCGCTCGGCGCGGAGCTTGGGCTGGAGGAAGACGTCATCGGCTTCCTCGGCTCGTTCTACGACTACGAAGGCCTCGACATCCTGATCGCGGCGATGCCCCGCGTCGTTGCGGCGCGGCCGAAGGCGCATCTGCTGCTCGTCGGCGGCGGCCCGATGGAAGCCTCGCTGCGCGCAGCGGCATCCGCCTCGTCGGCAAGCGACCGCATCCGCTTCGTGGGCCGCGTGCCGCACAGCGAGGTCGATCGCTACTACAGCCTCGTCGATGTGCTCGCCTATCCCCGCAAGGCGATGCGCCTTACCGAGTTGGTCACGCCGCTCAAGCCGCTGGAAGCGATGGCGCAGGAAAAGCTCGTCGCCGCCAGCAACGTCGGCGGGCACCGCGAACTCATCGAAGACGGCGTCACCGGCACGCTGTTCGCGGCCGACGATCCGAACGCCGCCGCCGATGCCCTGATCGGCCTGCTCGAAGACCGCGAGGCCTGGCCCGCGCGCCGGGCGCGGGCCAAGGCCTGGGTTTCTGCCGAGCGGAACTGGGATCGCAGCGTCGCGGCTTACGTTCCCGTCTACGAGCGCCTGCTCAATCGCGCACGGTAAGCGCCTCGAAATGCAGCCGCCGCGCCTGCGTATCGCCGCGCCGCAGGCTGTCCTCGCCGATAATCACAAGGTCGGCGAGCAGTTCGCCTGACAGGTCGATGTCGCTGTCCAGCAGCACGCCGCACACGCGCAGCGCGGCGCGGTCCACGCGCTCCGCATTGCCGTCGATCCGAAGCGTGAACGCATGGCGCTGCCCTTCGAAGGTCGCGCTGGCCCAGGGCACGGCTTCGTAAGTTTCCACCGCGCACTGCAAGTCTCCGGCGCAGGCGCGGAGGCGGCACGTCACCGTTCGCATCAGCTGGCAGGCGGTCATGATCCGCGCTCCGCCGTGCCGAGGCCGTGGATATAGGCCTCGATCCGGGCGGTGGTTCGCGGCCTGGGCTCACGCCCGCGCCGCAGATCGAACACGAGTCGCGGATCGCCCAGCGCGTTTCGGCCGAAGCGTGTCGGCGTCAGACGTGTGCGTTTCAGGCAACGCTCGATTTGAAATAGCAACGACATTGCTTTCTCCCCGTTGGAATAGGTAAAAAACAACTATGAAGTGATTTCCTACAAGTCTAGGATAAAAACAATCGCCGATTTGCCTTCGAAGGAAGTTCACGTGAACGCCGTCGCTGTTCGCCGCACACTCGACACGCTCATTCAGGCGCGCAGAGAAGATTATGCGTCCGTGTCGCGCCTCATCGGACGCAATCCCACCTATATCCAGCAGTTCATAAGGCGCGGCGTGCCGCGCAAGCTGGATGAGGACGACCGGCGGACGCTCGCCCGTCACTTCGATGTGCCCGAGCACGTTCTGGGCGGCCCGCCTGCGCGCGTCGGGCAGGCCGTCGTCGCGCGGGCTGCGGAGGCCACGGCGATCGACGACTACCTGCTTGTCCCCTGCCTCGATGCCGGCGCGGATGATGCCGGTGCCGCGCTCGCTTTCCAGGCGCGCTGGATCAGCGGGCTTTGCAGCGGAGATCCCCAGGCGCTCGCTGTCATCCATGTCGATGGGGACGCGATGGAGCCGACGCTGTCACACGGCGACCCGGTTCTCGTCGATACCGCCGACGGCAGCGCGGCGCTGCGCGACGGCATCTACGCGCTGCGCAGCGGCGGCGGCGTGCTCATGAAACGGCTGACGCGAAACCCGGCGACGCAGGGCATCGCGATCAGAAGCGACAACCCCCGCTGGCCGGACTGGGAAGACAGCCCGGCAGAAAGCCTCGATATCGTCGGCCGCGTCATCTGGGTGGGCCGCGAACTGCGCTGATCCAGCCTTTAGCGCCTCAGCAGCGCCCAAAGCCCCGCAAGCACGATACCCACGCCCATGCCGATCAGCGCGCCGATCAGCGCCTGCTGCCACGCGATACCGAATCCGACCCCGATAAAGAGCCCGAGCGCGATGAGCAGTCCCGCCGGCGAGCCCTGGTTTCGTCCTTGCCGTTCAGCCTGCATTTCCCGTTCCTTCGATACCTGCGGACCCGCGTTCTGCACCAACTGTCCCGCCATGAAACAGTCCGGACAGACCGCTTGATGGCTGAAACAGTAAAAACCCTTTGAATTCAGCCCATTGAAAGATGGCATCAGCCTTGCGTGAGTGGGTGCGTAACCAGAATAAGCGGGGGTTTTCTCCAATGCAATTGCTAGCCATTCATGATCGCGGTTCGCTCGAAGACGCATCGAGCTTGATCGCAAAATTCGGGGACGACGCCGTCGTCGAAGCCGCGACCATCGCCGATCGCTACCGCGACAACGGCGATCTCAACCTTTTCTGCCGCTGGCGTCAGGTCGAACGCGCCATCATGCTGCTCCAACTTGAAGACGTTGTCGGCGAAGTGCACTAATCTGCCGACAAATCGAGTTTTGAAGCCGCTCGAAGACAAGATTTCCCTACCCGCGCAGGGCCGGGTTCGGCTAGACCCGCGTAATGTACAGAGCGCTGATCGGCACCAGCTTCACAGCCATTGCGCTCATTCTCTCGTCGCCGGGGGCTGCGCAGCAGCCCGCCGCTCCGGCACAGGACAGCGATACACCTGACCAGACACGCCTCGACGAACAGCGCACCAGTCCGCGCGTGCCGCTCCCGGAATTGCCCGAGATCGAGGACGAGTGGAAAGACCTGTTTGCCGAAGACGCGGCGGAGGACGATGTCGCACTGGATGCGCAGGACGCGCCCGTCGATCTTCGCTACGAATTCGAACTCGGCCCGATCAGCCGCCTGAAATCGGCAGACGCGTTCAAGTCGCTGTCGGCGCTCTATGCCGAGCGCGGCAAGGTCGTGCCGTCGCTCGCCGAGCTTCAGCGCCGCGCGCGCACGGATTCCGAACTGCTCGCGCGCCTGCTCCGCGCGGAGGGCTACTACGATCCCGAAATCGTCATCGAGGTGGATCCCACCGCCCGCGACGGGCTTCTCCTGGTCACCGCCACCGTGGACACGGGGCCGCGCTACGCGCTCGGCGACATCCAGATCACCGTGGACAACGAAGCCGATCGCGCGCTTGTCGAACAGAAACTCGCGCTTGAGGAAAAGCAGCCGCTCGTCGCCGACGACATCAACGGGGCGTTCGATCGGCTTCGGCTCGGCCTCGGCGAAAGCGGCTTTCCGTTCGCGGACGTCGAAAACCCCGACATCGTCGTCGATCACGATACGCGCACGGCGTCCTATGCGCTGAACGTCAAGCTCGGCGACAATTCGCGCTTCGGGCAAATTCAGGTTGATGGTGATCCGCTGTTCAGCGCGAAGCACCTCGGGCGGCTCGCCCGCTTCAAGCCGGGCGACGTTTACGATACGCGCGAAATCGAAGACCTTCGCCGCGCGCTGATCGCCACGGGCCTCGTCAGCACGGCGAGCATCACGCCCAGACGCGGCGAGGCGCAGGCGGACGGCACCGTGCCTGTCGATCTCATCGTCACGCTCACCCCCGCGCCGCAGCGCACGCTCGCCGGGCAGCTCGGCTACAGCACCACCGACGGCTTCCGCATCGAAGCGAGCTGGCAGCACCGCAATCTCGTCCGCCCGCAGGGCCAGGTGACGTTCCGCGGCGTGCTCGGCACGGAGGAGCAGCGGCTTTCCGCCGATCTTCGCCGGTCGAACTGGAAACAGCGGGATCGCACGCTCGCCGCGCGCGTCGAGGCGAGCGTCGAGGATCGCGATGCGTATTACGCGCGCACGCTGGGTCTCGGCGCCTTCATCGAGCGCGAGACCAATCTGATCTGGCAGAAGGCGTGGACCTACCGGTTCGGCGCGGAACTGCAGGCCTCCGAAGAGCGGGATCGCAGCCTGAAGATCGCACCGGGGTTTGCGCCGCTGCGCACCTTCATCATCGCGGCCGCGCCCGTTCAGATCGCCTACGACGGCACCGACGACCTGCTCGATCCCAAGCGCGGCTTCCGCCTCGGCGGCTGGGCGAGCCCCGAAGCCTCGTTCCAGGACGGCTTCTTCGGATACACACGCGCGCAGATCGACGGCTCCGCCTATCTCCCGATGATGGACGACAACCTCATCTTCGCGGGCCGCGCGCGTATCGGTACGATATTCGGCGCCACGCGCGCCCGCATCGCGCCGTCGCGGCGTTTCTACTCGGGCGGCGGCGGTTCCGTGCGCGGCTACGGCTATCAGGATGTCGGGCCGCAGGACGATGAAGGCGATCCCCTCGGCGGCCGCAGCCTGATGGAGTTCAGCCTGGAGGCGCGCTACCGCTTCGGCAACATCGGCGTCGTGCCGTTCATCGATGCGGGCCAGATCGATACGCGCCCCTACCCGCGCTTCCGCGATCTTCAATTCGGCGCGGGCATCGGCGTGCGCTATTACACGAACTTCGGGCCGGTCCGCATCGACGTCGCGACGCCGCTCAACCGGCAGCAGGGCGATTCGCGCGTCGCCGTCTACGTCTCCATCGGGCAGGCGTTCTGATGGAGCGGCGCGACGGCATCATAGAAGAGATCGAGGACGAGGTCTTGAGCCGCCCGTTCTGGACCTACGCGATGCGCGGGTTCCTCTGGCTCGTGGCGATCGTCGTCGGTCTCGCCCTCCTCGTCACCGCCGCGCTCACCGTGCTCGATACCGATCGTGGCCGCGCCTGGCTCGTCGCGCGTGCCATCGGCCTCTCGCCCGAATCGGGGCTGCGCATCGGCGTCGAGAGCATCGACGGCTCGCTCTACGGCGCCGCCGTCGTCCACGGCCTCACGCTGTCCGATCCCGAAGGGCGGTTTCTCGAAGCCCCGCGCGTCGAGCTGGATTGGCGGCCGCAGGCGGTGTTCAGCCGGCGGCTCCATATCGTGAAGCTCGTCGTGCCCGAGGCGCGGCTGCTCAAGGTGCCGAAGCTGATCCCGAGCGCGGAGGAAAAGCCCATCCTCCCGAACTACGACATCTACGTCGGGCGCTTCCAGATCGGCGACCTGACGCTTGAAGAGCCCGTGCTCGGCAAGCGGCACCATATCTCCGCAGACGGCGGCGCCGACATCGCGAGCGGCCGCCTGCTCGCCGCGCTGCGCGCGAACTCGCGCACCGGCGGCGATGCGCTCGTCGCCCGCATCGACGCGCGCCCCGACGACAAGGTGTTCGATATCGAAGGCAAGCTCCTTGCCCCGGCGGGCGGCGTCGTCGGCGGCATTCTGGGCCTCGATCAGCCGCTCGTCGCGACCATCGAGGGCGACGGCAGCTGGGAAGCGTGGCGCGGCAGCGCGGTCGGCACGCTTGGCGACAGTCCGCTGATGGACCTCGCGCTCAGCGCCGACGACGGCCGTTTCGCGCTCAGCGGCACCGCCTCCCCCGGCCTCGCGATCGGCGGCATTGTGCGCAAGTTCGGCTCGCCTTCGATCGAAATCGACGCCGCGGCGACGATCGCTAAGCGCGTCATCGAAGGCCGCGCCTCGATCATCTCGCCTTCGGTCGGGCTGGAGATCGACGGCGCCGTCGATCTTGCCGAGTCGCGTTTCCGCACCGTCTCGGTCGGCGCATCGGTGCGCGAGCCCAAAGCCCTCATCGCGACCATGACAGCCGACGACATGCGCCTCGCCATGACCCTCGACGGCGCCTTCTCGCGGCCCCTCGTCGATTACCGGCTTTCCGCCAACTGGATTGCGATCGGCACCACGCGGCTCGACCGTGTCGAGGTGATCGGCAAGGGCGAGCTGCCCCGCGACGGTCTGGCCGTTCCGGTCGATGCGCGCGCGCAGCGCATCACCGGGCTCGGCGAACTCATCGAAGACCTCGCCGTCAATCCGCGCCTCACCGGGGTCATCGGGCTCGACGGCGCCTACATCGCGGGCAAGGGGCTCAAGGTTTCGAGCGACCGCGTCACCGCGACCGCCGATCTGCGCATCGAGACGCTCACGGGCCGCTACAGCGTGAACGCAGACGGCGTATTGCCGCGCTACGTCGTGCCGGGGCTCGGCATGGCCGACATCAAGGCCCGGCTGCTCTTCGAGCCCGACGCGCGCGCGCGCAACGGCCTGCGGATCAGCGGCAAGGCCGACGCCGCGATGACACGGCTCGACAACGGCCTGCTCAGCTTCATCTTCCAGGGCAATCCGCGCGCGACGGCCGATATCGTCCGCGCGCCGGACGGCGTCGTCACCTTCACGAACGCCGTGCTCACCTCGCCCGACATGCGCGTCACCGGGCGCGGCACCTATACGATGGATCAGCGCATCCGGTTCGACGGCAACGCCGTCTCGCAGCGCTACGGGCCGATGGACGTCGAACTCGGCGGCCTCGTGACACGTCCCGAGGCGCGCATACGCGTCGAAAGCTATGCAGCAGGCCTCGAACTGCGCGATATCCGCGCCACCTTCACGCCGCAGGGCGAAAACTACGTCTTCACCGCGCTCGCCGACACGCTCGCGGGTCCGGCGCGGGCACGGGGCCGCATCCTCACGGGCACGCCGCAGACCGTTTACGACATCGAAGCCGCCGAGATCGCCGGGGTCACGGCCGCAGGCCCGCTGCGGGCGGTCGAGGGCGCGCCTGCGGTCTCGGGCGTGCTTGAAGTGCGCGGGCCGGGCATCTCGGGCAAGGTACGCCTGTCGCCCGAAGACGGCGTGCAGCGCATCGACGCCAATCTCGGCGCGCGCGCCGCGCGGCTCGATTTCGCCGGCGGCACCACCATCCGGCGCGGCTGGGTGGACGGCAACATCGTGCTCAGGGAGGCAGGCGCTGAAATCTCGGGCCGCTTCGACATCGAAGGGCTGAAACAGTCGGCGCTGCTGCTCAAGACGCTGAAGGGCACGCTCGAAATGCAGGCGGGCGAAGGCACCGCCGCGCTGATCGCCACGGGCGAGCGCGGCGCCCCCTTCACGTTCGATCTTGCCGCGAGCTTCGATCCCGAGCGCATCATCGTGACCAGCCAGGGCACGATCGCGCGCCAGAAGTTCGCGCTCGCCGCGCCCGCCCGCCTGGACCGCACCGAAGAGGGCTGGCACCTCGCGCCCGTCGTGCTCAACCTTCCGTCGGGCACAGCGCGGATCAGCGGCACGTTCGGCGAGTCGATCGCGCTCACCACCGATCTGAACGCCGCCGGGCTCGGCCTCCTCCAGCTTGCGCTGCCGGGCATGGATTTCTCGGGCACCGCGAGCGGGCGCATCGACATGATCTTCCCGTCGGGCGGCCTGCCGCGCGGCACCGCGAAGCTGCGCGTCACCGATTTCACGCGCGCGACGGAGGCGTTCTCGAAGCCCGTCGATCTCGCCGTCGTCGCCCAGCTTGAAGCCAACAAGGCCGTGATGCGCGCGGCCTTCCTCGACGACGGCCAGCGCCTCGGCATTCTGCAGGGCCGCCTCCATTCGATTCCCGGCAGCACCGAGGATCCCTGGGTCCAGCGCCTGATGAAGGCGCCGATCACCGGCCAGCTTCGCTGGCGCGGGCCCGCCGAGATGCTGTGGCCGCTCACCGGCGTCGGCGCGCTCAGCGTGCGCGGCAATATCGCGGTTGCCCTGGAGATCAGCGGAGAGCTTGGCGATCCCTCGCTCACCGGCATCGTGCGTTCGCGCACCTCGCGCCTCGAAAGTGTCATCACCGGCACGGTGGTCGATAACATCCGCCTCAACGGGCGCTTCACCGGCTCGCGGCTCGAACTCACCGAGTTTTCGGGAACGGCGGGCAGCGGCACCATCGCGGGCAGCGGCGGCATCGACCTGTCCTTCGCGCGCGGCTTCCCGATCGAAATCGCGATGGTGCTGAAATCGGCACTCATCCTCAATCGCGACGACCTGCGCGCCACCGCGAGCGGTCCGCTGCGGATCAGCAACAGCCCCGAGGGCGCCATCATATCGGGCGACGTCAAGATCGATCGCGCGCGCTTCAACATCGGGCAGACGGCGCAGACGGAGGTGCCCGTGCTTCGCGTGCGCGAGAAGAACACCGAGCTTCTGCGCGCCGAACCGCTCATCACCGAAGGCGCGCCCGAGCCGACCGTCTGGCAGCTCGATGTCAAGGCGAGCGGCAACAACGAGATCATGGTGCGCGGCATGGGGCTCGATTCGGAATGGTCGGCGGATCTCGACATCAAGGGCTCGGCGACCGCGCCCCGCATCGGCGGCACTGCGGAGCTGGTGCGCGGCGATTATGAATTCGCGGGCAAGACCTTCCGTCTGACGCGCGGTGAAATCCGCTTCACCGGCACCTATCCGCCCGATCCCGTCATCGATATCGCGGCGGAAGCGCGCGTCGAGGGTCTCACCGCCACGATCACCATTCGCGGCACCGGCCAGCGCCCGGAAATCGCCTTCTCCTCGGTCCCGGCGCTGCCGCAGGACGAGGTGCTCTCGCGCGTGCTGTTCGGCACGTCGATCGCCAATCTCTCCGCGCCAGAGGCGCTCCAGCTTGCCGGTGCGGTCGCTTCGCTCCAGGGCGGCGGCGGCGGCATCAATCCGATCAACGCCATCCGCCGCGCGGTCGGGCTGGACAGGCTGCGCATTATGGAAGCGAACCAGCTCACGGGCCAGAAAACCGCGGTTGCCGCAGGCGAGTATCTCACCGACCGGGTCTATGTGGAGGTCGCCACGGACGCGCAGGGCTATACGGCGACGCAGCTTGAAATCGAACTGACGCGCGCGCTGTCGATCCTGTCGTCGGTCGCCACGCTCGGCGGCACCAGCGTCAACCTGCGCTGGTCGAAAGACTATTGATTTCGTCTGAAAAAGCGCGGGAAATGGGGCGACTGACGGGGATTGAACCCGCAACCTCCGGTACCACAAACCGGCGCTCTAACCAATTGAGCTACAGTCGCCACGCGCGATGAGGATGCGCACATACGGGCGCCCCGGCCTGCCGTCAAGCGAGGCACTTGGGCCTGCTGAATTTTTAGGCAAGATGCCCGGAAGTCGTGCAGCCTCCGGGCAAAGCTGCTGCCCCGCAAAGCGCGCGCCCGCGCTTTGCCGCGCTGCGGCATCTGGCACGGATCATGCGTTGCGCGTGGGCAATACCCCGCTCGGGGCAGATCGCATTCGTTCAAGGGGTAAAGCCAGGTGAAAAAGATCGAGGCCATCATCAAGCCCTTCAAGCTTGATGAGGTGAAGGAAGCGCTGCACGAGGTCGGGGTCTCGGGCATCACCGTTGTCGAAGCCAAGGGTTTCGGTCGCCAGAAGGGCCATACGGAGCTTTATCGCGGTGCGGAATACATCGTCGATTTTTTGCCGAAGGTGAAGCTGGAGGTGATCGTCGACGACGCCATTGTCGAACGCACGGTCGAAGCCATCGCGGGCGCCGCGAAGACCGGGCGCATCGGCGACGGCAAGATTTTCGTGTCGTCGATCGAATCGGCCTACCGCATCCGCACCGGCGAGCGCGACAGCGAAGCCATCTGAACCATCAACGGGCAATCACTCCACACCAGCAGGGTAAAGAAGAGGAAAGGCGAGTAATGGCGAACAAACCAGCCGACGTTCTGAAAATGATCAAGGACCAGGAGATCGAGTGGCTCGATGTCCGCTTCACCGATATTCGGGGCA
Organism: Sphingosinicella soli; assembly: GCF_014199685.1. GTDB lineage: Bacteria > Pseudomonadota > Alphaproteobacteria > Sphingomonadales > Sphingomonadaceae > Sphingosinicella > Sphingosinicella soli. The sequence goes on along the minus strand of NZ_JACHNZ010000048.1, from coordinate 1,841 downwards.
AATGGCACCACATGGCGATGTGCGCCGGCGTGGTCGATGAAGACATGCTGACCGACGGCATCATGTTCGACGGCTCCTCGATCGACGGCTGGAAGGCCATCAACGAGTCCGACATGATCCTCAAGCCGGATCTCGATGCGGTCTATGTCGATCCGTTCTCGGCGACGCCGATGCTCATCGTGTTCTGCGACGTCGTCGATCCGGCGACGGGCGAACTCTACGGCTCCGACCCGCGCTCGGTCGCCAAGCGCGCCGAAGCGTATCTCGGCAACAGCGGCATCGGCGATACCGCCTATGTCGGCCCCGAGGCCGAATTCTTCGTCTTCGACGACGTGCGCTTCGAAAACGGCTACGCCGGCTCGGGCTTCAAGATCGACGATATCGAGCTGCCGACCAACACCGGCCGTGAATACGACGAAGGCAACATGGGCCACCGTCCGCGCGTCAAGGGCGGCTACTTCCCCGTCGCGCCGGTCGATCCCTGCCACGATCTGCGTTCGGAAATGGTGTCCGTGATGCTCGAAATGGGCCTCCCGATGGACAAGCATCACCACGAAGTTGCTGCAGCGCAGCACGAACTCGGCCTCACCTTCGGCACGCTCGTTCAGACCGCCGATCGCATGCAGATCTACAAGTATGTCGTGCACAATGTCGCGCACGCCTATGGTAAAACTGCAACGTTCATGCCCAAGCCGATCAAGGACGACAACGGCTCGGGAATGCACACGCACATCTCGATCTGGAAGAAGAGCAAGCCGCTGTTTTCCGGCGACGGTTATGCGGGTCTGTCCGAAATGGCGCTGTTCTTCATCGGCGGCGTCATCAAGCACGCCAAGGCGCTGAATGCGTTCACGAACCCCTCGACGAACAGCTACAAACGTCTCGTCCCGGGCTTCGAAGCGCCGGTGCTGCTGGCCTATTCCAGCCGCAACCGCTCGGCCTCCTGCCGCATCCCCTACGGCACGGGCCCCAAGAGCCGCCGCGTCGAGTTCCGCTTCCCGGACGCCACGGCGAACCCCTACCTCTGCTACGCCGCGATCCTGATGGCCGGCCTCGACGGTATCGAGAACCGCATCCACCCGGGCCAGCCGATGGACAAGAACCTCTACGACCTTCCGCCGAAGGAGCTGAAGAAGGTTCCGACCGTATGCGGCTCGCTGCGTGAGGCGCTCGTCAACCTCGACAAGAACCGCAAGGTCTTCACGCGCGGCGGCGTCTTCACCGACGAGATGATCGACAGCTTCATCGACCTGAAGATGCACGAAGTGCTGCGCTGGGAAATGGCGCCTTCGCCCGTCGAATTCGACATGTACTATTCGGCCTGATCGGGGGATTACGGCCGTTCAGGGGCCCGCGCGAAAGCGCGGGCCCCTTTTCATTTGGGGATTTGTCGACTGAAAGCTTCAGGTTAAGTTGGTAGTTTCCGAGCCAAAGCACTTTTCCTCATGGAGAAAGCTAGAACACGGTGAGGCAAATTCGAGAGGGTGGCTAATGAGCGAAGATTGGGATTTCTACCCACTGCTTGTCGATAATGAGCCAGCATCAATCTACCTCGATTTAGGACTGGCGCAAAACGCTCCGATCGAGAGTCAGCCTCACTTGTCCCACGTTCGTGTTTATATGCGTAATCCCCGACCGGACGGGCTTTCAAGCAACGAAGAATTTGACGACTTGGTTAGTGTAGAAGATTCTCTTTGCGAGGTATTTTCCGGCAGTAGCAGAACAACCTACGCTGGACGAAACACATTGACGTGACCCCCTGGTTTCCACCAGCACGGATTAGAGTCCGGCAGCTTTGTTGCGCATGAGCGCGGGTTGAGCAATGGCCTGCGAAGCGGAGC
>NZ_JACHNZ010000047.1:25000-31187 GCF_014199685.1 Sphingosinicella soli | reverse complement strand
CACCCCATATGAATATGTCTGCAAAATATGGTCCGAGCAGCCAAAACGGTTTATCAGAGAACCGCACCATCAAAACGAGGGACTAAACACCTAGCACAAGGGCATTCCGCGAGATTTCCGGGGGAGTTGCCTATGTCTGGCGTCCTGCCCGCTTCATTCACGCCGAAGCTCATCACCGTGCTTCGCGAAGGCTACGACATTGCACGCCTGCGCGCCGATGCGCTTGCGGGGCTCACCGTCGCGATCGTCGCGCTGCCGCTGGCCATGGCGCTCGGCATCGCGAGCGGCGCTTCGCCCGACAAGGGGCTGGTGACGGCGGTTGTCGCGGGGTTCCTGATTTCGGCGCTCGGCGGATCGCGCACACAGATCGGCGGGCCGACGGGCGCATTCGTGGTCGTCGTATTCAATATCATCGCGCAGCACGGCTATGACGGGCTGGTGCTGGCGACGCTGTTGGCGGGCGCGATTCTGCTCGTGGCGGGCTATGCGCGGCTCGGCAATCTCATCAAGTTCATCCCGCACCCCGTCGTGACCGGCTTCACGGCCGGTATCGCCGTTATCATCGCGGCGACGCAGGTGAAGGACTTTCTCGGCCTGCGCATGGCCGAAGTGCCCGCCGACTTCCTGCCCAAGATCGCCGCTTATGGGCAGGCAATCGGGACCATCGACCTCGCCACGCTCGGCGTCGGCATCGCCGCGCTCGGCATCATCGTCGCGTTGCGCCGCACCGCGCCCAAAGTGCCGGGTTTCCTCGTCGCCGTGGTGGTGACGGCGCTTGCCGTGTCGCTGCTCGGGCTTCCCGTCGATACGGTCGGTTCGCGGTTTCCGGCGATTCCTTCCGGGCTGCCGATGCCGCACATTCCGGCGCTCAGCCTCGACAAGCTCACAGCCGTGCTGCCCGCCGCGTTCACGATCGCCTTCCTCGCAGGGATCGAGGCGCTGCTTTCCGCCGTCGTCGCCGACGGCATGACCGGTTATCGGCACCGCTCCAACCAAGAACTCGTCGGGCAGGGCATAGCCAATCTCGCCTCGGCCCTTTTCGGCGGGCTTCCGGCGACGGGCGCGATCGCGCGCACCGCCACCAACATCCGCGCGGGCGGGCGCACGCCGGTTGCGGGCCTGTTCCACGCGCTGTTCCTGCTGCTGTTCATGGCACTCGGCACCGACCTGATGGGCTATATCCCGATGGCGGCGCTCGCGGCGATCCTGTTCATGGTGGCGTGGGGATGAGCGAGTACGAACGGTTGCTGCGCATTCGCGCGATGCCGGTGGGCGACCGCGTGGTGCTGCTGCTGACCTTCGCGCTCACCGTGCTCGTCGATCTCACCGTGGCGATCGGCGTCGGCGTCACGCTCGCCAGCCTGATGTTCATGGAACGCATGAGCCGCACGGTCGCCGTGACGGTGCGGGAGGTGGAAACCGAGGATGCCCGGCAGCGGGACGACCTGCCGCCGGGCGTCGAGGTGTTCCGTATCACCGGACCGTTCTTCTTCGGCGTCGCGTCCGATCTCGTCGAAACGCTGCGCCGCATCGGCCAGCCGCCGCGCGTCATCATCCTGCGGATGCGCGAGGTGCCGCTGCTCGATGCAAGCGGTGTCGAAGGTATCAAGGATTTCGTGGGCATGGCGCACCGGCACGGCGCCGCAGTGATCTTCGCGAACGTGCAGCCGCAACCCGCGCAGGTGCTTCGCCGGAACGACCTCGGTCCGAAAAGCGGCAAGGTACGCTTCGCGCCCGATTATGCCGCCGCGCTCGCGATGGCCTCAGCCGAAGGCGCGGAGCCGGTCTAACGTCGCCCGCGCCTCGGCGAGTGTGCGCTCAACGATCTCGGCGCAGCTGAGGATCGCATCGACCCCGCCGCCGCCCTGCCCCGCCGCGAGGCACTGCGTGGCCGGGTCGACATCGAGCAGGCCCGCGATCGGTCCCAGCCGGTTCGCCTGCCCCGACTCCATCACCTGTAGCGGGAACGGTTTCAAATCTTCGGGATGCCGATCGAAATATTCGGTCGTTTCGTTGGCGATGGCGCGCAGCGTCTTGCCGGTGAAGCCCCGGCTGATCGTGGTGGACGTGTCGCGCATGGCGACGATCGCGTCCTTGTAGGCTTGGCCCGCGTGCGCCTCGTTGCTGGCGATGAAGCGCGTGCCCATCCACACGCCCTGGCAGCCGAAGGCGAGCGCCGCCGCGAGGCCGCGCCCGTCATAGAGGCCGCCCGCAGCGATCACCGGCACATCCACGGCATCGACGCACTGCGGCCAAAGCGCGGCGCTCGCCACACGGCCGGTGTGGCCGCCGCCCTCCGTACCCTGCGCGATCACCGCGTCGCAGCCCGCCGCCGCCGCCTTCACGGCATGGCCGACCGTGCCGCACATCGACATGACGACGAGGTCCGCGGCCTTGAGTTCGGAGAGTATGGGCGTCGGCACGCCGAGCCCCGCGATGAAGGCCTTCGCGCCTTCCTTGATGATGACATCGACGCTTTCGGTGAGCGTTTCGGGCTGCGCGGCGAGAAGATCGACGCCGAACGGCTTGTCGGTGAGATCCTTCACGCGTTTCATCTGATCACGGATGAACACAGGGCTGGTGCCTGCCATGCCGAGCGTGCCGAAGCCCCCCGCATTCGAAACCGCCGCGCACACCTCCGCATAGGAAACGCCGCCCATGCCCGCGAGCAGGATCGGATGCGCGATGCCGAGCAGATCACAGATCGGGGTGCGAATGGCCATTCAGGGAAACTCCGTGTCGTTTGCCGGATTATGCGGAGGACGCGTCGCGGCGCGTAGCTCGCGCTACTGATAAGGCCGCAGATCGGCGAGGAACCTTTGCACGATTTGGCAATTCAACAGCCATGACCTGGGAGGACATCGCCATACGCCTCGGCGCCGCGACCGTGATCGGTCTGGCGTTCGGCTTTGATCGGGAAATGCGCGGGCACGAGGCGGGATTGCGTACGCACGCGCTTGTGTCGCTCAGCTCGGCGATGATCGTGATTTCGTCGCTGATGATGTTCGAGGCGGTGAAAAGCCCCGAAGCCCAGCCCGATCCACTGCGCGCGATCGAGGGGCTGGCGCAGGCCGTGGGCTTCATCGCGGCGGGGCTGATCTTCGTGCGCGGCGACAAGGTGCGAAACCTGACGACCGCTGCGAACATCTGGCTGTGCGCCGCCGTCGGCATAGCGTGCGGCGCCGGGCAGCTGCCGCTCGTGGTGATCGGCACGCTGCTGGGGCTGACGGTTCTGGTCGTGCTGCGCGTCCTTTACCGGGTGATGCCGGACGCGCAGGAGTGATTATTCGGCATTGATTATTCGGCGGCGACCGCTTCGCCGTAACCGATCATCGCCTTCGTCTCGAGGAACTCGCCGAAGGCATGATCGCCCCATTCGCGGCCGTTACCGGATTGCTTGTAGCCGCCGAAGGGCGCCATCAGATCGCTGCCCGCGCCGTTGATGATGACCTGCCCTGCGCGAAGCTGCCCGGCGATCTCGCGGGCCTTTTCGATATCCTTCGCCTGTACGTAAGCTGCGAGGCCGTAGACGGTGTCGTTGCCCTCTTCGACCGCGCGGTCCAGGCTGTCGTAGCCGAGGATCGCGACGACGGGCCCGAAGATTTCCTCGCGCGCGATCGTCATCGCGTTCGTGACGTTCGCAAACACGGTGGGCTTGACGTAGTAGCCGGTTTCCAGCCCCTCGGGCTTCCCGGTGCCGCCCGCGACGAGTTCGGCACCCTCGTCGATGCCCTTCTGGATCAGGCCCTGGATCTTGGTCCATTGCAGCTCCGACACGACAGGCCCCATGCGCGCGTTGCCGTTGGGGTCGCCGGGGGCCCACGCGTCGGCAGTGGCCTTCGCGACCGTCTTCGCCTCGTCCATGCGGCCGGCGGGGACGAACATGCGCGTCGGCGCGTTGCAGGACTGGCCCGAGTTGGTCATCACGTGCGCGACGCCGCGCTTCACGGCATCACCGAACCCCTCGTCGTCGACCAGGATGTTGGGCGACTTGCCGCCCAGTTCCTGCGCGACGCGCTTCACCGTGGGCGCCGCAGCCTTCGCGACCTCCACGCCCGCGCGCGTCGAACCGGTGAAGCTCACCATATCGACATCGGGATGCGACGAGATCGCCGCGCCCACGGTGGGACCGTCGCCGTTCACGAGATTGTAGACGCCTTTGGGAACGCCCGCCGCGTGAAGAATTTCGGTCCACAGCCACGCCGAGAACGGCGCGATTTCAGACGGTTTCAGCACCATCGTGCAGCCCGTGGCCAGCGCGGGCGCGACCTTGCAGGCGATCTGGTTGATCGGCCAGTTCCAGGGCGTGATGAACCCGCAGACGCCGATCGGCTCCTTCGCGATCATCGTCGTGCCGCGCGGTTCATGGAATTTGTAGGTCTTCAGCACCTCGATCGCGGTGTGGAGATGCCCCGCACCGATTGCGGCCTGCGCGCTTTTCGAAAGCCACGCGGGGGCGCCCATCTCTTCGGTGATCGCTTCGGCCATCTCGCCGCTGCGCCTGGTGTATTCGGCGAGGATCGCCTGCAGAAGTTCAAGCCGCTCGGCGCGGCTGGTGCGCGAAAAGCTGCGGAATGCGGCTTTCGCGGCCTTAACCGCGCGATCGACATCCTCCGCCGAGCCGAGGCTGATGCGTCCGGCGACGGATTCGGTCGCGGGATTGAGGACATCGAGCGTTTTCGCGCTTCCGGCGGGATCGACCCATTCGCCGCCCACATAGAATTTCAGGTAATCACGCATGGCTCGCTCCATCATGTTTGTGGATTTGCAACCGGCTTAGCGCGATTCGGGTACGCTCCGCACCCCTTTCAAGCGGCAGGGGCGCAGCGAAGGCCCCAAAACGAAAAAAACGCCCCGAAGGGCGTTTGTTTTTCGCGAAGTTGGTTGCGGGAGCAGGATTTGAACCTGCGACCTTCAGGTTATGAGCCTGACGAGCTACCGGGCTGCTCCATCCCGCGTCAACCATGTGTCCGACAAAGTCGGGCCTCCAGGTCCGCAAGGCCGATGGCACTTGAGGCCTTTGAACATTGTAAATGGGTTTTTTCTTTCCGTGCGCACCGCCTGCAAAGCCTGGCGGCGACCTACTCTTCCACTGCTTGAGCAGTAGTACCATCGGCGCAGTCTGGTTTCACGGCCGAGTTCGGGATGGGATCGGGTGGGGCACAGACGCTATGGCCACCAAGCTATGAAGGCGGTGCGTACGAAAAGGGTTTTGAAATCGAAGCCGTCGGATCAAAATCCGATCAGCGCTGACGATGATAGTGTGGGCTCTAAGTGCGAACAGAGCAATTAGGACCGGTTAGCTCCACGCGTTACCGCGCTTCCACATCCGGCCTATCAACGTGGTGGTCTTCCACGGCTCGATGATATCTTATCTTGAGGGAGGCTTCCCGCTTAGATGCTTTCAGCGGTTATCCCGTCCATACATAGCTACCCTGCTGCACCGCTGGCGCGATGACAGGTCCACCAGAGGTATGTTCACCCCGGTCCTCTCGTACTAGGGGCAACTCCTCTCAAATATCGACGCCCACGGCAGATAGGGACCAAACTGTCTCACGACGTTCTGAACCCAGCTCACGTACCACTTTAATTGGCGAACAGCCAAACCCTTGGGACCTGCTCCAGCCCCAGGATGTGATGAGCCGACATCGAGGTGCCAAACAACCCCGTCGATATGAGCTCTTGGGGGTTATCAGCCTGTTATCCCCGGCGTACCTTTTATCCGTTGAGCGATGGCCCTTCCACAAGGGACCACCGGATCACTATGACCGACTTTCGTCTCTGCTCGACTTGTCAGTCTCGCAGTCAGGCTGGCTTATGCCATTGCACTCTAACAGACGGTTTCCAACCGTCCTGAGCCAACCATCGCGCGCCTCCGTTACTCTTTAGGAGGCGACCGCCCCAGTCAAACTACCCGCCACAGAGGGTCCCTCGCCCGGTTTCACGGGCGCAGGTTAGACATCAGAAATCAACAGGGTGGTATTTCACCAATGGCTCCACAAGAACTGGCGCCCTTGTTTCAAAGCCTCCCACCTATCCTACACAGTTAATTCCTAATGCCACTCTGAAGCTGCAGTAAAGGTGCACGGGGTCTTTCCGTCTAACCGCGGGTACCCCGCATCTTCACGGGGAATTCAATTTCGCTGAGCAGATGTTGGAGACAGTGGGGAAGTCGTTACGCCATTCG
>NZ_JACHNZ010000047.1:0-20000 GCF_014199685.1 Sphingosinicella soli | reverse complement strand
AAATCCCGTCCGCCGCTTTCGCGTGTTGCTGCTGTCCGCATTCGTGACGGGCGCGGCGGCGACGCCGCTCGCATTATGGTATCTCTCGTCGCAGGGTGTAGCGCTGACGCTGCATCTCGTGCTCGCGCTCTCGCTTGCGATCATTCTGTCGCTGCTGCTCGCGGCCGGGCTGATGGGACTGGTGTTCTTCAGCGCCGCATCGGGACACGATCAGCGCGTTGCCGACGAGAACGCGGCGCACGAGCCCGTGTGGCGCGATTCGCCGGAAGACTAGAAGTCGATCTGGCTGCGGAGCCCGACGACAGTCGCGCCGTAATCCCTGTCGCCGCCTGTCCCTGCGAGGGCGGCATCGTCGAAGAGCAACCGGCCGCCGTTCAGCGCGAACAGCACATAGTCGGTAGGCTTCCAGATCAGCGCGGCGAGAAACCCCTGCTGGCGCCCGCCGATGATCCCGGCGTCGCTGAGATCCAGATAGTCGTAGCGCACATTGAGCGCGAAGGCGCCGATGCCGCCGTCGGACACCGGATTCGCAGGCTTGATGCGATCGAAGGCGCCATCCCTGTAGCCGCGCGATTCGCCGGTGAGCAACCAGCCGCCCTCGATATAACCGCCGAAGAAGGTGGGATCGGCAGCCCCCGCAACGGAAACGCGCATCCAGTGCGCTTCCGCCGCCGCGTGAAACGGCCCTGCGACCGTGGCCAGCTCCAGACCGTAGCTCGTCTCGGAGGTCACCTGCAGTGCCGGCGTCGCCAGGAAGCGCACATCCGTCGGGTGAAGCTGCGGACGCTGGCGATAGCGCGTTCCCGCGCCTGTGCCGCCCGTGTCGCGGTAATGCGCCGAAGCGCCGAGGTGCAGATTTGCGCCGCCCATCTTCGGCGAGAACACGATGCGCCCGTCGAAGCCGTAGCTGTTGTTCGCATCGTCCGAGAGATCGGCGATGTTGTCGGTGAACACGCCGCCCTGCAGCAACAGCACGTCGCCGCGATACTGCGCCGAAATGCCGAGCCTCCGTTCGAAGCCGAACGCATCGGTGAACGCCGCGCGTTCCATGAAGCTCGTGTTGACGTCGCTCGTCAGTTCCTCGAGGCCCTGGAAGCCGTTGTGCTGCCCGGCCGTGATCGTCGTCCGGCCGTGTGTGTAATCGATGAAGGCTTCCTGGAACTCCGGCGACGAAGGGGCGAAATCGATATCGATGCGATAGCCGAAGCCGCCGGGCATGGTGCCCTGCACGCCGAGATAGGCGCGCCGCAGTTCGTTCGAGAAACCAAGACCGGTGTCGGCGACACCCGCCGGACGCGAAATGCGCGCCGCGTCGAATTGCAGGCGACCGCGCGGCTTGAAGCTCCAGCCCTTCGAGGAAACCTCGGGCGCCCCCTTCCAGCTGACCTTGATCGGATCGGCGGGGGCGGCGGGAGGCGTGGAGGGAGGGGTAGCCGCCGCTTGCTGTTGCACGCCCTGCGCGCGCAATGCCGCGACTTCCGCCTGAACCGCTTCAAGCTGCGCCTGCAGCGCCGCGAGTTTCGCGACCGCCTGTTCGAGCGTGACCGATTGCGTTTGCGCCATTGCCGCTGCGGGCAGACAGGTCAGCGCGAATGCCGAAACAAATACCGCGTGGCGCGTGGTCATCACTGCCCCCTTCAACACGTCCGCTCGTCCGGCACGCGCGGGGGCGCTAGCATGAAGTTCTCGTGACGGAAATATGAACCTTGCGTTGCGGACTGAAATTCAGCCCGCAACAGTACGCTCAGGCGTCGACCGTTTCGGCGGGCTGCACCTTGCGCGGCCTCCCGCGCGGACGGCGCGGCTTCTCGTCGTCAGCCGCATCCGCGACAGGCGCCTTGGCGACCGGGGCCTCGGCCTCGACAGCCTGTTTCGCCTGCCCGGGAGGACGGCCGCGCCGCTTGGGCGCTGCGACCTCGGCCTCGTCGGCACTGTCCCGGCGGGCGCTGCGCGCCAGCGTACGGAGCGCGCCTTCATCCTCGCGCTCGCTATCGTCGGGCTTCGGCTGCGGTGCGGGTCGCGACTGCTGAGCCCGTTCCGGACGCTCCTGACGTTCCTGACGCTCAGGACGTTCTGCGCGTTCCGGACGTTCCGCACGTTCCGGGCGCGCGGCGGGACGGTCTGTCCGTTCCTGGCGGTCCTGGCCTTGGCGATCCTGGCTCTGGCGTTCCTGGCGTTCCGGACGCTCTGCACGTTCGGGACGCTCCTGACGGTCGCGATCCTGACGATCCGGCCGCTCGCGCGGTTCGAACCGCTGACGATCGCGGCGGCTGTCCTGAACGGGACCGGCATCCCCCTCGTCGCCGTCGTCCTCGTCGTCGTCCTCGTCGCCCTCATCCTCATCGCGCATATCGCGCTCGTCGGAATCGCGGCCGCGCCGATCGGGGCGGTCGCCGTGCTGCTGATACTGCGTCTGACGCTCTTCCTGACGCGCGCGCATTTCGGAAACGACGCGGTGGTAGTGATCGGCGTACTGCAGAAAATATTCGGCCTGGACGCGTTCGCCCTGCTGATGTGCCTCGCGCGCGAGATTCGTGTATTTCTCGAGCAGCTGCAGCGCATTGCCGCGCTGCCGCGGCTCCGAGCTTCGGTTGCCCATCTCACGACCGCCGCCCTGCTGGGGACGCGGATTGCCGCGCCCACGACGCCGACCGGACTGTTGCCCATTCCTCATGAAATACTCTTTTCCCCGATAATGCCGGCCGAGCCGACTGTCGTTGATCAGGACGTACGCGGCCATCCACGCAAGGGTCCAGAAGCGACCGCCAAACGATTCTGCCTATCGTAAGTGCCCGGCGAGGGGATCATCGTCCTCGCCCATGCCGGTCCGCTCTAGCGGCATTGCCCGCGCATTCCAAGTCAAAAAGCGGCGTCGGCGTGACGGAAAATTATGGCACGATCGCGATCGGCGAGATCGCGTTCCACAGCGCCGGCAAGCCCGTGCGTCCGTCCGAGCGCCAGAACCGCTTCCGCCTGCGTCCATCCGATCTCCAGGATCGCCGCCCCCTCCGCTTCAAGCAGCGCAGGCAGCGCCGCCACGATCCGGCGATAGGCGTCGAGCCCGTCCCGCCCCGCAAACAGCGCGCCGTGCGGCTCGTATTCACGCACACCCGCACCAAGCGCTTCCTGCTCTCCTATATAGGGCGGGTTCGAAAGGATTAAAGTAAAGCGCCCCTCAACGCCCTGCGCCCAGTCCGCCTTCAAAAAGCGGCAGCGCGGCGCGAATCCAAGCCGCGCGGCGTTTCGGGCAGCCACCGCCAGCGCCGTGTCGGAAACATCCGTCGCAAGCGCGGTGGCGCCCGTCCATTCGGAAAGCGCGGCGAGCGCCAGCGCGCCCGAGCCCGTCCCCAGATCCAGAATCGCGAGGCGCCTGCCTGCCGGAAACAGTCGCTGCGCGGCAACAATCAGCGTTTCGGTATCGGCGCGGGGAATGAGGATGCCCGGCGCGACCTCCAGATCGAGCGACCAGAATTCCTGCCGCCCGAGGATATACGCCACCGGCTCGCCCGCCGCGCGCCGGGCGATGAATGGCTCCGCGACGTCCGCCGCCGCCTCGAGGTTTCCCAGAAGCAGTGCTTCCCGGCTGATCCCCATCGCGTGCGCGACGATCAGTTCCGCGTCGAGCCGGGGCGTCTCCCCGCCGATGCGCGCGGCTGCATGCCTTACGAGATCAAGCGCCTTCATTCAGGTTCGCGAGGCGTGCGGCCTGATCCTCGCCGATGAGCGCGGCGACAAGTTCACCGAGCCCCGCGCCTTCCATGATCTCCGGCAGGCGGTGCAGCGTCAGGTTGATGCGGTGATCGGTCACGCGCCCCTGCGGGTAGTTGTACGTGCGGATGCGCTCCGAACGGTCGCCCGAGCCGACCATCGATTTGCGCGCGCCCGCGCGTTCGTTCGCCAGTTTCTCCCGCTCCAGCTCGAAGAGCCGCGCGCGCAGCACTTTCAGCGCCTTCGCCTTGTTCTTGTGCTGGCTCTTTTCGTCCTGCTGGCTGACGACGAGGCCGGTGGGCAGGTGCGTGATGCGCACGGCGCTGTCGGTGGTGTTCACCGACTGGCCGCCGGGCCCGGACGAGCGGAACACGTCAATCCGAAGATCCTTCTCGTCGATCTGCACGTCGACCTCTTCGGCTTCCGGCAGCACCGCCACCGTCGCGGCGGACGTGTGGATGCGCCCGGAGGCCTCCGTCGCGGGCACGCGCTGCACGCGGTGGACGCCGCTTTCGAACTTCAGCTTGGCGAACACGCCCTGCCCGGTGACGTTCGCGATCACCTCCTTGAGCCCGCCCGCGTCGGCCGACGACATTTCCATCGTCTCGACGCGCCAGCCCTGCGTTTCGGCATAGCGCTGGTACATGCGGTAAAGATCGGCCGCGAACAGCGCCGCCTCCTCGCCGCCGGTGCCCGCGCGGATTTCCAGGATCGCGGAGCGTTCGTCCGCCATGTCCCTCGGCAGCAGCAGCAGCGCGAGCGCCTTCTCGACCTCGGGCAGCTGATCCTTCAGCGACTGCAGCTCGTCCTCGGCGAGCGCCACCATCTCGCGGTCGCTCTCGCCGCCGTTCACCATCGCGGCAAGGCTCTCGGCCTCGTCGCGCATCGCGCGCACCGCGCCCGCCGCCTCGGCCACGGGCTTCAGCTCGGCATATTCCTTGGAAAGCGCGACGAACTTCTCGGCCGAAAGATCGCCCGCCGACATCTGCGCGGTCAGCTCGGCATAACGCGCCTCGATCTGGCGGATGCGCGCGGTGGGGACACTACTCATATGCGTTCAACTATATCCCAGCCCGTGGAATGGTGGGGCTTTCCACCTTCATACCGAAGTAAGTAACAATCCTTCATCGCATCTTCAATTTTCATTGCGATGGACTTCACGTCATCTAATTTTGCATCCGCATACAATAGCCTAGCATGTGCCAAATTATGTTCTGAATAAGGTGGCGCCAAATCCAGTATATAAGGCACCCCAGACTTTCTCAGCTTATCGAATGCTTTTTGAGGATTGCGAAATTTAAAAGGCGCGATCACACTAATGTTTGCCTTCCTGAGGTGCTGAGCCAACTCAGCAGCCAAAGGTAGCAATTCTGCCCGTGACGGGTTCAGCGCAACTGATGCTTCCTCATGCTCGGAAGGCTGAAGCAGCATCGCCAGCCGCTCGATCCCCGCCGCCCAGCCGACGCACGGGGTCGGCGGCCCGCCGAGTGCTTCCATAAGCCCGTCATAGCGCCCGCCGCCGAGCACGGTTCCCTGCGCGCCCAGATGCTCGGTGATGAACTCGAACGTCGTGTGGCGATAATAATCGAGCCCGCGCACCAGCGCTTCGTTGCGCTGATAGGCGACGCCCGCCGCGTCGAGCCCCTTGCGGACGGCATCGAACCACGCGCCCGCTTCGGCGGACATAAAGGCATCGATCCGCGGCGCATCGGCGACGAGCGCCTTGTCGGCGGCGTCCTTGCTGTCGAGGATGCGCAGCGGGTTCTTTTCCAGCCGCTCCCGGCTTTCCGCCGACAGCGCATCGCGGTGCGCACCGAAGTGCGCGATCAGCGCCGCCTGCCACGCGGCCCGCGTCTCGGGATCGCCGAGCGTGTTGAGGTTGAGCACGGTCTTGCCCTGTAGCCCCAGCGCATCGAGCAGATGCTGCGCGAGCGCGATGATCTCGACGTCCGATGCGGGCTCTCCCGAACCCAGCACCTCGGCATCGAGCTGGTGGAACTGGCGGAAGCGCCCCTTCTGCGGGCGTTCGTAGCGAAACGCAGGCCCCCACGCCGCGAGCTTCATCGGCGCGTGCTGCTGCCAGCCGTTCGAGATGTAGGCGCGTGCGATGCCCGCCGTAAACTCGGGCCGCAGCGTCAGCGATTCGCCGCCGCGATCCTCGAACGTGTACATTTCCTTGGAAACCACGTCCGTCGTTTCGCCGAGCGAACGCGCGAACACCCCGGTGAATTCGAACACCGGCACCTGCACCGGGCGAAAGCCGTAGAGCTTTCGCACGCGCGTGAACGTCTCGATCACCTGATCGAAGCGCGCGGCCTCTTCGCCGACCATATCCTGCGTGCCGCGAACGGCCTGAATCTTGCTGCTGATCTTGCTAGTCATAAGCGCCGCGCTTTAGCCCGACTCGGGCTGCGTGGAAACCGTTCATGCGATTTCTGCTGCGATGCAACATTCGGCGGTTCCCTTCCGCGTGAAGAACCGCTAGATGCCGCGCGCCATGGACATATCGAAAATCCCCGTCGGACCGAACCCGCCCCACGAACTCAACGTCATCATCGAAGTGCCGATCGGCGGCGAACCGGTGAAGTACGAGTTCGACAAGGAGTCCGGCGCGATCTTCGTCGATCGCATCCTGCACACGCCGATGCGCTATCCCGCGAACTACGGCTTCATCCCGCACACGCTGGGCGAAGACGGCGACCCGCTTGACGCGCTCGTCATCACGCGCTCGCCGATCATCTCGGGCGCGGTGATCCGCGTGCGCCCGGTCGGCGTGCTGCTGATGGAAGACGACAAGGGCGGCGACGAAAAACTGCTCACCGTGCCGGTGGATTCCACCTTCCCTTATTACGGCAACGTCACCAACCATTCCGATCTGCCGCCGATCGTGCTGAAGCAGATCGAACACTTCTTCGAGCACTACAAGGATCTGGAGCCCGGCAAGTGGGCGAAGCTGAGCGGCTGGGGCGATGCCGACACCGCGCGGCAGCTGATTCTCGACGGCATCGAACGCGCCGGGACGACGGCCTGAGCTTTACCCACTGACACAATTCCGTCATTCCTCACGGCAATTGCCTTGATGGGAGACTGTTTTCGTGCGCGCGTTCTGCTTGTTCCTGATTCTGATGGCGGCGCCCGCCGCCGCGCAAAACAGTCTTCCCGCTGCCCATGTCCCGGTCAACCCGCAGGCCGAAACGCCCGCGCGCGATATCCGCTATCCGGGCGTGATGACGCTCGACATCGATGCCACCGACACGGCGCGTCGCATTCTCGGCGTGCGCCAGCAAATCCCCGTGTCGGCGCCGGGCCGGATGACGCTGCGCTATCCCGAATGGCTTCCCGGCAAGCACGCGCCGCGCGGGCCGATCGCGGCGCTCGCCGGGCTCACGATCAGCGCGAATGGAAAGCCCGTGCCGTGGACGCGCGATCCGCGCGATGTTTACGCCTTCACCGTCGATGTGCCGCAGGGCACGAAAGCGCTCGACATCCGCTTCCAATACCTCTCGCCCACCGAAACCAGCCAGGGCCGCGTCAGCGTGACGCCCGAGATGCTGAATCTGCAATGGGAGACCGTCGCGCTCTATCCGGCGGGACACTACACGCGGCAGATTCGCGTGCGCCCCTCCGTCACCCTGCCCGAAGGCTGGCAGGGTGTGGCCGCGCTCGACGGCGTAGCGCGCAGCGGCAACACGCTTCGCTACGCCGAAACCGATTTCGAAACGCTCGTCGACAGCCCGATGTTTGCAGGGAGCAATTACAAGGCGTGGGATCTCGGCCACGACGTTCGGCTCAATGTCTTTGCCGACCGGCCCGGCGATCTTGCCGCCACCGACGATCAGATCGCGGCGCACCGGCGCATGGTCGATCAGACGGTGAAGCTGTTCGGATCGCGGCACTACGACCGCTACGAATTCCTCTTTGCGCTTTCCACCGAACTCGGCGGTATCGGGCTGGAACATCACCGCAGCTCTGAAAACGCGCTGCCCCGTCTCTATTTCACGGACTGGGCGAACACCGCGTCGATGCGCGGCCTGCTGCCGCACGAATTCGTGCACAGCTGGAACGGCAAGTTCCGGCGCGGGGCCGATCTCTGGACGCCGGATTATCGCACGCCGATGCAGAACAGCCTGCTCTGGGTCTATGAAGGCCAGACGAGCTACTGGGATTCGGTGATCGCCGCGCGCTCCGGCCTTATCCCGAAGGAGGTCGTGCTCGGCGAGTTCGCGAACCAGGCCGCTTTCTATCAGCTGCAGCCGGGGCGCGCGTGGAAGCCGCTCATCGACACCACCAATGATCCGATCACCAACGCCCGCCGCCCGCAGGCCTTCCGCACGTGGCAGCGTTCGGAGGATTATTACAACGAAGGCGCGCTCGTCTGGATGGAAGCCGACGTGCTGATCCGCGAGAAAACCGGCGGCAGCAAATCGCTCGACGATTTCGCCCGCGGTTTCTTCGGCATGCGCGACGGGGATTGGGGCACGCTCACCTATACGTTCGAGGACGTCGTTGCCGCGCTCGATGCGGTCACGCCGCATGACTGGGCGGCGTTCCTGAAAACCCGCGTCGACGAGATTGCGAAGCCGCCGCTCGGCGGTATCGAGAAGGGCGGCTACCGGCTCGTGTTCAAGGAAACGCCGAACGCCTACCAGGTCTCCAACGACGCGCGCAGCCGCACCACCGATCTCAGCCATTCGGTCGGCATCAGCATCAGCGCGGCGGGCGCCATCTCCAACGTAGTGTGGGACGGGCCGATGTTCCGCGAGGGCGTGACGACCGCGACGCGGATCATCGCGGTGAACGGCCGCGAGTTCAACGAGGCCGATTTCAAATCGACGATCAAGGCCGCGAAGGACGGCAAGAGCCCGATCGAGCTGCTGGTAAAAGAGGGCCTGCGCTACCGCACCATCCGCCTCGGCTACACCGGCGGGCTGCGCTATCCGCACCTCGAGCGCATCGGCAGCGATCCCGCGCCGCTCGACCGCGTCCTCGAACCCTTACCCTGACGCGACTCCAAGCCCCTCTCCTTCAGGGGAGGGGTTGGGGTGGGGCGTTTCCGCCCAGCGCAGAATCTGAGGATAGGCCCCACCCCCGGCCCCTCCCCTGAAGGGGCGGGGGGGGGAAGAAAAGCCCGACGTCAGGGTTGAATGACGGCCTACCCTGAGGCGGCGAGCGCTTTCAGGGCATCGCCGTCGATACGGTTGGCGGTCCATTCGTCCATCGGCCGCGCGCCGAGCGAGCGGTAGAAGTCGATCGCGGGGGTGTTCCAGTCGAGCACCGCCCATTCAAGGCGCGCGCAGTCGCGTTCGATCGCAAGCGCCGCGAGCCGGGCGAGCAGCCTCTTGCCGACGCCCTTGCCACGCGCTTCGGGCGTCACGAACAGGTCTTCGAGGTAGAGGCCGGGCCGTCCTTCGAAGGTCGAGAAATTGTGGAAGAACAGCGCAAAGCCCAAAGGCGCGCCGTCGTCCTCGGCGATCAGCACCTCGGCATAGGGACGCGGTCCGAACAGCCGCTCGGCCAGCCCTTGCGCATCGCCCTTCACCTCGTGGCGCAGCTTTTCATATTCGGCGAGATCGCAGATGAAACGGAAGACAAGCGGCGCATCCTCGCGCACCGCCGCGCGGATCGAGATCATTCGGCGGCCTGCGCCGCAGCGTTTCCGGCTTCGATTTCCGCCGCCTTCGCCTCGACGAGGCTGACGATATGGTCGATCATGCCGGCATCCTGCACGTGGTGATCGGTCACGCCCGACAGATACACCATGTGCTTGCCCGCCCCGCCGCCGGTGATGCCGATATCGGTTTCGCGCGCCTCGCCGGGGCCGTTCACCACGCAGCCGAGCACGCTGAGCGACATCGGTGTCGAGATGTGCTGGAGCCGCTCTTCGAGCGCCTGCACGGTGCGAATCACGTCGAACCCCTGCCGCGCGCAGCTTGGGCACGAGACGACGCGCACCCCCCGGTGCCGCACGCCAAGGCTCTTCAGAATCTCGAAGCCGACGCGCACCTCTTCCTCGGGTTCGGCGGAGAGCGACACGCGGATCGTGTCGCCGATCCCGAACCAGAGCAGCGCGCCGATGCCGATCGACGATTTCACCGTGCCGCCGATCAGCCCGCCCGCTTCGGTGATGCCGAGATGCAGCGGGCAGTCCACCGCCTCGGCAAGCTGCTGATAGGCCGTCACGGCGAGGAACACGTCGGAGGCCTTCACCGCCACCTTGTAATCGCGGAAATCATGCTCCTCGAGCAGGCGGATATGATCGAGCGCGCTTTCCACAAGCGCCTCCGGGCACGGCTCGCCGTACTTTTCGAGCAGATCCCTCTCGAGGCTGCCCGCGTTGACGCCGATACGGATCGCGCAGCCGTTCGCCTTCGCCGCGCGCACCACCTCGGCCACGCGCTCCGACGAACCGATATTGCCGGGGTTGATTCGCAGGCATGCCGCGCCCGCGTCCGCCGCTTCGAGCGCGCGCTTGTAATGAAAGTGGATGTCGGCGACGAGCGGCACGCGCGCCGCCTTCGCGATCTGCCGGAACGCCGCGGTCGATTCGACATCGGGGCACGACACGCGGATGATGTCCGCCCCCGCCTCCTCGCAGCGCCGGATCTGGTCGATCGTCGCCTTCGCGTCGGAGGTCGGCGTGTTCGTCATCGTCTGTACGGTGATCGGCGCATCGCCGCCCACCGGGACATTGCCGACCATGATCTGCCGTGATTTGCGCCGCGCGATATCGCGCCAGGGACGAAGGGACATTTTTCCGAAAGCACCTTTCGCGGGCGGATATACGCGAGCTTCGCGGCGAACCCAAGGCCTGCCGGCATCGATCCTGCCACAAAAGAAAAGGGCCGCCCCGAAGGACGGCCCTCTCCTCATACCTGAAAAACGCCTCAGCTGGCGGCGGCGCCGACCAGCACCGTGACGGCGCGGCGGTTCTGCGCCCAGGCGCTGTCGTCCGAACCTTCGACGGCCGGACGTTCCTTGCCGTAGCTGATGACGCTGATGCGATCGGCGGCGACGCCCTGCCCGGAGAGGAAGTTCTTCACCGAGTTGGCGCGGCGCTCACCGAGCGCGAGGTTGTATTCACGCGTGCCGCGCTCGTCGGCATGGCCTTCGATCGTGACCTTCACGTTCGCATACTGGGCGAGCCAGCCGGCCTGCTTCGTCAGCGTCGCCTGCGAGGCGCTGTCGAGCTGGTACGAATCAAGCTCGAAGAACACGCGGTCGCTGCCCGCCTGCTGCATGAAGTCTTCGACACTGCCGGGCACGACCGTGCTGGTGACGGGCGCGGGCGCCGGAGCCTGCGGCGTTTCGACCGGAGCGGCCGGGGGCGGGGGCGGCGGAAGGTCTTCAGTCTTCTTCGAGCACGCGGCGGTAGCAACAAGCGCCGCAACCATTGCGGCCTTCAAAGCAGTGTTCATCATTAGTCGTCTCCCTGTCTCAAACGAAAGCAATCCAATTGCGCGATCAGAACAATGCCACGCGAACACTCAAGATTCATTACGCTTTCCTATCCGAAGTCGGAGAGCAACCCTGAATCTTCACTGAACGCGCGGAAATTTACGGCAGCAAGGGTGACCAGGCCGGATCCGAACCATCAAGCGGCGTCGGAACGCGGCGCTCGTTGACCCCGGTGAGGTCCACCGACCAGAGCGCGGCACGCCCGCCGCGCTGCCCGCGGAAGAACATCACGACCCGTCCGTTGGGCGACCATGTCGGCCCTTCATCGCCCCAGCTGTCGGTCAGCAGGCGCTCGCCCGAACCGTCGGCGCGCATCACGCCGATTCGGAAACCGCCGCCGCCCATGCGGGTGAACGCGATCAGATCGCCGCGCGGCGACCACACCGGCGTCGCATAGCGGCCGCTGCCGAAACTGATTCGGCGCTGGTCCGATCCGTCCGCGTTCATCACGTAAACCTGCTGCGTGCCGCCGCGATCCGATTCGAACACGATCTTGGTGCCGTCGGGCGAATAGCTCGGCGCGGTATCGATGCCCGGCGCGC
This sequence comes from Sphingosinicella soli, assembly GCF_014199685.1. Lineage (GTDB taxonomy): Bacteria > Pseudomonadota > Alphaproteobacteria > Sphingomonadales > Sphingomonadaceae > Sphingosinicella > Sphingosinicella soli. Next base: position 8,295 of record NZ_JACHNZ010000047.1, on the reverse strand, counting down.
TCGTCAGCCGCTGCGGCGCGCCGCCGCTCACGCTCATGCGGTAGATGTCGGTGTTGCCGCCCTGCGCCATCGAGAAGACCAGAAAGCGGCCGTCGGGCGAGAAGCGCGGCGCGAAGCTCATGTTCGGCAGGTTGCCGACCAGCGTCTGCTGCCCGGTGCCGATGTTGTAGATATAGACCCGCGGCCGGTTCTGCGCGAACGACATGTAGGCGATCGTCTGCTGGCTCGGCGAGAAACGCGGCGTCAGCACAAGGTTCTGGCCGTTCGTCAGGAAGCGGTGGTTGGCGCCGTCCTGGTCCATGATCGCCAGCCGCTTGATGCGCTTCGTCTGGCTGCCGGTTTCCGAAACGTAGACGATACGACTGTCGAAATAGCCGCTTTCGCCGGTCAGCCGCGAATAGACGGCGTCAGCGCACTTGTGCGCGGCGCGGCGCCAGAACGCGGGCTGTGTCGAGAAGCCCTCGCGCGCGAGGATCTGCTCGGAGAATACATCGTAAAGATAGCAGCCCACCGTGATCGATCCGTCGCCGTTCACCTGCACGAAACCGGTGACGAGTGCCTGCGCCGCCACCGTGCGCCAGCTCGGGAAGCGCGGCGCGAGCACGTCGGCATAAGCGACGTTCGTGGTGAAGGCGGACGGGTTGATCGGCTTGAACAGCCCCGAGCTTGCAAGGTCGTTCGAGACGACCTCCGCCACCTGCCGCCCGAGCGCGGCGGTATCGCCCGCCGCGGTGGTCGCGAGCGCGGGCGTCGTGAACGCCGGCACGGCGATCGGCATCGGTTTGGAGATGCCCGCGTTGATATCGACGCGAAGCTGGGCGGCGGCAGGCATCGCGACGATCGCGATCAGCAGGGCCGACAGGGCGGAGATGAGGCTTTTCACAGGCATATCCTTAGAGCGTCTCGCTTGGGTCGAAGTTGAGCTCGAAATCTTTCCACCCGTCATAAAGTTCCGGGGGCAATCCGGCCAGAGAGCAGGCCGGATTCATCACCGCGCGGATCGCGGCGTCGCGCGCCACCCTGCCATAGGCGGCGTTTCCGGCACCGATGCCGCTCTGCGACAGCACTTCTGGCCGCCCGATGATTGTGCCGTCGCGCTGCACGCGCACGCGCAGCAGCGTCTTGATGCTGCGCGCGTCCGGCCCGCCCGCGCCGGGATCCCAGCAGCGATAGATGCGATCGCGGATCGCCTGCGCCAGCGTCGCCATCGTGCGCGCATCCAGCCTGGCGCCTTCGGGAATGGCCTGTTCGATGGATTTGGCGAAGTCGCTGGGCCTGGTTTTCCGCGGCGCGTCCTGCAGCGACTTGTCGATCAGGTTGGAAAGGTCGCGCTTCGGCTTCGGCTTTTCCACGGGCTTCGGATCGGGCTTTTTGGGCGGGCTCTTGGGCTTGGGCGGCGGCGGCGCTTCCCTGGGGGCGACCTCCACCGGCGGCGGGGTCGGCTCGGTCGCGGGATCGGGCTCCACAACCTCGGGCTGCGTTTCCTCCACGGTTTCGCGCGGCGCGGCCTCGATGGAGGGCTTCGGCTTCTCCTGCACGGTCGGCACGTCGGAAATATCGACGAACTCCACCGGAATCGGCTCCACGATCGGCGCTATGTCCTTCGACATCAGGCTCCAGCTGAGCGACAGTCCGGCGAACAGCGCGATGTGCGCTGCACCCGCGATCAGGATCGCACGGTTCTCGGTCACCGGGCCTCAGCGCCGGCCTCGCTCACAAGCGCGACCTTCTTGAAGCCTGCGGCGTTCACTTCGCCCATCACGCGCATCACGTTTCCGAAATCGAGACGGCGGTCGGCGCGCACGTAGACGCGCGGCGCTTCCGCTTCGCCCGCGCGCGCCTCGCTGATCGCGGCGAGCTTCGCGCCAAGCTCTTCGGCGGGCACGAGCTGCTCATCGATATAAAGCTCGCCCTCCGCGTTCAGCGAAAGCTGCACCGGCGTGTTGTCCTGCTTCAACGCGCCGGCCTTGCTGTCGGGAAGATCGACGGGCACGCCCGAAACGAGCAGCGGCGCCGCGATCATGAAAATAATCAGCAGCACGAGCATGACATCGACAAGCGGCGTCACGTTGATCTCGCTCATCGGCTGCGATTTGCCGCCCCTGCGCCCGCCCGTTGAAAGACCCATGGCCATGCGTCAGACCTTCGGTGACATGGTTTCGAGCTCGCGGGACAGTTCGCCCTGGAACTCTTCGGCGAAGTTGTGCAGCCGCCCCTCGATGCGCCCGATGCCGAAAAGCAGCCGATTGTAGCCGATCACCGCCGGAATCGCCGCGAACAGGCCCATCGCGGTGGCGAACAGCGCCTCCGCGATGCCCGGCGCAACGACGGCCAGGCTGGTGTTCTGCGTCGCCGCGATCGAGGTGAAGGCCCGCATGATGCCCCACACCGTACCGAACAGGCCGACGAACGGCGAGACGGAGCCGATCGTGGCCAGGATATTGAGCCGGTCTGAAAGCGCATCGACCTCGCGCGCGATGGCGACACCCATCACCCCGGTCAGGCGCGTGCGGAGCCCGACGCGGTCGTACTTGCCGCCCGCCGTCGAACGCCGCCATTCGCTCATCGCGGCGGCAAACACCTTGGTCGCCGGATGCTCCGCCTTGCCCGGCGCCTCGCGAATGTCTTCGAAGCTGTTCGCCTTCCAGAAGCGGTTTTCGAACGCTTCGGTCTGCTTGCCGATCACCTTCAGCCGCCGCGCGCGTTCGATGATGATCGCCCACGACCAGATCGACGCGAACAGCAGCCCGATCATCACCGACTTGACGACGATATCCGCCTGCATGAACAGCGCCCACGGCGACATGTCCGCCGCCCCGGCAAGTGCAATGTTCGCAACCTCAGTTTCCATCCGGCTCCCCGTTTCCTGCCTTTACGGCCAAGTCTTCGAAAACCCTGCGCCATTCAGGCGGCTGGCGCTTCGGCCTGCCGTCTCGCCCGACAAGTGCTGCTGTAACAAGCGCATCCGTGACGAGTTCCCCTGAACGTACGATGACCTGCGCGATCTTGCACGATGCAGCGCCGATGCTTTTCACGCGGCTTTCGACATGCAGCACATCATCGAGCCGCGCCGGGCGCACATAGCGGATGTGGAGGTCGGTCACCGCATAGGCGCCTTCGCCCGCATCCCAGAAGCCGCGCTGGTCGATGCCCGCCACGCGCAGCATGTCCGATCGCGCGCGCTCCATAAAGCGCAGGTAGTTGGCATGGTAGACGACGCCCGAAAGATCGGTGTCCTCGAAATAGACGCGCACAGGGAAGCGGTGCACACCGTTCGCAAAGGCGCCTGAGGTCGGGCCGTTTGTCGTTTCACCCGTCATTGACCGGTCTGTAACGGGGGCGGACTCAGCGGGGAAGGGCGAAAATGCCGGAATCGCCGGGGTTTCAGTCCTCAAGCGGCAACATGTCGGCAGCGCCCGGCGGTGGGTTCAGCCCCAGATGCGTCCATGCCCGGCCGTTCAGCATGCGTCCGCGCGCCGTTCGCGCGACGAGCCCGAGCTGGATCAGGAACGGCTCGACCACCTCTTCCAGCGTGTCGCGCGGCTCCGAAAGCCCGGCCGCCAGCGTTTCGATGCCCACCGGGCCGCCCTTGTAGATATCGGCGATCATGCCGAGGTAGCGGCGGTCCATCGCATCGAGCCCGAGCGCATCGACCTCCAGCCGCAGCAGCGCCGAATCCGCCAGGATGCGATCGACGATGTCCGCGCCCGCGACATGCGCGAAGTCGCGCACGCGCCGCAGCAGCCGCCCCGCGATACGCGGCGTTCCGCGCGCGCGCGCCGCGATTTCCCGTGCGCCTTCGGGCGACAGCGCCATGCCGAGCAGCCCGGCCGCGCGCGTGACGACCTGCTCAAGCTCGGGCACCGTATAGAAATTCAGCCGCACGGGGATGCCGAACCGGTCCCGAAGCGGGGTCGTGATAAGCCCCGATCGCGTCGTCGCGCCGACGAGCGTGAACGGCGGCAGATCGATGCGCACCGATCGCGCCGAGGGGCCCTCCCCGATCATGATGTCGAGCGCGCGATCCTCCATCGCCGGGTAGAGGATTTCCTCCACCGCCGGACTCATCCGGTGGATTTCATCGATGAACAGCACGTCGTTGGGTTCAAGGTTGGTGAGCAACGCCGCAAGATCGCCCGCCTTGGCAATCACCGGCCCCGACGTGGAGCGAAACCCCACGCCAAGCTCGCGCGCGATGATCTGCGCCAGCGTTGTCTTGCCGAGCCCCGGCGGCCCGAAGAACAGCACATGGTCCATCGCTTCGCCGCGCTGCTTCGCGGCGGAAATGAACACGCGCAGATTGTCCCGCGCCGCCGCCTGCCCGACGAACTCCTCCAGCCGTTTGGGGCGAAGCGCGGCATCGACATCCTCGCTGCGGCGTTCGCCGGTCAAAAAGCGCTGGTCGTCGGGTTGCGTGGCCATCGGCGGACCCTACCGCGCCGCCTTCTTGAGCGCCAGCCGCACCACGGTGCCGACATCGGCGCCCTCCCCCGCCTCCTCGATGGCGGCGGTGACGACGCGGTTCGCTTCGGCGGGCTTGTAGCCGAGGTTGGCGAGCGCCGAGAGCGCGTCCGACGCCAGCCCGCCCGCAGGTGCGGCCGGCGCAAAGCCGCCCACCGGGATCGTGACGCCCGCGATGCCGCCCGCCTTGTCCTTCAGTTCGTTGACGATGCGCTCGGCAAGCTTGGGCCCCACACCGCTCGCGCGGCCCACCATGGTCTTGTCGCGGTTGGCGATCGCGGCGTGCAGTTCGTCCGTCGACAGCACCGACAGGATCGCCAGCGCCACCTTCGCACCGACGCCCTGCACCGTCTGCAGCAGCCGGAACCAGTCGCGCTCGCGCTCGCTCGTGAAGCCGAACAGTTGGATCGCGTCCTCGCGCACGTGCGTTTCGATATGCAGCATCACCGCCGCGCCCGCGCCGCCGAGCGACGCAAGCGTCTTGGTCGATGCGGAAACGAGATACCCCACCCCGTTCACATCGATGACCGCACCGTCTGCGTTGACTGTGTCGAGCAGGCCCTTCAGCTTGGCGATCATCCCCTGTACCCCCCGAGCGCCCGCGCGCTCGCCAGATGATGCGCATGGCAGATCGCCACCGCAAGCGCGTCCGCCGAATCAGCGCTCTTGATCTTGATGCCGGGCATCAGCCGCTCGACCATCGCGCGCACCTGATCCTTCTCCGCCGCGCCCGTGCCGACCAGCGCCTTCTTCACAAGCCGCGTCGCATATTCCGCAACCTCCAGCCCCGAACCCGCCAGCGCCGCGAGCACGGCGCCGCGCGCCTGCCCCAGCTTCAGCGTCGATTGCGGGTTCTTGTTGACGAACACCTCTTCGGCGGCCGCCGTGCCCGCGCCGCTTTCCGCGACGACGCCCGCAAGCCCGGTGTAAAGCGCCGAAAGACGCGCGGCCATCGGCATGTCCGCCGGAATACGCAGCGTGCCGTGCGCCAGATGCGAGATGCGGTTGCCCTCGGCCCGGATCACCCCCCAGCCGGTGGCGTTCAGCCCCGGATCGACGCCGAGGATGATCAGCCCAGTTTCTCCATGATCTCGTCGGAAACCTCGTAGTTCCCGGAAACGGTCTGCACGTCGTCGTCGTCGTCGAGCGCGTCGATCAGCTTCAGAAGCGAACCCGCGTCGCCTTCCGCGACCGAGACCATCGTCTGTGCCCGCCAGGCGAGCTTCGCGGCTTCCGGCTCGCCCAGCACGGCTTCGAGCGCTTTCGCCACTTCGTGCAGCGCATCCTGCGCGGTCCAGACCTCGTGGCCGTCCTCGCTCGACTGCACATCCTCCGCGCCCGCTTCCAGCGCCGCTTCGAACACCTTGTCGGCGCTTCCCGCCTTCACCGGATATTCGATAAGGCCCATGCGGTCGAAACCGTGGCTCACCGATCCCGAAGCGCCGAGGTTGCCGCCGTTCTTCGAGAAGATCGTGCGCACGTTCGTCGCGGTGCGGTTGCGGTTGTCGGTCAGCGCCTCGACGATCAGCGACACGCCGCCGGGACCGAAGCCTTCGTAGCGGATCTCTTCATAGTTCTCGACATCGCCGCCGCTCGCCTTGTCGATCGCGCGCTGGATATTGTCCTTGGGCATCGACTGCGCCTTCGCCGCCATCACTGCGGCGCGCAGGCGGGGGTTCATATCGGGATCGGGCGCGCCCATCTTGGCCGCGACGGTGATCTCGCGGGAGAGCTTGGAAAACATCGCCGAGCGCTTTTTATCCTGCGCGCCCTTGCGGTGCATGATGTTCTTGAATTTGGAATGACCTGCCATGTGCCTCGTTCGCGCCGGTTTGGAAATCGTGGCCGGTCTTTACGCGAGCGGGGGCACAACTGGCAATGTTCACGAAATACTCACAGCGGTTCCCGATGCCGAGACCATGAGCATCGAGCCGCCCTGCCCGAGCACCTCGTAGTCGAGGTCGATGCCGATGACGGCATTCGCGCCGAGTTTCTGCGCTTCCGCCGCCAGTTCATCGAGCGCCTGCCGTCGGGCGTCGCGCAGGACACCTTCATAGGATCCCGCGCGGCCGCCGACGATGTCGCGGATACCGGCGAAGAGATCGCGGAAGATGTTTGCGCCTAGAATCGCCTCTCCGGTGACGACGCCGTGGTACGTCGTTGCCGGGCGGCCCTCGATCGTGGGGGTGGTCGAAAGGATCATGCCATGTCTCCCAGAGCGCGGCGCAGCATCACGCCGCCGAGATGCGCGCGGTATTCGGCGCCGGCATGGATGTCGGAATTGAGATCATCCGGCGCCAGATCGGGAAGCGCGCCGCCCGCATCGATCGCCGCTTCGGCCTCGCCCCAGCGAAACACGCCCGGCCCGGCGCCGGTGACGGCGACGCGCGCGCCTTCGGCAAAGCGGGCGACGAACACACCGACGAGCGCATAGCGCGACGCCGGGTTCGCGAATTTGGCATAAGCCGCGGCCTGCGGCACGCGGAAGCCGATCCGCGTGATGATCTCCGCCTCTTCCAGCGCCGTTGCGAACATGCCGAGGAAGAAGTCGTCCGCCGGATGCGTGCCGCGATCGGTTTCGACAAGGGCATCCAGCGCCAGCACCGCCGCCGGATAGTCCGCCGCCGGATCGTTGTTCGCAACGCTGCCGCCGAGCGTGCCGCGCGTGCGCACCTGCGGATCGCCGATTCCGCCCGCAAGCCGTGCCAGCGCCGGGATCGGCGCGGCCGCCGCGACATCGGCGTGGCGCGTCATGGCACCGATCCACACCCGGTCGCCTTCGCGCGATATGCCCGAAAGACCGGGCACATGCGCGAGATCGACGAGCGCATCGGGCGCGCGCAATCGCGATTTGATCGCCGGAATCAGCGTATGCCCGCCCGCCAGATACGCGACATCGCCGCCATCTGCCGTCAGCGCCGCCGCTGCGCCGAGGCTCGGCGGACGGTGATAGGCGGTCACAGCGCCGCCGCCCCGGCGCGGATCGCTTTCACGATGTTGGTATAGCCCGTGCAGCGGCACAGATTGCCTTCAAGGTCGTGGCGGATGGTTTCATCGTCCACGTCCGGCCCGTGCCGCTCCGCGATCGCGATGCCCGCGATCACCATGCCCGGCGTGCAGAAGCCGCACTGCAGCCCGTGCGCCTCGCGGAACGCGGCCTGCATCGGATGCAGCGCGCCCTCCGCTCCCAGGCCCTCGATCGTCGTTACGGTGCTGCCGGCGGCCTGCCCTGCGATCACGGTGCAGCTTTTCACCGCCTTGCCGTCCATCAGCACATTGCACGCGCCGCACTGGCTGGTGTCGCAGCCGATGTGCGTGCCGGTGAGGCGCAGGTGATCGCGGAGGATATCGACGAGAAGCAGCGTGGGCTCCACATCGAGGTCGCGGCGGGAGCCGTTTACGGTAAGACTGATCTGCATGGCGCGGATACTATCCACCCGCGCGCGCCGCGCCAAGCCGCCTGAAACGAGAAAAGCGGCGATACCGGGGCCGTGGTATCGCCGCTCAACTCAGGGTTTTCGCCTGGAAGCGATCGGGGTCTGTGACCACCGCCAGGTTGGGTCGCCGCCTTTGCCGGGGCCGTGGCTCCGGCGGCTGTCTGGAGAACAGCAAGTCGCGTGCCAAATCACCAACCCTTTGATTTTACTGAACCGGAGAAATTTGGGGCGTCGGCTTTCCGTCTCGAAACGAGACAGTCGGTGCACGGCCTGTCCCGTTGCAGGACGCGTGAACCACGCAAACCCTAGGTGTTTGATCCCAGGCTTTGATGGTGCATTATTCAGCCAGCAATGGAAGGATGCGCTATGGGACAGATACTCCATGGGAGCGCCACAA
>NZ_JACHNZ010000046.1 GCF_014199685.1 Sphingosinicella soli | reverse complement strand
GTTGTGGCGCTCCCATGGAGTATCTGTCCCATAGCGCATCCTTCCATTGCTGGCTGAATAATGCACCATCAAAGCCTGGGATCAAACACCTAGGCAACATCTGCCGCTCGCCGCTCGCGGAGGGCGCAATGCGGCGGCTGGTGGAGGCGCAGGGCGCGCCGATCGCGATCGACAGCGCCGGTACGGGCGACTGGCACATCGGCCGCGCCCCCGATCCGCGCGCGCAGGCCGAAGCGCTGCGGCAGGGGCTGGACATCTCGATGCTGCGGGCGCGGCAGGTGACGGAAGAGGATTTCCACCGCTTCGATCATATCGTGGCGATGGACGCGAAGAACCTCGCCGATCTTCTGGAGCTTCGGCCCGACGGCGCGGGCGCGGCGCTGTCGCTGCTGCTCGATCATGCCGAGGGCGGCGATGTGCCCGATCCCTATTACGGCGGCGACGAAGGCTTTGCCGAGACCTTCCGGCTCGTGGAGGCCGGCGCGCGCGGCCTGCTTCAGGCGATGAGCGGCCAGCGCGCGACGACGCTGTAGTCCGCGCCCTCGGTGGTGAGGCGGCTTTCGAACAGGCTGATCGCGTCCACGCTGAATTCGACCGGCGGAAAGCCTTCGCGCAGGAACGCGTCGAGCGGTCCGGCGGTGCCTGAAAAGCGCGCCAGCGTGATGTGGGGCAGGTAGCTTCGGGTTTCGGGCGCGATGCCGACCATCTGGAGCGCGCGGTCGACCTTGTTGTGCAGCGCCTTCACGGGTTCCTGCGGCTCGACGCCGACCCACAAGGTTTCGATGCGGGCCTTGCGCTCGAAAATGCCCGGACGCGCCGTGGCAAGATCGAACGCCCGCGCGCGGATCGCCGCAAGCGCTTCGGCGACGGCATTGGCCGTATGCGTATCGACCGTGCCCACGAAGCGCAGCGTCAGGTGAAGCTGGTCCTCGCTCTGCCAGCGCGCGCCGAGCACGCCGCCCATGCGCGCGACGAGCGCATCCTTCACCGCGCGGGGCAGATCGATCCCGACGAACAGCCGGTGCACTAGCGCAGCGCCGCCTCGACGCTCGGCAGGATACCCTTCACGATCACGGACACGCCCGCCGGATTGGGGTGCATGCCGTCGCCCAGCAGCAGCGCCTTGTTCGCGACGACGCCCTTCATGAAGAACGGATAGAGCGGCACGGCGTGCTTCCTCGCGAGCGCCGGATACATGCCGTTGAACTCCGTCGCATAGGCCTTGCCCAGGTTGGGCGCGGCAAGCATTCCGGCGACGAGCACCTTGCTGCCGCGTTTTTTGAAGTCCGCGATCATCGCATCGAGATTGGCGCGTGCCTGTGCGGGCGGAAGCCCGCGCAGCATGTCGTTGGCGCCGAGGCCGAGAATGACGAGATCCGGCTTCGTTTTCATCCCGCCGAGCACCCACGCCACGCGCGCCTTGCCCGCAGCGGTGGTGTCGCCGGAAACCGCGCCGCTCACCACGCGCGCGGAAATGCCTTTCGCCCTGAGCGCCTTTTCAAGCTGCGGCGCGAAACCCTCGCCGGGTTTCAGCTGATACCCCGCCATCAGCGAATCGCCGTACGCAACAATCGTGCGCGTTTCGGCAAACGACGGAGTCGCGGCGACAAACAACAGCAGAAAAGCTGCAATCGCGCCTTGGACAAAGCCTGCGGCGTCCCCATAATCACGTAACCGGCCAGAACCTGACAAAGCGGATCCCCTTGAACGATATCTCCTCGGCACCCACCAATATTGTGATTGATGCACGCGATGTCACCCTCACGCTCGGCGAAGGCGCGGGCGCGGTCGAAATCCTGCGCGGCGTCAGCCTCTCCGTGGCGCGCGGCGAAAGCGTCGCCATCCTCGGCCCCTCAGGCTCCGGCAAGTCGTCGCTGATGGCGGTGCTGTCCGGCCTCGAGCGTGCAAACAGCGGCCGGATCGGCGTTGCGGGGCAGGATTTTGGCGCGCTCGACGAAGACGGCCTCGCCCGCGCCCGTCGGGGACGCATCGGCATCGTGCTGCAGGCGTTCCACCTGCTGCCGACGATGACCGCGCTGGAGAACGTCTCGGTGCCGCTGGAGCTCGGCGGCGTTGCCGACGCGGAGGCGCGCGCGCGCGCCGAGCTGGAGGCGGTCGGTCTCGGCCACCGGCTGACGCACTACCCCTCGCAGCTTTCGGGCGGCGAGCAGCAGCGCGTCGCCATCGCGCGCGCCACTGCGCCGCGCCCCGGCCTGCTGTTTGCCGACGAGCCCACGGGCAATCTGGATGCAGCGACCGGCCACGAGATCGTCGAACTGCTCTTCGATCGCCAGCGCGCGCAAGGCACGACACTGGTGCTCATCACCCACGATACCGAGCTTGCGGCGCGGTGCGGCCGCATCGTCGAGATGCGTGACGGGCAGATCGTGCGCGACCGGGCGAGCGAGGCCGTTTCTTGAACAGCCTGTCGCTGAAGCTGGCGCTGCGCGACCTGCGCGGCGGGCTTGCCGGTCTGCGGCTGCTCGCGGTCTGCCTGTTCCTCGGGGTCGCCGCGCTCGCGGGCGTCGGCAGCCTCTCCACGGCGATCGTCACGTCGCTTTCGGAAAAGGGGCAGTCGATTCTGGGCGCGGATGTCGAGGTCGCGCTGACCCAGCGGGAGGCGAGCGATGCCGAGGTGGCGGCGTTTCGCGAATACGGCGAGGTCGGCGAGGTCGTGCGGATGCGCGCGATGGCGAGCCGGATCGACGGCGCGCAGAGCGTTCTGGGCGAACTGAAGGCGGTCGACGGGACATATCCGTTTTACGGCAACCTGCGGCTCGAAGGCGGGATGCCGCTTGGCGAAGCGCTGAAAGCAAAGGGCGTCGCCGTCGATCAGGCGGCGCTCGACCGGCTCGGCGCGCGCGTCGGCGACACGGTGACGATCGGCGATACGCGCGCGAAGATCGCGGCCGTGCTTGCCGAGGAGCCCGACAAGGTCGGCGAAGGCTTCACGCTCGGGCCGACACTGCTCATGTCGCTCGAAACGCTCGAAGAGACGGGCCTGCGCCAGCCCGGCAGCCTGTATCGCACGCACTACAGGCTGAAACTGCCGTCCGATGCGTCGCCCGATTCGGTGACGGAGGCGCTCAATGCGCGCTTTCCCGATGCGGCATGGCGCATTCAGGATCGTTCAAACGGCGCGCCCGGCACCCGGCGCTTCATCGAGCGGCTCGGGCAGTTCCTGACGCTGGTGGGCCTCACCGCGCTGCTCGTCGCCGGGGTCGGCGTCGGCAACGGCGTCGGCTCCTATCTCGACGGCAAAACCCGTTCGATCGCGGCGCTCAAGAGCGTCGGCGCCGATTCGGGCATGATTTTTCGCATCTACATGATCGAGGTCGGCCTGATCGCGCTTTGCGCGGTCCTGCTGGGCGCGGCGGCGGGCGCATTCGTTCCCGCGATCGTGGTGGCGTTCGCGGGGGATGCCTTGCCCGTGCCGCCCGAACTCGGCCTCCACCCCGCGCCGCTCCTCACCGCGATCCTCTACGGCCTGCTGGCAGCGGCGGCCTTTGCGATCTGGCCGCTGGCGAAGGCGCGCGATGTTCCGGCCGCGCGCCTGTTCCGCGCCGGGGTCGAGCGGATGGCACGGCCTCCGCTTGAAGTGATGGCGCTCAGCTTCGGCGCGGCGCTTCTGATCGCTGCCGTTGCCGTCTTGCAGGCGCGCGAGCCGCTGTTCGCCGCCGCGTTCATCGCCGCCGCGCTCGGGCTGATGGCGCTTCTCGCCGTGCTTGCGCTTGGTATCCGCGCGCTCGCCGCGCGCCTGCCGCGCCCGAAGCAGCCGCTGCTCCGGCTCGCGCTCGGCAATCTGCACAGGCCGGGATCGATGACGCGGCAGCTGGTCGTGGCGCTCGGCCTCGGGCTCACGTTGTTCGCGACGCTTGCCGTCATCGAAACCAACCTCTCCCGTCAGATCGACGAAGCGCTGCCCCGCGAGGCGCCCAGCCTGTTCGTCGTCGATATCCCGGCGGGCGAGGCCGACACGTTCAGAAAGACGGTTCTGGAGGCAGCGCCCGGCGCCTCGATCCGCGTCGTGCCTTCGCTGCGCGGGCCGGTGGTCGCCGTGAACGGCACGCTCGTTTCGGAAATGAAGGATGTCCCCGAAGGCGCGTGGATTCTGCGCGGCGACCGGGGCCTGACCTATTCGGCGGCGCTGCCCGACGGGAACCGGATCGTTTCGGGGCAATGGTGGCCCGAAGACTATAGCGGGCCGCAGCGCGTCTCGATGGATGCGGAGGTCGGCGAGGCGCTCGGCCTCAAGCTCGGCGACGAAATCACCGTATCGGTGCTCGGCGTCGATCTTCCCGCGACGATCACGAGCTTCCGCGAGATCAACTGGGATTCGCTCGGCTTCAACTTCGCGCTCGTGTATTCGCCCGGCCTGATCGAAAGCGCCCCCCATAGCTACATGGCGACGATCGTGACCTCTCCGGCGGAGGTTCCGGCCGTGTCGCGCGCCGTCGTGCGGGCGTTCTCGTCGGCATCGGTGATCCGTGTCGGCGACGTCATTGAAAATGCGGGCGTGCTCCTCGGCCAGATGTCGACGGCGGTGCGCGCCGCTGCATCGGTCGCGATCGCGGCGGGGATCGCGGTTCTGGTCGGCGCGATTGCGGCGGCGCGGCGCGCGCGCATCTACGATTCGGTGATGCTGAAGGTGCTCGGGGCGACGCGGCGCCAGGTTCTCATCAGCCTGCTTGCCGAATATGCGCTGCTCGCGCTCGTGCTTTCGCTCATCGCCTTCGGGCTGGGGACGGCCGCGGGCTGGTATGTGGTCACGCAGGTTTTCGAGCTGGAGTGGCTGCCGGTCTGGATGCCCGTGATTCTCACCGTCGTGCTGGGCGCCGCAGCGATTCTCCTGCTCAGTCTGGTCGGGTCGTGGAGCGCGCTCGGCGCCCGCCCGGCGCGGGCTCTGAGGAATTTATAGCGAATTCGTCCGGTTTTCCTTGAAGCCGGGACCAATCCGCACGATATTGCACGATGTGAGCCGGATGACCCGGCGAATGGGAGAGTAAATAACATGGTGAACCAGACGGATCCTCGCCTGGCTTACGGTCGCCCGGCAACGACGGCCGAGGGCGTCGCTTTCGACGCCGGCCTGCGCAAATACATGCTGTCGGTCTATAATTACATGGCCTCCGGCGTGCTGCTTTCCGGCATCGTCGCGATGCTGTTCGCGAACAGCGGCATGGCCGAACAGGTCTTCGCGCAGGGCGGCGTGCTCGCGTGGGTGCTGATACTTGCGCCGCTCGGCTTCGTGATGGTGCTCAGCTTCGGCATCCACAAGCTCTCCACGCCTGCAGCACAGGGGCTTTTCTGGGCCTTTGCCGCAGTGATGGGCCTTTCGATGTCCACGATCTTCCTGACCTTCACGGGCACGTCGATCGCACGGATGTTCTTCATCACGGCAGGCGCCTTCGCCGGTCTCAGCCTTTACGGCTACACCACGAAGAGGGATCTGTCGGGTTTCGGCACGTTCCTCGTGATGGGTCTCATCGGCCTCATCATCGCGACCGTGGTGAACATCTTCCTTGCCTCGTCGGTCATGCAGTTCGTCATCTCGGTGATCGGCGTGCTGATCTTCGCGGGCCTGACGGCGTATGACACGCAGCGCATCAAGAACATGTACTTCCAGGTCGCGGGCAGCGACTTCATCGGCAAGGCCGTGGTGATGGGCGCACTGTCGCTCTACCTCGACTTCATCAACATGTTCACGTTCATGCTGCAGCTCTTCGGAAACCGCGAATAGCATTTTCGCAGCTACGACCTGCAAAAAGGCCCGGTGCGTTTCGACGCTCCGGGCCTTTTCTTTTGCGGCCGCGCGTGGCTAGACCTTCCTTTCACAAGACCAAGGGGAGATCGGCATGGCGCAGACAATCGCATTCATCGGGCTCGGCAACATGGGCTCGGGCATGGCGGCGAACCTTGCGAAGGCAGGCTATGCCGTGCGCGCGTTCGACCTCAGCGCCGATGCGCTCGTACGCGCCGGGAGCGACGGCTGCGCGGTTGCAGGAAGCGCCGCCGATGCGGTTTCCGGCGCGGATGCCGTCGTCACCATGCTTCCGGCGGGCAAGCATGTCGAAGCGGTCTACAACGGCGAAGTGTTCGGCGCGGCGAAGCCCGGCGCCTTGTTCATGGATTGCTCGACGATCGACGTCGTGACGGCGCGCAAGGTGGTGGAGGCGGCGATCGCAAAGGGGTTCGCGATGGTCGATGCGCCGGTTTCCGGCGGCATCGCGGCGGCTGCGGGCGGTACGCTCACCTTCATGGTCGGCGGCGAGGCGGATGCCTTCGCGCAGGCCGAGCCGATCCTTGCGCACATGGGCAAGGCGGTGATCCACGCGGGCGGCGCAGGCGCGGGGCAGGCCGCGAAAATCTGCAACAACATGCTGCTCGGCATCTCGATGATCGGGACGTGCGAGGCCTTCGCGCTCTCGCAGAAGCTGGGCCTCGACCCGCAGGTTTTCTTCGACATTTCCTCGAAGGCGAGCGGCCAGTGCTGGTCGATGACGAGCTATTGCCCGGTGCCCGGTCCCGTTCCCGCCGCGCCGTCCAACCGCGATTACGAAGGCGGTTTCGCCGCCGCGCTGATGCTGAAGGATCTGAAGCTGGCGATGGAAGCCGCTGCGGCCGCGAACGCCGCGACGCCGATGGGCGCGCAGGCCGAAGCGCTTTACCAGACCTTCTCGAACCTCGGCGGCGCCGCGAAGGACTTTTCGGGCATCATCAAAATGCTCGACGGCAGCTGGCGCGCCTGATCCCCATCCCCGGGGCGGCGGTTAAAGCGTCTTGAGCGCTTTCAGGAAGCGTTCCGGATTGCCGTCGCGCAGATCCTCGATCGCGGAGTCCAGTTCGTCGTCGTCGATCGCGGCGTCTGATTCGGCATCGTCCAGACGCTCCGTAGCGGCTTCAAGGCGCCTTTCGATCGCCGCTTCGATCCGGGCGACCTTGGCCTCGATCGCGTCGCCCTTGGCGTCCAGCGCGTGCTCCGCGCTGTCTTCGTCGCCTCCGAAGGTCAAACGCATCGCGCCGAGATTGGACAGCAGCACGAGCGCACCCAGGCCGCCCAGAACGATCATCAGGTTCCGGCGGTTGATCGGCCTGTCATGACCGGCTGGCGGTTCGTCACGCATCGACGGTTTTCTTACCGCCCTTCGCCTCGCGCGTCTTGCCCTTTTTGGCCGCGCGCGGTTTCGGCGCGGCCGCGATGATCTCGAACGCGGGCGTGTCGTCCTTGATGTGGACCACGACCTCGCCGCCGTTCACCAGCTTGCCGAACAGCAGTTCTTCCGCGAGCGGCTGCTTGATCGTGGTCTGGATGAGCCGGGCGAGCGGGCGCGCACCGTAAAGCCTGTCGTAGCCGCGCTCGATCAGCCAGCTCTTCGCCTCGTCCGACAGCTTGATGTGGACGTCGCGGTCCGCGAGCTGGAGTTCGAGTTCAAGGATGAACTTGTCGATGACCATCGCGACGATCGTTGTCGGCAGGTAGTCGAACGGCACGGTCGCATCGAGACGGTTGCGGAATTCGGGCGTGAACATGCGCTTGATGGCCTCCTCGTCCTCGCCCACGCGCACGGTGGAGCCGAAGCCGATGCCTTCCTTGGCCATGTCGGCCGCGCCCGCGTTCGTCGTCATGATGAGGATGACGTTGCGGAAATCGACCGTCTTGCCGTGGTGGTCGGTCAGCTTGCCGGAGTCCATCACCTGCAGCAGGATGTTGAACAGGTCCGGGTGGGCCTTCTCGATCTCGTCGAGCAGCAGCACCGCGTGCGGGTTCTGATCGACCGCGTCGGTCAGCAGCCCGCCCTGGTCGAACCCGACATAGCCCGGAGGCGCGCCGATCAGGCGGCTCACCGAGTGGCGTTCCATGTACTCCGACATGTCGAAGCGCTGCAGCGGGATCCCCAGGATCGCCGCGAGCTGGCGCGCAACCTCGGTCTTGCCGACGCCGGTGGGGCCGGAGAACAGGTAATTGCCGATCGGCTTGTTCGGCTCGCGAAGCCCGGCGCGCGACAGCTTGATCGCCGAGGACAGCGTTTCGATCGCCTTGTCCTGTCCGAAGACGACGCGCTTCAGATCCTGCTCCAGCGTGGCGAGCACCTTCTTGTCGTCGGAGGAGACCGACTTCGGCGGAATGCGGGCGATCATGGCGACGACGGCCTCGACCTCCTTCACGCCGATCACCTTCTTGCGCTTGGCGGGCGGCAGCAGCATCTGCGAGGCGCCGACCTCGTCGATGACGTCGATCGCCTTGTCGGGCAGCTTGCGGTCGTTGATGTACCGCGCCGACAGATCCACTGCGGTCTTCACCGCTTCGGCGGTGTAGCGGACCTTGTGGTGCTCCTCGAAATAGGATTTGAGGCCGAGGAGGATGCGCACCGTGTCCTCGATCGTCGGTTCCTTCACGTCGATCTTCTGGAAGCGGCGCAGCAGCGCGCGATCCTTTTCGAAGTGGTTGCGGAACTCCTTGTAGGTCGTCGAGCCGATGCAGCGGATCGCGCCGCCCGACAGCGCCGGTTTCAGCAGGTTCGACGCGTCCATCGCGCCGCCCGACGTCGCCCCGGCGCCGATCACGGTATGGATCTCGTCGATGAACAGGATCGCTTCGGGCATCTTCTCAAGCTCGTTGACGACGCCCTTCAGGCGCTCCTCGAAGTCGCCGCGATAGCGCGTGCCCGCAAGCAGCGAGCCCATATCGAGCGAATAGATCACCGCGCCCTTGAGGACATCGGGCACGTCGCCCTCGACGATCTTGCGCGCCAGACCCTCCGCGATCGCGGTCTTGCCGACGCCCGGATCGCCCACGTAGAGCGGATTGTTCTTGGAACGGCGGCAGAGAATCTGGATCGTGCGATCCACCTCGGCGGCGCGGCCGATCAGCGGATCGACCTTGCCGGAGAGCGCCTTGTCGTTGAGATTGACGCAGAACTGCTTCAGCGGCGAATCTGCGGGCTTCTTCGCGTTGCCCTTGTCCTTGGCGTCCCTGGCGTCGTCGGCGGGCTCGTCGGCACCGCGCACGGCGCGCGGCTCGGAGAGCGAGGACGACTTGGCGATGCCGTGGCTGAGATAGGAAACCGCATCGAGCCGCGTCATGTCCTGCTGCTGCAGGAAGTACACGGCATGGCTTTCGCGCTCTGAAAAGAGCGCGACGAGCACGTTGGCGCCGGTCACTTCGTCGCGGCCGGACGATTGCACGTGCAGAATGGCGCGCTGCACGACGCGCTGGAAGCCGGCGGTGGGATTGGGATCGACCTGATCGCCGGCGCGCAGCGGCTCCAGCTCCTTGTCGAGATAGCCGGTCAGCTCCTCGCCGAGCTGGTCGAGATCGACGCCGCAGGCCTTCATCACCCCGGAGGCATGACTGTCGCCGATCAGCGCGAACAGCAGGTGTTCAAGCGTGGCATATTCATGCCGCCGCCGGCTCGCCTCGGCGAGGGCGTTGTGAAGCGTGTGCTCGAGTTCGCGGGCAAAGGCCGGCATTCGTCACTCCTGCGCTGCGGCGAAACATCCGCCGTCTGATGTGAAGATCAGTGACGAACGGCAAAACATCAAGGGGGCAATATGCGGCGCTCGCCGCTGAAACCACGTTTTGCGCGGCTCAGGCGACATTCCTGACATCGTCGTCGTGGCCGCCGAAATCGTCGGTAACGGCCATTTCGCCGAGCTTTCGGTAAAGCGTCGAGCGGCCGATCCCCAGGCGCCGGGCGACTTCGCTCATGCGGCCCCGGCAGTGGTGGATCGCCTTGCGGATGATCTCCGCTTCCAGATCTTCGAGCCGCCGAAGTTTGCCGTCGTCGCCGAGCAGGGAGACTTCGGCCGAAAGGTCGGACGCCGTGCGCGCGGGCTCCGTCGCGGGCGCGGCCTGCGGTCGCCGTGCGGCAACGCCCGCAAGCTGCGGAAAATCCACAACAGTCAGTTTCGCGCCGTCGCAGAGCACGGCGGCGCGGAACAGCGCGTTCTG
Source organism: Sphingosinicella soli (assembly GCF_014199685.1). Classification (GTDB taxonomy): domain Bacteria; phylum Pseudomonadota; class Alphaproteobacteria; order Sphingomonadales; family Sphingomonadaceae; genus Sphingosinicella; species Sphingosinicella soli. Next base: position 21,344 of record NZ_JACHNZ010000046.1, on the reverse strand, counting down.
AAGCTGCCGTACGTTGCCGGGCCAGCCATACGCTTCGAGCAGCGCGAGCGCATCCTGATCGATGTCGCGCGCATTGACGCCCTCTTCGGCGCCGAGGCGGCGGATGAAATGATGTGCGAGCGCGGCGATGTCGCCCCGGCGCGCGCGCAGCGGCGGAATCGTGACCGGCACGACGCCGAGCCGGTAGAAAAGGTCTTCGCGGAAGCGGCCTTCGCGGACCTCTTCGGCAAGATTGCGGTTGGTCGCGGCGATCAGGCGGACATCGACGGTCACATGGCCGCGCCCGCCGACCGGCTCGATCTGCCCGGTCTGCAGCGCGCGCAGCAGTTTCACCTGCGCATCGAGCGGCAACTCGCCGATTTCGTCGAGGAACAATGTGCCGCCGTCGGCTTCACCGAAGCGGCCGACGTGCCTGTCCACGGCGCCCGTGAACGCGCCCTTTTCGTGGCCGAACAGGACCGATTCGACCAGATTGGACGGAAGCGCGCCGCAGTTGACGATGACGAGCGGCTTCCTCGTGCGCGGCGAGGCGGCGTGGACCGCCTGCGCGACGACTTCCTTGCCGACGCCGCTTTCGCCTTCGATGAGGATGGGCACGTTTTTCTGCGCGGCCTTTTCCGCCACCGCGAGTGCGGCCCGGAAGCCCGCGTCGCGGCCGACGATGTCGGCGAACGCCAGCGAATCAGGCAGTTTTTCAGTCAGCGGGCGCAGCTCGCCGCCGGGTGTTTTTTCATCCAGCACGCTTTGCAGCGCGCGGATGATGCGATCCGGGCTTGCCGGCTTCAGCAGAAAGTCGCTCGCGCCCGCGCGCATCGCCTCGACGGCGGTGGAGACGCTGGAATGGGCGGTCAGCATGATGACCGGAAGCTGCGGAAACTGCGGGCGCAGTTCGCGCAGCACCTCGATGCCGGTTTTGCCCGGCATGTTGTAATCCAGTATCACGGCGTCGATCGATTTGCCGCGCGCCCCGTTCAGCACATCGAGCGCGGCCTGGCCGTGCTCGGCTTCAACGGTGCCGTAGCCCGCGCGCGCCGCCACGGTTTCCGTGATGCGCCGCTGGCCCGACTCGTCGTCGACAACAAGAACGGTCTGTTTCGCCAAAATGCCGACTCTCTGCTTTCGAAAATTGACCCGCCTGTCTCGATACGGCACAGCCCGTTGCCGTCGGGTTAAGATTTTGACCCGTTTTTCGCTTCACACCTTGGCTGGTGTTGTTATGAACGGGCGGAATCAGGTCCGGATTGGGGGACGTACAGATGGCGCAGAACAACGCGTATACGAACAAGGCGATGAAGGATCACGCCAAGACCTACGAGGGTTTCCTCGCGATGCTGAAGTGGGGCACGATCGGAATCGTGCTCGTGCTGCTCGGCATGCTCCTCTTCCTTTACCTTTAGTCGCTCCATGACACATCCGGTTCGGATCGCGGTCTTGTCGGAGACTGCGGATTTGGAACGCCGCGTGGCTGCGAGCCCCGAGACGGTGAAGAAGTTCATCGGGCTCGGCGCTGCCGTCGCCGTGGAAGCGGGCGCGGGTCTCGCGTCGGGTATCGCGGACGCCGATTATGCGGCGGCAGGCGCGGAGGTCGGCGCGCGCGCGTCCGTACTCAGCGGCGCGGGCATCGTGCTTGGCGTGCAGGCGCCGGAGCCGGCTTCGCTCGCGGGCGCAGCGCCCGGTGCGCGCGTCGTGGCGATGCACGCCCCTGCGGCGAACCCGGATCGCGCGAAGGCTTACGCTGCGGCGGGCTATGAGGCGCTCGCGATGGAGCTGATGCCGCGCATCACGCGCGCGCAGTCGATGGACGTGCTCTCCTCGCAGTCGAACCTGTCGGGCTACAAGGCGGTGCTCGATGCGGCGGCGGAGTATAACCGCGCGTTCCCGATGATGATGACGGCGGCGGGCACGGTCTCGGCCGCGAAGGTGTTCATCATGGGTGTGGGCGTCGCGGGGCTTCAGGCGATCGCCACGGCGCGCCGCCTCGGCGCGCAGGTCTCGGCGACCGACGTGCGCTCGGCGACGAAGGAGCAGATCCTCTCGCTCGGCGCCAAGCCGATCTTCGTGGAGGCCGTGAAGGGCATCGAGGGCGAAGGTTCGGGCGGCTACGCCACCGAAATGTCCGACGAATACAAGGCCGCGCAGGCGCAGCTCGTGTCGGCGCACATTGCCAAGCAGGACATCGTCATCACCACCGCGCTGATCCCGGGCCGCGCTGCGCCGCGCCTCGTCAGCGACGCGCAGATCGCCACGATGCGCCCGGGCAGCGTGCTCATCGACCTTGCGGTCGAAGCGGGCGGCAACGTGGAAGGTGCAGTGGCGGGCGAGATCGTGGTGAAGCACGGCGTGAAGATCGTCGGGCATCGCAACGTGCCCTCGCGCCTCGCGGCGGACGCCTCGCTGCTCTACGCGCGCAACCTGTTCAACTTCCTGTCGGCGTTCTGGGACAAGGACACGCAGGCGCCCGTGCTGCCCGACGACGACGAGATCGTGAAGGGCGTGCGGCTGACACTGGACGGCAAGGCCGTCCATCCAATGCTGGAGCCGGTTCTGGGGGGAGCGTAGGCCATGGACTTCATTTCGATCTTGTCGATCTTCGTGCTGGCGTGTTTCGTCGGCTATTACGTGGTCTGGTCGGTCACTCCGGCGCTGCACACGCCGCTGATGGCGGTGACGAACGCGATTTCGTCGGTCATCATCGTGGGCGCGCTGATCGCGGCGCTTGCCGCCGGTTCGGGCGTCGCCAAGTGGCTGGGGCTCGTCGCCGTGGCGCTCGCCAGCGTCAACATCTTCGGCGGCTTCGCGGTCACGCAGCGCATGCTCGCGATGTACAAGAAAAAAGAGAAGAAGGGCTAAGCCGATGGAACACGTCGCCGCCGTGCCCGCCTGGGCGCTTCTCGCCTACCTCGTCTCCGGGGTTCTCTTCATCCTCGCGCTGCGGGGGCTCTCGTCGCCCGAAACCAGCCGCGCGGGCAACCGCAACGGCATGATCGGCATGGGCATCGCCGTGGTGACGACGCTCGCCACGCACGACATCGCCTCGCTGCCGGAAATCGCCGCCGCGATCATCCTGGGCGGCGGTATCGGCTTCATCACCGCGCGGCGTATCGCCATGACCGCGATGCCGCAGCTCGTCGCGGCGTTCCACAGCCTTGTCGGCCTTGCCGCCGTGCTGGTGGCGGCGGCGGCCTTCCTCAATCCGCAGGCGTTCGGCATCGCCGATGCGTCGGGCGCGATCTTCGGCGCCAGCCGGGTGGAAATGGTGCTCGGCATCGCCATCGGCGCGATCACCTTCTCGGGATCGGTGATCGCGTTTGCGAAGCTGAACGGCAACATGTCGGGCACGCCGATCCTGCTGCCCGCGCGCCACATCATCAATCTTGCGCTGCTGCTGGCGATCGCGTTCTTCACGTTCGGCTTCTGGCATTCGCAGTCGGCGATGGATTTCTGGATCGTCGTGGGGCTGTCGTTCCTGATCGGCTTCCTGCTCATCATCCCGATCGGCGGGGCGGACATGCCCGTCGTCGTCTCGATGCTGAACAGCTATTCGGGCTGGGCCGCCGCCGCGATGGGGTTCACGCTGCAGAACACGGCGATGATCATCACCGGCGCGCTCGTCGGCTCGTCGGGCGCGATCCTCAGCTACATCATGTGCAAGGCGATGAACCGCAGCTTCATCAGCGTCATCGCCGGCGGCTTCGGCGCCGAGGCGGGCCCGGCGGGCGCCGCCGCCGCCATCGACCGTCCGTGGAAGCGCGGCTCCGCCGAGGACGCCGCGTTCCTCATGCAGAACGCCGAGAAGGTCATCATCGTGCCGGGCTACGGCATGGCCGTCGCGCAGGCGCAGCACGTGCTGCGCGAGATGGGCGACAAGCTGAAGCATCAGGGTGTCGACGTGCGCTATGCGATCCACCCGGTCGCGGGGCGCATGCCCGGGCACATGAACGTGCTGCTCGCCGAGGCGAACGTGCCCTATGACGAGGTGTTCGAGCTTGAAGACATCAACACCGATTTCGGCCAGGCCGACGTCGCGTTCGTGATCGGCGCGAACGACGTCACCAACCCGGCCGCGAAGACCGACAAGACCTCGCCGATCTACGGCATGCCCGTGCTCGACGTCGAAAAGGCCAAGACCGTGCTGTTCATCAAGCGCTCGATGGGCGGGGTCGGCTACGCCGGGGTCGACAACGAACTCTTCTACCGCGACAACACCATGATGCTCCTCGCCGACGCCAAGAAAATGGTCGAGGAAATCGTCAAGAACCTCGATTGAGGCGCGGTGATTGAGGTTCGGCGCGAAACCTTAAGCGCCGGAATGCGTTCACGCGTCATACCAAACACAGGGGACAGACCGATCATGCGCCATTCCACGATCCTGGTGCCTTTGGCCGCCTTGCTCGCCGCCGCGTGCGCGAGCCAGGCCGAAGAGCCCGCCGCCGCGCCCGCCGCGCCGCCGCCTGCGGCCTATGCGCAGCTTCTCGACAAGGACGGCGCCACGAAAGGCCGCGCAGTGCTGACCGAAACGAACGGCGGCGTCGATGTCGGCCTCGTGCTCGAAGGCTGGCCCTCGGGCACCTATGCGTTCCATGTGCATGCGCTCGGGCTCTGCACCGCGCCGGACTTCACGTCGGCGGGGCCGCACTTCAACCCGACGGGCGCGAAACACGGCGACCACAAGGGCGATCTGCCCAACGTCACGGTGGGCGCCGACGGCACGGCCCGCATCGAGGCGCGCATCAACGGCGCGACGCTCTACAGCGGTGAAACGCCGGTGCTCGATACCGACGGCGCGGCCGTGGTCGTGCACGCCAAGCCCGACGACGGCGTCACCGATCCGGCGGGAAATGCGGGCCCCCGCCTTGCATGCGGCGCGGTCGTCACCAAATAGCGCAACCACTGGCTTCGGAGGCTGAAGGTGAGCGTGAACGAGCGTGCGTTTGAAGAGGCGATGTCGCGCGCGGGAATCGATTCGCGCGATCCCCAGGCCGTGCGGGTGCGCGTCGAGATGCTCGAAAAGCTGCTCGAGCGCTCGATCACGATCCCGGGGATCAGATACAAGATCGGCCTCGACGCGGTTCTCGGCCTCATACCCGTGGGCGGCGACATTCTGTCCGGGCTGATGTCCGCCTATATCATCTGGGAAGCGCGCAACCTCGGCATGTCGCGCTGGGCGCTGACGCGCATGGCGGGGAACACCGTGTTCGACACGGTGATCGGCTTCGTACCGCTTGTGGGCGATGCGATAGACGTGCTGTTCCGATCGAACACCCGCAACCTGCGCATCATCAAGGCGCATATGGACCGCCACCACCCGAAAACCGCGGTGGTGGAAGGCACAGTCACCCGCCGCGCCATATGAGCACGGCGGCGCCGTCTGCGGCGCCGGGGTTGCGGCACGCCGCGTAGTTGTAATCAAGGTCCATGCACAGGCGCACTTCGGTGAGCCAGCCGCGATTGTTCAGCGTCACGGCGATCGCTTCGGGCGGCAGGCCGATGTTGCCCTGCACGAAGGCTGCGCGCACCGATCCGGCGGTAAGAGGCTCGCCGCGAAGCGCGCGAAGATCGGGACGTTTCACGCCGTCCCACAGCGATTTCGACGCGCCGAGATACGCCTCCGCGCTTGAAAACGCGCAGGTGCCGTGCGCGGCCCACTGGTGCTGCATCAGCTGCGCCGAGGGCATCATGCAATAATGCTGGCGGACAAGCGCCTCGCCCACCGGCGGCGCGACCGCGCAGGCGCGGGGCGATGGGCCTGCCGCGCTATCCACCCACAGCCCGTGCAGGATGAAGTCGAAATCATTGTCTGCGCACTGGCCTTCGTGGGCGCGCGCGTCCTTGCGGAACCGGCAGAACTCCGGCGACCACGACATCGCCAGCACATAGGCCGCGGCGGGCGCATCGGGTTTATCGTCGGGCAGGCTCGCGGCGGCCGGAAGCTCGATACGGCTCGGGATGTTGCACTCGGCAGCGGCGTCGCCGGGCGCCTCTTCCGCCGACCCGCAGGCCGCGAGGCAGAGCGCGAGCAGCAGTCGCTCAGGCGCGCGCAAGGTCGAGTCCGATGTCGGCGGCGGGGGCGGACTGGGTGATCCGGCCGACCGAGACGTAAGTGACGCCGGTTTCGGCAATGCCCCGGATCGTATCGAGGTTGACCCCGCCCGAGGCCTCCGTCGGCACGCGCCCCGCGACGAGGGAGACGGCGGCGCGGATGTCGGCCACGCTCATGTTGTCGAGCAGCAGATGCGTCGCGCCCGCCGCAAGCCCCGGCTCGATCTGCTCGATCCGGTCGACCTCCAGGATGATGCCCGCGATGCCCGCATCCTTCGCGCGGCGCACGGCTTCGGCGACGCTGCCTGCGACGGCGACATGATTGTCCTTTATCATCGCCGCGTCCCACAGCCCCATGCGGTGGTTCTGCGCGCCGCCCATGCGCACGGCGTATTTTTCAAGGAGCCGCAGACCGGGGATGGTCTTGCGCGTGTCGAGCAGGATCGCCCCCGTGCCCGCGATGGCATCGACATAGCGGCGTGTCAGCGTCGCGATGCCGGAAAGGTGCTGCACGGTGTTGAGCGCGGAGCGCTCGGCGGTGAGCATCGCGCGGGCAAGGCCGGAAAGGCGCATCAGGTCCGTGCCCGCCGAAACGCGGTCTCCGTCCGCCGCGCGCATGTCGATCTCCACGTCGGGGTCGAGCGTGCGGAAGAAGGCGGCGGCGATGTCGAGCCCGGCGACGACGATGGCGTCCCGGCTGTCCATCGCGCCGTTGAAGCGCGCGCTCGCCGGGATCACCGAAGCCGACGTGATATCGCCCGCCTCGCCGAGATCCTCGGCGAGGGTGGAGCGAACGAAAGCCGCCGTGTCGAACCCCGCGATGTCCATGTCGAGCCCCTGTGGTTTGCGGTCGGCGCTCAGTCGCCGGTCACGCGCACGCTGGAAATATCGCCCTGCCCGACCGTCGACGACGCCATCGCGAGCATGCGTTCGAGCGGCTTCAGCGCTTTCAGGCGAATGTCTTCGTCCATCTCGATCACCGGCGAGAGATCGCGCAGCGCGAGATAGAGCTTCTCCATCGTGTTGAGCGCCATGAACGGGCAGTTGTTGCAGCTGCAATTGCCGTCCGCGCCGGGCGCGCCGATGAAGGTCTTGTGCGGCGCGGCCTTTTCCATCTGGTGGATGATGTGCGGCTCGGTGACGACGATGACGGTGTCCGCCGGGCTTTCGAGCGCGAATTTCAGGATCGCGCTCGTCGAGCCGACGAGATCCGCGTGGTCGAGGATGTTGCCGGGGCATTCGGGGTGCGCGGCGACGGGCGCATCGGGGTGCTGCGCCTTCAGCTTCAGAAGTTCCTTCTCGCTGAACGCCTCGTGGACGATGCACGCGCCCGGCCACAGCAGCATCTCGCGCCCGAACTTGCGCGAAAGATAGCCGCCGAGGTGGCGATCCGGGCCGAAGATGATCTTCTGGTCCTTCGGCAGCTGGCTGATGATCTTCTCGGCGGAGGACGAGGTGACGATGATGTCCGAAAGCGCCTTCACCGCCGCCGAGCAGTTGATGTAGGTGAGCGCGATGTGATCGGGATTGGCCTCGCGAAAGCGCCGGAACTGTTCGGGCGGGCACGAATCCTCAAGGCTGCACCCGGCGTCCATGTCGGGCAGGATCACGGTCTTCTGCGGCGAGAGGATCTTCGCCGTTTCCGCCATGAAGCGCACGCCGCAGAAGGCGATGACATCCGCGTCGGTATCGGCGGCCCTGCGCGAAAGGTCGAGGCTGTCGCCGACGAAGTCCGCAATGTCCTGGATCGCGGCGTCCTGATAATAATGCGCGAGGATCACGGCGTTGCGTTCCTGCTTCAGCCGGTTGATCTCGCTCAGCAAATCCTTACCCCTCGGCAGTTCCGCGCGGCGTGCATCCATGTCTCTACTCCTTAAAGTCCATAGCCGCTCTCGCCCGGAAAACGGACGACCACGCGGGCTTCGATTCCTGCGGCCTCGAACGGCAGCGCGATGGACCGCGCGATCGTGGTGCGCGCCGAGCTGCGGGCAAGGTCTCGGAGCAGCTTGGTATCGGCCTCTTTCAGCACGGCTGCCCTGATCTTGGTGCGGTTCGCCGCGTCGATCACCTCTTCGGCATTGCCCAGCGCCATCAGCAGGCTGCCGCCGCCGTACTCGCGGATGTTGGCGATATCGACCTGCGGTTCATCGAGCTGAACGTCGGGCAGCCGCACGGTCATGATCCGCGCGCTGGCGTCCCACGTAAGGTCGCTGGGGGCGAGCTTCGAATAGTCGATGTCGTAGCGCACCGTCGCGGGCACGATCAGCGTCTTTTCCGCCGACAGTCCCAGCTTTTGAACGCGCGTGGAAACCGCCACCGTGAAGCGCCCGGCGAACACGGTGAGCTTGTTCTGCGCGCGGATGGCGTCGAGACTGGCGGCGGCGACGGTTTCGGGGCTCAGTGTCTTCTCGCCGCCGCGCCCGACGAACCACAGCGCCGCCGCGCCGATCAGCAATCCGGCGATGAGCGCAGCGAACGTCTTCACGCCGCCTTCTCCCAAAGCGCGCCGTTCGCGTTCACCATGCTCCGCGCCTCCAAGTCGATCAGGTGGGCGAGCACGGAGCGCCCTGCGGCCGGGTGCAGCTGCGGATCGACGGCGGCGTACATGGCCGCGACCAGCGTGGGGATCGCCTTGGGCCCGCTGTCGAGAAGGCGCAGGATCTGGCCTTCGCGCTGGCGGCGGTGGGCGATGTAGCCGCGCACCAGCCGCTGCGGCTCGGTCACGGGGTCGCCGTGCGTGGGATAATAGATGCGGTCGTCGCGGCCCTGCAGCAGTTTCAGGCTCGCCATGTAGTCGCGCATGTCGCCGTCCGGCGGCGTCACCACGGTTGTCGACCAGCCCATCACGTGGTCGCCGGTGAACAGCGCCTTTTCCTCGTGGAGCGCGAAGCAGAGGTGGTTCGATGTGTGGCCCGGCGTGTGGACCGCCTCGATCGTCCAGCCGCCGTCCGCCCACGCGCCGCCCGGCACGACCTCGCCGTGGGCGAGGACGCGGTCGGGCGCGTAGGTGCTGTCGAACCCGGCGTCGGTTCGGGGGCCGTCGTCGGAGATCACGAGCGGCGCGCAGCCGACCACGTCCGCGCCGCTCAAGGCCTTCAGCCGCACGGCGAGCGGGCTGTGATCCCGGTGCGTGTGGGTGACGAACAGATGGCTGATCGTTTCGCCCGCCGTGGCGGCGAGGATGGCGTCCAGATGCGCATCCTCGTCGGGGCCGGGATCGATCACCGCGACCTTGCCGCTACCCACGATATAGGTGCCGGTGCCCAGGAACGTGAACGGGCTGGGGTTCCGCGCGAGCACGCGGCGGACGCGCGGCGATATACGCTCGCTTGCGCCGTAAGGTGCGGCTTCGATCGCGGCCTTGATGTCCATTGCTCCCATGTGGCAGCGCGAAGCGCCGCTGCCAAGGGCCGACACACTCTATAGCGGCACGATCTCGTTGAACGGCGTATCCTTGTCGGGGCGCAGATCGCCGGGCAGGCCGAGCACGCGTTCGGCGATGATGTTGCGCAGAATCTCGTCGGTGCCGCCCGCGATGCGCAGCCCCGCTGCCCACATGTAGGCGCCCTGCAGGCGTGCGAGTTCGCTGTCCTTCTCGCCCGCCGCGAAGCCCGCGCTTTCAGACAGGTCGAGCGCGAAGGCGGCCATGTCCTGCATGGTTTTCGCGACGACGACCTTGGAAATGGATTGCTCAGCGCCCGGCGTCCTGCCCTGCGAGAGCGCGGAGAGCGCGCGCATCTGCGTCAGCTTCACGCCCTCGTCGTTGATATAGGTGTCGGCGATGCGCGCGCGCACGTCCATGCGTTCGATCGCGGGCCCCTGTTCGGTGTCGATGCCCTTCGCCAGTTCCATCAGCGTGCGCCAGCCGGGCGAATTGCGCGGCTTGCCGCCGACCGCGAGGCGCTCGTTCATCAGCGTGGTGAGCCCGGCCTTCCAGCCGTCCCCGACCGCGCCGATGCGCCATGCGTCGGGCACGCGCACGCCGTCGAAGAACACCTCGTTGAAGTCCGCGCCGCCCGACATCTGCTTGAGCGGCCGCGCGTCCACACCCGGCGCGCGCATGTCCACGATGAACATGGTGAGGCCCTTGTGCTTGGGCGCGGAGGGATCGGTGCGCGTGACGATGATGCCGTAATCGGAAAGATGCGCGAAGGTCGTCCACACCTTCTGGCCGGTGATGATCCAGTCGTCCCCGTCGCGCACCGCCTTGGTGCGGACGCCCGCGAGGTCGGATCCGGCGATGGGCTCCGAAAAGAGCTGGCACCAAATTTCGCTGCCTTCCAGCGCCCTGGGCACGAAGCGCTCGATCGCCGCCTTGGGGCCGTGCGTGAACACCGTGGGGATGCACATGCCGAGGCCGATCGAATACAGCCCCGTCGGTGCGGCGGATTTGCTTTCCTCCTGCCCGAAGATGATGGCGTTCATCGGCCCGAGGCCCTGCCCGCCGAAGGCTTTCGGCCAGGTGAGCCCGGCGTAGCCTGCGTCGTATTTCTTCTTCTGCCAGCTCTTCTGCCGCGCGACATATTCGTCCTGCGATTTCGTTTCGGGGAGGCCTTCGTAGTCCTTCGCGGCATCGGTGATCCAGGCGCGGACCTTCGCGCGGTATTCGGCTTCCTGCGGGGTGTCGTTGAAGTCCATTCTCTCTCTCCCTCAGGCGGCGCGGTTGCGCTGTTCGAGCGCGCGCACCAGCCGGTCCGCCCAGAACGCGCGTCCGCCGAGCGCGGCGCTGATCTGCCGGGCGCGGCGGTAATAGAACTGGCAGTTCGAGTCCCACGTGAAGCCGATGCCGCCGTGCAGCTGCACGTTCTCCTCGGCGGCGAAGCGCACCGCGTCGAGGCTCGCGGCGCGCGCGGCGGCGGCGGCGTGGCGCAGTTCGTCCGCGTCCGCCGAGAACGCCCATGCGCCGTAGAGTGCGTGCGCGCGGGCGAGTTCGAGCTTGATGTACATGTCGGCGCACTTGTGCTTGACGCCCTGATAGCGGCCGATGCGCTGGCCGAAGGCGACGCGGTCCTTCGCGTAGCCGACCGCCATCTCCATCGCCGCGCTTGCCGTGCCGATCGCTTCGAAGGCGAGGATGACGGCGGCGCGGTCCAGGAAGCGCTGATAATCGTCGGCGGTGCCGAGCGGCTCGCCGGGGGTGTCGCCCAGCGTGATCGTGCCGTGCTTGCGGACGAGATCGAGCGTGGCGGCGGGGGTTACGCCAGCGTTTCTCAGGTCAACGAGCCAGAGCGACGGGCCGCCGTCTCCCGCAGCGGTCACGACCGCGAGGCTTGCCGCGAGCGCATCGGCGACGGGGGATTTCGTGCCCGTGAGCCGGCCGCCTTCGGCGCGTGTCGCAGGCATGGCGGCGGGCGCGTTCGCGCCTTCGCCCCACGCGTAGCAGGCGATGGTGCTGCCGTCGGCGATGCCGGGCAGATGCCGTGCCTGCTGCGCCTCGCTGCCGAGCAGAATCGCCTCGGTGGCGAGCAGCGTCGAAAGGAAGGGCACGGGCGCGAGGCTGCGGCCGAACTCCTCGGCGAGGATGCAGCTCTCCTCGGGCGACAGGCCTACGCCGCCGTGCGCCTCGGGCACGCGCGCGGCGGTAAGGCCGAGATCGACGACCTGCCGCCACAGCGCCTCGTCGTAGAGCGCATCCGACTCCATGATGCGCCGCGCCGCGTCCGGCCCCGCATGATCGGTCAGCATGCGCCGGGCGGTCTCGCTGAGCGTCTTGGCGTCGTCGGAAAAATCGAAGTTCAAGCAACCCTCCCAGCTTTGTTGCACGGAACATGTGCCGCGCGGGCGCCGCGCGCACCCCGCAACTTGTGAGAGGCGTTACCTGCGACCGAAAAGCGCGTCCGCCGCAGACTTCACGCTGCCCGCCTCGGCAAGTTTGGCGCGTGTCCGGCCGATCTCGGCCTCCAGCGTGGCGATGCGCGCGCGCAGCTCGTCCTGCGACAGCGGGTCGAGATCCTGCCGCGTCAGCGCAGCCAGCGGATCATCTTTCGTTTTCGGCAGAAAATCGTCGTCCATAGGGTTAACCCGTGTCTGGAATGGCAGGACAATCTGCGCTAGAGCAGCGCCGCGAACAAGGGGGAGGGATGTTATCATGGCCGGGATTCCAGTGGACATGATTGCAATCGATCCCGAAGGTCCCGGCGGCCCGGAGGTGCTCGTTCCCGTCCGCCGCCCCGTGCCCGTGCCCAGGGACGGCGAAGTGCTCGTGAAGGTCGCGGCGGCGGGCGTGAACCGGCCCGATGTTCTGCAGCGCCTCGGCCGCTATCCGATGCCGCCCGGCGCGCCCTCGATTCCGGGGCTCGAAATCGCCGGCGAAATCGTCGCGGTCGGCGGCGGCGGGGGACGTCTGCAGATCGGCCAGCAGGTTTGCGCGCTCGTCGCGGGCGGCGGCTACGCGCAGTATTGCACCGTGCCCGAGGGGCAGTGCCTGCCGATTCCCGAAGGCCTCTCGCTCATCGAGGCGGCGAGCCTTCCCGAGACCTATTTCACGGTCTGGTCGAACCTCTTCGAGCGCGGCTACGGGGCGCCGGGCGAAACCGCGCTGATCCACGGCGGCACCAGCGGCATCGGCGTCACCGCGATCCTGCTCTGCAAGGCGTTCGGCCTCACCGCGATCGTCACCTGCGGCAGCGGCGAGAAATGCGCGGCGGCGCTGGCGCTCGGCGCCGATCACGCGATTGATTACAAGGCGCAGGATTTCGTTGCCGAGGTTAACGCGATCACGGGCGGGCGCGGCGTCAACATCGTGCTCGACATGGTCGGCGGGGATTATCTTCCGCGCAATCTCAAATGCCTCGGCGAAAGCGGCCGTCATGTCTCGATCGCGTTCCAGCGCGGGCAGACCGGAGACCTCGATCTCGGCGTGGTGATGCGCAAGGGGCTGATCCTTACGGGGTCGATGCTGCGCCCGCGCAGCATCGAATATAAATCACTGCTCGCCGACAGCCTCGCCGCCGATGTCTGGCCGCTGTTCGCGGGCGGCGGGCTCCGGGCCGTCGTCGACCGCGTGTTTCCGCTGGAGGCCGCGGCCGACGCGCATCGGTATCTCGAATCCGGCGAACATGTCGGCAAGGTGGTTCTGGAGATCGCGCATGGACAGGCTGACGCTGCATGAAGACCCGGTTTCGGGCAATTGCTTCAAGATCCGGCTGACGGCGTCGCATCTCGGCTTGCCGCTCGAACGCAGGCTCTACGACATCCGCAAGGGCGAGACGCGCACGTCCTTCTATCTTTCCACGGTGAACGCGAACGGCCGGGTGCCGGTGCTGCAGGTGGGGGAGCGCTACCTGCCGGAATCGAACGCGGCGATCTTCTACCTCGCGAAAGGCTCAGCGCTGATCCCGGCGGACCGCTGGGACGAGGCGGACATGCTGCGCTGGATGTTCTGGGAACAGTATAATCACGAGCCCAACATCGCCACGCTGCGCTTCTGGCTCGCCTATGTCGGGCGCGACAACCTGTCGGATGCGCAGCGCGCGCAGATCGACGGGAAACGCGCGGCGGGGGCGGCCGCGCTGGCGCTGATGGACGCGCACCTCACGCACCGCCAGTGGTTCGTCGGGAACAGCCTCAGCCTCGCCGACATCGCGCTCTACGCTTATACGCACGTGTGCGAGGAAGGCGGCGCATTCGACCTGACAGCCTATCCGCGCGTGCAGGGCTGGCTCGCGCGCGTCGCCGGTCTGCCGGGGCATATCCGGATCGATTCCTGAGCGCGATTCCGCCCCGACTCGCGCGAAACCTTCATAATTCGGCCTGCAAACCGTAACGCAACGACGCGATACGCTGGCGCGCAAGCAGCAGGCCACCCGTGGAGGTCGACTTGAACGTGTTTGCTCCCGGCGAATTTGCCGAACGTATTGCATCGCTTCGGCCGAGCGAGCCGGAGGTCCGGAAGAGCGACCGCCGCCGGTATCGCACGATCTGGATATCGGACGTCCACCTCGGCACGCGCGGCTGCAATGCCGAACTGCTGATCGATTTCCTCGACAGCGTCGATTCAGACACGCTCTATCTCGTCGGCGACATCATCGACGGCTGGCGTCTGAAGAAGAGCTGGTACTGGCCCGCCAAACACAACGACATCGTCTGGCGCCTGCTGAAGCGTGCCAAGCGCGGCACGCGCGTTATCTACATTCCGGGCAATCACGATGAAGTGTTCCGCCAGTTCACCGGGCTCAGCTTCGGCGGCGTCGAAATCCGATCGAAGGCGATCCACGAAACCGCCGACGGCCGCCGCCTGCTCGTGCTGCACGGCGACGAATTCGATGCCGTCGTGCTCTACGCGCGCTGGCTCGCGTTTCTGGGCGACGCCGCATACGAACTGCTGATGAAGATCAACACGGTCATCAACAAGGTGCGGGCACGTTTCGGCATGCCGTACTGGTCGCTTTCCAAGCACGCCAAGCACAAGGTGAAGAACGCGGTCGAATTCATCAGCCGCTTCGAGGAGGCGGTGGCGAAAGCCGCCGGAGACCGCCAGCTCGACGGCGTCGTCTGCGGCCACATCCACACTGCGGAGGAACGGCAGTTCGGCGATGTCGTCTATTACAACGACGGCGACTGGGTGGAAGGCTGCACCGCGCTCGTCGAGCACTTCACCGGCAAGATGGAAATCCTGCACTGGGCCGACGAGGTGAATGCGCGCGTCATGCCGCTGCAACAGGCGAACGCGGCCTGAGGAGCGCATCGATGCGCATAGCGATCGTCACCGATGCTTGGGAACCGCAGGTGAACGGTGTCGTGCGCACGCTGCAGATGGTGCGGCGGGAGCTGGAGCGTGCCGGGCACATCGTGCTCGTGCTGTCCCCCGATGCGTGGCCGTCGCTGCCGTGCCCCGGTTACGGCGAAATCCGCCTTGCGCTCGCGACGCCCGGCGGGGTCGGGAAGCGCCTGCGCGCCTTCGGACCCGACGCCATCCATATCGCGACCGAAGGCACGCTCGGCTTTGCCGCGCGGCGCTGGTGCGTTCGGGCCGGGCTCGCCTTCACGACGGCCTATCACACCCATTTTCCCGACTATGTCTCGGCCCGCACCGGGCTTCCTTCGGCCTGGTTCTGGCGATACGAGCGCTGGTTCCATGCCCCTGCGGCCGGTGTGCTCGCGGCAACGCCGAGCCTGCGCAGGCAGCTGTCGGCGCAGGGCATCGGCCCCGCCGTGCCGTTCGGGCGCGGCGTCGATCTCGCGAACTTCCCGGCGGAAAGTCCGCCCCACGCCGCCTACGGAGCGTTGCCGCGCCCCATCCAGCTTTATGTCGGGCGCGTCGCCGTGGAAAAGAACATCGAGGCGTTTCTGGCCACCCGCCATCCCGGCACGCGCGTCGTCGTCGGCGACGGCCCCGCCCGCAAGGCGCTGGAGCGGCAGTTTCCCGATGCGATCTTCCTCGGCGCGCTTCGCGGCGCGGCGCTGGCGTCCGCCTATGCGGGCGCCGATGTGTTCGTGTTCCCCAGCCGCACCGATACGTTCGGCATGGTGCTGATCGAGGCGCTCGCCTCCGGGGTGCCGGTTGCGGCCTTTCCCGTGCAGGGCCCCATCGACATCGTGACCCCGGAGACCGGCTGTCTCGACGAAACCCTGGACGCTGCGATCATCGGTGCGCTCGGCAAGGATAGGGCGGTCTGCGCGGCTTACGGGCGCAGTTTCAGCTGGGAGCGCGCGGCGGCGGAGTTTCAGAGCGCACTCGTGCCGCTAAAATCCTTGATCGCCGCCTGAGGCGTGCCTATAGTTTCGGTGTACCGGCCGCCCCCCAAAGGGCGGCCCTTTTATTTCGCTCTTTCGAGAAAAGGCGCATCCGCCATGGCCCAGAACTACCCGCTGATGCCCCACGCGACCGCATCCTGGCTGGTCGACAACACGGTGCTTACCTTCTCGCAGATCGCAGATTTCTGCGGTTTGCACGTGCTGGAGGTGCAGGCGATCGCCGACGAGACCGCCACGGCCAAGCACATTCCGCGCGATCCGATCCGCGCCGGAGAGCTGACGCAGGCCGAACTCGACAAGGCGCAGGGCGATCCCGCGCACAGCCTCGTGCTTCAGAAGGGCCCGGAGCAGCAGCGCCGCACCAAGGGGCCGCGCTACACGCCGGTTTCCAAGCGCCAGGACAAGCCGGACGGCATCGCCTGGATCGTGCGCAACCACCCGGAAATCACCGACGCGCAGATTTCGCGCATTATCGGCACGACGAAAACGACGATTTCCGCGATTCGCGACAAGACGCACTGGAACATCCAGAACATCACGCCCAAGGATCCCGTGACGCTGGGCCTCTGTTCGCAGCGCGAGCTTGATGCGCTTGTCGCGGTGGCGGCGAAGAAGGCGGGTATCGAGCGCATCGACACGACCTTCGATCACGACCGCGACGAGCTTCTGGAAGTGCTTCGCAAGGAGCGCGCCGATGCCGCCCGCGCCGCGCAGGACGCACTGGACGCAGCCGATCAGGGCTGACGTTTCCGGGAGGTCGATGCGGCGTACCGCACGGCCTAAGCCGGTGCTGTCATGACGACTGCAACCACAGCCGGCTCCATCGGCGACGCATCGCTCGCGGATCACGCGTTTCCGCCCGACGAGGGTGAGGAGCGGCGCGGGCTGTTCTACCCGCTCGGCCGCTGGGTGCCGGCGACGGGCAAGCTGCACGAGATCGCGCCGGGCGTGTTCTGGCTGCGCATGCCGCTGCCGATGAGCCTCGACCACATCAACCTCTGGGTGCTGGACGACGGAGACGGCTGGGCGATCGTCGATACGGGCCTCAACACTGAAGAGAGCAAGAGCGCGTGGCGCGATCTGCTCGCGGGCCCGCTTGCGGGAAAGCCGATCCGCCGCGTGATCGTGACCCACTATCACCCCGATCATCTCGGGCTCGCCGGGTGGCTCACCCACAAAAGCGGCGCGCCGCTCGTGATGGCGCGCACCGAATATCTGATGGCGCGGATGCTGACGCTCGACATCGCCGACGCGCCGCCCGAACAGGTCGTGGATTTCTACCGCGCCGCCGGATGGCCCGACGCCTCGCTCGATGCCTTTCGCGGGCGCGGCTGGGGCCGGTTCGCGCTCGCCGTTTCGCGCCTGCCGTCCAGCTTTCTGCGGATGGCGGAGGGCGATGTGCTGCGCATAGGCGGGCGCGCGTGGCGCGTCGTCGTGGGCCGGGGGCACACGCCCGAGCATGTCTGCCTCGTCGCCGACGAAGACGGGCTGATGATCGCGGGCGATCAGGTGCTGCCCCGCATCACGTCCAACGTCTCGGTCTATTCCACCGAGCCCGAAGCCGATCCGCTGGGCGACTGGCTCGCCAGCATCGAGAAGCTGCGCAGCCTCGATCACGGCCTTTATGTGTTCCCGGCGCACAACGAGCCGTTCCGGGGGCTGCACGCGCGGCTCAACCAGCTTGAGGCCGACCATCACCGCAAGCTCGACGCGCTGGAGATTTTCATCGCCGAGCCCAAACGCGTGTTCGATTGTTTCGAGGTGCTGTTCCGCCGCGCCATCGGCGAAGGCGACATGATGGCCGCGACCGGTGAGGCGCTCGCGCATCTCCATTATCTGGAACGGCGCGGCCGCGCGGTGCGGGAGCGGACGGGCGGCGTGGACTGGTTCCGTGCAGCCTGAACTGCGCGCCGTGATCTGGGATTTCGGCGGGGTCATCACGTCCTCGCCCTTCGATGCCTTCAATCGCTACGAGGCGGAGCGCAATCTTCCCAAGGATGCGATCCGCCGGATCAACGCCGCGAACCCCGACCGAAACGCCTGGGCGCGGCTCGAACGCAGCGAGATCGATGCAGCGGATTTCGACGCGCTGTTCGCCGCCGAAGCCGCCGCGCAGGGGTATGCGATCGCGGGGCGCGATGTGCTCGGCCTGCTCGCGGGCGATATCCGCCCGGCGATGGTCGCCGCGCTCGATACGCTGACGGCGGCGGGCTTCCGCATCGGCTGCATCACCAACAACGCCAGGGTCGGGCGCGGCGCGGGGATGAGCGCGGATGCGCAGAAGGCCGCAGCCGTCGAAGCGATTCTGGCGCGGTTCGAGCATGTGATCGAAAGCGCGGAGGTCGGGGTGCGCAAGCCCGATCCGCGCGTCTACCGGATGATGTGCGATGCGCTCGGGCTGGAACCGCAGGCGTGCGCGTACCTCGATGACCTCGGCATCAACTGCAAGCCCGCCGCCGCGATGGGCATGGCGGCGATCAAGGTGACGAGCGAAGCCCAGGCGCTTGCCGATCTCGCGCGGCTCACCGGCCTCGAATTTCCGGGATTTTCAGCGAAAGTTCAGACACAGGCGCTATAGTCGCGCAAAACAGATTGCGGGAGAGGACGATGCCCGGCGGCATGGATTGGATGCAGAACTACGGCCATCCGGTGCCGTGGGATCTGAAGCTGGAGCCGATGCCCGTGCACCGGATTCTGGAAGACGCCGCCGCGCGCACGCCCACTGCTGCCTGCATCGATTTCCTCGGGCGCATCTACACCTATGCCGAAATCGCCGACGCCGTGAACAAGGCCGCGCGGGGCTTCCAGATCCTCGGCGTGCGGCGCGGCATCAAGGTCGGACTGTTCCTGCCGAACTGCCCGCAATATGTGATCGCCTATTATGCCATCATGATGGCGGGCGGCACGGTGGTGAACTTCTCGCCGCTCTACACGGCGGACGAGCTGCGCCATCAGGTGGAAGACAGCGAGACCGACATCATGGTCTGCCTCGACGTCGCGCAGCTTTACCCGACGATCGCGGAGGTTCTGGAAAGCTCCCGCCTGCGCTGCCTCGTCGTGGGTTCGCTCGCAGATGTGCTGCCCGCCGGCAAGGCGCTGCTCTACCGCATGTTCAAAAGCCGCGAGCGTTCGAAGGTGCGCGCGGACATGCGCCACATCCATTTCCCGAGCCTGCTCGACAACGGCGACCTGGAAGACGCGCCCGAGATCGACGTCCACGGCGACATCGCGCTGCTGCAATACACGGGCGGCACCACGGGGACGCCCAAGGGCGCCGTCCTCACCCACGCCAATCTCTCGGTGAACGCGCAGCAGGTGCAGGCGATCGACCCGGAGCCGGATATCGAAGACCGCATTCTCGGCGCGCTGCCGCTGTTCCATGTGTTCGCCAACACCTGCGTGCTCAACCGCACCGTGCTGCGCGGCGGCGAAATGGTGCTGCTGCCGAAGTTCGAACTGGCCCTCGCGCTGGAGACGATCCAGCGCCGCCGCATCACCGCGCTGCCCGGCGTGCCGACCATGTATCAGGCCTTCCTCGACAGCCCGAAGATCGAGACCTACGATCTCACCTCGGTGCGCGCCTGCATTTCGGGCGGCGCGCCGATGCCCGCCGAACTCAAGGTCCGCTTCGAGGAAAAGACGCAGGCGAAGCTGGTGGAAGGCTACGGGCTGACCGAAAGTTCGGGTGTGGTTTCGGTGAACCCCTACGAAACCGGCGGCAAGCCCGGCTCGATCGGCCAGCCGCTGCCGGGCACGCGCATCGTCATCGTCGACAAGGAAGACCCCACGAAACCACCGGCGGAGGGCGAACCCGGAGAGATCACCGTCGCAGGCCCGCAGATCATGCGCGGCTACTGGAAGAAGGATGCGGCGACCGCCGAGGCCTTCGTGGACGGCCGCCTGCGCACGGGCGACGTCGGCTACATCGATGCCGACGGCTTCGTCTATGTCGTGGACCGGCTGAAGGACATGATCGTCGTGGGCGGCTTCAAGGCGTTCCCGAGCCAGCTCGAAGCCGTGCTCTACAAGCACGAGGCGGTGAAGGAAGCGATCGTGATCGGCGTGCCCGACGCGTATCTCGGCGAGCGGCCGAAGGCGTTCGTCACGCTGCTGCCCGGCGCGGCGGTGACCGATGCGGCGCTGCTCGATTATCTGAACGCGCATGTGGGCAAGCACGAGCGCGCCGTGGCGGTCGAGATCCGCGAGAGCCTGCCCAAGACGATGATCGGCAAACTTTCCAGAAAGGAACTGGTCGCCGAAGAGCGCGCCCGCTACGAAGCAGCCCGAACGGCAAGCTGAAAGGGGCGAACATGTCGCGCGTGCTTTACGGATACTGGCGGTCGTCGGCGTCCTGGCGGGTCCGCATCGCGCTCGGCCTCAAGGGGCTGGACTACGACCAGAAAGCCATCGACCTGCGCACGGGCGCGCAGAGCGGCGTCGGCTTCGCGCTGCTGAACCCGCAGGGTTTCGTCCCCTATTTCATCGACGGCGACGTCGGCCTGAACCAGAGCCTCGCGATCATCGAATATCTCGACGAGGTCTATCCGGAGCCGTCGCTGCTCGACCCCGATCCGGTGAAGCGCGCGCGCATCCGCGCCGCCGCGCAGATCGTCGCGTGCGATATCCATCCGATCGATAATCTGCGCGTGCTCAAATATCTCAAGAGACAGATGGGGCAGGAGCAGGACGCGATCGACGACTGGTATCGCCACTGGATCGAGGAAGGCTTCAAGCCGCTCGAGGAAATCGCGGAAGGCTCGCCCGGCCCGTATCTCTTCGGCGATCAGGTGACGCTCGCCGACGTGTGCCTCGCGCCGCAGATGTACAATGCGCGCCGCCTGCGCACCGATCTTTCGCGCTTTCCCGCGCTCACCGAGATCGACAAGGCCTTGATGAAACTGCCCGCGTTTCTTAACGCTCGCCCCGAGGCGCAACCGGACGCGGATCACTGAACATGGCATATTGGCTGGTGAAGACAGAGCCCACCAAGTGGAGCTGGGACGATCAGGTGAAAGCCAAGCGCACGCACTGGAACGGCGTGCGCAACGCGCAGGCGCTCGGCAACATGCGCGGCATGAAAAAGGGCGACCTCGTGTTCTTCTACCATTCGGTGGAGGGCAAGGAGATCGTGGGCATCACGAAGGTCGCGACGGAGTTCTACCCCGACCCCGACGACGAGAAATCCGGCCTCGTCGATCTCGAAGCCGTAAAACCCCTGCGCACCCCGGTGACGCTCGCCGCGATGAAGGCCGACGATAGGCTGAAGGATCTGGCGCTCATCCGCCAGTCACGGCTCTCGGTGATGCCGATCGACGAGACATCGTGGAGTGTTATCGCAGGAATGGGCGGGATATAATCCTCCTCTCCCGCCTGCGGGAGAGGATACGAAGCGTTGGCCAAAGGCCTACGCGAAGTTGGTGAGGGCCCTCACCCTCCCACGCGCCGACGCGGCATTATGTATCAAATGCACCAAAGGCGTCTGGCACTTCCCTAGCGGGAGGCGGGCGTGATTAGCTGTTTTATCCCAGGCTTTGATGGTGCATTATTCAGCCAGCAATGGAAGGATGCGCTATGGGACAGATACTCCATGGGAGCGCCACAACGACTGA
>NZ_JACHNZ010000045.1 GCF_014199685.1 Sphingosinicella soli | reverse complement strand
CAGTCGTTGTGGCGCTCCCATGGAGTATCTGTCCCATAGCGCATCCTTCCATTGCTGGCTGAATAATGCACCATCAAAGCCTGGGATCAAACAATAGATGATGAAGATCGCGCAGAAATACGATTCTGGCTGCAGTTACTTCCGGACGACCAAAAATATCCGCATACTTATCGTCGAAAACTTTATAAATCTGGTGGCAGGAATATGGTTCTCCCAAATCAAACGCCATTAGGAGTCTGCCAGCTAGCTCATTTGAAAGAGACGTCTTTCCGGGTTCTGTTGCTTCACCCCTTTTTATCTCAAATTGAATATCCGGAAATTCTTTCTCAAACTCCGCCTTTAGTCTCAACATCAGGCCATGGTTCGACCGAAGATCGCGCGCTTTAATGGAATTCTGATTGTTGCTATTGATTGTAATTTTTCTTGCCAATTCTTCATCGCGTAACGCAATCACTTTGACAAATACACGAAGATCGTCCGATAAGGATGCGGCGTTTTTGTAAAATGTTGAGATGCTTTGGGCGCCGTTCACGACGACATAGTCGGTTATAGTTAAATTCCCCCCATCGGTTTCCAGTTTTGCCGAGTCACAAAGGATAGTTATACCATTGTGATATAGTGGAAAGTTTCGATGTTCGTTATGGTCGGCTATCGATTTTGCGATCGATTTGTTTACTGCGGTGTTTCCAAGAGTTAGGCGGACGTTCTGCTTAAAGAGGCTATCATCAACTATGCCGCTGAGCTGAACTAATTCCGTGGATTTCGCTGGAAATACGAAGGTGATTACATCCCCTTGACCCTGAACTTCGAGGCAGCCAGCGTACGACACGTCGAAAGAAAACTGGCCTTTGACACCTTCGTCAGAATTAAAATCAATATGCTCTAACACGATCTTATTTTTGTCGAATAGCTCAATATTTCCAATATGATTTAAATATTCTTTGCAGTTCTGATCTTGATTAAGGTTGGCAACAAACACACCCTTAATTTTGTATCCTTCGTCAACAAGGGTCCTGATTCTTTCGCGATTAATAATTCTCTTCAGATCTTCATTCGCGTTTCCATTCAAAATTAGATCAATGGATTCACCTTTTTCAAACTGAGCTAACGCGCCAGAGAATGCTTTGAGATCGGCATCCCCGAGCGTTCTGTTATCATTTTGAGTAATCTTTGCTTGAAAAAAATGAATTTCCTGAGATGTGTTGTCGACATAGATGCCATCTATCCCTTTATCATTCTTTTCATCACAAATGGCATCATCAGCATCCACATCTCCGAGTCTATAAATATTCTCTAGAAACCAGTTGAGGAACGACGCAGACTCAGAACGTCCTTTGCCTGAATATGGCGCGATCAATCCTTGCACGCCGGCGTAATTTAGGTCGTCCACATTCATTGCTGTCACCCCCGTCACTTTGGATTACGCGGTGGTATCCTCATGGCTCTCTTTGAACAATAGGCTACGCGACGCTCAGTCATGCTCACGTCCACCGGCGCCTAGGTAAATCTCGCTCCCCATCTCACGGAACTTCTCGCTCATCTCCGCCATCCCCTTCGCGGCATCCTCGGCCGCGATGAACGTATCCGCGCTCTGGTTCTGCTTGGCGGCAAAGTCCCGCACTTCCTGGGTGATTTTCATCGAGCAGAACTTCGGGCCGCACATGGAGCAGAAGTGGGCGGTTTTGGCGCCTTCCGCCGGGAGCGTCTGGTCGTGGTATTCCTCGGCGGTGTCCGGGTCGAGGCTCAGGTTGAACTGGTCGCGCCAGCGGAATTCGAAGCGGGCTTTGCTGAGCGCGTCGTCGCGGACCTTTGCGGCGGGGTGGCCCTTGGCGAGGTCCGCCGCGTGGGCGGCGAGCTTGTAGGTGACGACGCCGACCTTCACGTCGTCGCGGTCGGGGAGGCCGAGGTGCTCCTTGGGGGTCACGTAGCAGAGCATCGCCGTGCCGAACCAGCCGATCATCGCCGCGCCGATGGCGCTGGTGATGTGGTCGTATCCGGGCGCGATGTCGGTGGTGAGCGGCCCGAGCGTGTAGAACGGGGCCTCGCCGCAGGCTTCGAGCTGCTTGTCCATATTGGCCTTGATCTTGTGCATCGGCACGTGGCCGGGGCCTTCGATCATCACCTGCACGTCGTGCTTCCACGCCACCTGCGTCAGCTCGCCGAGTGTGGCGAGTTCGCTGAACTGCGCCTCGTCGTTCGCGTCTGCGATGCTGCCGGGGCGCAGACCGTCGCCCAGCGAGAAGGCGATGTCGTACGCCTTCATGATCTCGCAGATGTCCTCGAAATGGTCGTAGAGGAAGCTCTCCTTGTGGTGGCTGAGGCACCATTTCGCCATGATCGAGCCGCCGCGCGAAACGATGCCCGTCACGCGCTTCGCGGTCATCGGGATGTAGGGCAGGCGCACGCCCGCGTGGATGGTGAAATAATCGACGCCCTGCTCGGCCTGCTCGATCAGCGTGTCGCGGAAGATCTCCCACGTCAGGTCTTCGGCGACGCCGCCGACCTTCTCAAGCGCCTGATAGATCGGCACCGTGCCGATGGGGACGGGGCTGTTGCGGATGATCCATTCGCGCGTGTCGTGGATGTTGCGGCCCGTCGACAGGTCCATCACCGTGTCCGCGCCCCAGCGGATCGACCAGACCATCTTGTCGACCTCGTTCGCCACGTTGCTGGCGACGGCGGAGTTGCCGATGTTGGCGTTGATCTTCACCAGGAAGTTGCGGCCGATGGCCATCGGCTCCGATTCCGGGTGGTTGATGTTGTTGGGGATGATGGCGCGGCCGCGCGCGATCTCGTCGCGGACGAACTCGGGCGTGACGTAGTCGGGGATGGCGGCGCCGAAATCCTGGCCGTCGCGGACGTATTCCTTCAGGCGCGCGCGGCCGAGGTTCTCGCGCTCCGCCACATACTCCATCTCGGGCGTGATGATGCCGCGGCGGGCATAGTGCATCTGGCTGACGTTCATGCCGGACTTGGCACGCAAAGGCCGCTTCACGACGTTGGGGAAGGGCTGCACGCCGCCGGAGCGGTCCGGGCCGAGCTGGCCGTTATCCTCGGGGCGGGTTTCGCGGGCGTCGTAGCTTTCCACGTCGCCGCGGCCCACGATCCAGTCGCGGCGGAGCGCGGGGAGCCCGGCGTTGATGTCGATGCGGGCGGCGGGATCGGTGTAGGGGCCGGAGGTGTCGTAGACGCGCACGGGCGGCTCGCCGGAGGTGGGCTCGAGGTGGATCTCGCGCATCGCGACCTTGTGCGGGCCGACGTAGACCTTGCGGCTGCCCCTGATGGGTCCGGTGGTGACGCCGATTTCGGTGCGGGCGGGGATGTCGGCCATGTGTCGTGCTCCGTCATGGGGGCGCGGCGGCGACGGGATATGGCAGTGGCAGCAAGCCCAAGGCGGGCAACTGCAGTTCCGATCCCTACGCCGGCACGACCCGGGTCAGGTTCGAAGGGTTCCCCCGCTCGCGCGGCGATCTCAGCCCGGCGACCACCGGGTACCCCTTGGAACGAATGCTGCGACGGACTCTGCGGGTTTCGCGCGCGGCTGTCAATTCGCTGCGGGGCGAACGCGGCGCAGCTTCGCCAGCGCGGTGCCGCTCACCTCCCGCATCTTCATCTCGAAACCGTCGGGGCGGCCTGCAAGCCGCCAGAGCACGAAGTGCGTGAGGATGTAGACAACAGCGCCCACGAAGACGCGCGGCATCATTTCGAACAGCACGACATATTCGGGCTGGCCCGGCACGAACGGCGCGGGCAGGGCCAGCACGGCCCCGGCCATCGCGGCGGCGGCCAGAAGACTGCGCCAGCTGGAGGTGAACGGCGAGAAGAACGAATCGCCGATCAGCGTCTTGGCGAAATACATGTTCACGGCGGTCTGCAGCAGCAGGCGGAACACGAGCGCGTAGACCACGGTGATGAACGTGCCCTGCCATACGGCGAGCGCGAACACGGGCAGCGCGATGACCGCGACGAACACCGCGCGGGTGAACATGGCGCGCGTCGCCTGCTTCGCCATCGCCAGGCCGTCCGTAGCGGAGGTGATCATCGTGAAGGCGAGCGTGGGAGCGAGGAGGACCACGACCTCCGCCGAAGGCAGCCATTTGGTGCCGACGAGAATCGCGATCATCTCGTTCGCCATCAGCGCGGTGCCCACACCGATCGGCAGCGCGATGCCCAGGATGACCGACTGCGCCTTGCGGTAAGCGCCGCGCAGGCGTTTGTCGTTGTGCGCGATGGCGGAGAGGCCGGGAAAGATCGCCTGGCTGAGCGGCGTTGCAAGCTCGCGCGTCGCCACCTGCGAAACGTCGCGGCCGATGGTGAAGTAGCCGAGCTGCGCGGCGCCCATGTACTTGCCGATCAGGAACTGCGGCGCGATCAGCGTGAAGTGCGAGATGATGCCCGAAAGCGTCAGCCAGCCGCCGAAGCCGAGGAAGGTGCGCCATTCGCGGAAGCTGACGCGCGGCCGATAGGGAATGCGCCAGTAGCTGAGCGCCATTTCGGTGAAACGGCCCGCAAGCGTACCCGCGACGATGGCCCAGTAGCTCTCCGTCATGATCGCGACGACGATCGCCGCCAGCGAACCCAGAATCGTGGAGGCGACGCGGCGGTTGAACTCCTTCGAGAAGTCGATGTTGCGCTGGTACATCATGAACGCGGGATTGCGGGCGCCGTCGAAGATCAGCACCACGCAGATCACGCGCAGCACGTCTTCCAGCTTGGGCTCGTTCATGTAGTTCGCGATCGGCCCGGCGAAGACGAACAGTACCGCCGCGATCAGGAGGCCGCGCAGGAAATTCATCGTGAAGCCGGTATCGATGTGCTTGCCTTCGATATCGCGCAGCGCGATGAGCGCGCTGTTCACGCGCATGTCCGAGAGCACCTGAACGAAGCCGATCACGACGATGGCAAGGCTCGCGACGCCGTAGTCCTCAGGCGCGAGCAGACGCCCGAGCACGATGAGGTTGACCATCGAAAACAGTCGCAGAACGAAGCGCGCGCCGGCCAGGAAAAGCGCGCCCTTGAAGACGCGGTTGCCGATATTCTCGTCGCTGCGTTCGAAATTCATGGGCACCCGTTAAGGTGTATCCGTTTCAAAGGAAATAACGCATGCGCAGCGTCTGCGCCGTCTCGCCTTCCACGTGGAAGCGGGCTTTTTCGAATTTGGGCGGGCCGAACGAGATTTTCGCGTTGTTCGAGAAGGCGACGCCCTCCGTCGGCATGCCGATGAAGCTCTTGTCGAGCTTCTTGTTGTCGTTTTCGTCGTGGATCGCCGAGATCGCATAGTCCCCCGGCGGCAGCCCGGTGATGTCGAGCACGGGATCCGCGGCGGAGAGCGTCTGTTTCGTCGCGCCTTCGGCGTGCGCGCAATCCGGGAAACCCGTGGACGTGTGCCACAGGCAGACGCGGATGCTGCCCTTCTGCGAGCGCAGCCCTTCAAACGTCAGGTGCAGCGATGCCTGGTCCGGAGGCGCCGCGCCGAGCAGCGGCAGGAATGCCGCCGCGATGACCACTCGTTTCAGCATCAAAATCTCCAAGGCCCCTGTCCGTCCCGCACAGCCTGTCCCAGTGCCGGAAATAAAGCCCATAGTTGCACCGGTAGTCCTGATGATGCCGGTGGTGGTGCGAGGCGGTTATCACCAGTTTCCCGAACGGTCCGTTAACCAGGGCGCGCGGGAACAGCTCCCAGCCCATGTGATTGGTGACGCCGAAAAAGGTCATCACGGCGAGGACAAGCCCCAGCGCGCCGACGTGGATCGGGATGATGAAGGTCAGCGCCGGAACCAGGGCCGCGCCGATCAGCGATTCCCACGGGTGAAAGCTCATCGCCGCCCATGCCGTCGGCGGGCGGCTGTCGTGGTGGACCTTGTGAATGCGCGCGAACAGGCGGGGCGCGTGCATCCAGCGGTGCGTCCAGTAGAAATACGTATCGTGCGCAAGAAGGTAGGCGAGCACGCTGCCCGGCAGCCACCACCAGCCGTGCGCGCCGGGATCGGTGTAGATGCGCGTCCAGCCGTGCGCGTGCCACGCATGGAGCGCGAGACCCGCCGGGACCGCATAGATGACGGCGGCGATCAGCGACCAGCGAATCTCGTCGCGGATCTGCCGCGCCATGCGATCGCCCGCATAGATGCCCGGCCGCACGCGCGCCGAAACCCACGCAAACGCGCCCGAAACCGCCAGATAGCGGACGGCGACGATGGCGATCATCGCAGCGACGGTGAACAGGGTTTCGGTCACGCGCGCCTTCTATCAGGCGGCAGGGCGCGGGTCATGCAAATCCGGTGGCTTTTGTACGCCGAGTTGATACATCTAGCCCCGGATGGATTTCGACCTGATCCTGGTGGGCGGGGGCCTGGCATCGGGGCTGGCGGGGCTGAGGCTTGCCGCCCGGCGCCCGGAGCTTCGCGTTGCGATCGTCGAGGCGTCGGATCGCATCGGCGGCGATCACATCTGGTCTTCCTTCGATACGGACATGACGCCCGCGCAGCGCGAATGGACAGCGCCGCTCTATGCCGCGCGCTGGCCGCGCTATGACGTGCGTTTCCCGGCGTTCGCGCGCACGCTGGAGCAGGGCTATGCAAGCGCGCGCTCCGAAAACCTCGACGCCGCGGTGCGCGCCGCGATACCGGCAGAGCGGCTGTTGCTGGGCAGCAGGGTGCGCAGCCTCGACGCGACGGGCGTGACGCTGGAAAGCGGCGAGCGTATCGAAGCGCGCGTTGTCATCAACGGGCGCGGACACGCGCCGACCACTGCGATGGAACTGGCATGGCAGAAGTTCGTCGGCCTGGAGATCGAAACGCTTCGACCCCACGGCATCGACGCGCCGATCATCATGGACGCCTGCGTCGATCAGGCCGAAGGCTACCGCTTCATCTATGTGCTGCCGTGGGACGCGCGCAGGCTGCTGATCGAGGATACATATTACAGCGACGGCCCCGATCTGGATATCGAGGCGGTGAAAGCGCGTATCGCGGAATGGGCGATGGGTGCGGGGCTCGGCCCTTACGGCGTCGTCAGGACCGAGCGCGGCGTGCTGCCGTTGGCGCTGGGGGGCAATATCGATGCGCTCTGGGATGCCGGAACGCCGGGGGTCGCGCGCCTGGGAATGCGCGCGGGGCTTTTCCATCCGCTCACGGGCTACAGTTTTCTCGATGCCGTCCGCACCGCCGATCTTCTTGCCGATCTGCCGCGCTTCGATCCCGATCTCGTCTACAACGCGCTGCGCGCGCACGCGACGCGCACGTGGCAGGGCCGCCGCTATTACCGGATGCTCGCGCGGATGCTGTTTCGCGCCGCCGAACCACCGGCGCGCTACCGGGTGCTTCAGCATTTCTACAGGCTTCCCGAAGCGCTCGTCGCACGGTTTTACGCGGGCCGCTCCACGCGCACGGACAAGCTGCGCGTGCTTGCCGGGCGTCCGCCCGTACCGCCGGGACGGGCTCTTGCGGTCATGCTGGGGTTGGATTAGGCGCGGGCATGAAAAAAATCGCAGTGATCGGCAGCGGCTTCGGCGGGCTCGCCCTTGCGGTGCGCCTGCAATCCGCAGGGCACCACGTTACGTTGTTCGAGGCGCGCGAAAAGCCCGGCGGACGCGCCTATGTTTACGAGGAGGGGGGCTACACGTTCGATGCCGGCCCCACGGTCGTTACCGATCCCACCTGCCTTGAAGAGCTGTTCGCGCTTTCGGGGCGCAGCCTTGCCGATTATGTCGACCTGATGCCGGTGGAGCCTTTCTACCGCCTGCACTGGCCGGACGGCACGACCTTCAACTACACGGGAGACGATGCGCGGCTCTCTGCCGAAATCGCGGCGCTTTCCCCTGAAGATGTAGAGGGTTATCGGCGGTTCTTCGCCTATTCTGAAGGGGTGTTCCGCGAAGGCTACGAGAAGCTCGGCCACGAGGCGTTTCTCGATTTCCGGTCGATGCTTGCGGCCGCGCCCAAGCTGATGCGTTACGGCGCGTGGCGTTCGGTCCATTCGGTGGTGGCGCGCTATATCCGCCATCCCAAGCTGCGCGAGGCGTTCAGCTTTCACACGCTTCTGGTAGGCGGAAATCCCTTCAATACCAGTTCGATATATGCGCTTATTCATGCGCTGGAGAAGAAGTGGGGCGTGTGGTTTCCGCGCGGCGGCACGCATGCGCTGGTGCGCGGCCTCGTGCGTCTGTTCGAGGATCTGGGCGGGACCGTGAAGCTCGCGACGCCGGTGACGGCGATCGAAACCGCAGGCGACCGCGTGACCGGGATCGTTGCGGGCGGGGCGCGGTACGACTTCGACGCCGTCGCCTCCAACGGCGACATCGTGCACACCTATGCGGAGCTTCTGGGGGCAACGGCGCGCGGAAAATCGGCTGCGAAATCGCTGAAACGCAAGCGGTTTTCGCCGTCGCTGTTCGTGATCTATTTCGGCGCGAAGGGTACATGGGCGGACGTGCCCCACCACAACATCCTGTTCGGCCCGCGCTATCGCGCGCTGCTGGATGATATCTACGGCGGCGGGGGGCTTGCGGACGATTTCTCGCTCTATCTGCACCACCCGACCGCGTCCGATCCGGGCCTGTCGCCGCCGGGGTGCAGCAGTTTCTACGTGCTGTCTCCGGTGCCGCATCTGGGCAAATACGACGGCGATTGGGAAAGCCTGGCGCCCGAGTACGCGGACCGGATTCTGCGCTCGCTCGATGCGCATGTGCTGCCCGGCCTTCTGGAAAATATCGAAGTGAAAAGCTGGTTTACGCCGCAGGACTTCAGAACCGAACTGAAGGCGCATCTGGGGTCTGCGTTCAGCCTCGAGCCCGTGCTGTGGCAGAGCGCGTGGTTCCGCGTGCACAACCGCGACGACGTGATCCCGAACCTGTATTTCGTTGGCGCGGGTACGCATCCGGGTGCCGGGATACCGGGCGTCGTCGGGTCGGCCAAGGCCACGGCGCGGCTGATGCTGGCCGATCTGTCCGATGGATGAGCTTGCCCGCTGGGCGAAGCGTAGCATCGCGCGCGGATCGCGCAGCTTCGCGCTCGCCTCCCGGCTGTTCGATCCCGCCACGCGGCGCCGCGCGTGGCTGCTTTACGCCTGGTGCCGCCACTGCGACGACGTGATCGACGGGCAGGAGGGCGGCCATGGCCGCGTGGAGCGCGGCGCGACGGTCGAGGCGAGGCTTGCCGAGCTGGCGCAGCGATCGCAGGCGGCCCTTCAGAACAAGATAGGCGATATCAATGCGTTCGGAGCGTTTTCTGCAGTTGCGTACGAAACCCGGATGCCGGCGACTTACCCGCTGACGCACATCGCGGGCTATGCGATGGACGTGCACGAGCGCCGCTTTCGAAGCATCGAGGATACGCTCGATTACTGTCACCATGTTGCCGGTGTGGTCGGCGAAATGATGGCGATCGTGATGGGTGTGAGGCCGGAAGACCGCGAGATGCTGCTGCGCGCTGCGGATCTCGGCATCGCCTTTCAGCTCACCAACATCGCGCGCGATGTGTTCGATGATGCCGCGCTCGGGCGCTGCTATCTGCCGGAAGACTGGCTTGCCGATGCGGGGCTTCCGCCGGGCGACCACATGCGCCCGGAGCATCGCGGCGCGCTGGTCGGCATCGTCGCGCGCCTGCTCGATCTGGCGGATATCTATTACGCGTCCGCCCGCGAAGGCGCACGCCGGTTGCCGCGCCGGGCATCGTGGGCGGTGCTTTGCGCGGCGGATATCTATGCCGCGATCGGTTCGAGCGTGCGCGCCGCAGGGGCCGGGGCATGGGACCACCGGCAGAGCACGTCCGTCGGCAGGAAACTGGCGTTCGTGATGCGCACGGCCTTTGCGCCGCACGTCACCGCGCCGCTGCCGCCGCGCCCGCCGTTGTGGAAGAAGGGCGATACGCCGGACTGGATGCCGCCATCGCTTCCGTCACCGCCTGCGGCGTAAGGCCGAAATCGGCGAGCGCGTAGCGGTGGCCGACATGGCGGTGCTCGCGCGCCGCATAGGCCTCCATCCGCGCCGTCAGCGCCTCTCCGAGCGGCAGGCCGAGCCAGTCGTACAGGCGGCGGATCGTTCCGCGCCGATCCCGGTTCATGTCCTCGAACGTCAGCGTGAAGGCGCGCGCGTCGGGAAGCGCGGCGCGGAACGCGGCGGCGCGGGCATCCCGAAGCGCGGTCTTGTGCAGCCATTCGCGGCCGATCCAGGCCGGATCAACCGTGTCCGACTGCACGACCATCTGGTTCCACACGAGCGATGCGCCCGAAGCGACAAGCGCATTCGTTTCGCGCGTCATGAAAATGAACCGGGCGCCTGGAAGTGCGGTAGAAAGTGAAGGTAAATCCTGAAGATATTGCGGAGACTTCAGAAGCCACGGCAAGTTCGGATCGTCGCCGCGAAACCACCCCGCGAGGCGCAGCAGATCGGCGAAGCGCCGGTAGACGGCGCGCGCGTCCGCCTGTTCGCAGTGGCGCGCGAAGGCCGGCACGCGGCGCTGCGCCTCGATCTGCGCGCCCCAGAAACTGTGCTCCAGCAGGCCGGTTTCCTCCTCGGGCTCCAGCGGCCCGGTGGGATGCGCGGCGGCATTGGCGGGATTCACCCCGTTGAGGAAACGCACGCCGAGCCCCGCCCAGCGGATGCGCGGATCGCGGCGCGCGGTGAAGCTGCGCGGCCACGGCACGGGGCTGAGCGTTTCATAGAGGCGCAGATGCGCGAAGCGGTCGTCGCACGCGAGCAGGCGCTGCAGCCGGGTCGTGCCCGATCGCATGTGGCCGCAGATGACGAGCGGCGGCGCAAGCGGGCGGTCGCGGATTTCGGGATGCGCGGCAAACAGCGCCTCGGCGCGCAGGCGGTCCACCAGAACCTTGAGAATGCCGCCGTGCGCGATGGTGCGGCCGATGGCGTTCATCGGCGCGTCCTGGAGCGCGGCGAGCAGCACCGAGAGATTTTCCCGCCAGCCGTCGTCGGGGCCGAAATCGTCCAGCTTCGCCGCGCGACGCGCTTGCCGGAACAGCCGGTCTTCGTCGAGGTCGGGCGGCGGCAGCACGCGCGCCGACCACAGCTTGGGCAGCGTATGTTCAGCAAAACGCAGCGCGGCAGGCCGGGGCGGCGGCTTCACGCGCCTGTCGGCATCCGGATGTCGCCCCCGGCACGCTCAAGCTCGGCCTTCAGCACGCGCACGGGCGGCGCCCACAGAAAGCCGAACGACACGGTGCCGTGCTTGCTGCTGACCACATGGTGCAGCCGGTGCGCCTGCACGATCCGCTTCATGTAGGCGCTTTTGGGCACATAGACGTGCGCGATGCGGCGGTGGACGATGACGTCATGAAAGCCAAAATAGATCGCGCCGTAGCCCGCAATGCCGATGCCGACCCACATCCAGGCCGGATGCCATCCCGCCTCGACGCCGAGATAGAGGCACGCGATTGAGGGCAAGGCGAACATGACGGCGAACCAGTCGTTCTTTTCGAAAAGGCCCGTGCGCGGCTCGTGGTGGGAGCGGTGCAGCGACCAGAGGAAGCCGTGCATCACCCAGCGGTGCGCGACATAAGCCACGCCTTCCATGATAAGGGTCGCGGCGAGCGCGACGAGGATGCCGGTCCAGATGCTCATGGCGCCGTGCTATAGCATCGGGGTCAGCTTCGGTTAAGGCACATAGAGCGATGAAAACGCCACCGAAGCGGAGACCCAAGCATGAAGCCCCTGTTCACCGTCGTTGCCGTCGCTGCGCTCCTTGCCGGATGCGCGAGCTATGAAAGCCGCATCGAGCGGAGCCTGACGAGCGCGGGCCTTTCCCGGCCGGTTGCCGGCTGCATGGCGGATCAGATGGTCGACAGGCTCTCCACCGCGCAGCTCAAGCGACTCGCGCAGTTCGCCAAGGGCGTCGACCGGCGCGAGGTGGAGCAGATGAACCTGCGCGAGATCCAGCGGCGCTTTCAGGCGATCGGCGACCCGCAGATCGTCGAGGTGGTGACGCGCGCCGGGCTCGGCTGCGCGCTGATGGGCGCCTGAAGATGCGGCGCGCGCTTCTGCTGATTCCGGCGCTCGGGCTGGCGGCGTGCAATCCGTCGAGCGCGGAGATCGAAAGCGCGCTGCTTTCGCGCGGCTTCGGCAAACAGGAATCGACGTGCGTGGCGCGCGAACTCGGCGGCAGGCTTCAGGAGCGCGACTGGCTGCTGATCGCGGAAGTCGCCGGCGACACGATGCGCACGCAGGACGAATGGCGCGACATGACCGTCGGCGAGATCGGCGACAAGCTGGCCCGGCTCGGCGATACGCGGCTGATATCGACGCTGATGCGCGCCGGGCTCGGGTGCTCGCTGCTCGGCGGCGAGCGCGTGGCAGGCGGCGCTACGCTCTGACGAGGCGAAGCGTCACCGCGTCCGACAGGCGGCGGCGCCAGCTGAGGCGCGGCGGCTTTTGGGCGCGGCACGCCCAGAACATCAGGATCTTGTAGGCGCAAGGTCCGCGTTCCATGGTTTTCAGTCCCCGGTTTCAGGTGCGCCAGCCTAAACCAGACCGAGGTTACGACCGTGTGACGACCATATGACGTATCCCTGACTCGGTTCGTCGCGCCGCGGCTGGACAGCGGGAAGCGGGGCGTGAGACTGGCGGCAAGAGCAAAAGGGGCGGGGACGTATGCGGGGTCAATACACGGCGATCATGCTGGCGCTTGTCGTTGCGGCCTGCGCCGCGCCGCCTGCGCCTCTGCCGCCCCGTGAAGCCGCCACCGGCGCCGCGGCCGCTGCTGCTTCCGCCGCAGCCGCCCGCAGGCGTCGACCCGGCGTATCAATTGCCCGAAAAAGACAGCACGGGGCGTTTCCTCACGCCCAATGTCGGCATCGGTCCGCTTGAAATGCTGTTCAACGTACGCTCCGCGCTCAACGTCGCGGCGCTCAGCTGCGTGACGAGCGCGAACACCGCGCCGCGCGACGGCTACAACCGTTTCCTGAAACTCCACAAGACCGTGCTGGCGAATGCCAACACCGCGATCAATGCCAAATACCGCCGCGAACACGGCAGCGCGGGCCTGCGCGTTCGCGACAGCCGCATGACGAAGCTGTACAATCACTACGCCTACCCGCCCGTGAAAGGCGCGTTCTGCGCGAAAACGGCGCGCTATCTCGCGGCGGCAAACGCCATGCCTTCAAAAGCGCTGGAAACCTGGGCGCTCGGCGCGCTTGCCGACATCGAGCAGGATTTCCAGGATCATTTCCTCCGCATCGAGGCCTTTCAGGCCGAGCTTGCGGCGTGGCAGCAGAAACAGCAGGTGGCTTCCGCATCGCAGTAGCGCGCCCGTTCAGGCGTGGCCGATCCAGCCGCGCCAGGTGAAGGCGGCGAAGAAGGGGTCTGCGTCCGCAAAGCCGCCCGCGCGCAGGATGCCGAGATCATCCTCCGGGTCCATCATGTTCACCGACGTGGAGACGGCATTGCGCGCCATCTGCGCCTGCTCGGGCTCGGCGCCCGACGCAACGGCGTAGGCCGCGTAGCGCGACAGCCAGAGTTCGCGCGCGGCATCCTGCGGATAGCTGCCGTGCGCCGCCACGAACGGCGCGCCTGGCTTCAGCCGCTGGTGGATCGCACGCACGGTGCGCTCGCGCTCCGCCGCATCCAGGAAATGCAGCGTCAGCAGGCAGGTCGCGGCGTCGAACGGCCCGGCGGGCGCAGCGTCGATATAGCCTTCGATCAGCTCAACGCGCGCCATCAGCGGCCCCAGCGTGCGCCTGGCCACGTCCAGCATCGGCGCCGCGGGATCGACGCCCACGAACGTCCATCCCGGCTGCGCGGTCGCCAGCGCCTTGATTTCCAGCCCGCCGCCGGCGCCGAGCACAAGAACGCGCGCATCGTCCGGCGCATGTTCGGCAAGCAGCACCGAGGTCATCCGGTGGAGCGATTCGAAGCCGGGCATGAAACGGGGCGGCCCTTCGGCATAGTTCGCGATGGCGGCGGGATCGGAGAAGGCCTTGATGAAATCCGCTGCGCCGTCTTGGGCTTTACTCGCCATGGTCATGATCTTTCGGAAATGGCCCGCCGCGCTGTTGCAGCCGGGCGTGGAAATCTGCGCTGAGCGCGGCGAGCGAAACGGTTTCGAAGCGTGCCAGCAGCAGCGCCTCCGCTTCGCGAAAGCTGTCATCGAGCGCGGCGTTCACGGCCTGCTCGACAAGGCAGCCGGGCGCTTCGGCGCGGTTGCCCATCGCCATCAGCGAGGGGCCGCCGAGCGCATCGTAGACGTCGCGCAAGGTGATCGCGCCGAGATCGCAAGACAGTGTCCAGCCGCCGCCGTGGCCCTTTTCCGAGCGCACATAGCCCCGCTCGCGAAGCCCGGCCATGATCCGGCGGATCACCACGGGGTTCGTCTGCATCGCCTTCGCGAGCGTTTCGGAGGTCATCGGGCCATCGTGCTCAGCCATGTGCAGCAGCACATGGAGCACCCCCGACAGGCGGCTGTCTCGTTTCATGTAATTTCAATTAGTGCATGATGCCGCGCGGTGCAAGGTGCGGCAGGTAGAGCCTAGTCCAGCTCCACCACGATCCCCGCCGCGCCGCCGATCCTGCCCGCTGCGAGGCTGCGATAGGCCGCTTCGGCTTCGGCGATGCCGCGCCGCGTTTCCAGCGCCAGCTTGCCGCGCACGTGCGGCACGAACGCCGCCCATGCCTTGCCGTTTGCTTCCGCGAAGCCCGCCGGTCCCAGCGCCGCGACGGTCGCCTCCGCCGCAGTCGGCGCGAAGAAGAGCGTCGGCGTCGGCCCAGGCATCGCGGTGCCGCCGCCCGCCTCGCTCCAGTGTGTCATGCCGACGATGGCGCTGTGCTTCAGCGCGTCGCCCAGATGCGTGTGCACCTTCGCCGTCAGCGCGCTGTCGCCCGCGAAATCCACGTAGACGCTCGGGCACGTCTCGATGCTGTCCACCGCGTCGTAGGTCAGCACGCGGTCGTAACTGCCCAGGCTCTCCACGAACGCCCGGTTCGCCGCCGAGGTTAGCCCGACGACCGCGGGCTGCCGGCCCTGCCGCCGCGTGAGGTTGAACGCCGCCGCCTGCGCCGTCTTCGAGGAGGCGCTGGAGAGGATCACCTGCGCCGCGCCGAAATCCTCGGCGGCATCGAGAAAGCGGTCGATCAGCCAGCCGGTCATGAACAGCGGGCGGAACAGCGCCTCGATGGCTTCATCGTCCGCGCTATGCTCGGGCGCGGGCTGGTAGCGGTTGTAGACGTCGGACAGGCCCTGCCGATGCGCCGCCGTGTCCGTGAAGCCCTGCGCGTTCGGCTCCGGCGCGCGCACCAGAAGATGCGTGGCGAGCGGCCAGTAGCCGTAGAACCTGTCGCCCGCCGCGATGCCTTCCGCGCGACTTTCCACCGCCTCGGCGAAGCCCCACACCGGCAGGATGCCCTTGCCCTCCGGGCCGGGGAAGAAGCGCCAGTAGCCCATCATCTCGCCCGCCGCCGCGTAGGTCACGTTGTTCGCGGTCAGCGCGATGCGGCGCACGGCGAACAGCACGTCGCCCTCGTCAGGCGCCGGCAATGCGGCGCTGTCGCGCCCGGTTGCGGCGATGTCGCCGTGCGCGATCAGCATGCGTTCGCCAAATACGGTCTCTGTCATGGCTCCCCTCCCTGCACCGCAAAGCATAGCGCACGGGGAGGGCGGCGTTTAGCTGGTGAATTCGCGCAACGAATCGGTTGCATGTCGTGTCCAGATACGCAACATAAAGATTGCATGATAAGGAGACAGGCATGACAAGCACAGACATCATCGAACAGCGCGTCTTCCTCGCCGCCCCGCCGGAACGCGTCTGGCGCGCGCTGACCGATGCGGAGGAGTTCGGCACATGGTTCTCCAGCGCGCTCGATGCGCCGTTCGCGGAGGGCCGCACGGTTTCGATGACCTGCCTGGGCGAGCGCTTCGCCATCGACATCGTCGAGATGACGCCGCCCCGCCGCCTCGTGTGGCGCTGGCATCCGGGCTGGATCGATCACAGCATCGATTATGCGAAGGAGCCGAAGACGACGACGGTGTTCGACGTGGCGCCGCATGCGGGCGGGACGATGCTCACCGTCACCGAGACGGGCTTCGACGCGATCACTGCGGCGCGCCGCCCCTCGGTATTCCGCGACAACGTCAACGGCTGGCTGCATCAGGCCGCTTCGCTGAAGACATATCTTGCCGACGCAGCCTGAACGCGCCGCCCAGTTCGCCGCGCTCGGCGACCCGCAGCGCCTGCGCCTGGTGGAAACGCTGGCCGCGCGCGGCGACGCCTCGATCAGCGACCTCAGCAGCGGGGCGGGGGTGACGCGCCAGGCGGTGACGCGGCACCTCAAGGTGCTGGAAGGCGCGGGGCTGGTGAAAGGCGCGATGCGCGGCCGCGAGCACGTGTGGGCACTGGATGCCGCAGGCCTCGCGTCGGCGGAAGCGGAGTTCGAGAGGTTGAAGGCTGCGTGGCGCCAGCGTCTGGCGAGGCTCAAGCTGCTGGTGGAGGGGGAGTAGAAGGGCTTACGGCGATGATGTGAATTTTGCGACCAGAACCTGGAGTCGGTCTGACGCCGGATCGATGGCCCGAGTTCTCCCCTCCTCTTCAGGGGAGGGGCCGGGGGTGGGGCCTATCCCCACACGCAGCGCCGGGCGGAACCGCCCCACCCCAACCCCTCCCCTGAAGAGGGAGGGGCTTGAGAGATTTAGCCTGAAACCGAACGATTCTAATCGCCAGACGATGCGCGCTGTTCAGCATCCCTTTGCGCAGCCCGGCGCTCTGCTTTCCAGAATACACGCTTCCAGTCACGCAGGTGCTTCCACCACTGCGGCGAGGACGTGATTTGCCCTTTGCGAACGTGCGCCATCGCTCAGGTCGCGTAGATCGCCGGACGATAGCGGGGTTCGGGGATGGGGAGGTTGCGCACGCGCGCCGTTTCCAGCCACCCTTCGATAGCGTCGTGCACATGCGAAAGCGCCTCTGCGCGCGTCTCGCCATGCGCGGAGCAAGGCCGCAGATCGGGGACGTCCGCGATCCAGCAGCCGTCCTCGGCCGACCAGAACAGGTTGATATGGTAATGCGGCTCGTTCATGCCTTAATGTGTAAGCCGTGGGCCTTTACCAAAGCAAGTAGCGCGTGAATTTGGTAGGGCTTTACGTCTTTTCTGCTCCGCTGCACGGAAAAAGGGCGGGGCACATGCGGATGCACGTAGATCATATGACTACCTCTTGTTCGATCCAGCTCGAATCCGAAAGCTTTCAGCGCGCGCTGAAAATCTCGGAATGACATAGTCGATTGGTTGTCGAAGATGCGCGTCATGCTTCTGACCTCACTATATTCAATAATGAGTGCGACGCTCGCCCGCTGATCTACGTATAGCGACGCCAGTGGGCGTCAATACCTGAAATCAAATCCCTATCTTCCGCGGCCGTGTCTTACCGAACCGCGTTTTCCGTGTGCCCGGCGCGCCTTCCATCGCGCGGCCCTTCGGCCTTGCGACCTGGAGGTCCGCCGGGAGGCCGAGTTCTGACGCTTCCAGCTTGCGGATTTCGTCGCGGATGCGGGCGGCGG
This sequence comes from Sphingosinicella soli, assembly GCF_014199685.1. Taxonomy (GTDB): domain Bacteria; phylum Pseudomonadota; class Alphaproteobacteria; order Sphingomonadales; family Sphingomonadaceae; genus Sphingosinicella; species Sphingosinicella soli. The sequence continues at coordinate 14,143 of NZ_JACHNZ010000045.1, read as the reverse complement.
TTTCGAATTCGAGGTCGGCGGCGGCGGTTTTCATTTTTTCCTCGAGGTCGGCGATGTGGGCCTTGAGGTTGTGACCGACGAGGTGCGGGGTTTCGTCGTCTATGCCTACGGTGACGCGGTCGGCCTTGTCGGTGACATGCGCGATGATGTCGCCGATGGATTTCCTGATGGTCTGCGGCGTGATGCCGTGCGCTTCGTTGTAGGCGACCTGTTTGGCGCGGCGGCGGTCGGTCTCGGCGAGCGCGCGTTCCATCGAGCCGGTGATCCTGTCGGCGTAGAGGATGACGCGGCCGTCGATGTTGCGCGCGGCGCGGCCGATGGTCTGCACCAGGCTGGTTTCGGAGCGCAGGAAGCCCTCCTTGTCCGCGTCCAATATGGCGACGAGGCCGCATTCGGGGATATCGAGCCCCTCGCGCAGCAGGTTGATGCCCACGAGCACGTCGTACACGCCCATGCGCAGGTCGCGGATCAGCTCGATGCGTTCCAGCGTTTCGACGTCGGAGTGCATGTAGCGGACCTTGATGCCCGCTTCGTGCAGGAACTCGGTGAGGTCTTCGGCCATGCGCTTGGTGAGCGTGGTGACGAGCGTGCGGTATCCCTTGGCGTTCGTCTCGCGGATTTCGCCGATCAGGTCGTCGACCTGGCTCTCCACGGGGCGGATTTCCACGGGCGGATCGATCAGCCCGGTGGGGCGGATCACCTGCTCGGTGAAGACGCCCGCCGTGCGCTCCATCTCCCACGGGCCGGGCGTGGCCGACACGAAGGTAGATTGCGGGCGCATCGCGTCCCACTCGTCGAACTTCAGCGGGCGGTTGTCGATGCACGAGGGCAGGCGGAAGCCGTATTCGGCGAGCGTCAGCTTGCGCCGGAAATCGCCGCGCGACATGGCGCTGATCTGCGGCACGGTCTGGTGGCTTTCGTCGACGAAGAGCAGCGCATTTTCAGGCAGGTATTCGAAGAGCGTGGGCGGCGGCTCGCCGGGGATGCGACCGGTGAGGAAGCGCGAATAATTCTCGATGCCCGCGCAGCTTCCGGTGGCGGCGATCATTTCGAGGTCGAAATTGGTGCGCTGCTCCAGCCGCTGCGCTTCGAGCAATTTGCCTTCCGCCTCGAACTCCTTCAGCCGCTCGGCAAGCTCCGCCTTGATCGCGATGGTCGCCTGTTTCAGCGTCGGGCCGGGCGTGACGTGGTGGGAGTTCGCGTAGACCTTCACCGTATCGAGCCGCGCGCCCTTTTCGCCGGTCAGCGGGTCGAACTCGGCGATCTCCTCGATCTCGTCGCCGAAGAAGCTGATGCGCCACGCCATGTCTTCAAGATGGCTCGGGAAGATTTCCAGGCTGTCGCCGCGCACGCGAAACGATCCGCGCACGAAGTTCGCGTCGTTGCGCTTGTATTGCAGTGCGACGAGCTTGCGGATGATCTCGCGGTTGTCGACGCTCTCGCCCTTGTTGAGCTTGAAGGTCATCGCCGAATAGGTCTCGACCGATCCGATACCGTAGAGGCACGAGACCGAGGCGACGATCAGCACGTCGTCGCGCTCCAGCAGCGCGCGGGTGGCCGAGTGGCGCATCCGGTCGATCGCCTCGTTTACCGAGCTTTCCTTCTCGATGTACGTGTCGGAGCGCGGAACGTAGGCCTCGGGCTGGTAGTAATCGTAGTAGCTGACGAAATATTCGACCGCGTTGCTGGGGAAGAACGACTTGAACTCCCCGTAGAGCTGCGCGGCGAGGATCTTGTTGTGCGCAAGGACGAGGGTGGGGCGCTGCAGCGCCTCCACGATCTTCGCCATCGTGAAGGTCTTGCCCGATCCGGTGACGCCGAGCAGCACCTGCTCCCGGTCGCCCGCATTCAGCCCCGCAACGAGTTCGGCGATCGCGTGCGGCTGATCGCCGGAGGGCTGATATTCGCTCGCCAGCACGAAGCGCCGCCCGCCTTCGGATTTTTCCGGGCGCGCGGGGCGATGGGGCTGGAACACCGACTGCTCCGACGGGTCGGTGAGCGAGGTGCGAATCCGGATGTTGGTCATTGCTTAACTATGGGGGGTGTAAGGGCCGATTGCCAGATGGGCGCCGTGTGTCTGGAATCGGCGGTCGGCTGGCGAATCGATACAAGGGGTCTTGGGAAAATGAAGCGTGCAGTCAAAGGTATGCTGGTTACCATCCTCGCCGCAGCCGTGTTGCCGGCGGGTGCCCACGCGGCGGGCAAATCGCTGTGGACGACAACGGGAGCGATCGTTTCGGTCAACGGACCGGGTGTCGATGCGGCAACGAAGAAACTGCTGATATCCACGCCGATCAACCATTCCGTCTGTGCCATCAAGGCGCCGGGAGACAGCGAAGTGAAAGCCGCGATCGGCGCGGCATTCGGCACGTGCAAATATTCGCGCTTCACCGTCCGCCTGGGCCGCGTGGAGGCAGCGGCGAAGTGCACCGGCGGCTCCTACGGCGACGCGAGCATCGCCTTCGTCGGCACGTACAACGGCACGTTCTACAAGGGCTCCAACACGTCGGTGTTCAAAACCAAGACCGGCGACATGACCGTGCGGTCGAACGTCAACGGGCGCATCACCGGCACCTGCTGATGCTTTTCGGGACGGGCCGTCTGGCGGTCCGTCCCGCGCCTTGCTAGCCTGCTCGCTCGATTCCATTTCGGAACGGGGAGGGGACTTCATGCTCGGCGATGCAACTGCGCGCCTTTTGCTCGCCGCCGTGGCGGCTGCGGCGCTTGCGGCTCCGGCCGCTGCGGACCCTGCGCTCAAGTCGGCGATCAAGAGCGATTACGACACGTATCTCGGCCCGCTCTTCACGCATTTCCACCAGAACCCGGAGCTTTCCTACCTCGAAACCGAGACGGCGAAGCGCATGGCCGCCGAGCTGAAGAAAGCCGGCGCGACCGTGACGACAGGCGTGGGCGGCACCGGCGTCGTCGGCGTGATGAAGAACGGCGACGGCCCCGTGCTGATGCTGCGCGCCGATATGGACGGGCTGCCGGTCGAGGAGAAATCGGGGCTGCCCTATGCCTCCAAGGTCACGCAGAAGGGGCAGGACGGGCAGGTTTACCCCGTGATGCACGCCTGCGGCCACGATACGCACATCACGGCGATGGTCGGCACCGCGCGGCGTCTCGCGGCGATGAAGGACAGATGGAAAGGCACGATCCTGTTCATCGTGCAGCCCGCCGAGGAGCGTGTGGGCGGCGCGAAGGCGATGCTGGCGGACGGGCTCTACACGCGCTTTCCCAAGCCGGATTATGCGGTCGCCTTCCACGTCGCCGCGAACCTGCCGACGGGCAAGATCAGCGCATCGGAAGGCCTGCAGTATTCGTCGGCCGACAGTGTGGATATTACCGTGCACGGCGTTGGGGCGCACGGCGCGGCGCCGCACGCGGGCAAGGATCCGGTCTACATCGCGTCGGCGATCGTCGTGGCGCTGCAATCGATCGTCAGCCGCGAGGTCGGGCCGCTGTCGCCTGCCGTCATCACGGTCGGCGCGTTCCATGCCGGGCACAAGCACAACATCATCTCCGACCGCGCGGACCTTCAGCTCACCGTGCGCGCCAACGACGAGGCGACGCGCGCGCAGCTGATCGCGGCGATCGAGCGCGTGGCGAAGAACGTCGCGCGGGCGAACGGCGTCGCGGAAGACAGACTGCCCGACGTGAAGGTGAGCGAGGGTACGCCCACGACGATCAATGACGGACCGCTCGCCCGGCGCATGAACGCGGCGTTCGCGCGCGATCTGGGGCCCGGCGTGATGATCCCCTTTGTGCAGGAAACGATGGGCGCGGAGGATTTCGCGTTTTTCGTGCAGCCCGAACTCAAGGTGCCCGGCTATTATTTCGGGGTCGGCGGCACGCCGCAGGCGGCGTTCGATGCGGCCAAGGCGGGCGGGCCGCCGGTGCCTTCGCACCACTCTCCGCTGTTCAAGATCGCGCCCGAACCGGCGGTGACGCTGGGCACCGAAGCGATGGTGACGGCAACGCTCGAACTGCTGAAACCGCGCTGAGTCTTTTTCAGGGTTAACGCACCGTTATCTTTACCGCGATTGCCCCGGCGGTATACTCACGGGCATCGGTTTTCATAAAAGGATGTCCCCATGCGCGCCGGATTCAGGCTTCTGCTTGCAGCAACCGCGGCGGTGCCGCTTGCTGCCTTCGCCGGCAATATGGTGACACCGGGGAAATGGGCGTCGACCGGCACGATCACGGCGATCGACATGCCCGGCATGCCACCCCAGGCGCTGGAGATGATGAAGAAGCGCCCGATCAGCCACAGCTATTGCCTGACGGCCGAACAGGCGGCGAAAGACCCGCGCCAGATGTTCAAGGGCGACAACGGCGAGTGTGAATACACGAAGTTCGAAATGGCCCGCGGCAAGCTGAACGCCGCGATGCAGTGCAAGGGGCCGCAGGGCAACATGCGGATGACGATGCTGGGCACCTATACCGCCGACAGCTATCAATCGACCAACGTGATGGTCGTCGACGGGCCGCGCGGCAACATGAAGATGACATCGAAGACGAGCGGCAAGCGCACGGGCGCCTGCTAGGGCGGATCGACATTCAGCTCTGACGGCCTGCAAATGGCGGCTTTCCGCGCTTCCGGTGCTCACGTACCTTTAGTACGCTGCGCTCTGGGTCACGAAAATCCACCATTTTCGGCACGTCATCTTCTGAATGTCGACCCGCCCTAGCTTCACCCTCTCAAACCTCTCTGCTTGTGGAAGAGGCAATGGTTTCATAGCCTTCCCGCAGTCTGGGAGGGCGCACAATGAAAGCCATGATCGGAATCGTCGTTGTTGCGGCGGTTGTTGCCGTATCCGCACGCGCGGAGCCTGCGTTTCCCGATGCTGACGTGAGCGATCCCGTGAAGCTCGGCTGGATGCAGGGGACGCCGCCGCCGCCTGAAAAGCGCATCGCGTTCGGCGACTACAGCTTCTTCACCTTCCCGCAGTGGCGCTGGAGCTTTTCGCACTGGCGCGAGTTGATGCCGACGGTGGGCGTGTCGCGCGGGACGGGTCCGGTCAGCGAACTGCCGCGCGCCGAGCGTAGCGACATCGATACGGTGACGTTCATGCCGATCGGCGGCGCAAAGCCGATGACGTGGGCCGCGTCGCTTGCGGCGAACTACACCGACGGCATCGTCGTGCTTCACAAGGGGCGGATCGTCTACGAGCGCTACTTCGGCGCGCTGAAGCCTGAAGGCGAGCATATCTCCTTTTCCGTCAGCAAGTCGTTCGTCGGCACGCTTGCCGCCATGCTGATCGCCGAAGGCAGGCTCGATCCCGCGAAAACCGTTGCGGCCTACATCCCGGAGCTGAAGGACAGCGGCTTTGGCGATGCGACCGTCCGGCACGTGATGGACATGACCACCGGCCTCGACTTCAGCGAGACATACGGCGACCCCGATTCCACGTTCGCGGGATACGTCGCGGCGATCGGCGCGGGGCCGCGCGCGGCGGGTTATGCGGGGCCGAACGGCGACTATGCGTATCTCGCTACCGTGAAGAAGGCGGGCAACCACGGCGAGGGCTTCACCTACCGCACGATCAACACCGATGTGCTCGGCTGGATCGTTTCGCGCGTCGGCGGCAAGCCGTTCACCGAGCAGCTTTCGGAACGGATCTGGGCGCCGATGGGCGCGGAAGCCGACGGCTATTTCCAGGTCGATCCGGTCGGCACGCCGTTCGCGGGCGGCGGCTTCAACATGCGTTTGCGCGATCTCGCGCGCTTCGGGGAGCTGATGCGGCTCGGCGGGCGGATGGGCGGCAGGCAGATCATCCCCGAAGCCGCGATCGCCGACATCGCGCGCGGCGCCCGCAAGGAGGATTTCGCCGGAGCCGGTTACGCGACGCTGCCGGGCTGGAGCTATCGGAGCCAGTGGTGGATCAGCCACAATGCGCACGGGGCCTATACGGCGCGCGGCATCCACGGGCAGGCGATTTATGTGGACCCGAAGGCCGAAATGGTCATCGCGCGCTTCGCTTCGCATCCGATGGCAGGCAATGTGAACTTCGATCCGACGTCGCTTCCCGCCTATCAGGCGCTCGGGGAGCACCTGATGCGGTAATCAGGAGGCCACGGGTTCGGGCGGCGGTTCCTTGCCGCGCGAAAGCCAGTCCGCCAGCTTGAACATGAACGGGTTGAGCGCGATCGAGAGCAGCGCGGCGGCGAGGATCAGGTTGTTCGTGTCGTGCGAGATCAGCTCGAGCGTCACGCCGAGACCCGCGAGGATGAACGAGAACTCGCCGATCTGCGCCAGGCTCGCCGCGATCGTCAGCCCTTCGCCGCGCTCCCGCTTGAACAGGCTGGTGACGGCGACCGCCGCGATCGACTTGCCGATCAGGATGATCGCCAGCGTCGCGATGACGCCGACGGGCTCGCGGATCAGCGTCGAGGGGTCGAACAGCATGCCCACCGACACGAAGAACAGCACCGCGAACGCATCGCGCAGCGGCAGCGAGCGCTCTGCGGCGTTGTGCCCGAGCGGCGTGCTGTTGAGCACGAGACCCGCCACGAACGCGCCGAGCGCAAACGAGGCCCCGAACACGGCATAGGCAAGCCACGCGATGCCGAGCGCGATCGCCAGCACGCCGAGCGTGAACAGCTCGCGCGAACGGGTGTGCGCGATCCACACGAGGATGATCGGCATGGCGCGAACGCCCACGACGAACATCAGCACCAGAAACGCGGCGATCTTGGCGAACGTCCAGGCGATTTCGCGCGCAATCGCCGCGCCGCCGCCGATGTCACCCATGTTCGCGAGCAGCGGCAACAGCACGAGCGCGACGATGATGACCATGTCTTCAACGAGCAGCCAGCCGACCGCGATCTGCCCGATGCTGGTTTTCAGCTGACCCCGGCTTTCGATCGCGCGCAGCAGCACGACGGTCGATGCGACGGAGAGCGAGAAGCCGAAAATCGCGGCTTCCGGCCCGGACATGCCCATCAGCATGCCCGTACCCCAGCCGAGCGCGGTCGCGACCGCGATCTGCACGACGGCGCCGGGCAGCGCGATCGACTGGACGCGCATCAATTCCTTGGGAGAGAAATGCAGGCCGACGCCGAACATCAGCAGGATGACGCCGATTTCCGCCAGCTGCGGCGCGAGCGACTGATCGGCGACCCACCCCGGCGTGAACGGGCCGACAACGACACCGGCAACGAGATACCCGACGATCGGCGAAAGTTTCAGCCGGTTCGCCAGCATCCCGAACAGAAAGGCAAGCACGAAGCCGCCGACGAGAATGAGGATCAGGTTATCGTGGTGCACGCGCCCCGCATTTCGGTTTCGAATTGGATTGTCTTGTTCTTATACAGGCGGACGGCGACCCGTCACCCGCATGGTTCAAAAAATGGTGAGTGATTGCGGCATCTTCAAGACGCCGCGCGCATTTCCGCCATATCGGCGGCATCCGCCTTCAATCGCCCGCCGCTCAGAATTTCCGCAGCGCGCGGCGCGAACAGCACCAGCACCTGGCCGAGGCCGAGCGCGAAACCCAGCGCGATCAGCGGATGCACGATCAGCAGGAACGGATAGGCGGGCGATCCGAGCGGGCCGGTCAACGCTTCGAACAGCGGCGTCGCCAGCCAGATCAGGATCATGTGCGAGCAGAACAGGAAGAACGCATAAGGCTCCAGCCTGCGGAACATCGCCGGGCGCGCCGCAAGCCCCCACGCGATCCGCGCGAAGGCGAGCGCGGCGGCGAGGCGAAGCCCGAGGTCGAGCAGGGGCAGAAACACCGGCGAGATCACCACGCCGCCGGGCACCGGCACGCTGACGATCAGCTTGATCGCGGCCACGGCGACGAACGGCGCAAGCGCGGCGGCAAGGGGCACTTCGGCGATGCGGGCGCCCAGATGATGGCGCCGCGCGCCGATGCCGAGCAGGAAAAACAGAAGGATCGGCGGGCGAAGCATCAGCGGGATGGTCCAGCCCGAAAGGCTCCACGCCGCCGCGAGCAGGATCACGCCCGTCAGCCAGGGGCCGCGCAGCCGAAGCAGCAGCGGCGCGAGCGCCATGCACACGAACAGGTCGCGCAGGAACGGCGCCTGCACGTTGATGTGGTTGGGGGTGAGGATCGAAAACAGCTCGTCGATCAGCCACCACAGGCTTTCGGGCACCGGCGCCTTCACGAAGCCGAGCCACGCCGTTCCGGACACGAGCAGGATCGCAAGCGCATTCCAGAGCGCCATCGGCAGCAGGATCGTGCGCGCCTTGCGGGCAAGGAAGCCGCGCCAAGACCGGATCGCCGCGCCCGCGACGAGATAACCGGAAATGAGCCCGAGCAGCGGCACCGCGCTGCGCCCGAAAACCTCCATCAGAACCAGACGCAGCAGCCCCTGGCCGGACTGGGCGAGCGCCGCCAGCTGCTCGCCGCTCAGCCCCGTCCACGCATGAACATAGACGATGCCGAGCACGCACACGACGCGCACCACCGAAATCGTATCCGACAGGCGCGCGGACACGGGCTCCGCGTTCCGCACCGGTTGTTGCATAGCCTTGACCATCGCCCCGCTCATGCTGAACCACCCCGCCGCCGTCAATTCTCCCGCCGTGTCATCAATCCTCGAAACCGGGATATCGCCCATCCTCCGGGCGCGCGTTTCAGCCGGTTCGTCTCGCGCGGGCGCGCGTGCACCGGCATAGCGTCAGAGAGCGGCGTTTTCGAACCTGCACGCGGGTTACGCGACAGGCTCCAGCAGGCGTTCCTTCGCGATCTTCTCGCGCCAGACGAGCGGGGCGAGGTGGTGGACGCTTTCGCCCGTCGCATCGACGGCCACGGTCACGGGCATGTCGCGCACGTCGAACTCGTAGATCGCTTCCATGCCGAGGTCTTCGAAGGCGATCACCTTCGCGGATTTGATCGCCTTTGAAACCAGATACGCCGCGCCGCCGACCGCCATCAGATAGGCCGCCTTGTGGTCGCGGATCGCCTCGATCGCGGTGGGGCCGCGCTCGGCCTTGCCCACCATCGCGATCAGGCCCTGTTCCAGCATCATCCGCGTGAACTTGTCCATGCGCGTCGCCGTGGTGGGGCCGGCGGGGCCGACCGCCTCGTCGCGCACGGCATCGACCGGGCCGACGTAGTAAATCACGCGGCCCTTGAAATCGACCGGCATCGGCTCTCCGTTTGCCAGCATGTCGTGGATGCGTTTGTGCGCGGCGTCGCGCCCCGTGAGCATCTTGCCGCTCAGCAGGATGCGGTCGCCCGGCTTCCAGCTTTCGACGATCTCGGGCGTCAGCGTGTCGAGATCGACACGGATCGCCTCCTTGGAGGGCGCCCATTCCACCTTCGGCCAGTCCGCGAGGTTCGGCGCTTCGAGGTAGGCGGGGCCGGAGCCGTCGAGCACGAAGTGCGCGTGGCGCGTCGCGGCGCAGTTCGGGATCATCGCGATCGGCTTCGAGGCTGCGTGCGTCGGGCAATCGTAGATCTTGACGTCAAGCACGGTCGCGAGCCCGCCGAGGCCCTGCGCGCCGATGCCGAGCGCATTCACCTTGTCGTAGATCTCGATGCGCAGCGCCTCGATCTCGTTTTGCGGCCCGCGCGCCTTCAGCTCCGCCATGTCGATCGCCTCCATCAGCGATTCCTTGGCGAGCAGCACGGCCTTCTCCGCCGTGCCGCCGATGCCGATGCCGAGCATGCCCGGCGGGCACCAGCCCGCGCCCATCTGCGGCACCATCTCCAGCACCCAGTCGACGATGGAGTCGCTCGGGTTCAGCATCTTGAACTTGGATTTGTTCTCGCTGCCGCCGCCCTTCGCCGCGACGGTGATCTCCACCGTGTCGCCGGGCACCATTTCGACGTGGACGACGGCGGGCGTGTTGTCCTTCGTGTTCCTGCGCGAAAAGGCCGGGTCCGAAACGATCGAGGCGCGCAGGCGGTTTTCGGGGTGAAGGTAGGCGCGGCGCACGCCTTCATCGACCATTTCTTGAACAGTTTTCGTGGCTTGCCACCGGACGTTCATACCGATCTTCACGAAGGCGGTCACGATCCCGGTATCCTGGCAGATCGGGCGATGGCCTTCGGCGCACATGCGGCTGTTGGTAAGGATCTGCGCGATCGCGTCTTTCGCAGCCGGACCCTGCTCCAGCTCATACGCGCGGCCAAGCGCGCGTATATAATCCATGGGGTGATAATAGCTGATGTACTGCAGCGCGTCGGCGACCGACTCAATAACGTCTTCTTCGCGGATCGCCGCCATGCAAAAGCCCTCTCGAAATCACCGATTTTGCGCGCGTAATTAGCCACCCCCGGGGGCCGCGTCCACCCGCGTCTTGCACGGAATCTTCAAGCGATTCAGCTAAGTGCCTGATCTCGTCCCAAAAACTAAAATTGTATAAAAACACACTTGCGTTAGGCGGCGCTTCACCACAAAGTCTGGTTCTGGGACCGGGGGGTCACCACAACAGCTTGTGTCGCACGGGAAACGAAGCGTTCCCGGGGCAGGGCCGGTTTTGTCCCCTTCGGTCCGGCGAGGAGTCGCCGGAGCCTGTGGATTACGAGGATATCGGGGACGGCTTGAAAAGCGCCGTATCCGTTGCGGGAAATGCCCGCTACCCCATATTCGCAGTCCCCCTTGACGAATGCGGAACGAAGCGGGAACATAGGGGAGTCGGTTCAAATGGATTTCAGTGGCGTGGATACGGCGATTCTCGATGGCGATGATGTTGCAGCGGCGGTGCGTCACCGCGGCACGGCGGCGCATGCGATCGAGATCGATCACGGTCGCGATGCGCTGCTTACGGATTTCGGCCGTCAGACGCTGGAAGACCGTTATCTGCTGCCCGGCGAGAAACCGCAGGATCTCTTCGCGCGCGTCGCCGCCGCTTATGCGGACGACGGCGACGATGCCCACGCGCAGCGGCTTTACGATTATATCTCGCGCCTGTGGTTCATGCCCGCGACGCCCGTGCTGTCGAACGGCGGCACCGGGCGCGGCCTGCCGATCTCCTGCTACCTCAACAGCGTGTCCGACAGCCTCGAGGGCATTGTCGCCACCTGGAACGAGAACGTCTGGCTCGCCTCCAAGGGCGGCGGCATCGGCACCTATTGGGGCCATGTCCGCGGCATCGGAGAGCCTGTGGGCCTGAACGGCAAGACGTCGGGCATCGTCCCGTTCGTGCGCGTCATGGATTCACTGACACTGGCGATAAGCCAGGGATCGCTGAGGCGCGGCTCCGCTGCCTGCTACCTCGACGTCTCGCACCCGGAAATCGAAGAGTTCCTCGAAATCCGCAAGCCTTCCGGCGATTTCAACCGCAAGGCCTTGAACCTGCATCACGGCGTCCTCATCACGGATGCCTTCATGGAGGCGGTGCGGGATGGACTTCCCTTCGATCTCGTCAGCCCGAAGGACGGCTCCAAGCGGGCCGAGGTGGATGCGCGCGCGCTGTTCCAGAAGCTGGTCGAGACCCGGCTGGCGACGGGCGAGCCGTACATCATCTTCATCGATCACGTGAACAACACGATGCCCAAGCACCAGCGCGACGTGGGCCTGAAGGTCACGACGTCGAACCTGTGTTCGGAAATCACGCTGCCCACCGGCGTCGATCAGTACAACAAGGACCGCACGGCGGTCTGCTGCCTCTCCAGCCTCAACCTTGAAACCTGGGACGAGTGGTCGAAGGACAAGGTGTTCGTCGAGGACGTGATGCGCTTCCTCGACAACGTGCTCTCCGACTACATCGCGCGCGCGCCCGACGAGATGGAGCGCGCCAAATACGCCGCGATGCGCGAGCGTTCGGTGGGGCTGGGCGTCATGGGCTTCCACAGCTTCCTGCAGGCGCGCTCGATCCCGTTCGAAAGCGCGCTGGCGAAATCCTGGAATCTCAAGATCTTCCGCCACATCCGTTCGCATGTGGACGAGGCTTCGATGCTGCTCGCCACCGAGCGCGGCGCCTGCCCGGACGCCGAGGACATGGGCGTGATGGAGCGGTTTTCGTGCAAGATGGCGATCGCGCCGACCGCGTCGATCAGCATCATCTGCGGCGGCACCTCGGCGTGCATCGAGCCGATCCCGGCGAACATCTACACGCACAAGACGCTGTCGGGCAGCTTCACAGTCAGGAATCCGTACCTCGAAAAGCTGCTCGAAGAAAAAGCGAAGAACAGCGACAAGGTCTGGAGCGGCATTCTGGAGCGCGGCGGATCGGTGCAGCACCTGGATTTCCTCACGCCCGAGGAAAAGGCGACGTTCCGCACCGCGTTCGAGATCGATCAGCGCTGGCTGCTCGAACTCGCCGGCGACCGCACGCCCTATATCGATCAGGCGCAGAGCCTGAACCTGTTCCTGCCGGCGGACATCGAGAAGTGGGATCTTCTGATGATGCACTACCGGGCGTGGGAACTGGGCATCAAGTCGCTCTACTACTGCCGCTCAAAATCCATCCAGCGCGCGGGTTTCGCGGGCGGCGTGGAGGCGGACAACACCCCCATGCTCAAGATGATCGAGGTGGAGGCGAAGGATTACGACGAGTGCCTGGCCTGTCAGTAGATTCTGCCAGTAAGCCTCGGCCTGCGCCTGCAGTTACGATAGAATGGCCGCTGTGTTCAGCGGTGCGATAACAAGAAGAAGGTAGATCCGATGTCCCTCCTGAAGGCTTCCAAACAGTACAAGCCCTTCGAATATCCGTGGGCGTTCGATTACTGGAAGCTCCAGCAGCAGCTGCACTGGCTGCCCGAGGAAGTGCCGCTGGGCGAGGATTGCCGCGACTGGGCGCAGAAGCTCTCGGATCACGAGCGCAACCTGCTCACGCAGATCTTCCGCTTCTTCACGCAGGCCGATGTCGAGGTGCAGGATTGCTACCACGAAAAATACGGCCGCGTGTTCAAGCCCACCGAAGTCAAGATGATGCTGACCGCGTTCAGCAACATGGAGACGGTGCACATCGCCGCCTACAGCCATTTGCTCGATACGATCGGCATGCCCGAAAGCGAGTACGGCATGTTCCTTCAGTACAAGGAAATGAAGGACAAGCACGATTACCTCGCCACCTTCGGCGTGGACACGGACGAGGATATCGCGAAGACGCTCGCCATGTTCGGCGGCTTCACCGAGGGGCTTCAGCTTTTCGCCAGCTTCGCCATGCTGATGAACTTCCCGCGCCACAACAAGATGAAGGGCATGGGGCAGATCGTGAGCTGGTCGGTGCGCGACGAGAGCCTGCACTGCGAGGGCATCATCAAGCTGTTCCACACCTTCTGCCAGGAGCGGGATTGCCTGACGCCCGCGATGCGCAAGGAAATCCGCGACACCTGCTATCACACGGTGGATCTGGAGGACGCGTTCGTCGATCTGGCGTTCGAAATGGGCCCGGTGCCCGGCATGACGCCCGACGACATCAAGAACTACATCCGCTTCATCGCCGACTGGCGGCTCAGCCAACTCGGGCTCAAGCCGATCTACAAGATCGCCGAACACCCGCTGCCGTGGCTCGCGCCGCTGCTGAACGGTGTCGAGCACGCCAACTTCTTCGAAACCCGCGCCACCGAATATTCGAAAGCCGCCACCAAGGGCAGCTGGAACGACGTGTGGGACGCCTTCGACAAACGCAAATCCGCCAACAAACTCACCACCGCCGCCAACGAGGCGGGGGATGAGCCGGGGCTGCTCGGGGTGGCGGAGTAGGGTTCAGTGCAATGCAAGAGAGGCCGATTGTAAAGATACAATGCCCTCCCAAGTGTTGGGAGGCTTAGACATTGGCGTCTGACACCAGTGCACCTCATGAAGGTCATCCTTTATACGGAAAGGATGACCTTCAATGCTATGAAGTTATGATGGCTGAACGATCTAGACTGATCGCTGCCAAGCTAATCTCAGAAGATTCTCTAATTAAGACAATAATTCAACTGTCCGTGGCCATACTGGTGGCAATGGTTGGATTTTTATCTTCCGATAGTTTCAGCGTTTTTCGATTTATTGAAATAAGAATAGCGATAGTTTTTTTATTTTTGTCTATAATTATTGGTATATTTGAATATAAATTATCATCTGTGGCTTATCAAAGACAAATTTCTGTTGTTATTAATTTTTATACCATGAAAAGTTCTAGCCCGTCTTATTCACCGGGAGCATGGGATGGGGTTGGCGGACGTGGTGTAAGTTACTGATCTGGAATAGAGAACGGGTGCTTACGCCATCC
>NZ_JACHNZ010000044.1 GCF_014199685.1 Sphingosinicella soli | reverse complement strand
CGTTGTGGCGCTCCCATGGAGTATCTGTCCCATAGCGCATCCTTCCATTGCTGGCTGAATAATGCACCATCAAAGCCTGGGATCAAACACCTAGGCCCGAATTATGGCGAAATCATCCCGGAATGTTCCGGAAATCGGGGCAGGGGACGCCCACCGGCTGAACCCGTCCTACCCCTCTTTCGGCGTTCCCGCCGCGCGCAGAATCGCCTTCTTGATGCGCGGATACGTCCCGCAGCGGCAGAGATTGGTGATTCCCGCCTTGATATCGTCTTCGGTGGGCTTGGGCGTGTCTTTCAGGAACGCGGCTGCCGCCATGATCATGCCCGGCTGGCAATAGCCGCACTGCGGCACCTGCTCGGCGATCCACGCCTGCTGCACGGGGTGGCTGCCGTCGCGGGAGAGGCCCTCGATCGTGGTGACGAACGTGCCTTCGATGTCGCCGATGTTCACCTGGCAGCTACGCTGTGCCTGGCCGTCGATGTGGACGGTGCATGCGCCGCAAAGCCCCGCCCCGCAGCCGAACTTGGTGCCGGTCAGGTTCATTGCGTCGCGCAGCGCCCACAGCAGCGGCGTTTCGGGCGGCAGGTCAAAAGCGACAGGATTGCCGTTGATGGTGAAGCGAGTCATGACGACGCGAGATTTAGACGGGGAGAAGCCCAAATGGAACTGCAAACGCTGTCGCTTGCCGTAGCCGAAGGTGTCGCCCGCGTGGCGATGACGCGGGGGCAGGCGTTCAACACCATGACGGAGGCCTTCTGGACCGAGATCGTCACGGTTTTCGAAGCGATCGAGGCGGATCCTTCGGTGCGCGCCGTCCTGATCGTCTCGGCCGGCAAGCACTTCACGGCGGGGCTGGATCTTGCGTGGGCAGGCGCAGACCTGCTGGCGGAAGGCGAAGGAGACGTCGCCCGGCAGCGCCTCGCGCTGCGCCGCAAGGTGAAGGCCATGCAGAACAGCTTCACCGTGATCGATCAGTGCAAGGCACCGGTGATCGCGGTCGTGCAGGGCGGCTGCATCGGCGGCGGCGTCGATCTCGTCACCGCCTGCGACATCCGCATCGGCACCGCCGACTGCTTTTTCAGCATTCAGGAAATCAATGTCGGCATCGTCGCCGACGTCGGTACGCTTCAGCGCATTCCGCACCTGCTGCCGCAGGGGCTGGTGCGCGAACTTGCCTACACCGGGCGCCGTTTCATGGCGGAAGAGGCGGCGCGGCACGGTTTCCTCAATCGGGTGCTGCCCGGCCACGACGAAGCGATTGCGGCCGGAGAGGCGCTTGCGCGCGAGATCGCGTCGAAATCGCCCGTCGCCGTTCAGGGCACGAAGGCAGTGCTGAACCGGGGCCGCGATCAGGGCATTGCCGAAGGGCTTGATTACGTCGCGACCTGGAATTCGGCCTTTCTGCCGGGCGCGGATCTCGGCGAAGCGATGGGCGCGCACCTCCAGAAGCGCCCGGCGCGTTTCGGGGACGCGATCTGATTGTTCGCGCGCGGGTTCCCGAAAGCGCCGGGGTGCGGCAAGCTATCGCTTGTCCGCGAATCGGGGCGCATCTATAAGGCGCGCCAAATCGATTCCGTCGGTGCGTTCGCGCGCCGTCTGGCCGTATTGGAGCAAGTGGGGGTTTGATGCGCGGAATTAACAGCCGTTTCAGGGCATTGGCAGTCGCTGCGGCGCTCACGCTCGGCACCGTTCAGGCACAGGCGCAGGAAGCGGCAACCGATGCCGCGGCTCCCGCTGCCGCCACGGTCGAGCAGGCGCCTTCGGTTGATGCGGCGGCGACGCCTGCGGTCAATCTGGCGAACATGGGCACGCGTCCCGATGCCGGCATCGGCCAGCCGCAGGGCGGGTGGCAGATCCAGCCGCAGGTGACTGCGCTCGGTCAGCGCGGTTCGGATTTCAACACCGCGCTGCTGCTCATCATGGGCGTGATCACGGCCCTGGTGTTCGGCTTGCTGATCTGGGCGATGTTCCGTTTCCGCCGCAGCGCCAACCCTGTCCCTTCGAAGACGACGCACAATGTGTTCATCGAGGTGGTGTGGACACTGGTGCCCGTGCTCGTGCTCGTCGCGATCGCGATCCCTTCGTTCAAGCTGCTCGCCTCGCAATACGATCCCCCGAAGGCCGATCTCACGATCAAGGCCACCGGCCACCAGTGGTACTGGAGCTATGAGTATCCCGATCAGGGCAGCTTCGGCTTCGATGCCGTGATGCTTTCGGCGGAGGAGGCTGAAAAGGCCGGTGAACCCAAGCTGCTCGCGACGGACAACCGCGTCGTGGTTCCGGTCGGCAGCGTCGTGAAGGTTCTGGTGACCGCGTCGGACGTGATCCACAGCTGGGCGGTTCCCGCCTTCTGGGTGAAGATGGATGCGGTTCCGGGACGTATGAACGAAACCTGGTTCAAGGCGGATCGCGAGGGCCTTTATTACGGCCAGTGCTCCGAACTTTGCGGCACCAAGCACGGCTTCATGCCGATCGCCGTCGAAGTGGTGTCGAAGGACAAATTCGATATCTGGGTCGCCGCGCGCCAGACGGATGCGGGCATCGAAGTCGCTGCCGCACCCGCCGCCGCCGATGCTGCTGCTGCGGCGCCTGCAGTCCCGGAAGCGGCGCCTGCCGCCGCCGAAACGCTTTAAGATCAAGTTCGGGTAGGAACGACACATGGCCGAGACCACCGCCGCCCATTACGACGCTCACGGCGATCACGCCCAGCATCACGACGACCATCACATGCCGGGCTTCTTCGCCCGCTGGTTCCTTTCGACGAACCACAAGGACATCGGCACGCTGTACCTGATCTTCGCGATCATCGCGGGCATCATCGGCGGCGCCATTTCCGGCGTCATGCGTCTGGAACTCGCCGAGCCGGGCATGCAGTATCTGCCCGGCTGGGTTGGCGGCAACGTCGATGCCGCCTATCACATGTGGAACGCGTTCATCACCGCGCACGGTCTCATCATGGTGTTCTTCATGGTGATGCCCGCGATGATCGGCGGCTTCGGCAACTGGTTCGTCCCGATCATGATCGGTGCGCCGGACATGGCGTTCCCGCGCATGAACAACATTTCGTTCTGGCTCATCATCCCGGCCTTCCTGCTGCTGCTTGCCTCGATGTTCGTCGAAGGTCCGGCGGGCTTCAAGGGCGCGGGAACGGGCTGGACGATCTATCCGACCCTGTCGACGACAGGCCATCCGGGGCCGGCGGTCGATCTCGCGATCTTCTCGCTCCACCTCGCGGGCGCATCGTCGATCCTTGGCGCGATCAACTTCATCACCACCATCTTCAACATGCGCGCGCCGGGCATGACCCTACACAAGATGCCGCTGTTCGTGTGGTCGGTGCTGGTCACCGCGTGGCTCCTGCTGCTCGCGCTTCCGGTTCTCGCCGGCGCCATCACCATGATGCTTACGGACCGCAACTTCGGCACGACCTTCTTCGATCCGGCCGGCGGCGGTGATCCGATCCTCTACCAGCACCTGTTCTGGTTCTTCGGTCACCCCGAAGTGTACATCATGATCCTTCCGGGTTTCGGCATCGTCAGCCAGATCGTGGCGACGTTCAGCCGCAAGCCCGCCTTCGGCTACCTCGGCATGGCGTATGCGATGGTGGCGATCGGCCTCATCGGGTTCATCGTGTGGGCGCACCACATGTACACCGTCGGTCTCGACGTGAACGTGAAGCTCTACTTCACGGCGGCGACGATGATCATCGCAGTGCCCACCGGCATCAAGATCTTCTCGTGGATCGCCACGATGTGGGGCGGCTCGATCAGCTTCGAAACGCCGATGCTGTGGGCGATCGGTTTCATCATCATGTTCACGCTCGGCGGCGTCACCGGCGTCGTGCTGTCGAACGCGGGTGTCGATACGATCATGCACGATACCTATTATGTGGTCGCGCACTTCCACTACGTGCTCTCGCTCGGCGCGGTGTTCGCGCTGTTTGCGGGCTTCTATTACTGGTGGCCGAAGATGACCGGCAAGATGTACAACGAGTTCCTCGGCAAGCTGCACTTCTGGGTGTTCTTCATCGGCGTGAACGTGTTGTTCTTCCCGATGCACTTCCTCGGTCAGGATGGCATGCCGCGCCGTTATCCCGATTATCCGGATGCGTTCGCGTTCTGGAATGAGGTCGCCAGCTACGGCTACGCGATCATGGCGGTAGGCCTCGTGTTCTTCTTCGTGAACATCATCATCTCGCTGATTTCGGGCAAGAAGGCCGGCGACAATCCGTGGGGTGAAGGTGCGACGACGCTCGAGTGGACGCTGTCCTCCCCGCCGCCGTTCCACCAGTTCGAGACGCTTCCGGAAATCAAGTAGGATCGCCGTGTCCAGCGTACCCGCCGTTTCTGTCCCGCCAATCAGCGATTTCGCTGACTGGCGGGATTATTTCGCGCTGCTGAAGCCGCGCGTGATGACGCTTGTCGTCTTCACGGGGCTTTGCGGTCTGCTTGCGGCGCCGGGTCATATCCATCCGGTGATCGGGTTCACGGCGGTGCTGTGCATCGCGGTTGCGGCCGGGGCGTCGGGCGCGCTCAACATGTGGTACGAAGCCGATCTCGATGCGCGGATGAAGCGCACCGCGAACCGGCCGATTCCGGCGGGCCGCATCGATCCGGCGGCGGCGTTCGGCTTTGCGGTCAGTCTTGCCGTCGGCGCGGTGGTGGTGATGGCGCTTGCAGTGAACTTCGCATCGGCCGCGCTGCTCACCGTCTCGATCCTGTTCTATGTGTTCGTCTACACGGTCTGGCTGAAGCGCCGGACACCGCAGAACATCGTCATCGGCGGCGCTGCGGGCGCATTCCCGCCGGTCATCGGCTGGGCGGCGGTCACCGGCGACGTCACGGCGCTGCCGGTCCTGCTCTTCGCGCTCATCTTCCTGTGGACTCCGCCGCATTTCTGGAGCCTCGCGCTGTTCGTGCGCGGCGACTATGCGAACGCGGGCGTGCCGATGCTGCCCGTCACGCACGGCGAGCGGGCAACGCGCATCCAGATCCTCGCCTACACGCCGCTTCTGGTGGCGGTCAGCCTGCTGCCGTGGGCGATGCGTCTCACCGGCGCGATCTACGGCCTCACCGCCGCAGCGCTCGGCGCGGTGTTCATGGCGCTCGCGGTCGCCGTGTTCCGCAACGATGCGACCGATCCCGCTGCGATGCGCCCCGAGCGCCGACTGTTCGCGTTTTCGGTGCTCTATCTCTTCGTCCTGTTCGGCGCGCTCGTCGCCGACCGCTGGCTTCTGGGATAAACATGGCCGACCACGACGATCTTCGAAAAAAGCGGAAAAGCCGCAACCTGGTGCTCGGTTCGTTGCTCATCGGGCTTGCCGTGCTGTTCTATGCCATCACGATCGTGAGGATGGGATGAGCGGCGAGCAGCGTATCCGTCGCACAGGCCTCATCGCGGGCGGCGTCGCGGTGGCGATGCTCGGTCTCGCCTATGCGAGCGTGCCACTCTACCGCCTGTTCTGTCAGGTCACCGGCTTCGGCGGCACGACCATGCGCGTGGACGAAACCGCGGCGCCCGAAGCCGTAAACAAAGTCATCAAGATCCGCTTCGACGCGAACGTCGCGCCCGGCCTCGCCTGGACGTTCAAGCCCGTGCAGACGCAGGCGACCATCCGTATCGGCGAGCGCAAGATGGCGTTCTACCAGGCAACCAATCTTACCGACAAACCGATCACCGGCATGGCGACCTACAATGTCTCGCCCGATACCGCCGGCGGCTACTTCATGAAGATCCACTGCTTCTGCTTCGATCAGCAGACGCTGCAGCCCGGCGAGACGGTGGACATGCCGGTCAGCTACTATATCGATCCGGCGATTCTGGAGGATGCGAGCGCGCGCCGCATCGACGAGATCACGCTCAGCTATACCTTCTTCCCTAGCGAGGAAGACACGAATAAGACAGCAGCCAATACGGTCGTGAAGGCGGCCGAGGGAACACAGGGATAAGATCATGGCCGGTGCCAAGAACCACGATTTCCACATCCTTCCGGCGAGCCCCTGGCCGATCATCGGCGCGTTCACGTCGCTTGCGATGGCGGCGGGCGCCGTCGGCTGGATGCATGATCAGGCGTGGGGCGGCTGGGTTTTCTTCCTCGGCTTCGCGGGCGTGCTGTTCACCTTCTACAGCTGGTGGGCGGACGTGATTCGCGAGGCGAACAGCGGCGACCATACGCCTGTCGTGCAACTGCATCACCGCTACGGCATGATCCTGTTCATCGCGTCGGAAGTGATGTTCTTCGTCGCCTGGTTCTGGGCCTATTTCGACGCTGCGCTCTACCCGGACACGGGCGAGGCGGTCGGCGGCGTGTGGCCGCCCCAGGGTATCGAGGTGCTCGATCCGTTCGTCTATCCGCTGCTCAACACGCTCATCCTGCTGCTTTCGGGCACCACGGTCACGTGGGCGCACCATGCGCTCATCCACGGTGATCGCGAAGGGCTGAAGAAGGGCCTCTGGCTCACCGTGATCCTCGGCTTCATCTTCTCGTGCGTGCAGGCCTATGAATATGGCCACGCCGCGTTCGGCATGGCCGGCAACATCTACGGCGCCACCTTCTACATGGCGACCGGCTTCCACGGTTTCCACGTCATCGTCGGCACGATCTTCCTGCTCGTCTGCCTCATCCGCACCTACAAGGGCGATTTCACGCCGAAGCACCATTTCGGCTTCGAAGCGGCCGCCTGGTACTGGCACTTCGTCGATGTCGTCTGGCTGTTCCTGTTCGTGGCGATCTACGTCTGGGGCAGCGATTTCGGCGCGGCGGTCGTCGCGGGTCATTGATGGTGTCCGGCCCGGACGGCGTCGGCGCTGTCGACCCGGTCCGGGCCGCCCTCAAAGGCTGCTGTCCGCGCTGCGGCAAGGCCGGGCTTTTCCGCAACGTTCTTGAATTCACGGATCGCTGCCCGGCGTGCGAGCTCGATATCGCCGGCTTCAATGTCGGTGACGGGCCGGCCGCGTTCCTGATCTTCCTGCTCGGTTTTCTCGTTGTCGGCCTCGCCATGTGGCTGGAATTCGGCGTGCATCCGCCGTGGTGGGTGCACGCGCTGCTGTGGCCGCCAATCCTGGTCGTGCTTACCGTTTGGGGTCTTCGCGTCGGCAAGGCGATCCTGCTCGCGCTCGAATTCCGCAACGAGGCCGCGGAAGGCCGCCTCAACGACAAGCCGGACGCCTGATGCGCCTGCCGCTGCTGCCGACGCTGATGGTCGCCGTGATGCTGCCGGTGATGATCGGCCTAGGCTTCTGGCAGCTGCAGCGCGCGCAGTGGAAGGCCGATCTGCTCGTGCGTCTGGAAGCGCAGGCAAAGCTGCCGGTACTCGAAACCTCCGTGATCTCCGATGATCTGGAATTTCGCCGTATCCGCGTGAGCGTGGATTGCCCAGATCCGTCCGCCAAGGGCCGCAGCGGCAAGAATGCGGCCGGTCAGGTCGGCTTTTCGATGCTGTTGCTGTGCAACAGTGGTGGGCAGCCGATTTTCGTCGATTCGGGGTGGTCGGATCGCCCGGATGGCTGGACGAAACTTGTCGCGCCGTGGCCACCCGAAGGTGCGTTTGCCGTAACCGGCACACTCGTCCGCACGGGCGGTAATAAGGGCCCGCGATACACGCTCGTTTCCGAAGCTGCGCCCGCGCCGCTGGTGACGAGCGCGCCGCCGTCGCCTGCGGACATACCCAACAACCACATGGCCTACGCTGTGCAGTGGTTCGCCTTCGCGGCGACGCTCGGCATCATCTATGCGGTCTTTGTTCAGCGTCTGCGGAGGAAATGATGGATTTGCCGAAGGTCGATGTGCCCACGATCGCGATTACCGGCAGTCCTCGGCGTTTCCCGGTGCGGCGTATTTTCTGCGTCGGCCAGAATTATGCCGATCACGCCCGCGAGATGGGCTCCAACCCTGATCGCGAGCAGCCGTTCTTCTTTTCAAAACCCGCCGATGCGGTCGTCGAAAGCGGTGCGGCCCTGCCGTTCCCAAGCCAAACAGGCAACCTTCACCACGAGGTGGAACTGGTCGTCGCGCTCGGCGCGGGCGGCACCGATATTTCCGTCGCCGATGCGGAAGCACTGATCTTCGGCCATGCCGTCGGCATCGATCTCACCCGCCGCGATCTGCAGGCTGAAGCGAAGGCCGCTGGCCGCCCCTGGGATATGGCGAAGGGCTTCGACCGTTCCGCCCCTGTCGGTGCGCTCACCCTCGGCGCCCCGCCTGCCTCGGGCGCGATCTCGCTCAGCGTCAACGGCGATCTCCGCCAGAACGGCGACATCTCGCAGATGATCTGGACCGTCGCGGAGGTCATCGCCAAGCTCTCCACCTACGTAGCGCTCGCCCCCGGCGACCTGATCTTCACCGGCACACCCGCCGGCGTCGGCCGGGTTTGCGCGGGGGAAACCGTCACGGCAGCCATCGCAGGCACGGCGCCCCTCGAGATACGCTTCTAACCTTCTCTCGACGGGGAGAGGGGCGGGGAGAGGGGCTTCAAACCGCATTCTCCCGATCGCGCTGCGCGGTGGCATCGCCCTCCCTTTTGATGAAGCTGATTTTCCCCTGCGGCTCGAGGATGGCCCAGGCGACATCCCGCAGCGAGGCGATCCCCGCCAGTCGCATTTCGGATTCGAGCTCGGCGTGTGTGATCCGGTCCCGCCGCAGGTTTTCGGAAATGATCGTGCCGTCGCGCACGACGACACGCGGCTTGCCGTCGAGCAGGCGCTCCATCGCGGGGAACAAATAGGTCATCCAGCTGAGCAGCAGCGCGAGGAAGCCGAAGGTGGCCACCGCAAGCAGCGCGCCCGTCAGGCTGAAATCATTGTGTGTCACGCCCTGCTGGATCAGGTCGCCCATTACGATCATCACCAGCAGTTCGAAGGGCGTCAGTTGGCCAAGCTCGCGTTTGCCCAGCAGCCGCAGCAGCAGGTAGAGGATCACGAATACGGCCGAAGCGCGCAGTACGATATCCATCAGGGGCGCACCTCCATGCGCACGGGCAGCGATACGATGGGGGTTTCCCCGTCAAGCAGCGTAATATGCCCCTCCGTGCCGCCGACGAGCGCCGGGTTGATCTGTCCGTCGATCTTGATGATCAGCGTGTCTCCCGCCGCAAGCGCCGCATACTCGAACCGGTAGCCGCCCTTGCCGTAGCGCTCGTCCGAGGGTGCGGGGATCATCGTGTTGATGGTCAGTTCGCGCCAATAGCCCGGAGAAACCGCGACGACGGGCCTTGCGAGCGCGCGTGCGGCATCGATGCGAAGGCGCATTTCGAAGACCATGCCGCTGCGGGCGATTGCGGGCGCCTCCAGCGTCAGTCGCGCTGCGGGCCCGGTGGCGCTGCGGGAGGGGTTCGGCATCCCGCCGAGCCTTCCCGAAACCCCGATCAGGATGATGGCGGCAAGAACGATGAACGACAGCGGGCTGGCGCTGCGATGCCAGCGGTGGGAACGCAGGTGTGTTTCCGTGATACCGTCGGGGTAGCCGTCGCCCATGCGTGTCTCCGGGGGCTCAATCCCGGAGCAGGCGGAAGGTTCCCCGGGGGCTCAGGAAAGCGCGGCGGCGGCTTCGCGCGCAGCGGCGGGATAACGCCCGACGAGCAGTTGGCGCGCGCGACGGACAGACCGGATCGGAGGCAGATGAATGGCATCCGCCGAAAGGGCGGGGGCAACGGGGCGCAGGAATGCCGCGTCGAGCGCGACGTGGTCGATGCCGCCCTCGGCCCCGCCGGGAAATCTCCGGCGCAGGCACTCGCTTTCATGCGCACGTGCCAACACGCGATCCTTGAAGCGGCGGCCCACCGAAAGGCGGATCGGCAGTCCGCCGCAAACCTTGATCCAGCTGTTCCAGCTGATGCCGGCGCGGCGCATGATCTCGCTTTGCGACCCGGTAAGCGATGCGATATCGGGCACCAGCGAAGGGTTTACGATACACATTCCGGGCGTGCCGCGCTTCAAATCCGTTCTCCTCAGCCGTCCTATTTGGAAGCTGCGATCGGAGGCGCGGCCATAGTTTCTGTTTCCCGCCCCATGAACAGCGGGAATAGCCTCGAATAGTGCGCTATTTGTTGCGGTGCACGCCGCTTCCCGATAAGTCCCCGCGGTTATGCGGTACATCAGCACGCGCGGGGCAGCACCCGCACTCGATTTTCGCGGCGTCACGCTCGCCGGTCTCGCGTCGGATGGCGGTCTTTACGTGCCGGAGGCATGGCCGGTTCTGTCGAAAGACGAGATCGCGGCGCTTTCGGGGCTCAGCTACGCCGACACCGCCTTCGCGATCTGCCGCCGCTTTACCGGCGATTCGATTGTCGATGCCGATCTGAAAAGCCTGATCGATGAAGCCTACGGGAGTTTCGATCACGCGGCCGTTACGCCGCTCGTGCAGCTCGATGCGCGGCATTTCCTGCTCGAATTGTTCCACGGCCCGACGCTGGCCTTCAAGGACGTCGCGCTGCAGTTCCTCGGCCTGCTGTTCGAACATTTCCTGAAAGACGCCGGGCGCCACCTCACCATCGTCGGCGCCACGTCGGGCGACACCGGCTCGGCCGCGATCCAGGCGCTTGCGGGGCGCGAGCATGTCGATGTGTTCATGCTGCACCCCGAAGGCCGCGTCAGCGACGTGCAGCGCCGCCAGATGACCACGGTGATGGCGCCCAACATCCATAACATCTCGATTTCCGGCACGTTCGACGATGCGCAGGCGATGGTGAAGCGGATGTTCGGCGACACGGACGTGACGAGCCGTTTCGAACTGAGCGCGGTCAATTCGATCAACTGGGCGCGCCTGATGGCGCAGGTCGTTTATTATTTCTACGCCGCCGTCCGCCTCGGCGCGCCGCACCGCGCGGTCGCCTTCTCGGTACCGACGGGCAATTTCGGCGACGTGTTCGCGGGCTATGTCGCGGCGCGCATGGGCCTTCCGGTCGCGCGGCTGATCGTGGCAACGAACATCAACGATATCCTGCACCGCGCGCTTTCGGCGGGCGATTATTCGGCCGGAACCGTCACGCCCACCGCAGCGCCTTCGATGGATATCCAGGTGTCGAGCAATTTCGAGCGTCTGCTCTTCGATCTCGCCGACCGCGACGGCGCGACGCTTACCGCGATGATGCACGCGTTCGACGTCGCGAAGGTGCTGGAGATTCCCGCCGCCATGCGCGCGCGCGCGGCCGAGCGCTTCACCAGCTGCCGGGTGGACGAGGACGAGATGGCGCTCACGCTGCGCTGGGCGTCTGAAATGGCGGGCAACGTCATCGATCCGCACACCGCGATAGGCCTTGCCGCCGCGCGTGCGGCCGATCTTGATCCCGCCATCCCAGTCGTCACGCTGGCGACGGCACACCCGGCGAAGTTCCGCGACGCCGTGGAGCGCGCCACGGGCGTGCGCCCGGCGCTTCCCGTGCGCCTCTCCGGCCTGTTCGATCGCGAGGAAAGCTGCACCGCGCTGCCCGGCGACTACGCCGCCGTACGGGACTTCGTCACCGCCCGGGCAACGCCGAAATGATGCGCCTCTCGACGCTCGCAAACGGCCTTCGCGTGGCGACGCGCGAGATGCCGAGCGTCGAAACCGTATCGGTGGGCCTGTTCGCGGATATCGGCTCGCGCCATGAAAGCGCGCGGGAAAACGGTCTCGCGCACTTTTTCGAACACATGGTGTTCAAGGGTGCCGGCGGCCGCTCCGCGCGCGCCATCGCCGAGGCGATCGAGGACGTCGGCGGCGAGCTGAATGCTGCGACGAGCCGCGAAACCACGGTGTTCTCCGCCCGCCTGCTGGCCGATGACCTTGCGCTCGGCACCGGCATCATCGCCGATCTCGTGCGTCTGCCGCATTTCGACGAGGAGGAGCTGGAGCGTGAAAAGCGCGTCGTGCTTCAGGAACTTGGCGAGGCGCGCGATACGCCCGGCGATATTATTTTCGATAATCTCCAGTCCGTCGCGTTTCAGGGGCAGGCACTGGGGCGTTCCATTCTTGGTGACGAGGCGAGCGTCGGCGGCCTCACCCGCGCCGATCTCGCGGCGTGGCAGCGCCGCTACCGCCCCGGCGGGATGATGCTGGTGGCCGCCGGAAAGGTCGATCACGACACGCTCGTGGATCTCGCGCAGGTCCGCTTCGGCGATCTTCCGCATACCGAGGCCATCGTCCCCGAACCCGCGCTGTTCGTGGGCGGGATTTCGGCGGATTCGCGCCGGTTCGAGCAGGCGCACCTCGCGCTCGGCTTCGCCGCTCCGCGCGCGCTCGCGCCCGATTATTTCGCCGCGCGTCTGTTCGCGGAGGCGGTCGGCGGCGGCATGTCCTCGCGCCTATTTCAGTCGGTGCGCGAAGAGCGCGGCCTCGCCTACAGCATCTATGCGGCGCTCCAGGCGTTCGACGACGCGGGGCTGTTTTTCATCTATCTCGCCACGGAGCGGCGCGAAGCGGCGGCGGCGATGGCGCTTGTTCGCCGCGAACTGGCAAGCGCGGTGGAAGATCTCCAGTCCGCCGAGCTGGAACGCGCGCGCGCGCTGGTGAAGGCGGGGCTGCTGATGAACCTTGAAAGCACCGAGGGGCAGGCGAGCTATGTCGCGCGCCAGCTTTCGCTCTGCGGCCGTCTTGTCGAACCGGCGGAGGTCGTGGCGGAAATCGATGCGGTAACGCTGGACGCCGCGCGTGCTGCGGGTGCGCGCATGCTTGCCGGTCCGTCGGCGCGCGCTTCGGTGGGCGCAGCCGAAAAGGCGCTTGCCGCCTGATGGCGCTCGCCACGCTCGTCACCGAACCGTGGGCCGATTTCGGCCTTGTCGACAGTGGGCATGGCCGAAAGCTCGAACGCTACGGCCCGTGGCGCTTCATCCGTCCGGAACCGCAGGCGATGTGGGTACCCGCGGCGCCTGATTGGCACGCCGACGGCGAATTCATCGGCGGCTCCGATGCCGAGGGCGGCGGCCGGTGGACTCTTTCGCCGAAAATACCTGGCGCCTGGCCGCTTGCACGCGGCCCGGTGAAATTCTGGGCCTCGAACACGCCGTTCCGCCACCTCGCCTTCTTTCCGGACATGGCGCCGCAGTGGGATTGGATCGCCGATCGTGTGGCGCCCGGCGACGAGGTGCTCAACCTCTTCGGCTACACCGGCGTCGCCAGCCTTGTGATGGCGGCGAAAGGCGCGCGCGTCACGCATGTCGACGCCTCGAAGAAGGCGATTGGCGCGGCGACGGAGAATCAGAAACTGTCCGGCCTCGGCGCCGCGCCCATCCGCTGGCTCGTCGATGATGCGCTGAAGTTCGTGGAGCGGGAGGTTCGGCGCGGTCGCCGCTATGCGGGCATCATTCTCGATCCGCCCAAATACGGGCGCGGTCCGAAGGGCGAGGTGTGGGAGCTGGATGAAAAGCTCGCCGCGCTGATGGCGGCGTGCGCGGCGCTGCTTGATGATCGCTCGAAGTTCCTTGTGCTGACGGCCTACGCAGTGCGCATGTCCGCCATCGCCATCGCCAATCTCACCGAAGAGGTCACGCGCCCGCTCGGCGGCAGCGTCGAAGCCGGTGAGATGACGATCCGCGAGGAAGCGCGCGGGCTCCTCCTGCCGACAGCGATCTTCGCGCGCTGGTCGCGGTGATAATACTCAAATCGTCACCCCGGCCTGCGCCGGGGGGCCATGCGTCGGTGAAGTGACGCGGCTGGGTGTATATCATGGCGAGCGGCAAGGGCGGCCCGCTCTACATGGGCGTTACGAACGATCTCGCGCGGCGGGCGCATGAACACCGCGAAGGCCTCGTCCCCGGCTTCACGAAGCAATACGGTGTGAAGACGTTCTGGTACGAAGAGCACGACGATTTCCGCGAGGGCATAGCCCGCGAAAAAGCGCTCAAGGAATGGAACTGCGCATGGAAACTGCAGCTCATCAACGAAGCGAACCCGGAATGGTGCGATCTCTATCCGGTAGGTCGCATGGGCCCCGGCCTGTGCCGGGGTGACGATTTTATGAAACGGCGGCGCTTATCCCGTCATCCCGGCGCAGGCCGGGATCCATAACCGTGTTTCCGTTCTGTGCCCTTAAGCGTCGTGGCTCACCGCGACCGGCTTCATCTGCCGCATGCGTTGCAATTCCGCCTTGAAGCGGGCGAGTTCCTGGCCTTCCAGCTGCTCCTGAATGGGCAGTTTCGCCGAGCGCGGGTTCACCGGGCGGCCCCCGATATGCACCTCGTAGTGGAGGTGGGGGCCGGTCGAAAGACCTGTGGAGCCGACATTGCCGATCACGTCGCCCGCGCCCACGCGCTGGCCGCTGCGCGATGCGATGCGCGAAAGGTGGCTGTAGGTGGTGACGATGCCGTTCGCGTGGCGCACCCGCACCTGGTTGCCATAGCCGCCGTTGCGGCCCGCGAAAATCACGGTGCCCGGCGCTGTCGACATCACCGGCGTGCCGGTGCGCGCCGCAAAGTCGACGCCCGAATGCATGCGCTGGCGCTTCAGGATCGGGTGGAAACGCGCACCGAATCCGGAGCTGAAACGGGCACCGGCGACGGGTGAACGGATCATGCCTTCCACGGCGGAAGAGCCGTCGGCAAGGAAGAACTTGGTCCGACCGTTGTGGACCCAGCGCAGCAATTCGATGTCGCGCTTGCCGCCGAGCTTGGCGTAAATCAGATTGCCCGTTTCGGTCTCGCCGGTTTCGGCGCGGCGGTGCTCGACGACCATCTGGAAGTTGTCGCGCGAACCGACATCGCGCTGGAAGTTCACCTTCGGGCTCAGCGCCTTGATGTAGCTCGCGACGACGCGGCTCGGCAGGCCGAAGGCGCGTGCGGACTGGTAGAGGCTGCCGCCGACGTCGCCCGCGACGACGAGCGGGCTGTCGTCCACTGCGATTTCGTCACGCGTCACGATGAGATCGCCGGCCGCGCTGCGGTTCACTTCCAGGCGAAGGTCGAACGCGGCGCGGAACGCCAGCGATTCGAGTGGGCGCGGCTGCGATTTGTCGGTGCGGCGGCCAAGCACCAGGTCGATCGTGGCGCCGGGCTTCATCGATTTGACATCGGTGTGGCCTGCCGCGAGCAGTGCCACGTTGGCGACGTCCGCTGCTGAAACGCCGGCGCGGCGCAGCGCGCCGTTGAAGCTGTCGACTTCGCGCAGGCGCGCGGCCACCTCGATGCGCGGGCGTTCCGGCGGTTCCGCGAGCGCGGTCACGCGGGCGCTGGGCTGATGGAAGCCGAGGCCCTGCGGCCTCTGCGCCAGCGGCGCGACCGAGACGCTGTCAAGTGCGGCGAACTGCGTCGGCGCGAGTTCCGGCTGGGCGGGCGTTTCAAACGGTGCCGGGTTCAACGCGACGGTGACGGCGAGCCCGAGCACAGCGCCGAGCGTGGCCATGCCGCGCCACCACCGCTTCGAGCCGATGTCGGCTCCGAGATCAACGACGATACTGGCTGGGCGCGCGCCTGCCTTCGCTGAGGCGACGTTCGCAGACGCAAAAGGAACCCGCGCGGCGGGCGCGGGAATTGAGAATGTTGCGCCCTCGAAGGCGCGCGTGGTGGGTTGAAACACGAAGCCCCCGCCCCAAAATTATCAAGCACAAATCCGGCGTCCGAAACGGAAGCTGTCTCTGCGTGCGACCCATCGTTTTAGAAATGGCCGAAATCGACCGTTCCCCGCGATCCTCAAAGTGTCGGCCAGAGTGCTTAATGTCAATTTAACACGGGGGGTTATGTGTCGTCGCTGCGATGAAGCGACAGGATTTAAGCGGCGAACCGTTCGGCGCATCCGAAACGATTCGAATCGTCGTTTCGCCGCTTGCGTGCCGAAGGGAACGGTGACACCATATGTTGTGTTTTGAGGAGACGTGCTGTTTCGTGTGTGCACTGAGCCGAAACTCTTTCCCTGAACGTCGGGTCAGGAAACGCGCCGATGAGCGGCACTGACGGCTCCGTCACCGCTGTTCTCGGGCCCACCAATACGGGCAAGACCCATCTCGCCGTTACACGCATGTGTGCCCACTCCAGCGGCATGATCGGCTTCCCGCTGCGGCTTCTGGCGCGCGAGGTTTACGACCGTGTGGTGCAGATCAAGGGCGCGTCGCAGGTCGCGCTCGTCACCGGCGAGGAAAAGATCGTGCCCGAAGGTGCGCGCTATTTCCTCTGTACCGCGGAATCGATGCCGATGGACCGGGACGTCGCCTTCGTCGCGCTGGATGAGGCACAACTCGGCGCCGATGCGGAACGCGGACACGTGTTCACCGATCGGCTGCTCCATGTGCGCGGCCGCGACGAAACGATGATCCTGGGTGCCGATACGATCCGGCCGGTCGTGCGTGCGCTGCTCCCCGACGCCGAAATCGTCGGCCGCCCGCGCTTCTCCACGCTCAGCCACGTCGGGCCGAAAAAACTGTCGCGCCTGCCCAAGCGCAGCGCGGTCGTCGCGTTCAGCGCCGAGGATGTTTACGGCCTGGCAGAAATGATCCGCCGCCAGAAAGGCGGCGCTGCGGTGGTGATGGGCGGCCTGTCGCCGCGCACGCGCAATGCCCAGGTCGAACTCTACCAGTCCGGAGAGGTGGATTATCTGGTGGCCACCGACGCCATCGGCATGGGCCTCAACATGGATATCGCGCATGTCGCGTTCGCAGCGCTCTCGAAGTTCGACGGCAAGCGCGTGCGGCGGCTGCGGCCCGCGGAGATGGCGCAGATCGCGGGCCGCGCCGGCCGCTATCAGACCGACGGCAGCTTCGGGCCTCTCGCGGTCGCCGAAGACGACGGGCCGGCGTTTGAAGCCGCCGAAGTCGAAGCGATCGAGGCGCATACGTTCCCGGCGCTGGACCGGCTGGTGTGGCGCAATGCGCGGCTCGATTTCGGTTCGCTCGGGCGGCTCATCGCCTCGCTCGGCGTGCGGCCCGAACATGCGCGGCTCACCCGCTCCGACGACGAGGTTGATTTCCAGGTTCTGAAACGCCTCGCGCGCGAAGACTGGATCGTGGAGCGCGCGAATACGCCAGGGCGGCTGCAGCGGCTCTGGGCCGTGTGCGGGCTTCCCGATTACCGCAAAACGGGCCCGGATATGCACGCGCGCTTCATCGCGCGCATCTACGGCCATCTGACCGAAGGCAGCGGGCGGATCCCGACCGACTGGGTGGCGGGCGAGGTGGCGCGGCTCGATGATGTGCAGGGCGATATCGAAGTGCTTGCGAACCGGATCGCGGCGGCGCGCACGTGGACGTTCGCGGCACATCGTCCCGACTGGCTCGTTGATCCGCAGCACTGGGCGCAGCGCTCGCGCGAGATCGAGGACCGGCTTTCCGATGCGCTTCATCAGAAGCTGACGCAGCGGTTCGTCGATCGCCGGACCTCAGTGCTGATGCGCGAGCTTTCCGCGCGCGGGCATCTGCTGCCCACCGAGATCGATGAAGACGGCGCGGTCGTCGTCGGCGGGGAGCCGATCGGGCGGCTCACCGGTTTTCGCTTCGAGACCGATCCGGCTGCGCGGGCGGGGGAGAAGCGCCGCCTGCTCGCCGCCGCCGAGCGCCGCCTTGCCGGGGAAATGATACGCCGCGCCCGGCAGCTCGCCGACTGCGACGACGGTGCGCTTGCGCTGGATTTCAACGGATCGCTGCCGCCGCGTATCCTCTGGAACGACGCGCGCGTCGGGTATCTCGCGCGCGGCGCCGATCCGCTCAGCCCGCGCGTGCGGCTCGATCGCAGCCTCGCCGATCTCGACGCTGCCTCGCGCAGCGGTGTCAGTGCCCGGCTCGAACAGTGGTTCGCCAAGCGCGTCGAGCGCTATCTCGGCCCGCTTCTCCGCCTCCGGGCGCGCGTCGACCGAGATGCCTCTCCGGCGCTCAGGGGCCTTGTCGTGCAGCTCACGCAGGGTCTCGGTTGTCTCGCTCGCGCCCCCACGCTCCCGCTCCTCTCCGACCTCGGCGAAGCCGACAACGCGCTCCTCTACCGCAGCGGCGTCCGCATCGGCGCCACCCATGTTTACATTCCCGATCTTCTGCGCCCCGAGCCGACGCGCTGGCGCCTCGCGCTCTGGGCGGTCAGCAGCGGCCTCGAAACGGCGCCTCCGCCGCCTCCGCCCGGACGCGTCTCCGTTCCCATCGACGAAAATACCCCGCGCGCCTTCTACGAGGTTGCGGGCTTCTGGCCGATCGTCACCGACGCTGTCCGCGTCGATATGGTCGAGCGGCTGGTGAAGGCGATGCACAGGCAGCGGCGCGGCGCGGCGCCGTTCGTCCCCGATGCGATGTGGATGCAGAGCCTGGGCATTTCCGAAAAGAGTTTCAGCCAGCTGATGCGCGCGCTCGGTTATCGCAGCGTGCAGCAGGATGGAGGCGCCACGTTCGCATGGCGGGGCATGCCGGCCCGCCGCGCGGTGCGGCGCATACCCGCACAGAGTCATTCGCCCTTCGCTGTTCTTGCCACCATGAAGAAAGGATGATGCCCTTGGTATTCGGCCCCGCGCTGCGTCTTGATAAATGGCTATGGTATGCGCGCTGCACCAAGTCCCGCAGCGAAGCGCAGGATCTTTGCGAAAGCCGCCGTCTTCGCATGGACGGCCGCGTGATTGACCGTGCATCGGCGCGTGTGCGCCCGGGCGCCGTGCTCAGTTACACGCGCGCCGGGGAGATACATATCGTTCGGGTCGAGGCCCTCGCCGAGCATCGGGCACCCCATTCGGAGGCACATTTGCTCTATACAAATCTCGCGCCGGGCTCAGGTGGATTGACGTCGGCTACCGTCGCTGTGTAGCAGACGCAGGAAATACGCCGTCCGTTTTTAAGGTGATACGCGATGACCTATGTGGTGACCGAAGCCTGCATCAAGTGCAAGTATATGGACTGCGTCGAGGTCTGCCCGGTCGATTGTTTCTACGAGGGCGAGAATATGCTCGTCATCAACCCTAACGAGTGCATCGATTGCGGTGTGTGCGAGCCCGAGTGCCCCGCAGAAGCAATCCTGCCCGATACGGAAGACGGGCTCGACCAGTGGCTGGAGCTCAACACCACCTATTCGTCGCAGTGGCCGAACATCACGGCAAAGAAGGATGCGCCGGATGATGCCGATGCCCACAAGGGCGAAACCGGCAAGTTCGAGAAGTATTTTTCCGCCAATCCGGGCTGAATTTATCCGCACTGCGCCTGATTGACGCAGATTCGGCGTAGCGCCGACGTCATTTTTCTGTTATAAAGGCGTCAATGAGCGCAGTTTTGCGGGCTTTTTTGGCTCCCTGAACGGCGCTCTTGCTTTGTATAACAACCGCGCTCGGCCGCCCTTGCCGGTCGTCCGCCCGAACGCAGGGTCAAGGCAGGGCAATCGGAATTTTCGGCGCCCGACCCATTTGGGGCGGCACGCTGCGCTCTTTGAACATCTGACAAAGGAACCAAATCTATGGCAGCAAAGGCACCTGGCTTCAGTGTTGGCGACCATGTCGTTTATCCGAAGCATGGCGTCGGCCGGATTGTCGAACTTCAGGCAACCGAAATCGCCGGCGCGAAGCTGGAACTTTACGTGCTGCGCTTTGAAAAGGAGCGCATGACGCTTCGCGTGCCCATGAACAAGGCCGAGGCCGTGGGCATGCGCAAGCTTTCCAGCCAGGCGACTCTCGCCGATGCGATGACCACGCTCAAGGGCAAGCCCAAGGTGAAGCGCACGATGTGGTCGCGTCGCGCGCAGGAATATGAAGCGAAGATCAACTCGGGCGATCTTGTGTCGATTGCCGAGGTGGTTCGCGACTTGCACCGTGCGGAGGATCAGCCCGAGCAGAGCTATTCCGAGCGCCAGATCTACGAGGCCGCGATCGGCCGCCTCGCGCGTGAACTCGCCGCGATGGAAGGCGTCGATGAGGCTTCGGCGCAGACGAAGATCGAAGAAGTGCTTATGAAGAAGCTGGCGGTCAAAGCGCAGGCTGAGGCCGCAGCGGCCTGACCACACACACAGCGTCTTAAAAGCCGACAAAAAGGGCGACCCTGAGGGGTCGCCCTTTTTCGTTGCCGACTTTACGCTTCCTCTGTTGCGGGCGCCGATTTTCCCTGCTAGAGCCCCCGCCTTGCCAGTCGGCAGAGCGCTTCCGCGCCTTGCTTTTCACGTGCGGTCGTGGCGGAACTGGTAGACGCGCAGCGTTGAGGTCGCTGTGGCCGAAAGGCCGTGGAAGTTCGAGTCTTCTCGACCGCACCATATATTTTTCAAAACTTTGGATTTCGCATTCTCGCGGCCGGCGGCCCGAGAGGGCCGCAGTTCTGCGGCGTTCGCGGGTGCAGGCATTGCGGCCCACCTGCGGAGACGTGTCTCTACACTTTCGAACGGTCTGCCGTATTTCCAGCCCGGAAAGTCGGAGTCGGCCTTATTTACGCCTGCGGAGGCGCTTAGCTGACCTGTATGTTCGTTGGGGGTCGCTATGGGTCCGGAAGAATTCGCCAGCCAAATCAATGCAATGGTGCAGGCAGGTACGCTCCTCACCAGACGCGCGGACGTGATTCTGCAAGCGATCGACGTGACGCAGGTCACGGATGCCGAAGCTTTCAATGCCATCGCGAAAGCGGTTTCCGATGGTCAGGTGGCTGAAGATCATCTGCGTGTCCTCGCCGAGCGGGCGCCGGGGTTTGTTGAAATGCTGCGCGCGGGTCTGCGGCCGCTGCTCGGGCCGGCCAATGAAGCACGGCTCGCCAGCCTGGCGCGACATGGGCACATCACCACGTCGGTTCTCGACCGGGCGCTGAGCAACGTGCTGCGGGCGAAGGCGGCCTGAAGGCTTTCTTCGTGACCGGTTTTCCGTGCTGACAGCGGGCGGCGGCATCGGTATCAATCGGCTGCATGCCATCTGCGGCCCTCTTGACGATTGCGCTGATGCTCGCGCCGACCATGTCGACGGGGGAGTCTCCTGTTGTTCCCGAAGCTGTGCTTGACGGTGATCCGCAGACGCTGGAGCCGGCGCAGCCTGCTGCGCCGCCCATGGAAACCGCGCCGGACGCCAGCCTTCTTGCGCTTCAGCCTGCCACGACGCGGCTTTTCCACGCGCTGAAAGGCGGCGCGAATGACGAAGAGCTCGAAAAGCTCGTGTCTTCGACGGTCGTCGAGCTTGACGTGAATTGTCCCCGCGTTCGCGAGTATCAGGTGTTCCGCTCGTCGACGCGCGCCCGGACGCTCAAGGTGAAATGCACGGAGCGGCCGCTTTATGCCATCACTGTAGGTGCGTCTGGTGAAGGCTTTGTCTCGGGTGGGGACGGCACCATCGATCAGATGCGCCTGCAGGACGGCCCTATCAAGCCGGTGATGGGACTTCGTGTCGAGGAATATCTGGCGAACGAAAACCAGGCCCGCGGCGCCGAGATCGTCCCGGAGGATGAGACAATGCCCTCTGATGCCGTCGGGACGCCGCGCGCGGTCGAAACGCACGAGGCGCGCCAGTGGCTCGCAGGTCTCGCGATGGGTGTCGGCCTTGCGGCCGGCGGCGCGCTGCTCTGGCTTGTGGTCCGGGAACGGCGGCGGCAACGCCGCACCTATTCGCGCTGGCGGGGCCTTGATACCGCTGCCAAGGATCAGCTCGTGGAGGAGTCCGAGGAGGTTTATCCCAACCTTTACCGGCATCCCGAGGGCGTGTTCATCGCGCGCGGGCGGCGGGGCAAGCGCCGCCTGTTTTCCTCGCTCGTGCTCGCCTATCTCTACGCGAGCCGGAGCATCAAGCTGTTCGAGATCCGCTGAGCGTGATGGTGCGGGTGGATGCGCGCGGAATGCGTTGCCCGCTCCCCGTGCTCAGACTCGCGCGCGCGCTCCGCGAGTATCCCGAAGCGGCCGAGTTCGAGCTTGTCGCAGATGATCTCGCCGCAGCGCGCGACGTGCCCGCGTTCGCGGGTGAGCAGGGCGTCTTGGCCGAGGAGACGGGGCCGCTCAGGTGGCGCATCAGGCGGGCGCTACCCTAAACACTGTCACCTTCGCCATTTGCGCCTCTTCCTGATTTGTGCAGCATTACGCAAAACGGGGAGGAACGGATGATGCGCCTTTGGATTCTGGCGGCGCTCGCGGCAGCGCACCCTGCGGCGGCGGAAGTGCCGAGCGCGGCGACGAAGGCCGCGAACAGCGCAGCTGCGGCAGCTTTGCCGTTTGGCGATACCGAGGATTTCGATTTCGCGCGGCGCGGCCTGCTGGCGCGGCCGGATTCTGATGTTCTGGGGGCGGACGGCCGCGTGATCCGGTCGTTCGCCGATGACGCGAAGGTTGCCGGTCCGGCGCCCGATACGGTGAACCCGAGCCTGTGGCGGAATGCGCAGCTGGTGAGCGGGGCGGGCCTGTTCGAGGTGGTGCCCGGCCTCTGGCAGGTGCGCGGCTATGATCTTGCGAACATGACGCTGATCCGGGGCAGGACCGGCTTGATCGTGGTCGATCCGCTGACGACGGTGGAAACCGCGCGCGCCGCGATGGCGCTCGCGCGCAGGCACATCGGCGACCTGCCGGTGACGGCGGTGATCTACACGCACAGCCACATCGACCACTTCGGCGGGGTACGGGGCGTTGTCGACGAGGCGGACGTGAAGGCAGGGAAGGTGCGGATCTACGCGCCTGAGGGGTTCATGGACCATGCCATATCGGAGAACGTGATCGCGGGGGCGGCGATGAGTCGGCGGGCGGCGTTCATGTTCGGGACCGCGTTGGAGCATGGACCCGAAGGGATCGTTTCGGCGGGGATCGGCCCGGTGGTGGCGGGGGGAACGTACAGCCTGATCGAACCGACCGATACGGTGCGTGCCGGGGCGGAGACGACGCAGGTGGATGGGATGACGTTCGAATTCCAGCTGACGCCGGGAACCGAGGCGCCTGCGGAGATGAACGTCTATCTGCCGCATCTGCGCGCGCTCTGCCTTGCCGAGAACGCGAACGGCGCGATGCACAACGTGCTGACCCCGCGCGGTGCGCTGGTGCGCGATGCGAAGGTGTGGGCCGATTACCTGACGGAAGCGCTCACGCGGTTCGGCGGGAAAAGCGACGTTGTGTTCACCTCGCACTTCTGGCCGCGCTGGGGCGGCGAGACGCTGCGGCGCTTCATGGCGCTGCACCGCGACGCCTACAAATACCTGCACGACCAGAGCGTGCGCATGATGAACGCGGGGCTGAACGGCAACGAAATCGCGGAGGCGATCCAGCTGCCGCCGGAACTCGCGCAGGCCTGGTTCAATCGCCCCAACTACGGCTCGCTGAAGTTCAATGCGCGCGCCGTCTACCAGCGCTACATGGGCCACTACGACGGCAACCCCGCGCACCTCGACCCGCTGCCCGACGTGGAGCGCGGCAAACACATCGTGGCGGCGATCGGCGGCGCGCAAAAGGTGCTCGCAGAGGCCGCGAAAGCACGGAAAAGCGGCGACGAACGCTGGGCGGCGGAGCTGCTTTCGCATCTCGTGATGGCGGAGCCCGACAATGCGCGCGCGAAGGAAATGCTTGCTGCCGGCTTCGAGCAGATGGCGTGGGCGACGGAAACCGCGCCGTGGCGCAACATCTATTTGTCGGGCGCGCGCGAGCTGCGCGGGCTCCCCGCAGGCGGCGGCGCCGCGAACACATCGGAAATCGCGATGTCGACGCCGCTTGCCGACCTCCTCGATCTGATGGCGGTGCGCCTGTCGCCCGAAAAGGCGGCGGGCGCCGACCTTTCCATCGGCATCACGCTCCCCGACAGCGGGGAGCGCCGCCTCGTGAGCGTGCGCAACCGCGTGCTCGTGCATCAGGCGTGGCGCGAAGGCGCGGCCCCGGCGGTGACGCTCACCAGCCCGCGCCGCGTGTTCCTGGGCCTTGTCGGGGGGCAGGTGAAGGCGGCGGAGGCGGTGCAGAAAGGCATCCTGCGTATCGACGGCGATGCGGCACAATTGCAGCGCTTTACGGGCCTTTTCGAAACGCCGCCTGCCACCTTCGGGCTCGCGCTTCCCTAAGCGTCGTAACGCTTCGGCAAGCATCCGCGGAAACCAAAATTTTACCCGCACGGCCGAAAATACGCGCACAGAATAAGGTAAGGATCGCGCGCGTGGAAAATCCTGACATCACCGACCCCGGCCTGCCGGTGGTCGACATCGAGATTTTCGAGAAGACGCGCGCCACGATGGGTGCGGGTTTCATCAAGATCATCACCTATTTCGGCGAGGACGGCGGCAAGGCGGTCGCCGAGATCGAGGCGGCGCAGCGCGAGGGCAATGCCGCGCGCATGGTGATGCCCGCGCACACGATGAAATCCGAAGCCCGCCAGTTCGGCGCGATGACGCTGGGCGACCTGACCGAGCGGATCGAGACGGGCGCGCGCCGCTGCGTGGAGCATCAGGAGGCGCCCGACGAACTGCTGGTGCTCGTTGCCGCGCTGAAGCCGCTGTTCCGCCGCACGATGGAGGTGCTGGAGCGCGAGACGAACCCGCTCGTGCGTCGCCGCGGCGAAATTCGCAGCGCAGCGGGTAACCAGAGCTTCGGGCGCATCTGATCGCGCGACGCACCAACCCGTGCGTGTTAATCTCCAAGCGATGGGGACGCAGAACATGATCCGGTCGTTGCTGCTCTTCGCGGCGCTTTCGTTCGTTCCCGCGCCTGCGATGGCGGAGGGGCCGGCGTGCGACACGGGCGTCCGCGTGCGCGGCTGCCGCGCCGATCTGGTGACGGAGGGGCGCACGCTGACCATCCGCACCGCGACCGACCAGTGCGCGGTGGTGGATTGGACGCTGGACGGGGCCGCGCGCTCCACGGTGGTGACGGACGGCGAGGCGAAAATCGATCTCGGCGCCCCGGCGGGCGCAGCCGCGCTGAAACAGTGCAGCATCGTGAAGGATCTGCGCGGTACGGCGGCGCGCGAATTCGGCACCAGCGACGCGAGCCTGATCGGCAAACCCGCCGAAAGCGGCGGCGAGACGGTGGCGTGCAAGGGCCTGCGCGAGGCGGCGGTGGCGGCGCAGCAGCGCACGGCGGCGGCGTCCGGTTTCGATACGCGCCGGGCGTATGCCGACAGGGAAACCGCTTGCAGGGACATCCTCGGCAATTTCGAAACGCTGAACGCCGTGCTGCCCGCATTCATGGATGCCGCGATCAACTATGCCCGCCAGTGCCAGCCCCCCGGCCGCGCCGACGCGCTGCGCACGGAGCTTTCCCGCCGCCAGAACGCCGCCCGCGCCCAGCACGAGAAGGTGCGGCGGGCCTGTGTGAACGGCAGCTAGCCGCCACTCCCTCCAGGGCTAAGGTTTTCTTCCGCGATCAAGGCGTTATGCTCCCCCTTCGTTTCTGGACGACAGGGGGGTGGCATGCGCTATCGGCGATTGGCGGGTTTGATTGCAGCGGGGATGATGATGGCGGGTGCAGCAAGTGCGGATACGGTGCGGGCACGCGATCTGGGCGTACCGTTCGCCGGAACGCCGGGCGCGTACAATGCGATCACCGATGTCGCGGGGGTGGAGGTCGGCTATGTCAGCCTGATCTCGGGCGAGGGCAAGCTGGAACGCGGCAAGGGGCCGGTGCGCACGGGCGTGACCGCCGTGCTGCCGCGCGGCAAGGAGTCGCGCACGCCGGTGTACGCGGGTTGGGACACGAGCAACGCGGCCGGAGAAATGACCGGCACGGTGTGGCTTGAAGAGCGCGGCCTTTTCGACGGGCCGGTGATGATCACCAACACGCACAGCGTCGGCGTGGTGCGCGATGCAGTGGTGAAGTGGCTGGCCGACGTGAACTGGCCGGGCGCATGGTTCGCGCCGATCGTCGCGGAAACCTATGATGGCCGCCTGAACGACATCAACGGTTTCCACGTGAAGACGGAGCATGCGATCCGCGCGATCGAAACCGCAGCGAGCGGCCCGGTGGCCGAGGGCAATGTCGGCGGCGGCGTCGGCATGCAGTGCTTCGGTTTCAAGGGCGGCACGGGCACGGCATCGCGCGTCGTGGAGGTGGACGGCAAGGCCTATACCGTCGGCGTTCTGGTGCAGTGCAATTTCGGCATGCGCGAATGGCTGCGCGTTGCCGGTGCGCCGGTGGGCGAAGACCTTGCGAAAAAATACCTGGCGGAAAAGCCCGCGGTGGAAACGGCGGCGCACACCATGATGGGCCCGGCGGACGGATCGATCATCGTGGTGATGGCAACGGATGTGCCGATGCTGCCGCACCAGCTGAAACGCCTCGCCAAGCGCGCCGCTGCGGGCATGGGCCGCATGGGCGACGCCGGGTCCGATGGATCGGGCGACATCTTCGTCGCCTTTTCAACCGCGAACGGAAACCTCGCCAGCGTCGGCGGCGGCGTTATTTCTGTCGAAACGCTGTCCAACGAAAAGCTGACCCCGATCTTCGAAGCCGCGACACAGGCGACCGAAGAGGCGATCACCAACGTGCTGGTGGCCGCCGAAACGATGACCGGCGCAAACGGCTACAAAGTCCACCGCCTGCCGCACGCGGAACTGCGCGCGATTTTAAAGAAGTATGGGCGGTTGGCTGCGGAGTGAGAGGGCGTGATGAGGGGCGCTAGTCGGCCGGTCTGTGGCTATCAAGCTGGGGATTGGTGAAGCGAGCGACTGTCCCCAGCAGGCGCGGATATCCATAAATCGTCCAGAAGGGTTGCTCCTCGGTTTGGTGAACGCGGCTTTGGTAGACGAGCCTAGCCACATAATCCGACCGCAACTGCGCCCTATCCGTTTGTTGGCGATCGTCCGGCAGCGAAGCGGCTTTTTGAATAGCCGCAGCGATGTCCGCAAAACTGATCTCAGTTGCATCGTTGGCGTAAGACCAGTTGGGCACGTAGACCCAACTGGTCTCATTTTGGGGTTCGGGGAGTTTGCCAGCCGGCAGGCCTTTCAAGAGGCCTATCGCCAAAGGCAGAAAGTATTCCGCGTGGAGTGTATGCTGCCTTTCTAAAATCGCGATTGATGTCGGAATGATATCAATCAACTCGAACGCATCGCGTGTACTCAACCCATAAACCCTCATGTATTCTGCCAATAGTTCAGGAAGCGGGGGGGTCAGGTCGCGAGCCTGCGAAATCGCCATCTGCGGCCTGCTAAGGGCCATATCTGAAATAGCGGAGTTCGCGCAAAGCC
Source organism: Sphingosinicella soli (assembly GCF_014199685.1). GTDB lineage: Bacteria > Pseudomonadota > Alphaproteobacteria > Sphingomonadales > Sphingomonadaceae > Sphingosinicella > Sphingosinicella soli. Next base: position 5,375 of record NZ_JACHNZ010000044.1, on the reverse strand, counting down.
GTTTCAGTAGCGGGGTGAGGTTCGGTTGTGCGAGCCGATATTCCCGGTCGATGAACCTCCGGAGGTAGGCCCGTCCATCGAAGCCCGCGCCATATGCTCCCGAGACGGAGTGTCCGAGCTGTTCACCATGAAGCGCTAGGATAAACACGATGCCCGAGACATCGAAAAGATGCTTGATCTCTTCGAGAAGCTTAACGGCATACGTGGGCCGACATCGATCCAGTTCATCTATCACATCACAATGGGCGGGTGATGATTGGCACCATCGAGAGAATCGACAATTGCTGCTAAGCTGTTCTTCATTTTCTGGACGGCGGCCTTACCCTCTTCAAAGGCCGTCACCCGTTTTTCCATCAGATTCTGCGGCTTTTTGGCGGCTTTCGTGACGTCATCAACAGCCCCTTGACCGACGTCCTTGAGGCCATCGTCCACAACGTCCTTCACATCCTCCGAAACGCTGGAAAGCACTTCCTCGGCAGCGTCTACAGCCGTCCCAGTGATGATCAGCCCGGCTCCTCTTCGAGCGAGCCCCTTCGCAACGATCTTCGCCACTTGTCCAGTTTTGGTCATAAAATCGGAGAGGCGATCTCTAACCTCCGGCTTATTCACGAACGGATCGAGAGCGGTTTTCAGTGTCGCGGCAAGAGCCGTCAGGGGATCATCGGCCAGATCGTCCGCCCAAGCGTCTACGAAGGCCACCGGGTGGTTGATGCTCAAGTGTTCGGCGAGCCGACGAAGGAAGAAGCTCTTTCCCTCGCCATAGCGGGCGTCAACGGCGATGGTATATGCTCGCTTGTCCTCACGGATCGAAGCGCGACCTATGACGCTCTCGATATAGGCGATTAACTGCTCTGCCTCTTGGCGCCGGTCAAACAAATCTGCCTGACGGCCGTTTTCACGATTTTCTCCCCAAATCTGATCTGGCGTCATCGTTGTATGCATCACGTTCCCCCCCCCCCCCCCCGCAGCTTGGTCAGAATGGGGTCCGTGAAGGCGCGAGGTCAAGGCGGGTTTGCGTTGTGTTCGCTCGCAAGCAGATGACGAAAGTCAGCCCAATGCCTTGCCAACTCTTTGAAACGCCTAAGCCTCGCGCCCCATCAGCACCGGAAAGAAACCCTCAAAAGCCGCGCGCAGGCTCTCAAGGCTCGCCGAGGTCGTTCCCAAGGAAACCACGTCCCCGCCCGTCGTGCCGATGCGTTTCACCGGCACCGCCGCGCCGTCCAGCGCGCCTTCGGGGGCGGTGACGACGTAGAGGCCCTGGTCCTCGCCGAAGGCTTCCGCCGTGGTGAGCGCGTCCAGCGTCGCGCCGGTGCTGCCCGCGAGCGCCATTTCCGTCACGGTGACGAGGAGGCCGCCGTCGGAGATGTCGTGGACGGCGGTTGCCTTGCCCTCTGCGATCAGCGCGCGGACGTATTCGCCGGCCTTGCGCTCTGCGTCGAGATCGACGGGCGGGGGCGGGCCGTCTTCGCGGCCGTGGATTTCGCGCAGCCAGATCGACTGGCCGAGGTGGCCTTCCGCGCGCGAGCCGATCAGCCAGATCGGCTCGCCCGCGCCTTTGAAGGCGATCGTCGCGCTCGTTTCGTAATCCTGCAGCAGGCCGACGCCGCCGATCGCGGGGGTGGGGAGGATGCCGACGCCGTTCGTTTCGTTGTAGAGGCTGACGTTGCCCGAGACGACGGGGAAGTCGAGCGCCTTGCTCGCCGCGCCCATGCCCGAAACGCAGCCGACGAACTGCCCCATGATTTCGGGGCGCTGCGGGTTGCCGAAGTTGAGGCAATTGGTGATCGCGAGCGGCGTCGCGCCGACCGCCGAAAGGTTGCGGTAGGCTTCGGCGACCGCCTGCTTGCCGCCCTCGAACGGGTCCGCGAAACAGTAGCGCGGCGTGCAGTCCGTCGTGATGGCGAGGGCTTTTTTGGTGCCGTGGACGCGCACGACAGCGGCGTCGCCGCCGGGGCGCTGCACGGTGTCGGCGCCGACCATGTGGTCGTACTGTTCCCAAACCCAGCGGCGGCTGGCGATGTCGGGCGAGCCGATCAGCGTCACGAGATCGGCCGCGAGGTCGGCGCTTTCGGGCACGCCGGTCAGCGGCGCGCGCTTCGGCGTTGCCACGTGCGGGCGGTCGTAGAGCGGGGCGTTGTCCGCAAGCGGCGCGAGCGGGATGTCGGCGGCGGTTTCGCCCTTGAATTTCAGCACGAGGCGGCCGGTTTCCGTCACCGTGCCGATCACGGCGAAATCGAGCTCCCACTTGCGGAAGATCGCCTCGGCTTCGCCCTCGCGGCCGGGTTTCAGGATCATCAGCATGCGCTCCTGGCTTTCGGAGAGCATCATTTCATAGGGGATCATGCCGGTTTCGCGGCAGGGCACGGCGTCGAGATTGAGCTCCAGGCCGACACCGCCCTTCGACGCCATCTCCACCGACGAGGAGGTGAGGCCCGCCGCGCCCATGTCCTGAATCGCGACGATCGCGTCGGACGCCATCAGCTCGAGGCAGGCTTCGATGAGCAGCTTTTCGGTGAACGGGTCGCCGACCTGAACGGTGGGGCGCTTCTCTTCCGAATCGTCGGTGAACTCGGCGCTCGCCATGGTGGCGCCGTGGATGCCGTCGCGGCCGGTCTTGGAGCCGACGTAGACCACCGGATTGCCGATGCCCGCGGCGGCCGAATAGAAGATCTTGTCGGTCTTCGCGACGCCCACCGTCATGGCGTTCACGAGGATGTTGCCGTTGTAGGCCGGGTGGAAGTTCACCTCGCCGCCCACCGTGGGCACGCCCACGCAGTTGCCGTAGCCGCCGATGCCATGGACGACGCCCGCGACGAGGTGGCGGGTCTTCGCGTGGTCGGGCGCGCCGAAGCGCAGCGCGTTCAGGTTCGCGACCGGGCGGGCGCCCATGGTGAAGACGTCGCGCAGGATGCCGCCCACGCCCGTCGCCGCGCCCTGGTAGGGCTCGATGAACGAAGGGTGGTTGTGGCTTTCCATCTTGAAGATTGCCGCGTCGCCGTCGCCGATGTCGATGATGCCCGCGTTCTCGCCGGGGCCGCAGATCACCCACGGCGCTTCGGTGGGCAGCGTCTTCAGGTGGATGCGGCTGGATTTGTAGGAGCAGTGCTCCGACCACATCACCGAGAAGATGCCGAGCTCGGTGCGGTTGGGCGCGCGGCCCATCGCGGCGAGGATGGTTTCGTACTCGTCTGGCGTCAGGCCGTGCTCGGCGACGATCTCGGGCGTGATGATATCGGTCATGGCCGCGCTCATAGCGAGGCGGCGCGCCCGGTTCCAGCGCCTATTCGTGGAACTCGGCCATGTCGGGGATGCGGTGGAAGGCGATCTTGGCGCCGACCTGATCGATGCGGCCGCCGATCAGCGGCCCGAGCGTGACGGCATTGCGGCCGAACTTCGCGTTTGCCTTGTCCATCGCCTCGCTAAGGCGGAGCCCGCGCGCCTCGCGGGCGAGGGCGTGATCGATGTCGTCGCGGTCGAAGAGCGCGCCCTGTTCATGGCCCGCCGGGGCGATCTCGGCGAGCGTGACGCCGACCATGCGGATGCGCGTATTCTGCGCGGCGAGGCGGGACCAGAGGGCGTTCAGTTCGCGCAGGAAGCTGAAACTGTCCTGCGTCATCGGCAGGCGCTGGTGCGCGGCGAACTTGCCGCCGTCCTCCAGCCGGGCGTGGAGCAGCAGGCTGCGCGCGGCGTAGCCTTCGCGGCGCAGGCGGCTCGCGGCCTTCAGGCACAGGCGGCGGGCGGTGGCGAACGCGGCGGCAAGGTCGCGCTTCGCGGGCGAAAGCACCTGGCTGTGGCCGATCGAGCGGTGCTGCGTTTCCACGTCCGGCACCTCGTGGCCGGTGAGGGTCCACCAGAGCCGGTCGCCGTTCACTGCGCCCCACGCCTCGCCCGCGCGTTTGGGGCCGCGCGCGATGAGGTCGGGGATGTCGATGAGCTTCAGCACGTAAAGCCGCTCGGGCAGTTCGTGCGCCTCGATGACGGTGAGGCCGTCGGGCTTCTGCATGTCGCACGCGATCTTGGCGACGAGGCGCGTCGGCGCGACGCCGATCGAGCATTTGAGATATTCGCCGACCCGCGCGGCGATGCCCGCCTTGATGCGCCGCGCCAGATCGCGGACGAACGCCGGGTCGTTCTCGTTGTCCATCAGGCGGCAGGCGACCTCGTCGATCGAGCAGACCTTGGTGACGGGGATGTGCCGCTCCACCTCCGCGACGATGCGGTTGTGATACTCGACATAGGCACCGTGGCGCGCGGGCGTGACGATCAGGTCGCGGCACAGCCGCTTCGCCTCCCAGATGGGCGTACCGGTGCGGATGCCGAAGGCCTTCGCCTCATAGCTCGCCGCGATGGCGCTCGTCGTGTCGGTATCCACCGGCGCGACGACGACGGGCTTGCCGCGCAGGGCCGGCTGCAACTGCTGCTCGACACTGGCGAAATAGCTGTTCAGATCGAGAAACAGCCAGCGGAGCGGCGAATCGGAGCGCATGGGGGCCTGTAGCACATGAGGAACAAACTGTGAACGATGTTCATGCACCTCAGGCCGTGGAGGCGCAGGCGCTGCACGGGCGCCCGCTGGGCTACTTCGACTACATGATGGCGGCGTTCGTTACGATCCTGCTGCTTTCGAACGTGCTCGGCGCCGGGAAAGTGGCCGTGATCGACCTTCCGGGCATCGGCGACTGGCCGTTCGGCGCGGGCATATTGTTCTTCCCCGTCGGCTATGTGATCGGCGACGTACTGACGGAAGTCTACGGCTACGCGCGGGCGCGGCGCTGCATCTGGGCGGGGTTCGCCGCGATGATCTTCATGGCGTTCATGGCGTGGGTGGTGGTGGCGCTTCCGCCCGCCGCCGACTGGACGGGGCAGGCGAGCTACGAGGCGGTGTTCGGGCAGGTGCCGCGCATCGTCTTCGCCAGCATCGTCGCCTTCTGGGCGGGCGAATTCACCAACTCCTACGTGATGGCGAAGATGAAGGTGTGGACCAAGGGCAAGCATCTTTGGATGCGCACCATCGGCAGCACCATGGCGGGGCAGGGCGTCGACAGCCTGATCTTCTACCCGCTGGCGTTCCTCGGCGCGGCGGGGTGGACGAACGACCTCGTCATCAAGGTGCTCATCACGCAGTGGGTGCTGAAGGTGAGCTGGGAGGCGATCCTGACACCTGTGACCTACGCTGTGGTCGGCTTTCTGAAGCGCCGCGAAGGCCTCGACGTCTACGACCGCGAGACCGACTTCACGCCGTTCAAGACGAGCGTTTAGGCCTGCACACCCTAGGCCCCGCACACCCTAGGTGTTTGATCCCAGGCTTTGATGGTGCATTATTCAGCCAGCAATGGAAGGATGCGCTATGGGACAGATACTCCATGGGAGCGCCA
>NZ_JACHNZ010000043.1 GCF_014199685.1 Sphingosinicella soli | reverse complement strand
CTGGACATTCCGCGCGACCGGTCGGGCACGTTCGATCCCAAGTTGATCGCCAAATACCAGCGCCGTGTTCCCGCAGACGGTGGTCCAGACCTGTTGGAGTGGACGGCCCCCAATACGGCATCGATGTGCCAGAATGAGGTCGTTGCAGATTCTCAAGCGAAGGAGACCGTCCGTGGAACAGATTACCCGCATCGGAATGGACACGTCAAAGCACGTCTTTCAATTGCATGGCGTCGACGCGACTGAGGAGCCCGTGCTGCGCAAAAAGCTGCGGCGCAAGGAGATGATCGCCTTTTTCGAGAAACTACCACCAACTGTTGTAGCGATCGAAGCATGCGGTGGATCCCATCATTGGGCCAGGTTGCTGCAATCGTTCGGACATGAGGTGAAACTCATTCCGCCACAGTATGTTAAACCGTACGTAAAGCGCGGCAAGAATGACGCTGCCGATGCTGAAGCGCTTTGCGAGGCGATGAGCCGACCGACGATGCGATTTGTCCCAATAAAGAGCGTCGACAGTCAGGCCGCATTGATGTTGGTAGGCGTGCGCGATCAGTTGATTCGCAATCGCACGCAACTCGCCAATGCCATAAGGGGTTATGCAGCTGAGTTCGGGCTGAGCGCGGCCCAAGGAATATCTAAAGTGGAGCCGCTCCTCGAGCGTATCGCAGCCGATGAGACGTTACCGGAACTCGCTCGAGAACTGTTCGCCCTCCATGCGCGAGAATACGGACACTTACAGGTTGAGATCGACCGTGTTGAAGAGAGGTTGATGGCTTGGCACCGGGCCGACGAATGCAGCCGGCGACTGGCGAAAATTCCTGGCGTCGGTCCGATCGGCGCATCGCTGCTCGTCATGAAGATGCCAGCACCCAAAGGCTTCCAGTCGGGTCGGCACTTTGCTGCATGGCTCGGCTTAACACCGAAGGATCATTCAACCGCCGGTAAGGTCCGGCTCGGCGTAATTACCCGTGCCGGCGATGAAGTTTTACGAAGCGTGCTCGTGGCCGGAGCGACAGCTCTCCTCCGGCACGTTCGAGACGGACGCGGCAAGAACGCTTCGCCCTGGCTCGTGAACCTACTCAAGCGCAAGCCGCCAAAGCTGGTGGCTGTGGCGCTGGCCAACAAAATCGCCCGTGTCGCATGGAAGCTGATGGTGACGGGCGAAGAATACAGAGCCCGTGGCATGCAACCGGCTCATGTCCGAACGGCATAAAGATCTGCCAGTCGCGGCGAGCAATTATAGAAGGCTGCCGTGCTGAGCTGATGCCCGAACTTGCAAGAAACGAGCAGATGGTGACCGATCGATCCGAAACGCGAGGTAATCCGTACGATGCACAGGCCGGCAAAGGTCGCAGACTTGTTTGGAACTCGCGTAGCGGAAACCATCTTGGCCCGCGGTCATGTGCGACCGCATACGCAGAGGCCGGACATATGATCGCAAGCGATCGGTTCAAAGTTATGCCCGTCAATCTTGTAGGGAGGGGGCCGTCCACATATGCATCGTGCATCTGATCCGCAACTCGATGAGCTTCGCCTCCTGGAAAGACCGCAAGGCGATCGCCCAGGCGCTCAGGAGCGTCTATCGCGCCGAAAATGCCGAGGCAGGCCTGGCCGCGCTGGAGGCCTTCGAGGAAGGGCCCTGGGGTCAGAAATACCCGGCTATCGCGCAAAGCTGGCGCCGGCACTGGCAGCAGGTGATCCCCTTCTTCGCGTTCAGCGCGCCGATCCGGCGGATCATCTACACCACGGATGAGATCGACAAGACCCCGCGTGTGAAATCATGCTATGGAGTTCGAGCGCGGGCACTTCCCCGGTGACGAGGCAGCCATGAAGCTGCTATACCTCGTCCTCAATCACGCGGCCGAGGAATGGAAACGGCCGCCGCGCGAGTGGTTCGAGGCCAAAACCCAGTTCGCCATCCTCTTCGGCGACAGGTTCATGGTCTGATGAACGAAACCGACCTCGCGCACAAAATTACTGACACTCCCGCGCTGGGCGGCGCACGTGGAGAGCACCGCAGCGACAGCCTGTCGGCCGCGTTCCGCAACCTTGATACGCAGGCCCGGGCGGACCTGACCACGCGATACGACGCGCTGTGCCAGCATTATGGCATGACGCCGACCCGCAACAACCGCGGCATCGCCCACGAGAATGGGCCCACGAGAATGGCGGGATCGAGAGCACCCATGGTCACCTGAAGGCGGCGGTCCGCGACGCGCTGCTGCTGCGCGGGTCGCGCGACTTCGATGATCTCGCCGCCTACCGCCGCTTCATCGACGAGATCGTGGCGGCCAAGAACCGGCGCAATGCGGCCCGCATCGACGCCGAGCGCGCGACACTGCAACCGCTGCCCGACCGGCGCACCAGCGATTACGAGGAAGTCATCGTCACCGTCACTTCGACCAGCAGCTTCACGCTGAGGAAAGTGTTCTACACCGTGCCTTCGCGGCTGATCGGGCACCGGTTGCGGGTCCGGCTCTACGACGACCGGCTCGACCTGTTCATCGGCGGCACCCATCTCATGACGCTGCCGCGCGGACGCTCGAGAGGCAACGGCGCGCACGGCCATGTCGTCGATTACCATCATGTGATCCACAGCCTGCGCCGCAAGCCGATGGCGCTGATGAAGCTGGTCTATCGCGATCAGCTCTTCCCGCGCGAGGCCTACGCCCGGACCTTCGAGAGGCTGATCGAGGCATTGCCCGAACGCGCCGCCTGCCGGATGATGGTCGAACTGCTGGCAATGGCACATGAGCGTGCTTGCGAGGCCGAGCTCGCCGATCTGCTTGGCGCCGATCTTGCCGCCGGCCGTCTGCCCGACATCGCCGCGCTCAGAGAGCGCTTCGCCCCCAATCCGGCGGCGCTGCCCGATGTGGTCGTCCAGCTCGCGCCCCTGAGCACTTATGATGTCCTGCTGATGGGAGAAGCCGCATGACCAAGGCAACCCAGGCAATCGACGCCCAGCGCCTCACCCTCATCCTCAACGACCTGCGCCTGCCGGCGATCAAGCTGGTATGGCCAGACTTCGCCGAGCGCGCCGACAAGGAAGGCTGGCCCGCCGCCAGGCTACTCGCCGCCCTTGCCGAGCATGAGATCGCCGAACGCGACCGGCGCCGGATCGAACGGCACCTTGGCGAAGCGCGGCTGCCACCGGGCAAGACGCTCGAAAGCTTCGCCTTCGACGCCGTGCCGATGATCTCGCGTGCGCAGGTGACCGCCATGTGCGCAGGCGACGGTTGGCTCGAGAAGGGCGCCAATCTGATCCTGTTCGGCCCGCCCGGCGGCGGCAAGTCGCATCTGGCGGCTGCCATCGGCCTGGCCCTCATCGAAAATGGCTGGCGCGTGCTGTTCGCCCGCACCTCCGACCTCGTTCAGAAACTCCAGGTCGCGCGCCGCGAGCTCGCGCTCGAAGCCGCCATCGCCAAGCTCGACAAATATCACCTGCTGGTCCTCGACGATCTTGCCTATGTTACCAAGGATCAGGCCGAAACTTCGGTGCTGTTCGAGCTGATCAGCGCCCGCTACGAGCGCCGCTCGATGCTGATCACCTCCAACCGCTCGGTGGGCGAATGGGGGAGCGTCTTCGGGGAGCCAACCATCCAGTGATACCCCTGATATCGACGGGCTGATCCGCCATGTAACGGTGACGTGCCCTCAGCATCCGCTCTTCGGCGAGCGGTTCGAAGTTCTGAAGCTGGTGTCTGATCGCGGGCCGGCGTGGGTGACTATCCGGGTGCCGCATGGCGGGCGGCGAAACATCCTTCGCTCCGTCACCGATCTGGCTACCGCTCCGCCTGACTCGAAATCCGCGCCGTTGGTCTCAGGCTCCATCCTCATGCGAGTCGTTGCGCTGGCAGAGGCGTTGCGCCGTTCATCACAGGACGAGGAATGCCAGAGTGAACATCAGTTCTCCCCGGAGACGGCCAAAGATCCAGATATGGTCGAGCCTGCCGCCAGCAATCCAGCGTCAGCTGGCGGCGACGATAGCGCAGGCTTTGTGCTCGCGCCCAACTGCCCGCTACGCGGTGACACCGATGTTGAGAGATTATGCCGTAGATGAACGGATAAGCACCACGCAACAGGCCAAGCTGGCCTATGTCTATGTCCGTCAGTCGAGCGTCGGCCAGATCCGCCATCACCAGGAAAGCACGGCGCTTCAGTATCGGCTTGTCGACCGCGCGCTTGGCCTTGGCTGGCCGCGCGAACGGGTCGAGATCATCGACGACGATCTGGGGAAATCCGGTGCGGAGGCTCAGCACCGATACGGCTTCCAACGCCTAATCGCTGAAGTTGGCTTGGGTCACGCCGGTCTCGTTCTGAGCTACGACGCGTCGCGCCTCGCACGCAACAACAGTGACTGGCATCAACTGCTTCAGCTCTGCTCGATGTTCAGCGTTCTCATCGCCGACAGCGAACGAATATATGATCCCGGACTTTACCATGATCGGCTTTTGTTGGGTCTATCGGGGATCATGAGCGAGGCTGAGCTGCATCAGATCCGCATGCGCCTGCACACGGGGGAACGGCAGAAGGCGGCGCGCGGCGAACTGCGTATCCCGCTTCCGGCAGGGCTAATCTACGCGCCCGCCGGAGGGATCATGCTCAATCCCGACGCCCAGGTTCAGGAGCGCATCAGACTTGTGTTCGACAGCTTCATGCGCCTGGGAAGCGCAAAGGCGGTAGTGCGCTATCTGCGCCAGGCCGATCTTGCCCTGCCGGTCAGGCCGTTGAAGGGACCGGCGCCACACGAAATAGCCTGGCGCGATGCAACCGATGCGCGTGTGCGCAGTATCCTGAAAAACCCTGTCTATGCGGGAGCCTATGTCTACGGACGCCGGTGTGCTGCGCCCGAAAAGCGAAGCGAGGGGGCCAAGAACCCGACGCGCGCTGTTCCGCGCGAACAGTGGGAAGTCTGCATCCAGAATGCTCATCCAGCGTATATCAGTTGGGAGACGCATATGGCGATCAGCGACAAGCTCACGGACAATGTCGGCAACTTCAAAGCCGGGCATCGTGGCATGCCTCGGAAGGGAAAGGCGCTGCTGCAGGGTATAGCGATGTGTGGCAGTTGCGGACGGCGCATGGCACTCAACTACTCTGGCCCTGACAGCAACCATCCGGTATATCGGTGCCGTTCCGAACGAGCGACCTGCGTCGGCCAATATTGCCAAGAGGTGCGTGCGCCGCGGGTTGAGGCTGAGGTCGAACGGCAGTTCCTTGCAGCGCTCACCCCTGACCAACTCGCCATCGCGTTGGCCGCGCTCGACGCCATCGACGCGGACGTCCATGGACTCGAACGGCAATGGACACTCAAGCGCGAACGCGCCGAATATGAATGCGAGCGTGCCCGGCGCCAATATGACGCGGTCGAGCCGGAAAACCGCCTCGTTGCCCGTTCGCTCGAAAGCATCTGGGAAAGCAAGCTGCGTGAGGTCGAAAAGGTCGAGCAGGACTATCGGCGGTGGAAGACGGAGCAAACCGTTGCGTTGAATGCCGACGATCGCGCCCGTATCGCAGCGTTCGGCATCGACCTGCCTGATCTTTGGGAAAGAATCGAGAACAGCGAACGCAAGGCGATGCTCCGCCTCGTGATCGACAAGGTCATTCTAGATCAGCGGCGGGCGAAAGGCATGGTGTGGATCCGCATCATCTGGCAGACGGGCGCAGCGACCGAACACTGGGTCATGCGGCGCACTCAATCCTATGCTGAAGCTGCTCATGCCGACGTGCTAGAACAGCGGATCCAAGAGCTCAACGCCGCTGGCATGATGGACGCCGAGGTCGCTACCGCGCTCAACACAGAGGGTCTGCGGAACAGCCTGGACGGGCTGTTCGACCACAACACGGTGCACCTGTTGCGCCAGCGCTGGAATATCCCCACCGTAAAGATCAACGGCGTCGAGCATAATCCGCCCCGTTGGCCGGATGGCAGCTACTCGATCCAAGGTGCCGCGACCGCGCTCGGCGTCACTGAGCAGACGGTGTTCAAATGGCTGAAACGCGGTAAGCTTCAGGGTCGGCAACTAAAGAAGGGACAGCCGTGGCAGGTGGACCTGACCGTCCAGCAAATAAAGGCGCTCACAGCGCCAAATTGCAGTATGATCCCTTCAAGGAAAGCAGCATCATGAAACGTTCGGCGATCCCGCCATGACGCTCGCCGCGGTCGACCGCCTCGTCCACCACGCCACGATCTTCGAAATGAATGTCGAGAGCTACCGACGGCGCTCGGCCCTCCAGCGACAATCACGCGCCGGAAGACCTCCAACCTACGCGACAATCAAGACCGTCGGGGAAATGTCGCCGCGCGACAATCAAGCCGCCGAATAGGCCTTGTCAGCGACAATCAGAACCGGCACAAACGTCTCGCCGCGACAATCTGTTCTCATCCTGATTGACGCGCGCCTCTCATCCAGATCGTCGCGCTATACGCCGAGGGAGAGCTTCTTCCACACCCTCAAGGTCGAACTCGTCCACCAGCGGCGATGGACTACTCGCGAAGAGGCCCGCAGGGATCTCTTCGCTTATATCGAAGGCTATTATAATCGACGGCGCATCCACTCCGCCATTGGTTATAGAACCCCCGAACAGGCCGAACGACAAATGGCCTGAACCCGTGTCCACCGAAACGGGGAAACATCACCTCTGACATGTGCACTTCCGTCTGACACTGGCCAACCGGCTCGCGCCTCTGTCGGCAACCCTGACCCCTCGACAATGGCCGTTACAATGCTTTGTAAGGTTTTTTTGGACTGAGGATATCCCGTTGATTTTTAACGCCAGCAGTGATATTGACCGTTATAGAAGTCGTAAAGTCATTTTATGGACGATATAACGGTCATTTTTTGTGAAAGAGCATACTCGCACTTATTCTCGCATAACGCGCGAAGCGTTGACCATGATGGGTGGGCTCATTCGTCTTGCACGCAAACAGCGCAAGATGTCAGAGGCTGACCTGTCAGCCCGGGTCGGCATCGCTCGCAGCACGCTGCAATTAATCGAAAAGGGTCATCCCAAGGTAGAAATCGGACTGGTGTTCGAGGCGGCAACACTGGTGGGTCTGCCGCTCTTCGTCGATGAACCTTCACGGCTTGCTCCCGAGATTTCGCGGGTCAACGACAAACTGGCACTTCTTCCCCGGTCGGTACGGGCCCCGAGGAAGACGGTGAAAGATGACTTCTGACCGGTTTCGCCCTGCTGCGGCGAATGGCACTGCTTACGTGCCCATCCCGACAGCCACCGAAGCCTTTGTGTGGATATGGTTGCCGGATACGCTTGAACCCGTGGTTGCGGGTCGGATCGCGTTGGAGGACGGTCTCTATGTCTTCAACTATGGTCGTTCCTATCTGGAACGCATCGACGCGATACCGATCTATTTACCCGAGTTGCCCCTCCAGCGCGGCAGGATCGTTCCCGAAGCCCCGCTTGATATGGCCGGGTGCCTGCGAGACGGCGCGCCCGATGCGTGGGGCCGCCGGGTCATCATCAATCGGCTGACGGGCCTGGGCGGCGAAGCGGCGCGCAATGTCGAGTTCGATGAACTGACATTCATGCTGAATTCGGGATCCGACCGTATCGGCGCTCTCGATTTTCAGACTTCAGCGGAACGGTATCAGCCTCGCGAGCACGACCGCGCGACTCTTGAAGAACTGTTGGAAGCGGCCGAACGGGTGGAGCGGGGCGAGCCGGTTCCGCCAACACTCGACAAGGCGCTATTCCATGGCAGTTCCATCGGAGGCGCACGTCCCAAGGCTTTGATACAGGACGGCAAGGACAAGCTTATTGCCAAGTTCTCGGCAACCAACGACACAATGGCTATCGTAAAGGCGGAGTTCGTTGCGATGCGCCTGGCGGCCGAGGTGGGACTGGACGTCGCGTCCGTTCGATTGACGAAGGCCAACGGCAAGGACGTTCTTCTGGTGCGCCGCTTTGACCGTGAAGGGAGCGGGAAGGGGTGGACGCGCCGCGCGATGGTCTCTGCCCTGACGATGTTCGGGCTTGGCGAAATGCAGGCCCGCTATGCAAGCTATGGCGATCTCGCCGAGATGGTGCGCGCGCGCTTTACCAATCCGCAGGTCACACTGCGCGAGCTGTTCGGCCGGCTGGTCTTTAATGTGCTGACGGGCAACACTGACGATCATGCCCGCAACCATGCAGCTTTTTGGGATGGTGCACATCTTACGCTTACGAAGGCATACGATATCTGCCCGCAACCGCGTAGCGGTCGGGAGGCCAATCAGGCGATGCTGGTGCATGGGGAGGACAAGCGCAGCCTCCTCGAAAGCTGCCGCCTGTCTGCATCGAACTTTCTGCTGAGCGATCGCGAGGCCCGTCGTCTGATCAAGGACCAGGTCGGGATGATCACGCAGCTATGGGACACTATTTGCGATGAAGCCGAATTGAGTGAGGTCGATCGGGGATATCTGTGGCGCCGCCAGTTCCTCAACGATTATGCCTTCGAAGGGTATATCGACGGAACGCCGGGACTTTGAGCCGAAAGGTGCCGGGAATGTTTGTTGTTGCTGAGAAGTGGTCCGGTTGTTGGAGTGGGCCCCTTGGGTCGGACAGAGATTATGCGGCTGATTTGACCATGGCGCGGGCGTGATGCTCCTCGAACTGCGCGGGGCTGAGGTAGTCTAGTGCGGAATGCAGGCGACGTTGGTTGTACACGTGATCAATGAAGCGCGGAAGTGAGGCGGTTACGTCCTCGAAAGTTTCGAATGCCATCGGGTAGACGGCCTCGACCTTGAGCGTCTTCATGAAGCTTTCCGCCTTTGCGTTGTCGTACGGATTGCCGCGCCGGCTCATCGATCCAGCAACCTCGTGTGCTGTCAGGATCTCGCGGTAGGCTCGAGCCGCGTATTGCGATCCGCGGTCCGAATGGTGAATGAGACCGGGCGGTGGCCTGCGGCTCTCAAGGGCGACCTTGAGCGCCGCCATGGCGAGGCGGGCGTCGATCGAGCGGCCGATCGCGTAGCCGACCACCTTGCGTGACCAGGCATCCAGGATGATGGCGACGTAAGCAAAGCCGCCGGTGATCGCGACATAGGTGAGATCGGCAACCCAGAGTTGATCAGGGCCGGTCAGCACGAGTGCCTTGGCCAGATCCGGGAAAATCGGCAGGTCATGAGCGCTGTCAGTGGTGGCGATATAGCGCCGCCGACGGCGCGGCTGCAGATCATGCTCGCGCATCAGGCGACGGATGCGCTTGTGGTTGGCAACGATGCCCTGGTGTCGGAGGGCCGCGCGCACGCGGCGCCAGCCATAAGCCTCGAACTCATCGCAGATCGCCTTGATCGCATCGAGTAGTTCAGCCTCGGAAAGGCTTGGCGGCGGCTCGCGGTAGCAGGTCGAGCGGGCGATCTTCATCAGCTGGCAGCCCCGCTCGATGGATATACCGCTGGGCCGGCGATCGCGGATGTAGGCGCGCTTCTCGCACGCTGTGTGCTGCGAACAAGGTCAAACAATCTCATTCCGCGTGTCCGACCCAAGGGGCCCACTCCAATTGTCGTAGATCCCCCGGCGCGGAACGCCGCCCAGCATGCGGAACGCGTGATTATGGGCGTCAAACAGCCTCTTATGGGTCTGCAGCCGATACCCCCGTGTAGCCTGAAGCGTTTGAGGATCGGAAATCGCATATCTAAAATGTAGGGCTGCCGTTCACGCGAAGGTTGCCATTATTGACAAGCAAAGTCGAGAGAAGGCGGTCGGAGTCGTCGCTGTGTCGATGCATGGAGGTGTATGGAAAAAATAAACTGCAGAAAAATTGTGAACTTGCTTGCGTCAGTTTTTAACTTGGAGTTGTTTTGCCAAGAGTGTTTATTTTTAATATTGCAATTCAAAGTCGTTGATTTATCCTGAACCGGCGCTGACTGCTACTGCAGCGCCGAGGCGTGAGAACCTCGCTTGAGTTCAAAAGCCGGAATTCTGCCGGGTGGTTGGCGCGTATGTACAGGTCCTCCGGGACTAAAGGCGCTGACGCATGCCTCAAGCATGTTCTCATCACCCGGCTTTCCGCCGTGCCTCGCAAGGGAGGCATCGGGTCGTGGCAAGGCAGCGTCAGGACGGGGAGGGCAGGCGGGAAACCGGCTGCGCGCAATGCAGCTGAACCTCTGGAGTTCGGCAGATCCTGCCGATGATGAATTTCATGCGCGTGTCGCAGAGTCGAAAGCGCCCGACGTCGCGGCGCTTTATCGCGAAGAGGCCCCGCGTCTCGGCCGTTTGTTTGGCCGCCGGACCAGGCAGGCCGACATGGTTCAGGATCTCGTCCAGAGCGTATTTGCGCGTTTTCTGGGCCGCTCGACAGACGCGCAGCCCACCCTTGACGAACCTCGCGCCTACCTGACGCGGATCGCCTGCAATCTGCTGCAGGATACCGCGCGCCAACGGGCGCGGAAGGGCGAGCCGTCCACCGTCAACATTGAGGAAATCCCGGCGACAGAAAATCCACACGCGCGGCTCGAAGCGCGGGATATGCTTCGCCGTATCGATGCTGCTATTCTGGCGCTCCCTGAACGAACGCGCGAGATTTTCATGGCCCATCGTTTCGAGGAGTTGACCTACCCCGAGATCGCGGCGCGCATGGGCGTTTGCGTCAAAACCGTCGAGAAGCATATTTCGCTCGCGCTGCGCGCGCTTCACCGCGAACTGGGCAAGGCGGAGTGACGCCCCGGTCCGTGGACGGCGACGCGCGCGTTGCCGAGGCAAGCGACTGGTATGCGCGCATGCGCGGCGCCGAAGCCGCGGATGACCGCGCAGGGTTCGAGGCCTGGTACGCGGATCCCGAAAACGCGAGGGCCTACCGCGAGATCGAGCAGGTCTGGAACACGGCCGGCCGCAGCAGCCTTCGGAATAAGCCGCCAGGCAGGCAAACATCCGCGCGCTGGAAACCACTGGCAGCCGCTGCGGCGATCGCGCTCCTCCTGCTTGGCGTCAGCCTGTTGTCGGCCGGATCGCCCGTCCTGCCCGAACAGGCCCCCGCGAACATTCTTGCGCTTGCGAGCGCCAACGATGAACGGCGGGCATGGGGGCTCGCTGACGGCTCGTCAGTGCTTCTGGACGGCGGCGGCGCGCTTGCCGTGGAATATTCAGGCGCCGAGCGCCGGATCCGGCTGGATCGTGGCCGGGCACGGTTTGTTGTTGCGCATGATGCCAGGCGGCCCTTCGTCGTGCTCGCCGCCGGCACCCGCGTCGTCGCGCGGGGCACCGTGTTCGACGTCGAGGCGGGTAATACCGGCGCTGAAGTGACGCTCCTGGAAGGCGTGGTCGATGTCAGCGCGGCGAACGCATCGAAGCCTGCGACGCTGAACCCGGGCGAGCGTATTGTAGCGAAGGACGGGAGCGCAGGAATCAGACCTGCTCTTGCAGACACCGCGCGCTGGACCGAGGGCCTTGTGGTGACGCAGCGCCTGCCGCTTGCCCAGCTTGTTGCAGAGGCCAACCGGTCGCCGGGTGCTCGCATCGAACTGGCCGATCCGGCGCTGGGCGCGCTCAGGGTGTCAGGTACCATGCGCCTTGGCGACCCGCGCCTCGCCGACAAGCTCGCCGCGACGCTCGACCTTGCGGTCGTTCGCGAACCGGGCGGGATTGTCCGGCTGCAAGCGCGATCTTTCTGAAAATCGCGTAGGGGGTTTGTCGCCCCCGGCGTCAACCGCCCTGAACGCTTCATCCCGAGGCGTCCACAGGGAGGAAGAAATGACGCAGAGGAAACGGCAGAAAAATGCCGTGAGGCGGGGCCTGATCGCACTCTGGTTGCTGGCGGGCAGCGCATCGGCGCTCGCGCAGGGACCGGACGCGCAGATCTATGATATGCCCGTGCAGGGGCTTGGTGCTGCGCTCGGCGAAATCGGAACGCGGTCGGGCACCGAAATTATCGCGCCGGCCGCACTCGTCGAGGGGCTCGCGGCGCCGGCACTACGCGGCGCCTACGCCCCCGATGCCGCCGTCCGCGCACTGCTCGCAGGAACGGGGCTTGTCGCAGAGCGCGCGAACGGCGCACTCGTGGTCCGCCGCGTCGAGGCTGCAGGCGGGAGCGACAAGGAACCGATCGTCGTCACGGGAACGCGCATTCGCGGTGCGCCCATTGCCTCGCCGGTCATCGCGGTCAGCGCCGACCGGATGCGCGCGGCGGGGCAAGCGGGTCTCGCCGACGCGATGCGGGCGCTGCCGCAGAATTTCGGGGGCGGGCAGAACCCGGGCATCGGCAACAATGTGCCCGAAGCCAGCGGCGTCGACATCGGCGGCGGCGCGTCGCTCAACCTGCGCGGGCTTGGCAGCGATGCCACGCTGACGCTCCTCAATGGCCACCGGCTGTCCTATTCATCGGCGCTGCAGAGCGTCGATATCTCGGCGATTCCCTTCGATGCCGTCGACCGCATCGAGATCGTCGCGGACGGCGCATCGGCGCTCTACGGCTCGGATGCCGTCGCGGGGGTGGCAAACATCATTCTACGCAGCGATTTCGACGGCCTTCGCACGCGGGCGCGCTGGGGCGCATCGACCGACGGCGGCAACGGGCAGCAGCAGTACGGGCTTCTGGCCGGCCGCACCTGGGACAGCGGCGGTCTCATGGGCGCCTACGAATTCTCGCGCATCTCGCCGATCGTCGCGCGGCAGCGCAGCTATGCCGCGGGCGTCACACCGGGTGTGACGCTGTTTCCGTTTCTCAAGCACCACAACGGGCTTGTGAGCGGGTATCAGGCGATCGGGGACAAGGTCACGCTCGCCTTCGATGCGCTTTACAACAAGCGCTGGAAGGCATCGATCTTCCCGCTGAACACGGCTGGTGACCTCGACGTGAGCCGCGCGGAAAACCGTACGCGGAGCACGTCCTTCGCGATCGCGCCCGCGCTCAAGGTTGATCTCGGCAGCTGGCGCGCCGGCCTCTCCACGATGTACGGAGAGGACCGCGTGCATTTCACGATCGCCAACATCCTTGGCGATAGCGTGCTGCTGAACGGCCCCAATTGCTATTGCAATTCCGCGACGTCGATCGAACTTGCCGCGGACGGACCATTGTTTTCGCTGCCCGGCGGCAGTGCACGTCTCGCGGTCGGCGGCGGCTACCGGCAGAATGCATTCGAGTTGCGCCGTGCGCTCGCACCGCAGCTCGACATTGACGAAACGCGCGACAGCAACTTTGCCTACGCCGAACTCAATCTGCCGTTCGTCGCGCCGGCCATGGCCATCCCGGGCGTCCACCGCCTGAACCTCAGCGGCGCGCTGCGCTACGAGCATTACCCCGATATCGATACGGTGGTGACGCCCAAGCTCGGCCTCATTTACGCGCCCCTCGCCGGTGTGACGCTGAAGGGCAGCTGGGGCCGGTCGTTCCGTGCGCCGACCTTCCTGCAGCTCTATCAGTCGCCGTCGGCCACGCTGGTCCCCGCCACCCGCCTCGGCGGCACAGCAACGTCCGGCGCAACCGCGCTGCTGCTGATCGGCGGCAACACTGCGCTCGCACCCGAGCGTGCCCGAACCTGGTCGGCATCGGTCGTGCTCGAACCCGCGATTGCAGGCGCACGGCTTGAGTTCGGCTGGTTTGAAACGCGCTACCGGAACCGCATCGTCACACCGATCGTGACAACGGCGCAGGCGCTCAGCGATCCCGCCTACGCCGATCTGGTTTCGCGCGATCCGGACGCGGGCGCCGTAAATGCCGCGATCGATTCGGTGGACAGTTTCTTCAACAGTACGGGCGGAGACTTTGATCCGGCTTCGGTGACTGCGATTGTCAACAACCGCTACGTCAATGCCGGGCATCAGACGATCCGCGGGCTCGATGCGCTGGCGAGCTACGAAACCGCCATTGCCGGAGGCACGCTCAGCCTTTCGCTCAACGCGACCTGGCTCGAAAGCACGCAGCGTCGCACCGCACTACAGCCCGAGGTCGCGCTCGCAGGCCGGCTGTTCAACCCGCCGCACTGGCGTGCACGCGCCGGTGCAATCTGGAGCAAGGGGCCACTCGGGCTGAACGCGCATCTCAACTATACCGGCGGGGTTACCGACATGCGGCAGATGCCTGCCGATGATGTCGAGGGGATGACAACGCTCGATCTCGCGTTGCGCTTCGAGACACCGCGTGGCGGCGGTCTCCTCGGCGGTCTTGAGTTTGTGCTTGCCGCCGAGAATGTCCTCAACGCGCGTCCCGATCCAATCCGGACGACGCTCTACTACGACACGCCCTACGACTCGACGAATTACTCAGCCGTCGGGCGGTTCATCAGCCTTGGAGTCAGCAAGACATGGTAAGTCTCTTTCGCACGCTTTCGACGCGTAGCGGTGTCCACGTTTTCAGTGTTTGGGCAGCGCTTGTGGCATTTATGTCCTGTAGCGCCGCGTATGCTGATGCCACCTGTGCGGACATTGTGCCAGCGCGGGATGGCAACGAGCCGACCACGCGCGCGCTCGTTCCGGACGATCTCCTGCGCCTTCGCGATATCGGACTTCCCGAAGGCAGCATGGTCACAAGCCATACTCCGCTCTCTGTCTCGCCTGATGGCCGTTCGCTCGCCTTTCTGATCAATCGCGCGAACCCGGACACGAACAGCTATTGCCGCGCGCTTGTCGTTCTCGATGTCGCAAGCGGCGGGACACGCGTCGTTGACACAGGCGGGGAGTTGATCACGCTGTCGTACATTCTGCGCGGCATGCTTGAAGAACCGGGCTTTCCCGATCTCATCGTGCCGGTCTGGTCGCCCGACGGGCGCTGGATCGCCTACCGGAAAAAGGTAGACGGCCGCGTGCAGGCCTGGCGTGTCGCGGCGGACGGGAGCGGTGCCAATGCCGTCGCGGCAACAGCCGATGATGCCGAGTCCGTCGGCTGGACGGCTGACGGCACGCGCATCCTTGTCGGCGTCCGCCCGGGGATCCGCGAAACCCGAGCGCTGATCGCAGAGGAAGGGCGTTCGGGCTATCTCTACGACGACCGCTTCAATCCGACGACGGGCGCATTTCCGAAGATCACCGGTGAACATCCACGGGTGGTCCTGTCGGCAGCGCCCGAAGGCGGCGACATCCGAGCAGCCGACGCCGGTGACGCGGCGCAGCTGGGCGCCGATGTGACGCTCGGCGGAGGCTCGATGTTTTCCGCAACCTCGCGGGCAGGGCGGGCGTCGGCGAAGCGCGACTTTCTGGGGCCCCTGATGCTCCATGTCGAGGACGCGGCCGGCAAGGCCATTCCATGCGAAGCGGATATCTGTTCGGGAAAGATCACGGGGCTGACCTGGATTGACGACACGCTCTTCGTTGTGCGCAGCCAGGGCAGGGCGAACAACGAAATGGCGATCTGGCGGTGGCGTCCCGGCAAGGACAATCCGAGGCAGATTCTGGCCGGTCCTGACGTGCTGCAGGGGTGCACGGCCGCGGCAGGGCGCCTCATATGCCTACGCGAAAACGCAACCACCCCGCGCCGGGTCGTGGCCATTGACCCGGGCACCGGCCATGTCACGGTGCTCTACGATCCCAACCCGGAGTTTGCCTCGATCCGTCTCGGGACCTCCCGAAGACTCTTCTTTTCCAACAACGTCGGGATCGAGACGTGGGCAGAGCTCGTCGTACCGCCGGGCTACGCGGGCGGGAAATTGCCGATGGTCGTGGTCCAGTACCATAGCGACGGCTTCCTCAGGGGCGGTACAGGCGACGAATATCCGGTCCACGCCTTCGCGGCGCGCGGCTTTGCCGTGCTCAGTTTCGAACGGCCGCCGTTCTTCGCGACCGTCAAGGGCACGCCGAAGAACAACGACGAACTCATGGCGACCAACAATACGGACTGGGCCGAGCGCCGCAGTCTGCTCTCGTCGGTCGAGGCGGGTGTGCAGAAAGCGATAGACATGGGCATTGCCGATCCGGCCCGTATCGGAATTACGGGGCTCAGCGACGGCGCAAGCACAGCGGCCTTCGCGCTCATCAATTCCGACCGGTTCGCGGCGGCGGCGATGAGCAACTGCTGTATGGAGCCGGGTGCAATCGCCACCTATGGCGGGCCCGTCTGGGCACGCGCGATGCAGTCGCAGGGTTATCCGCCTGCGACGCGGCCCAATCCCGAATTCTGGGAACCGGCCTCGATCGTGCAGAACGCTGCACGTATCGACACGCCCATCCTGCTGCAACTCGCTGACCGGGAATATCTGCACGCCCTCGACGTCTGGACCGTGTTGACCGAGCTCGGCAAGCCGGTCGAGATGTATGTGTTTCCCGATGAGCGGCACATCCGCTGGCAACCCGTGCATCGGCGCGCCACCTGGGAGAGGGCGCTCGACTGGTTCGATTTCTGGCTGCGGGGGAGACGCGACGAGAGCCCGGCGAAGACCGCACAGTATGCCCGCTGGGATGCGATGCGCCAGGGCCAGAAAACAAACGAAAAGCCCTAAGCGCTCAGGGCCTGGGCGCGGCGTCAGAAGGCGCGCGCCCAGGCCTCGACATCCGCGACGGCGAGCATGCAAGAGTGGTTTTCGAGTGAGCTGCGCCTCGATCGTGAACCACGCGGTTGGGGGCGACCAAGCGTTCTGGCGTCAAGGCTGCCCGTTTGCCGCTGACGCGGATAGCCATGATATCGGCGATTTGTTGCCGATCAACCCATGGATAGTGATACTCAACATGCCAATCAGCGGACCGCTGACTACAGATCTGCCGAAGCTGATAGTGCCGCGTCAAAAGCTGCGTGCCCAGGCCTCGACGTCTACGATTGACAGAATGCGCAAATGATCATGACCTTTCACCGGGGACGGATCGGCAAGCACACGGCCGAGCGCTTCCCGGTCAACGATTCCCTGCCGTGCCAGCACACCGTCCATCAGAAATTCGGAAATCTCCGGGCGACGTGTTTCGTAGAGCGCAGCAGAAAAGCTATCGGGTGTGCCTTTCGAGCGGCGTGCCAGAATGGCCTCGGGAAGTCTGTCTGCAAAGGCCAGCCGGGCCGCCCGGCGGTTATGACCGGCATGAATCCACTGCCAGCTCGGAATTCCAAGACAATGCTCGACAAGCGGCTGCGCGACGAGCGGCGCCATTTCGGCCAGCGGACCTGGCCATGTTTCCAGAAGATTCTCGACCGCAATCATCAGCGCCACGTGGGCGGCGCGTCCCGGCAATATATCGGGCGGCGCAGCCAGCCAGCGATGCGATGCAGCCGTTGCGGTGGAAGCGATATCGTCCGACAGGAACCGCGTATCCATCTGCCACCGGTAGTCTGGCGGTCGAAGCCAGGCGCGTGCGATACCATGCGCAGCAACGGTTACGACATTGCTCTGCGCCAGTGCTGCGATATCAAGTGCGGTGCGCCATGCCGAGGGGCCAACGCCGCGGGTGCGCAACCGGTCGGCAAGCGGCGCTGCGGATTGCAGCGAACAGAACAGATTGTCGCCGCCGCCCCCGTCGAGGACGACATCCGCACCGATCTCGCTTGCGACCCGGCGCTTGCACGCGCGGATGGCCTGCGCGAACGCGCGCGCAACAGGGCGCGGCAAATGCGCGGCGGCGGACCGCGTAATATCGACTGTACCGGGATCGAGTTCAGCCGCGATGAGCGGGATGCCGAGGTGAGCCGCGACCGCCTCGGCGTAGCGGCGCTCATCACCGCTCGGGTCGCCCGTGGTGAACGTCATCGCACTGAGCCGGGTGCCGCTCCTCGCGGTTGATGCGGCAAGGATCGACGAATCAAGCCCGCCAGACAACATGACGAGGACATGTTTGAACGGGGCGGCGCGCGCAGCGGTGCATGTGTCGGCAAGCTCGCGAAGCCGGCGCGCATTGTCCTCGATGGGGAGCATTCTCCCGGGCTGCGTGAAATCCCATGGCGACCAGAGCGTGTCGGTGCGGGTCCCATCCGGGCCGGCAACCAGACATTCGCCGCCGAGCAATTCGTGGACGCCGGTGAGGCAGGTTTCCGCTCCGCGCAGACCCCGCCCGGTGAGATGAACGCCCACGCGCGCCCAGTCGCACGCGAATCGCGCCTGCACCGCGCTTTCGAGAAGAGCAACGTCGGAGGCCATGACATGTCCGCCGCGGTACGCTGTATAGAAAACGTCCTGATCACCGAACGGCGCCCGCAAGGCTCGCACCTGTGCGCCATCCGACCAGAAGGCGACGTAATGTCCCCAATGCACCTCGGTGAGGCAGCGCCCTTTTGTGGTGAGAACGGCACGCGTGTCAGGTGGCCCTGCACTGCGCAAGGGGTGGGGGTGAAGCACCCCGAGAATGACGCCGACGTCATTCTCGAGACGACAGATCCCGATACCATTGGCGAACACCTGCAGACGCTCGGAAGCGAGAATGCAGGCAAGCCCGGCGTCCTTCATGTGCGCGGCGACCCGGTCATCAGGCGATGGGACGCTGATGATGGCAAGGAAGCGCGGCGTCATCACACGACACGGATCGGTGTGAAATTACGTGCAGTATCGAGCTGATCATTGAGGACCGTGTCCCCGAGCTGGACCCAGGCATGCGCGCTGAATGGACGCAGGCGCGCGCCGAGAACGATATCGACCGCAAAACCGCGGCATCGCAGATAGCGCCCGAGCGCGAGCGAGCGTACAAGGCATTGGTCGCGCGGTGTTGCAAGCATGCCCAGCCGCGCGAACGCGGCGACGATACCGCAAGGATGGGCGCAGGTGCCGACAGGCTGCGGAACGGCGACACGCCACCGTGACAGGGCTCGCAGGGTCCGGTCGAGTCCGATGAGACGAAGAGAAAGTGCTGCTCGCGCAAGTGCCATGGCAAGTCCCGGCATGTGACGGTTGTGGGACGCGAGCGTCCGGTCGAGGATGCTGGCGCGGAGGTCCGCTGATTTGCAGGGGGCCAGCGGCTGGCCCTCGCCCTCGACAAGCAGACCCGCAGCCGCGAGCCCGGGTGGTATATCGGAGGCCGTTCCGAAGATGGTCTCGCCTGCCATCAGGCGGCGGAATACCGCTTCCTCAGCCTCCGGGAGGCAGAGGTAGAGGTCGGCGGCGCTGTCGAGAAAGACGAGTCGGCCGTGCACCTCGCAGAAGCTGACGCTGTCAGGCAGGGTCCAGGCCATTGCGCGATTGTCCACCCGCTGAAGGCTGGACGCACGGCCGCAAGGCCGCGCGTCCTCACCCTGCTGTCAGTCGCGGCTGAGACCAACCGGATCCTGGGCGATCTGCGCGTCGCCGTTGAATCCCACCGGACCCTTCGTCTCGACGCTCGCCTTGCCGAGCGTACGGACATCCGTCTTCTGTGTGCGTTTCATGTATGCTCTCCTTCTGGTTTCGTCGCAGTTCAGCGACAGGATCCGAGAATAGTGCGCCCTGACGGTATCGAAATTTTATACGGCGCGTGCAGAACGAATATCAGCGCGCCTGTCCGCATGCGCTGCAAATCGCAGCCACAGCGCGGATACGTCGCCGGTGATAGCGCGCAATCGCCTGATGCAACGGCGCGCCTTGCAAATTTCGGCTGGCAGCGGAAAGCGCCTGGAATTCCGGTTCGAGATCATCGAAGACATGCGCCTCGGCGTGGCGGACTGCATGCAGCCGGTCGCTGGTGTTGATGATCGCGGCGTGCCATTCCTCATTACCGGCGCGATGCGCCAGCTCCGCGAACAGCTGCGCGACGGCGTGAGGGATATCGGGAGCGGCCGGGCCGGGCGCCTGCTCGGGCAGGGCAGCATTCGACGCTGCGCGTAGTTTCAGGCAGGTCGCCAACAGGGTCTGGTTCCACGTATAGAGATCGCGGAGCCGGGATTCCGATACGGCGGGCACATGAAAGCCCTCGTGCGGCCAGCCCTCGACAAGACGCTCGCCCATCAGCCGGTGCAGCGCATCGCGCACCGGCGTCGTGCTCGTGTTGAGTTCGACGGCAAGGCGCGCGGGATCGAGGCGCTGGCGCGGGAGCAGCGCGCCCGACATGAGGTGTGTCTTGAGCGCGTCGTAAACGCGCTCCATCGTCAGGCCGGGGCTCATACCGCGCTGTCGCTGGCCGCCTGTGCTGTCGCATTCCGGGCGGCCGCGTGGCGCACATAAGCGGTGATAATCTCCGCCTGCTCCGGCGTCAGCGCATCCACCGCGGCAAGCGGCCCGGGCGCGCCGCCGCGCAGCAGCACCGACGGGCATTGGCCCTCATAATTATTGAGGTTGGGGCGATGCTGGCGATAGCCGATGAGCGCCTGCAGGCTTTCCGGGAACTGCCGCGCGATCTCCGGTGGATAGGCAAGCCATGGGTTCTCGTAAGGCTTGAGCCAGCCGAGCGAATAGCCCACGACGATGCCGCGCCGCGGCGTTGCCGTCCGGTTGGCGCCGCCGCCATGCAGAACCGATCCTAAAAACAGGATCGCGTCGCCGGGTCTGCAGCACGCGGCAATGCCGGCGCCGCTGGGCAGTTCGGCGGTTGCAGCCGCGCCGTGGGTGCCCGGCCAGATCCGTGTCGCGCCATTGTCCTCGGAAAAGATCCCCAGCGGCCACATGACGTTGACGAGATATTCGATGCGGCCCTTCTCGCACGGATACATATCCTGATCGCGGTGCGGCATCTGCGCGGGTTCGCCAGGATGAATCTCGATCGCCTGCATGAGATTGAGCTGGATGTGATCGCACCAGGGTCCGAGAATATTCTGAACCACGCCGAGCACGGTGGGATGTTCTGCAAGGCGCCTTGCCGCAGGCGCCCGCACAAGAAGCCGGCCAAAGCGTTTGGTGCGCGCACCGAAGAAGCCGCCGATCGAGAACGGCGTTTGCGCAAAATCCGGATCAAGCGCGGCATTGAGCGCCGTGATTTCGTCCTGCGGAAGCAATCCCGGGATGATGCAATAACCTTGCGAGGACAATCGGCCGGTCCAGTCGTCGGCGCCTTGCAGGGCAAGAGCAGGTGCGGGCATGGCAGATCTCCGGTTGAAAAGGGGGAGGGCTCAGGCGGCGCGCTCGAGGGGAGGGTGGTCGGGGGCGTTCCAGATCCCCGTTGCGGCGAGACGGGCGGGTGTTTCAGCGTCGATGTCGATAAGGAGCGCAGCGATATCGGCGCCGGCGTGCCGCTGCACCGATCCCAGCGCGCGGCAGGTCCAGCCGAACGCCTCGATTTGCTTCAGCCATGCCTGTTCGGCGACCGCTGTGTATCGCCGCACGCCCTCGCCCAGCGCATATGCGGCAAGTCCGCTGACAAGCCGGTCGCGGGCGCTGCGCCGCGCATGCGCCTTGAGACGGCGGTCGAGACAGAAGCGTGTGATCTCGCGTGTATCGTGGGCTCGCGGTACGGCGCTTTCGCAGAGCGCGGGGAATAATGTGCCGAGAATATGTGGGCGAACGGTTTTCAGGAGACGTGCCGAAGCGAGGTGCGCCCCCGATGCGTCGGTCAGGACCAGATAGGCGGCATGGCCGTCGTCGAACTCGTCAATCTCGAACGTGCCGCCGATCACGGGTACGTCCCATTTGAGCAAATCGACGAAGACCTGTTTCCGTGCCTCGAACATCGCGCGCAGAACATCGCCGCTCGCACCGCTGTTGTTGTCGATCACATGCAGCATCGCCCCCACTCCCTTCTTCACTTCGGATGCGGACCAGTTGAGCAGAGGGCTGCAGCGCCGTGCATCCCTGGAAACAGGGAGGCGATTCTCTGGTCAGATGGAGTGGCGAGAGCAGGCAGGCTCTCTGCGGGCGGGCGTTGGACAGGCTGGCGTATTCGGATCGGGAGCCTTTACTGCACCAGGACTAGCACGTTGCCCGTCAGAGCAGGCCTGCCGCAATAAAGATACGTTTGCAGATCATTATATTCGGGAATGATACGTAAACGGATCATTCTGCCATGCCGACGGGCCGTCAGATCCGATCCGCGGGCATTTACGCCTCGCAGCAATGCTTTCGGGACATTGCGTTATTTGCAATTTCGGCGCGCATATCCCCGAAACACGAGAACCATCCGGTGCGCGGTCATCCTTACAGGGCCATCCGCTCAGGTTTCAGGACATCGTCAATGCAGAGCGCGCCATCGGCAATCAGCCGAACGACGAGTTCAGTTCGGGAATGCACGCCAAGCCGTGCCCGTGCCTCACGCATATGTTCGAGCACCGTCTGCTCACCAATCCCGAGCTCGCGCGCGATCTCATGATTGCGCAGGCCGCGGCCGGCAAGCGCTATGCATTCGCGCTGACGGTCGCTGACCCGCACGCCGGGAGTACGGCGGCGCTGGCGGAAAAGACGGCGGGCGCCCTCGAAGGCAAACAGCCCGATCATCTGGGCCCATGGCAGCACTTCGTCGGGCAGCGCTTCATCCGCGACCGA
The DNA here is from genome assembly GCF_014199685.1 of Sphingosinicella soli. Lineage (GTDB taxonomy): Bacteria > Pseudomonadota > Alphaproteobacteria > Sphingomonadales > Sphingomonadaceae > Sphingosinicella > Sphingosinicella soli. The sequence continues at coordinate 10,246 of NZ_JACHNZ010000043.1, read as the reverse complement.
AACGAAGGTGCATGATCCCAGCGCTTCTCCCGGCACGTGGGCGGGAATCGTGACGCCTTCGCCAAGCCCGATCTCTCGCCCGCGGGCCAGCACGTCGCGATCGGTCCGGGTCAGCGGAATGAGCTGCGGGACATCGCGCCACAGAAAACCCTGCGCCGTCCGGTGGCTTGCGCGGTGGATCGGATCGGAAAGTCCGAGCCGGTTTGCATCGTACCAGTCCTGCCACCCGGGCGGATAATTATGAATGCGTACCGCGCGAGGCGACGCACAAAAATCGACATGATGCGAAAGCGCGAAATAGCGGATGCCCATGCGGTCGCAGGTATCCGCGAGGGCGTCACGAAGTGCACCGTGCGTCTTCACAGTGGAAATCCTGCGCGCGAACGCGGAGGCTGCAAGCAGAGACATGGCCCATGACCGGCCCGGCGACCCGGCATTCTCATCGATGCCAGAACTCCCGGCCGCCTTCTCACACGCCGGCAGCACGCCTCAAGCACACTTGCCGAACCCGTATGATCACCGCTCTGCCCGGGTGCGGTTGGACAAGTAATGTCCGCGACCTCGCCCGTCCGGTCAGGAATGCCGAGAGTAAATTCACATGATCAGATAAAGCAAGTATATTCTCTTTATTTTTGGGAAGGTGATTGCGGTGCTTCCAGAGGGGCGCAGGGGCCGTGTTGACGAAAGCGCAACGTCGTTGGCGCTACCTGATCTTCATCGAAGGGTGGGCGCGCCGGACTTAGCTCTGGATGTCGCTGGCACGTTTGCGGCAAGCGTGGCACGCGCCGGGACGCTGCCGGCGCTTGCTGCGCTGCTTGGCGCGGCGGCCAGCGATCTCGGGTTTTCCTTTTTCGCGATCGCCGAACATGCGAACCTCGCAAGGCCGCCCCCCGATCTTCTTCTTCTCCACAATTATCCACCCGGCTGGGCCGACGCATTCATGCTCGGTGGCTGGCGCCACGATCCCGCCTGGCACGCGGCCAGTCGCCACGTTGCAGGGTTCCGGTGGAGCGAACTGCCTGCGCTCATGCGTTTGACGGATAGGGAGCGCGCGCATCTTGCGGCTGCCCGCCGCGCCGGACTCGGCACTGGCTACACGGTGCCGCTGCACGCGCCCGGTGGGCGTGCAGCGAGCTGTTCCTTCGCCGTGGCGCCGAGGCACCGCATTGCAGCGCATACCCTCCTTGCCGCAGATATCGTCGCGCAGCGGGCGTTTCTTGCCGCATCCACAATTCTTGGCACCCGGTCCCGTCGTCCGCATTTGAGTCCGCGCGAGCATGAATGTGTGGTGCTGATGGCGCAGGGCAAGACCGACTGGGAAATCGCACGGATTCTTGGTCTCAGCGAGGAAACCGTGACACGTTATCTGAAGACGGCGCGGCAGCGTTTCGGGGTCACGCGCCGGACGCAGCTTGCGCTCGCCGCAATGAACGCGGGCCTTATAGAGATGCGCGACTGCATTTCCTGGGCGTAGCCACTTTGCGGTTCTGGTTCACCGCCGCATCTAAAACATCCCCCGCCGCGCGCGCCTGGTCCCGGGGGAGGGTGTCCACAATCGTGGTCGATAATGTCCTATATACTGAACGTTATGCGTCTTTGTGTGCATTATACTGGACGTTACGGTCTGGCGCTGAACCCCGCGGACGGGTTTGTTCTGCAGCGAAGAGGCAGATGACGTCCTGAAGGCAAGGAACAGGGGCAACCGGATTTCGGGACGCGGCGAGAATGCCACTACATGACATTAAAGCCGCAGGCTAACGGTTCGGACGAGCGCACGGCCTGGTCCGCTGCGCCGCATTGCAGTGAAATCGACCTCGGCGAACTGAACTCCTGGCAATAGCTCCTTTGGGGGGTGATGGCGCCGCCATCCCCTTCCGGCATCGTGCGCGCAAGCCGGAGGCGCCTGTGGAAAAGCTTTGGACAGAAATCGCACGCGCTCGCCGTGGGCATCGCAACCGTCCAAGCGCGTGGGGTCCCGCTATCCGCCCGGTGCCAAGCAATGCCCCATCGGGGCATCCCTGACTGGCGCTCCAATGCGCCGTATCGCGCGCTTGCGGCGTGCGACGCGCCGCTTATCGCCTGGGAATGGCTGCGCCGCGACCCCGCATACCGTTTCGCCGCAGCGCGCGGCGAAACGGATGCCGGACGCTTCGGTCTTCACCGGTTCGAAGATCCGGCGTGCAGCAGCGCGCTGGCGCGGGTCTGGTGGCGCAGGGATGTTGATCCTTTCGTGCTGAGTGCCGCGGCGGCGCCCTGCGCTGGCAGCGAAGCGTTCTCTCCGGACCTGCTGCCTGTCGCCGCTGCGATAGAACGTCTGGCCGGCGCCGAGCGGCTTCTCGTGACGGACGGCGCGCACAGCCTGCGCGTCGATATCGTCGCGGGCACGCTCCTCGAAGGTCCTGCGCATTTGACATGGCAGCTACCCGGACTCGTAGCCGCGGCCGCGCCGATGCACGCGCTCGCCCGGTTTATTGCGCTCTGCCGGACCGGCGTCCTGAGGCGCGGCACATATCCGACACCCGCCGGGGCGCGGCGGTGGGCGCTGCTGTTGCGGGTCAGCGATGCGCTCGATGCCGGTGCCTCGCAGCGCGACATTGCGGAGGCCTTCTTCGGCGAGGATGCCATTGGTCGACGATGGCGCGTCAATGCTGCCGCACGCAGGACGCAGATTCAGCGTCTCGTCCGGCAGACCCGGAGGCTTCGCGCGCAGCCGGCCGCACGTCTTCTCATGCCGGGAGCATTCCGGCGGCGCTGATCGTCAGCCGCAGCGGCACGAGCATTGTCTGATTTGGGAGGCAAGTGTCGCTTACGGGAACAGTATATTTTCAAGCGTGTCGACCAGCGCGTGCCGCCTGTCGGCGGTCAGCCGGTCCAGATTGAGACGTTTCCACAGGACGGCGGGCAGGTGTTGCGCATCGGCTATGCCGAGCAGATCCCAGTCCGGTTCCCCACGCTTGAATCCGAGAAGAAAATGCCGATGCGCATCCGGCATGTCGGCGACCATTGCGGTGATGATCGCTTCGCGCGCCTCCTCAAGTTCGGCGAGGTCGACCGGCTCATGCGTCATTCCGGCAAAACTGTGCTCGAAATCATGGTCCAGCGGCTTGCAGTTCGGAGCAAGGACTTCGGCCATCGGGCGGGGGTGGCTTGCAAGATAGACAAGGAAGGCGCGCCGCAATTCGTCGTCGATACCTTCGTTCGCCAGCAGATCTCGCACGTCAAAAAGGTCGCGGGGATGCTGACGGTCAAGTGCGGCCACGATCTTGCCCGCGTAGAGATCAGAAAAGGACACGACCTGAATCTCGGCAAAGCCGAAAGCATCCTCGACGGCAGGCACCACGCTGATGAGGCGAGGGGCATAGACGGTGCCGCGCAGCACCGGCGTCACCTCGATCTTGATCTGTACATCGTCGGCGCGCACGATCAGCTTTGTGACGATCTTCTCATCCGCTGATCGCGAGACATTGACCTGCGCGCCGGGGATACCGCGCTCGATCCTTGCCCTGATCCGCAGCATCGCGGCATCGATCGCAGCAAGCGAGGTGCGACGGTCCGCAATCGGCAGCCAGGTGAGGTCGATGTCCACCGAAAGGCGCGGCATGTCGCGTACGAACAGATTGATCGCCGTGCCGCCCTTGAGGGCAAAGGCGCTCTCCCCGGCCACGAAGGGGAGCGTGCGAATGAGAAGCGCAACCTGCCGCCGATAGATGTCGAGAAAGGCCATGACGATCAATGCGCCCCGAATTCAGGCGGAACGGTGATATTGTAGCGCGGGTCCAGCTTGCCGCCTTTGACAAGGACGCGCTTGCCCGCGCCAAGGTTCACACGCGATGTGTCGAGCCGCGCGAGCCATGCGTGCCCATGGCGACTGGCGAAGAACAGAAAGAGCCGCTTCACCTTGACACTGGTGCAAGCCTCAAGGAGCGTTTGCAGGCGGCGCGGACCTAGATCACTGAGGCCCTCCATCAGGGCATCGACCTGCTGGAAGCTCTCCCGTTCGGGCAGTTCGTCGAGCAATTCGAGAACGGCGCGCTCCTTGCTGGAGTAGCGGACGGGCAGGGTCAGGCCGCCTGTGCTGACCATGACGGGACTCGATTCAGGCGACGCGTCGACATCGCCGGGAAACAGCCGCAGGCTGTTATGCCAGCGAAACGCGAGATCGAGCGGCAGGCTCGCCAGCCAGGTCGGCGGATGCGTCGGCCCATAGAGATGAACCTCGCGCATCGCGGCGGGCAGATAATGCGCATAGCCCTGCTGTTCGAGCGCAGTGCGCCCGCCGACGACAAGTGGAAGGTCGAGCACGGTCTGGAGCGAAACGACAACCTGCTGCCATGTCAGAGGTGAACGCGAGCGGCGATAGACGCGCCGCGCCGGACTTTCGAGCCAGCCGGCGCGGACATACTGGCTACGCAGCGCCGATGAATAGCCCTGGGCTTCCATCCAGGCGGCATCGGCAAGAAGCCCCTCGGGAAGTTCTTGCTGGAGTCGGTTTAGTTTTCCATCAAAACGCATAGCCATGCTTGGCCTTTTGGCATATTTGCAAACCATTGTCGAGTTTATAATCATTCCATTTCCCTAAGCCATACTTAGTGTTTTAGAACAACGGTAAACCTTCCTGTCCTCAACTCCCCATATTCTCCGGCGAACATGGCGAACATGGCGAACAATCGCTGCAAATGACCCGGATTGGCAGGGAGGCATTTTCGCCGGCTTGCTGATCGTCGGCGCGATGATCGTCGGTGCTCCGATCACGGCAAAGGCAGACATTGCCTTCTCGTTGTACATTTCGTGCCTGGCTCGGCCGTCTTCTGTCCTCTGGTGCCGCCGATTCGAAAAGGCATTTCCCGGTCCCCGGTACTTCCGGAACCCACTCCGGCGGGCGGGCCGCCGTCCTGAAGCTTGCGTTCGATACCGGCTCTGACGAATGCCGGGGATCACTCGCGGCATCGCGACGCCGCTGCATCTGCTGTGACCGTGTGCGGATTCTCTTCCCTCCAGGACGTCTCGCCGTACCCGTGACCCGGCGTTTGGGGCATTGACCTGGACCAGCCGCCTTGTCCCGAAACCTTCCGCCCTTACGGCTTCTTTCCCCGCCCGTGCCGGGCTCCTCGCGGCCGCTTCGCTTCCAAACAAGCCGGGCGTCAGGTCCGCCGCTCACGCTCCGGCCCTTGCGGGTGCGGGACTGCGGCTCGGGGCTGGCCCCGCGGTCTGCCCATCGCCCGGAACGGGTTCGGGCGAGACACGAAGGAGAAATGAAATGCCAGCAATCGGACATGTGAAGCGCAGCGGCGAGGGCTACAAGGGCGAGCTCAAAACCCTCTCGATCCGCGCCGGGATCGAGATCATCCCCAACCGCACGAAGACCGGCGACGCCCAGCCCGACTACCGCGTGCTGACCCAGGGCATCGAGGTCGGTGCCGGCTGGATCCGCACCGGCGAGGCGTCGGGCAGGGACTATGTGTCGCTGAGCATTGCCGCGCCCGAATTCGGACCGCGCCGGCTCTACGCCAACCTCGGCCGCGTGCCGGGCGAGGCCGACGAAACATTCGCGGTCATCTGGAACCCTTACGACTGAGCGGGTTCGGCCCCGCGCCGCGTGCGCGGGGCCACCTTTCCTGCAGCAGACGGAGGGTGCGCGGCCTGCCGGGCTTCCGGCCGCGCCAGGCTCGAATTCGGCACCCGCGATTTTCGAGCCTCTGCACGGCTTGTCCCTACTGGCACCAAAGGCACGCCGCGCCGCGTGCGGCGCCGCGCTGGCCAGGGAGGCGCGCTCATGACGCAAAGGGAACCCGGACGCGAGCGGCCCGCGCGGCCGCGGTCGCCGTACCTCAATCCGGCCATGGCCGCAGCGTGGCTCGGAATCTCGCCGCGGGCGCTGCAGGCCCATCGCAGCAACGGCACGGGACCGCGCTTCCGGCGGCACTTTCGCAACATCCGCTACCATATCGACGATCTCGACGCATGGTCGCGCGCAACCGCGCGCGCTTCTGCGCGCAGGAAGGGCGGAACACCGTGACATCGCCCCTCCGGCCGCTGCGCACCTGGCCCGCGGCCGGAACCGCGCTTCTGATCGCAGCACTTTGCGCGGTCAGTCTCGCGCGTCCGCGGCCGCTGCTCATCTGGAACGCCTCGGCGAGTGCGCCGACAGGTCTCTATCTCGTGACAGCGCCCGGAAATCCGGCACGCGGCGACCGCGTTGCCGGCCGTCTGCCGGCGCCCTGGCGCGCCCTTGCCGCGCGCCGCCATTACCTCCCGGCGAACGTGCCGCTCATCAAGCGCATCGCCGCCAAACCCGGCGATATGGTCTGCGCAAGCGGCGACCGGGTCACCGTCAACGGCGACGTCGCCGCGCGGCGTCTTCGCCGCGACGGCGCCGGCCGGCCGATGCCCGCATGGCACGGCTGCCGCCGGCTCGGCGCGGGCGACGTGCTGCTGCTCGCAGCGCATCCCGCCTCGTTCGATGGGCGGTATTTCGGGCCGAGCCAGCGCCACGACATTCTCGGCAAGGCGCATCTGATTTGGCGGCAACGCTGACCGCGAGCGCTGCGCGGTGGCTGGCGCTGCTGACCGCACTCGCGGCCGCCCAGCCGGCACGCGCCGAGGCTGTGGCGCGCTGGCGCCCGCTCGTCGCCGAGGCATCGCTCCGGTTCGGGATTCCGGCGGACTGGATCGAACGCGTGATGCGCGCCGAAAGTGCGGGCCGTACCGTCCTCGACGGCCGGCCGATCACCAGCAGCGCCGGCGCGATGGGGCTCATGCAGCTGATGCCCGGCACCTGGGCCGACATGCGCGCGGCGTTTGGCCTCGGGCGCAATCCGTATGAGCCCCGCGACAACATCCTCGCCGGCGCCGCCTATCTGCGGCTGATGCACGATCGCTTCGGCTTTCCCGGCCTGTTTGCGGCCTATCACGCCGGCCCCGCGCGCTATGGCGAGTGCCTTGCCGGCACGCGCGCGCTGCCGCGCGAGACACGCGCCTATGTCGCCGCGGTCGCGGGCAAGCCCGCCGCGCCTTGCGGTGTGCGGCAGGACGCGCCGCCGCCTCCTTCGGCCCCGCGCCCGGTACTTTTCCTCGTCGGCGCCGGCGCAGGCACACAGGCGCGTTCGGACAGCGGTGCGGGGAGCCTGTTTGCGCTGCCTGAGCGTGATACGGCAGGGAACGGGCCGGCAACGGATGCACGCGACGAATTCCGCAAATAAGACTTGGCAAGCATATGATTTGGCGCGATTCTGACGCCATGAAATATCCCGATGACCCGGCTGTATCGCTGCCCGAAGGCAAGCGCCGCGAGCTTGCGCATGTCGTCGGACTTGTGCGCGAGGGCTTCGCCGAGGCGATCTCGCGGCGCACGCAGCCGCGGTATCGGAGCGGGCATTTGCTGAAGATCATCCTGTTCGGCAGCTACGCCCGCGGCGATTGGGTCGAGGACCCGGTCGGGCGCTATTTCTCCGACTACGATATCCTCGTCGTCGTCAATCACGAGGACCTCACCGACGTTCCGGAATTCTGGACAAAGACCGAGGACCGGCTACTCACCGAGCTTGCCGACGGACGGCTGCGCACGCCCGTCAGCCTCATCTACCACAGCCTCGATGACGTGAACGCTCAGCTGCGCCGTGGGCGCTATTTTTTCACCGATATCCTGCGCGACGGGATCGTGCTGTTCGAGGAGCCGGGGCATCCGTTCGAGGCGCCGCGACCGTTGTCGCCGGCAGAGGCGCTGCGCGAGACGCAGGATTATTACGAAGAGTGGTATGAAAGCGCCCAACAATTTTTCAGGCAGTATCAGCACGCGATGAATGATGGTGCGCCAAAGGTTGCTGCTTTTGATCTCCATCAGACGACGGAACGGCTCTATCACACGCTATTTCTCGTCCGCACGTTGTACTCGCCCAAGACGCACAATCTGAACCGGCTTCGCTCGCAGACCGAGGCGCTGGAGCCGCAGCTTCGCGAGGTCTGGCCGGGTACGACGAAGTTCGAGCGGCGCTGCTACGAGCTGCTGCGCGCCGCCTATGTGAAGGCGCGCTATTCGCGCCATTACCGCATCACAGAGGAAGAACTGGCGTGGATCGGAAGCCGCGTCGAGGTCCTGCGCGGTATCATTGAAGCGCTATGCCTTCAGCGCATCGACGAGCTCGAACGCGCGGCCTGAAGCCATCAACCCTGTTGCGGTTTACCCTCCGCCATGGCTTTCAGCGCACGCAGATCGCGCATCACCCATCTGGCATCGGCCGAGAAGCGTTCGTCATCCATCCCGGGCTGACGAAACAGCGTCAGCATCACCTCCGCGCCGTCTCCGTTCTGCACAATCCGAAGCGGTACGTGTACGGGATCGCCGCTCCCCGTATCGACGATATGATCCATGACGCCGTATTCGTTGTGATCGGTGAAGCGGATGCGAACCGCTCCTTCCGGGCCTTCGGCGAGCCAGTAATCACCGCGCGGAAGCAGCTGTGATTCCGAGAGGCCTGATGCCCATTTCGGGAACATCTGCGGCCTCCAGATCTCCTCGTAAAGTGCACGCCATTCGCGTGCGATCGAGACGCTGAAGGTGCGCGCGGCGAGCATTGCCTGAAGTTCCATTTCTGATCCGGTAATACGTTCTGCGCAGGGGAATAACCGGTCCCGACTTTTCTGCGCTTTGGTAGTCTTCGAACACCCGGGACCGGCGCTCATGTCGAGCCGAATCCTTCAACCGCAAATCATGCGGTTTTTCAAGCCACCGCGCAGTGCTCCACAGTCAGCTGCGGTGCATGATTGCCTGGAGTCGATCCGAGGCGAGTGTCTGGACTACGCCCGCGATCAGGATTTCAGGATTACCGATTTCGCCTCGCCGCAGAGCGTACAGACGCCGCGCCGGATCTCGAAGCCGCCGCTCCCCGCGAGCTGGCGCGTGCGGTTGGCGACATCGTCGATCGCCTCAAGTGCCAGCCGTCCGGCAATGCAATCGTCGCATACCGGTTCGGGTGACAGCCGCTCGACAAACCCGCTCACCCGCTGAAATATAGTCGTCATCCGTTTCCCTGTTCGGCGGTTCTTATAGTCCGCATGCGCGGTTCCCGAAAGCCGGATCGTTCCCGCCTTCGCCGCGAACGACATTCGGGGGAAAGGGCCAGCCCTCTCTCCCCCGCAACGGCAATCGGCCGGGCCGTGGCTCGCTGCGCTGCGCCCGCACCACCCCGGCAGATTCCCACTGCGTCCCCACTCTCCCACGGCTCGCCGCGAGGCAGGGGTCAGCGCCGCCAAAGCGCTGAAACCCTGACCCAAGGAGAGCAGAAATGCAGACGACAGCAGCACGGCCGGACATGGAAAATACGCGGCCTGGACACCAGGCAGACTTCCGCAACACCATCGTTCACGGCGATTGTATTGACGTGATGCGGCGTTTGCCTGAGCGCAGCATCGAGCTCGTTCTGACCGACCCGCCCTACATTTGCCGTTACCGCGCGCGCGACGGGCGAACCGTTACCAATGATGATAACGACCGCTGGTTAAGGCCGGCATTTTCCGAAGTCAGCCGCGTGCTCAAGGACGGCGGATTTGCAATCAGTTTCTACGGCTGGACCGCTGCCGACAAATTCATATCCGCATGGCGATCGGCCGGGCTTCGCATGGTCGGCCATATCGTCTTTCGAAAACATTATGCGTCCTCGCAGCGCTTCCTTCGCTACACGCATGAACAGGCCTACTTGCTTGCAAAGGGGAGACCCGTGCTTCCCGAAACGACGATTCCCGACGTGATCGACTGGCCGCGCTACACCGGCAACCGGCTTCATCCGACCGAGAAACCCGTCGAGATTTTGCGCCCGCTTGTCGAGACATTCAGCCGGCCAGGCGATGTTATCCTCGACCCGTTCTGCGGGTCGGGTTCCACGCTTGCAGCCGCGCATCATAGTGGCCGCGATTTTGTCGGGATCGAACTCGACCGGTGCCATTACCGCACCGCATGTATGCGGCTTGGCATGATGCGCTGACACGTCCGCAAATATGAAGACGGCGGTCCCCGCAGGGGCCGCCGTCATTCTGTGCCCCGGGTCAGAAAATGCGGGTTTCATTGACTGGCGCGATGTGCAGCCCCCAGCAGATGCGGTGATTGGGGCGGGGGGATTGGCGTCTGGATGTGGCCGGGAGGGGGTAGGGCGGTGGAGTGCCGCCGTATTTGGGCAGGACTTCGCCGACACTTTGACCTGTTCCTGGCCTGCCGCCGACGCGCTCGCGGCTTGCGACGGGGGCGTCGCAGTCG
>NZ_JACHNZ010000042.1 GCF_014199685.1 Sphingosinicella soli | reverse complement strand
CGTTGTGGCGCTCCCATGGAGTATCTGTCCCATAGCGCATCCTTCCATTGCTGGCTGAATAATGCACCATCAAAGCCTGGGATCAAACACCTAGCCGGGAGCGCCGCCCGCACCCGCCGCAACGGGAGAGGCACAAGCAACGCCGCTGCGCGCAGGCGCGGCGTCCGCAGCCACGCCAGCGATCGTCACCGAATGGCCGAGACCCGCCAGGGGCTCGGCGGAGACCGGCGCGTCAGCGATGGTCGGAGTAGAGCGCGGTCGCACGAACGTGCGAGGCGCCAGGTCTATTCTGCTATGACTGCGGACCTGCGCTCGTTAAACGCATCAATCGCGCTGCCGAGACCATCACCGACGATCCAGCGTGCCCGTTCGAGATGCGAACGCCAGCACGCCTCGGCGTCGCAGTCGGTGACGTCAAGCTGCATCAGCGAGGACGCGGCGTCCCGCCAGTCGCCGCCCGCATCATCGGCTTCGAGCAGGGCGGCATAAAGCGCCAGATGGCGTCGATCATAATCGACGGCCAAATCGCCAGACGGCGCCAAACGATCAATTGTCCCCATCTCTCTCTCACGCAGGTCGCCGGCTCCAAGAGTATTAAATATAATGAATAACCGGCGGAAGGCAATTGCTCGACCGTAGGTCGATGGACATGCGGAAGGTGATTGGGAGCAATTTCGCTCGACTGAGGAAGAGCAAAGGGCTGACTCAGGAAGCCGTTGCCGAGAAATCAGGATTTTCGCAGAGCTATATCGGTTGGCTGGAACGCGGACAGCGCAACCCAACCGCGATTTCGATCTGGATGCTGGCTCAGTCGGTCGATGCGATGCCCGCTGATCTGGTGCAGCCGATCACGGAATAGCGGTCAGGTCCTGAAAGGATCGCACGCGGCCCCGCGCGGACCATCTTTTCGCCGGTGACGATCAATCGCCGCACATATGATTTTCGATGTTCGCCATCTCCTGGCCAGTCGCCAGGGCCGAGCAGAATATCGGCCGTCTCTTTCAGACTTGCGCCCGCATCGCGGGCATCCACGGCCTGCAGGGCGAACAGCCTTCGGGCCAGTCGCATATGCCGGGGTCCGGCCGGCGCCGTGGCGCGAAGCGCACGGATCGCGGCGACCCGGGCATCGAGACGGTCGTCATCGGCGAGATCGAAGTGCAGCTTGACCGGGCCTGCCGCCGTCGTGCCATCGATCACGTCGAGCCGAATAACCTCGCCGCCACGGTCGATCAGCAAATGCTCCCCGCCGGGTCCCTTCAATATCCGCGTATCGGCTGATAGTGCGTAGAAGAGCGGCGCACCCGTACCATCAGGCTTCACAGCGCGTACGTCGAGCACGCACGGGTCTACGGCAGCCGACCACATCGGCAGCACGAAGACGCAGCTCTCAGTCGGGTCCTCAGCGAAAGTGTAGCCCCCAGTGCGCGACGAAGTCGGCACCAGCGGCCACGCTAGTCCGGGGCGCGAGGAGGCGAGAATAGGCTCCGCGATAGGCCGGGTCACGCCTGAGCACCTCCCACGCCAGCGCGGAGCGTCCACGGAGCGCAATGGCCTCGTAAGCCGGAGGATCGAGCGTGCTCACCGCAAACGCCTCAACCGAGCTCGCCCATCTGCGACCGGACGAACATCGCGGCAGCCTCGGCCTGGTCTGGCCGAAGCGCATCGATCGCCGGGAGATGTTCCGGCATATCGTCGCCGAACAGGATCGACGGGCATTGCCCTTCGACATTGCCGAGGTTGGGCCGATGCTGAGCATAGCCGACGAGCGCGGCCAGTTCCGGCGAGAAGTGGCGTGCCACCTGTGGCGGATAGACCAACCATTGCAGCTCGAACGGCTTCAACCAGCCCAGGCTGTAGCTGATGACGATGCCTCGACGCGGTGCAGCGCTGGCGTTGCCGCCGCCGCCGTGGAGGGTAGAGCCGAGGAAAATGAGGGCGTCGCCCGGTACGACCGTCGGCACGACCGACTCCTCTTCGGGAAGGACCTCAATGTCCTGGTCGAACTGGCTTCCCGTCCAGAGGCGGGTGCCGCCGTTCTCGCGCGTGAAGGTTGTCAGCGGCCACATGACGTTGACGAGATACTCGAGCCCGCCCTTCGGACCCTGCCACATATCCTGATCACGGTGCGGCAGTTGCGGCAGCGCACCGGGATGGATCTCGATCGCCTGTGTCAGGTTCAGCGCTATCCGTTCGCACCATGGCAGCAGCATCTGCTCGACGAGCTCGAGGACCAGCGGATGCATCGCCAGCCGTTCGATCGCCGACGACCGCGTCAGCAGCGAACCGAAGCGCTTGGTCCGCGCTCCGTAGAAGTCGCCGTGGCACAAGGGTGCCGCGGCGAAGCGAGGATCGAGGTCCGCCTCGATCCCGGCGATCAGGGCAGGCTCGACGGCGCGCCCGAACACGCACCAGCCGTCGCGCGCGAGCGTCGCGGCATGGCGATCGACGGCGGCGCTCACGCCGGCACCCGGTCAAGCACGGGGGAATAGACCCCCGACCAGCGAAGCCGCTCGGGCGTGTCCGTCCGGACATGGATGAGAAAGGCGCCGATCGGCCCGCCCGGAATACGCACTGCGGGGCCAAGCGGCTCGGCCTGCCAGCCCAGAGACAGCACTTCCTTGCGGAACGGCTCCGGGATGACACCCGTGTAGCGCTCGATGCCGCGGTCGAGCGCGACATCGACCATCGTGGAGAAGAGCATGTTGCGCAGCTCGCGGCGACGCCCGGCGCCGTGCCGCTGGGGCAGGCACAGCCTTGTGCTTTCCCAGGTCGTGTCGCCCACAGGCACGCCCAGCGGACAGAGGTGCGGAAACAGCGTGCCCAGCATGTGCGGGCGGGTGCTCGGGAAGAGACGGATCGACGCCGCGTGCCCGCCGTCATCGTCAGCGACGATCAGGTAGATCGTATCGGCATTGTCGAACTGGTCCATCTCGTACCGGCCGTCGACCACCGGCACATTCCAACCGAACAGGTCGACGAAGAGGCGCTTGCGGTCGGCGAACATGGATCGGAGCAGCGGCTGCTGTTCGGGCGCCAGATGGTTGTCGAGGATGTGGATCATTGGGGTGCGTCCAGTCGTGGTTTCACGCACGAAGGAAGCACCGGCAGGGCAATGGAAATAGACCGAGCGTTTACTCGGGTTGACGGCGGAGCTCGTGGAGGCCCACCTCGCCGGCGAGTACCGCGCTTACCACCAGCTCGGTGCGATCATGGGCGTCGAACAGGCGCCGCGCCTCGGTGAGATAGCCGTCGACCGTGCGCGGCGTAAGAGAAAGCGTTCGGGCGATTTCCTTATTCGAATAGCCGCGGCCAACAAGAATCACACAATCGCGGGGGCGTGGATGAAGCTTGAGCGCAGTTGAGTTTATCGAACGGTTACCTGACACTAGTCGGCTGGCCGATTGGAAGGCAAAGATTCCGATCATTTGCGCTGCACCTAGAAAGTGATGAGCGCGTTCGGGTGTCCGCGTCCCGGCAAACGTGCATGATCCCATCCGGTCACCAAGTCGAAAGTACGGCACGGTGATACCCTCGTTCAATCCCTCGCGCAGGCCGAGTTCCAAACTGTTACGGTCGTTACGGTCTATGCTGATTATACTAGGTAGGTCGGACCACAGGAACGCGCTGTCGGCGAAAATGCAGCCGCGAATGACAGGATCGCGTCGATATCGGCGCTGGGTGAACAAGCGCTCGGCGATCACGGCCGGATAGTCCTTAATGTCCACGCGATCAGGCCTTGGAGGCTGAAGATCATCGTGATGAATGAGAGCGTAATAGCGAAATTTCATCTCACGGGCGACGGCTTCCATGAGCGTTGCCAGTTCCTCCCGCGTTGCGGTCGCGCGAAGCTCTTCAACGACAATGTTCGTCAGCGCGAGGCATGGCAGGTTCCACAGTGAAGGCGAAACAGAGGGCACCCGTTCACGTCCCTTTTCCCCGGTACAAACGACCTAGAGACGTCGAAACGCGACAATCAGCGCATTTCTCATCCGCGCCGGTGTCCAACGACGCTGCGCAAGCTCAGCCTCGGCCCTCATAGCCTCTTAAAATTCTCCAAGGAAAACGTCAAGCAAAGGCTTTTTATAGCACGATAAGAGCTATATACGCACATTCAGTACGCTATCCAGTTTGCGTCGCGACGAACCCGGAAGATTTTTCAGATTGGAAACCAATGAGAACGATTGTCATAACAGGCGCCACAGATGGAATGGGTAAGGCACTAGCCTTGCATTATCTCGCCCATGGCGAGCAGGTCATTGCCATAGGTCGGGACAGCTTCAAGGGCCGAATGTTGCTAGAGGAAGCCGGGAAATTTTGCGCCGCAGACCGGGTTCATTTCTTCGCTGCCGACCTCGGCCTGATTGCTGAGAATCGTAAGGTCATCGCCAAAATAGCAAATGCGTTTCCTCAGGTTGACGTTCTTGTGCTTTGCGCCCGCCACTTCCGATCAACGCGAATGGAAACAAGTGAGGGCCTGGAGGACTATTTCGCTAGTTTCTACCTTAGCCGCTTCCTGTTCAGCCATGAGTTACTGCCGGCCCTCGAACGCGCGCGGAATCCAGTGATCATCAACGTCGCGGGCCCGGGCGACGATACCGGGAAAATCAATTGGGAAGACCTGCAAACAACTAGGAACTATGACGGCCTCACCGCCATGGAACAGTGCGGCCGCGCTGTGGATTTGCTGGCCGTCTCTTTCGTCGCCCAGCATCCCGATGTGAAAACCCGCTATGTTCTGCTGCATCCTGGCCTCGTATCGACCTCATTTTCAGGCGAGTATAGCAGCGATGTGACGGCTCAGATCGAGCGAATGAAAAAGGCAGGCATGTCGATCGCGGAGGGCATCAGTCCGATCAAGACGTTGATCGACAACCCACCGCGCGCGCCGTTGTCGGCCTATGTGAGAAGCCGCGAAATAAGCCTCGATCACAAGAATTTCGATAAGGCGGATGCCGCCAGATTATATGAAATCACCACTAGCATATTGCAGAGATAGGCATCTCTCGTGGGCGCCGCACATGTGGCGCCCACGAGTACTCGCGATCGATATTTTCGCAGGTGCCGGTCTATTTCCAACGCCACAGGAAAAGTGCCGCCAAAGTCAGTATCGCAGCAAAAGACAGGAAGCTTCCGGCAAGGCCGAATGCTGCCGCAAGCCCCCCCATGAAAGGCGGATTGGTCAAGCTGCCCACACTGAACGCAGCGCCCAGCAGGCCATAGGCCCGGGGTCGCTCGGCATCGGACGTCTTCTGAGCGGTCAGCAGATACAAGTTGAGCAAGGAGAAGCCCGAGCCGATTCCCGTAACGACCGACGCCACGCCAATCGCGGTCGCGCTATCGCTATAGACGATCCCGACAAAGCCTACAGCCGTCGTGGCGATCCCTATCGCAAAGGCCCTGCGCCCGCCCATTATCCGGCTCGCACGGCCGAATGTCAGCGAACCGATCACCGACCCCACCGTGAACGCGCCGATGATCACCGCCTGCAGAAGCGGCGCGGAAACACCCTTTTCGATCAGCAGGAAGGGGACTTGTGCCGCGATCGCAATCGGCACGATGAAGAGCAGCGCAGCCAGCGGTAGCACCGATGCCAACCGCTTCCCCACTTGCGTCAGATTTGGTGGAACGACATCGGTGCCCCGGTTCGTAGCTGGCGTCAGAAGCGAAGCGCCGCCAACCAGCAGTCCAAAGGCTCCGTACAGCGAGAAAGGCGCCTGCCACCCCCAACGCGCCATCGCACCTGCGGTTATGACAGCAACGACCCCAAGCAGGGCCCCAGCCGCATTTTGATAGCCGAGGAACTTTGCGCGTCGGGCGTCATCGGTGAACAGTTGGGTGAGCAGCGCTGCGCTGGCCGCGGACAGTAGCGCACATGCACCGCCTAGGCCCAGCCGCGTTGCCAGGAGCATCGCTGGATCCGCGGATATCATCGGGATCGCCCCTAGCCCGCCATAGGCAATCGCGCCAACGAGCAGGGTCCGGCCCAGGCCGACCCGGTCGATAATGGGGCCGCTAAGTGCTCCACCAATGATCAAGCCGAGCGACGGAAATGTCAGCATAAACTGGGCCACGCTGGTCCCATTGGAAGGAAGCGCGGCAGCCAGCGCCGGCAGGATCGGCGGGGGCAGCGAGAATATGAGCGTCTGCGCCGCGACTCCGCTCATGCCGAGCATTATCAATACCAATCCAACCATGTGCTGGACCGGCGCGGAGGATTGTCTGAGATCAGCCATCGACCGTCTCCGCGCTGCTCGTCGGCATGTGGTTTCGATTGCCAGGTCGCTCTGGATTCTTCCCAGATCGACCTTCGCGATGAAAATGTCGCGTAGATAAGGACTCCATTGTTTTTTTGCTCCTTTGCCGCCCCGACACGCCCACACTGGCGATCATTTTTGTCTGATATATAGCACGTCATGTGCGTTATATGAGTCACCATCTCAACCAATCATGGTCCTTGATCAAGGTATAAAGAGCGTTTATCGCGCTTACTGCCCTATGATAGCACATGGTTTATGGCGCTCCCGCCATATACAAAATGAGGGAGGATGGACATGACTTCACGCACCCGGGGTTCTATGCGGCTGTCAGGAAGCGGCCTGGCGATTGCCATGATGCTTGCCACGGCGTCACAAGCTGCGTCCGCGCAAGCACGGCAGCAAGCTGAGGAGGCCGGTGAAGCCGCCGCCGGGGACATCATCGTCACCGCGCAGAAAAGGGCCGAGCGAATAAACGATATCGGCATGTCGATCACCGCCTCGACAGGGGAGCAACTTAAGGCGCGCGGCATCGACGGGATAAATGATTTCGCCCGAATTGAGCCGAGCTTCACCTACAGCCAGTCGCTCGCCGGCACGCCGACCTATTCGATACGCGGCGTCGGCTATAACGACTTTTCCCTGACTGCGCCGCCGGCGGTTGGGCTGTATACCGATGAAATTCCGCTGATCTATTCGGTGATGTCGCGCGGAGCCGACCTCGACGTCGACCGCGTCGAAGTGCTCAAGGGACCGCAAGGCACATTGTTCGGGCAAAACTCGACCGGTGGTGCGATCAATTTTGTCTCCGCACGCCCCACCCAGACCCTCAGCGCCGGATTTGAGGGCTCCTATGAGCGCTTTGGAGCGATCAATCTGAACGGGTATGTCAGCGGCGGATTGACCGATACGTTGCGTGTGCGCCTTGCCTTTGACGGGGACGCCGGTGGCGCTTGGCAGCGGAGCTATACGCGGGACGATCAACTCGGGGACAAGGACTTCCAGCGAGCGCGTATCCTTACCGAATGGACCCCCACCGATCGCCTGACCCTATTGTTGAATTTTAATGGATGGCGTGACCGATCGGATACTCAGGCGGCGCAGCAAAACGGGATATTGAACCAGGCGGGCGTGGCTGCGACCTTCCCCTTCTTCCTGACCTATCCCGATGCACCCCGGAACAACAAGGCTGCTGATTGGGACCCCAGCGTCAACCATCGCAACCGTGAAAATTTCTTTCAAATCGCGCTGCGGGCAGGTTATGAAGTCGGCGACGACATCAATATCACGTCGGTATCCGCTTATTCGGAATATGACCGGAACAGCACTTACCAAGCTGATGGTTTCAATTTCTACAACACGGTCAACCGGGTGTTCGGCTCGGTGAACGCCTTTTCTCAGGAATTGCGGCTTGACGGCAAATCCACGGACTCTCGGCTGCGTTGGGTGGCAGGCGGAAATTACACTTGGACCAAGGCGTCCGATAACCAGCAAAACGACGTCTCGCATGCATCGGGTAGCTTTGCGTTCGCGTCTTTGGGCGGTCCGCAGTTCCTAGACTTCCGCAACAATACGCGAACCCGGACGAACGCCTATGCGGCGTTTGGCAATCTCAGCTTCGATATTGCCGACGACATCACCCTGAATGCGGGTGGCCGATATACCAAAACGGCGATCGATTTCCAGGGCTGCACCTTCGACAGCGGCAACGGAACCTTCGCGGCGGGCATGAACCTCTTCCAGGAATTCTTCAAAGGCGGGGTAGGCGTCTTTCCAATCGCACCAGGCGGCTGCGCTACACTTGACAGTTCCTTCACGCCGGGTCTGGTGACCGACAAGTTAATAGAAGATAATGTCGCGTTGCGCGGCGGCATCGACTGGAAGCCGGGCAAGGATCTCCTGTTCTACGCGAACATCACCCGGGGCTATAAGTCGGGCGCTTTCCCGACCCAGGGGTTCATTTTCTCGCCATCGGCCGCCCCGGTCACGCAGGAGCGCGTGACAGCGTTCGAGACGGGGTTCAAAGTGTCGCTAATCGACCGAATGATTCAACTCAACGGTGCCTATTTCCACTATGACTACGGAAACAAACAGGTAAACGGCGCGATCCAAGATCCAATCTTTGGCACGCTGTTCGGTCTGATCAATATCCCAAGCTCAAAAATCGACGGCTTTGAACTATCAGCGAATGTTCGGGGACCGATCGACGGCCTCGCGCTTCGCGGCGCCGTCACCTATCTCGACACCAAGGTCACGAAAAGCTTCGTCAACATTAACCGGCTTGGCAATTTCGTGGATTTCAAGGGCGAGGCCTTCCCATTCACCCCGAAATGGGCGTTCAGCACCGGGTTCACTTTCCGCGAACCGATTTCGGATAAGCTCGGACTGGTTGTCAGCGCGGACTATTCCTATCGCTCGTCGACAACCAATGCGTTCGGGCGCGTGTCGCAGGAGGCGATCAAGGGCTACGGGCTGCTGGACGCCCAGCTGGGCATCGAAGCCGACGGCCGGCGCTGGCATGCCGAACTGTTCGGTCAGAATCTCACCAACGCTTATTATTGGCACGACGCTACATTGCTCCAGGACGGGTTCTACCGCCGGACCGGACGGCCTGCGACCTACGGCTTGCGGGTCGGCCTGCGCTACTAGGCCGGGGGGCATCAGGCCCGTCCCGCCAGTCAAAGGGAGAGTGTGATGGACATTCAGAAAGCCAATAAGGCTGCCTTTCGCGCCTATCTGGAGGCGCCGATCGGTGATGCCGCAGCGATCGAACGCTACATTCATCCCGACATCATCTTGCCGCCCGATATCGAGGGCGGCGTGGCGGGCCTGAAACGGCTTTACGATGTCTATGCTACGCAGTTCGAGATGAGCTCCGCCGTGACTGACCTGGTCGCCGAAGACGACCTGGTCATGGCGCGGGTGCTCACGCGTGGACGGCATATCGGCGAATATATGGGCCTGCCTGGCACGGGGCGCCCTTTTGAAGTGGAGGAGATGCTCATCGCCCGGTTCGTCGACGGGAAGCAGATTGAGGTGTGGCGCGTGGCCGACCGGCTTTCGCTCTTTCAACAGCTTGGCGGCCGGACCGAGGATCTCACCCATCCTGCGTGATCGAGGTTCATGGAGAGCAGAATGTCCGATACCGAAAAGAACCGCCAATCGCTTGTCGCCTATCTTGCCGAGGCAGGCTCGATCGAAGCGCTCGACCGATTTTGCCATGAAGATATTGAATTGCCCCGAGACATTCCCAATTGGGAAGGCGGGCTGACGGCCCTGAAGGCCTATTATGCGACGCAGAACGGCCTCGACATGCGGATTACGGTTTTAAGCACGCTGGCCGAGGCCGATTATGTCGTCGCGCGCGTGGAGATCGAGGGGCGCCAAAGCGCCGACTATATGGGCATCCCCTGCCGGCAAAAGAGCTTCAAGATAGAAGAAATCATCCTCACCCAGTGGCGCGAGGACAAGATTGCCCTTGTTCAGCGTGTTGCGGATCGGCTGTCGCTCATTCAGCAGCTTGCGCTCTGATGCCCTCCTGAGCGGCCTGTGAGCATGCCTATATATCCAGAATAAGCTTGCCATTTCTGGCCGTGCGATTATCGCTCATTCCCAACAATTTGTGCACGGGATGATATGAACCAGCAGAGCCACACCTCGCAAACCCTAGACCGCGGCTTGCAGATACTTGAAATCCTGGCGTCTGCCCCGGCGGATATGACGATCTCAGAGATCGCTACAACGCTGGACGTCCACCGCACCATAGCGAACCGGCTGGTGACCACACTGCTGAACCGCCATTTCTTAAGCCGTTCGCTCGTCGGCCGGTATCGTCTCGGGACGCGCCTCGTGTGCCTCGCGGCCACGATCGGCGGAGAATTGCGCACGATCGCGCGTCCAATCCTGATGGCGTTGAACGAGGAGACATCGGAGACGGTGCATCTGGTCGTGCTGACCGGTACAGATGTTCTGTTCATCGACGCCTTCGAAAGCCCCCGCGCATTGCGCGTGGCATCGCGTGTCGGCCGTTTGCTGCCCGCGCATGCCACGTCGGTCGGCAAGGCCCTGCTTGCGAGCCTGTCCGACGAAGAGCTCAAGGCTCTGTACCCGGCCACGCGGCTTGAAAAGACCGCTCCGGGAACGATTACAAATCGGAGCGATCTGTTCAAGCAGGTCGAACTGGTGCGCCGCCAGGGATATTCCACCAGCTTCGAGGAGAGCGAGGCTGGCGTCGGGTCGGTCGGTGTCGCGATCGTCGATCGCAACGGCGCTGCGCGTGCGGCGCTGAGCATAGCGGCGCCATCCTCACGCCTCACCCCGGAGCTCCCGCGCCTGATCGCCGCTGCGGCCCAAAGCGCCCGGCAAATTGGCGAGCAACTGTAGTCAACGGCGGCCGGTCACGTTGACAATCTCAGTGAAATTTCTATTATCGCCCAAGTAAGGCGTTTATAGCACGTTGCTGCGCCAGTTTGGAGATGGTGCGATGGCTGTTACGTCGTTCGAGGCCGTGAACGATGCGCTGGAGATTTGCTCCGATCTCGGTTTCGAAATGGTGCCCGGCTTTTCGACGCACTGGGCGATGGCGTCGGAGACCATCGCGCAACTCGGCCACGCCGATCTCGTTCATCGCTGGGCGACGCTGTATCGGCAGAAGCGCAAGCACCTTCCCATGCCTGATCGCGTCGCAGCGATCGACCCTGGCGACGAAGCCAGCTGGCGTCCGGCGCTAGGCGACTTCAAGCGCGCCAGCGACTGGCGCGAAATGTTCGAGCGCTCGATGGAGGAGATGGCATGGCGCGAGGCGCTGCTGCTGTGGTGGCCGCGCCTGCTGCCCGGCATGGCATCCGGTCTGACCCATGGACTACTGCGAACGGCCCATGCCGTCCGCAGTATCGGTCTGGCCGACGGCAGGGCTACCCCACTCCAGCTCCGTGAGCTGGCCGCCGGCCTCGCCTATTGGGCGTCGCTCTATGTCGAGCTTCCTGGTCGTCATCGCCTGCTCGGGAATGAGAGCTTCCCTGATATCATCGCAGCTATCCCCCGGCTACCGGCCGACATGCGCATTGGAACCCGCGAAAAAGGTCTGTGCCATCACATGGACCAGATCGGGGGCTGGGCCGATGCGATCAGCCGGCTCGCTTCTCCTGCGGATCTGCAGGCCGCGCTCAGCGACATGACACTGGCCTATGCGCAGATCAATCTTGTCCATGACAAGACCTTCCCCATTCCGCTGGTCCACACCGTGACGGCCCCTGCAGCGGTGCGGTTTATGCTCCCCCATCTTCCCGAGGCGTTGCATGTGCCAACCTATCTGGCGGTGTGGGAAGCAACCGCTTCGATCGTCACCAATTTCGCACCGGCGCACGATGAGGAGATCTCGACCACCGTCCCCGATGGCCTCGAGGCTGTATCACCGGAAGAGCTTGTCGCACGCGCGGTCGAACATGGTGACGAGCATGCGGTCAAGTTCACCGAGGCCTGTCTGCGCGAATATGCGCTGCGTCCCGACGAACGTTATCTCATCGCGCCCACCCGGCTCATGCCGAAACTGCTGCGCTTCTTCCGTTGAATGCCGGCCTCCTGACGCGATCTTTGGAAAGGACATCGGACATGGCTGACGGAAGCTATCCTCCCCCCTTACTGCCCAAGATGTCGATCGCGGAGCGGGACCGGCGCTGGGCCCGCGTTCGCTCGCTGATGCGCCGGGATGGCATCGACCTGATCCTCGCGCTCAACAACAGCTCGAGCTGGGACCAGGGCAATGGCAACGGGCGCTACCTTTCGTCCGTCGGAGGTAACTGCGCGTCGGTGTCGGTGGTTTTTCCATTGACCGGTGACGTTACGGCCATCACCGGCCCTGTGCCCGCACCATCCTTCTGGCTTCAAGCCCAGAATTGGGTGACCGACATACGGACCGCTTTTTTTAACGCGACCCCAGACGTGATCGCTCGGATCGGAGAATTGGGGCTCAAGCGCACACGCATCGGCATCGCCGGTCTCGAAGGTGTGGCGCGTGAGCCGGATGGGCTGGTCAGCCAGGGCGCGATGGCGATGCTGCGTGACAAGCTCCCCCGCGCCGAATTCGTCAATGCCACCGCTCTGATGTACGAAGCACGCGTGGTGAAGAGCGAAGAGGAGATCTCTCTTCTTACCAAGGCTGCACGTATGGTTGAAACCGCGTTTGACGTTCTGGTTCGCGAAGGGCGGCCCGGCGTACCCGAAAGCATCATATATGCGCGCATGCTGGCTTCGCTGATCGAACAGGGAAGCGAACCGTCCTCGCTGCTGTTGCTGGCCGCGGGCAATCCGCTGCCGCCATTTGTGGGCACGCTGCCATCGCTTCGGCCGTTGGAGAAAGACGATGCCGTGCTGGTCGAAGTCGATGCCAAATGGTGCGGCTATCTCGGCCATGGCGCAATGACGCATTGGGCAAGCGGCCCCGACGCGATCGCACGGGAGATGGCCGAGCTCCAATATGAAGCCACACGACAGTGCTGGGCAGCGATGAAGCCGGGTAACAAGCTCGCCGATCTCGTTGGGGTGTGCGCCAAAGCTGCGGCCGGCACGCCTTATATCTGCAGCCCCATCGCGCACAGCCGAGGTCTGGGTCTCGATGCTCCGGTTCTCGTCAATCGTCCTCGCGACGAATGGACCGCGAACTGGGTGATCGAGGAAAACTCCGTCTTCGTCGTCAAGCCGACGCTCGCCACCGCCGACGGAAGGCGCAAGATCATGTGGGGCGACACTGTGGTTGTTCGCACTGGCGGTGCCGAGCGGCTGGGGCAGCGACCGGCGCTGCCCGTTTGAGGCAATCAGGCCGCGCTGTGATCGAAACGTCGCGCGGCAGAGCTTGGATCGCTCTGTTCCATAAATGGCCGCGCGCCTTCCGGGCGACGACCCATTTCCTCCGGCTCAACTGCGGTAGATGCAAGATGCGGTTCAGCCCGCATCAGATCGTAGAACGCATTGATATTGGGATATCCCGACCAGTCGAAAGGAAGTCGGTGCTGGAAGAACTCCGATGCGCCAATGGCGTAATCCGCGAGGCTTATCCGGTCCCCGACCATATAGCGACGACCGGACAGGTGTGCATCCAAGATAGCGGCGTTGGCATGAAGATGCGGAATGGCCCAGCGGATCGCTTGCTCATCATTGGGCAGTCCTAAAAGTTTGGGCTTCACCACTGATTCCAGTGACAACAGGCTATAATGCTGATTGTAGTGGGCGAGATCCCATGACAACCAGCGGTTGATGTCAGCGCGCACGCGCGGGTCTTCCGGATAGAGATCGTTCCCCGGCACTTTTCCGCATAGATACTGAATGATGGCGGTGCTTTCCCACAGCAGGAAGCCATCGTCGTCGAGCACCGGCAGGCGCAGTGTCGGATTAAGCCGGGCAAACGCGTCCGAAAATACGTCGCCGGTGAAATAGTCCAGCCATATCAAGTCCAGCTTCAACCTAAGATGACTAGCTACCGCCCGCACTTTCCGCCCGTTTGCGACTCCCCTCGACGTGTAAAGCTTCATAAGATCCCTCCATCTGCACGCTTATGCCGTTTGGGTTCGGCGCCAAATCATGCCATTATAGCTCACGTGACGCTATAATGGCATAGTCTGTTTTGGCCCTGCCGGGCCTACACAAAGGTATTTTATGTCGAGATAGTCTTCGATTCCGTGCCGTGAACCTTCGCGGCCAAAACCCGACTGCTTGATGCCCCCGAACGGCGCAACTTCGGTCGAGATCGCGCCGCTGTTGACCCCCACCATGCCAAAATCCAGCGCCTCCCCGATCCGGAAAAGGCGGTCCATGTCCCGGGTGTAGAAATAACTGGCCAAGCCGGCCTCGGTGTCATTCGCGAGGGCGATCGCGTCCTCGTCGGACGCGAAGCGCATAATCGCTGCGACGGGCCCGAAGGTTTCTTCCCGCGCGACGAGCATGTCTGCGGTAACGTCGCATAATATAGTCGGCTCAAAATAATTTGCGCCCAACAGGCTGCCGCTGCCGCCGCACATCAGGCGCGCTCCACGAGACAGTGCGTCGGCGACATGCGCTTCGACCTTGGCAATCGCGTGCTGGTCGATCAACGGGCCTATATCCGGGCCCTCACGCCCGGGACCTACCACGAACGCCGCTACGCGCCGGACCAGCCGTTCGACAAACGCGTCATGGACCATATCATGGACCAACAAGCGATTGGGGCAAACGCATGTCTGCCCGGCGTTGCGAAACTTGCTCTCGATCGCGCCATCGACGGCCGCATCGATGTCGGCGTCCTCGAACACGATGAACGGGGCATTGCCGCCCAGCTCGAGCGACAGCCGCTTCACCGTTCCTGCGGTTGCCGCGATCAGCGACCGTCCCGTCGCCGTCGAGCCTGTGAAGGTCAGCTTGCGTATCTGCGGATGGCTAGTCAGTTCCCAGCCGATCTCCTCGGCCGGACCAGTGAGAACGCTCAACAGTCCCGGTGGCAACCCCGCCTGTTCTGCCAGATAGGCGAGCGCGAGCGCAGAAAAAGGCGTCTGCGGCGCAGGCTTGAGGACGACCGCGCAGCCGGCGGCGAGTGCTGGTGCGAGCTTGCGGGTCACCATCGCCGCCGGAAAATTCCACGGCGTTATCGCGGCAACAACACCGACCGGTTGCTTGAGGACGAGTATTCGCCGATCGGACCGGTGGCTCGCCGGAATGTCGCCCTCGACTCTTTTCGCCTGCTCGGCGAACCATTCGACATAAGCCGCCGCATAATCGATCTCGGCCAGCGCCTCGCCAATCGGCTTGCCCTGTTCGGCCGTCAGCAGCGCCGCCAGTGCATCGCGCTGCGCCATGATCAACGAGAACCAGTGCCGTAGCACCGCCGAACGCTCTTTCGCAGTCACATGCCGCCAGCTGGCCTGGGCCACCACCGCTGCCTCGATCGCTTCGCGAACCGCCGCCCTGCCCAGGCTCGGCACGCGTCCCAGTTCAGACCCATCGCATGGGTTATCCACGACGATCGAGGGACGGTCGCCCACCGCTATCCATCGACCGGCAACGAATGCGGCCTGCTTTTGAAGCACCATGAGACCTCCGTGAAGCTGGCGCGGGGCGCTAAAGATGCTCGGCCAGGAAGGCGAGACTGTGCTGGTTGGCGCGATCAGCGCTCGTTTCGACGTAGGCGGCGCTGCCCGTCCTCGCAAACGCGTGGCCAGCGCGATGAGTCTCGGTCCTTGCAGTGGCGTTGCCCGCCAAAGCCCTGACAATTTTTTCCTGCGCAGCTGGCGGACACAGCG
Source organism: Sphingosinicella soli (assembly GCF_014199685.1). Lineage (GTDB taxonomy): Bacteria > Pseudomonadota > Alphaproteobacteria > Sphingomonadales > Sphingomonadaceae > Sphingosinicella > Sphingosinicella soli. The sequence goes on along the minus strand of NZ_JACHNZ010000042.1, from coordinate 18,175 downwards.
TGTCCTGGCTGGCGATATGAAGGAGCAGCGGGGCCCTCACCGCGTCGGCTTCGCCGAGAGCGCTCTGGATGCCTACGCCATAATAGGCAATGGCGGCATCGATCGAGGTACGCGCAGCCATGAGATAGGCTATCTTGCCGCCGAGGCAGTAACCCAGCGCTCCGACCTTGCCCGAACATTTGGGAAAGGCGCGAAGCCTTTCGATCAATGCCGCACAATCGGTCACCGCCCTGTCCTGATCGAGGCCCTGCATCAAGCCCACCGCCTGATCGCGATCCGCCTCGGTCAGTTCGACGCCCGGCGATTGTCGCCAGAACAGGTCCGGTGCCGCTGCGATGAAGCCGTTCGCGGCCAGCCAGTCGCATGCCCCGCGAACGAAAGCGTTCACGCCAAAAATCTCCTGCAGCACGATGACGGCTGGGGCTGACCCGCCGTCATCGGTCGGCCAGCTGACATGCGCTTCGAAGCTGCCGTCCTCCACATCCACGGTGATGCGGCTTGCACGGTCGATAGTGATCATCACGCAAGCTCCTCTTCGAGAAGCTTGGCAGCATGTAGGACTGCGTCGAGCCGCGCTTCGACATCGGGCGTCGCCGGCAGGAGCGGCAGGCGATGATGGTTGCCGGGCAGCAGGCCAAGCCGCTTGGCCATATACTTAATGGCGATCGGATTGGTATCGTAGAACACCGCGCGATTGAGGTCGAACAGGTCGAAATGGCACTGCCGCGCCGCCGCCATGTCGCCCCGAGCCACCGCGTCATATAGTGCCACGACGGGCTTGGGCGCGATGTTGCTTACCGCATTGACCATGCCGCACGCTCCCATCGCAAGCATCGGGAAGCTCAGTTCCTCGAGCCCCACGAAAATCCGGAATTCGGGACCGAACAGTGCAAGCGCCTCAGTCACCAGGGCCAGTTCAAGGCTCGCATGCTTCATGCCAACGAAATGCGGCACAGCGTCGGCAATGCGTTCGAGCGTTTCGATCGACACGCTCACCGCGGCACGGCCAGGAATATGGTACATCATCGTTGGCAGGTCGCTGCGCCGACCGATTTCCTCATAATAGGCGACAAGCCCGCGCTGCGGCGGCCGAATATAATAGGGCGTCACGACCAGCAGGGCGTCGGCGCCGATCTTGGTCGCGTGCTCGGTTAGATCCGCCGTCTCGGCAAAGCTCTGGGAGCCGGTGGCGGCGACCACCGGAACACGTCCGCCTGCGACATCAATCGCAGCCTTCAGCAGTGCCTTGCGTTCGTCGACCGTCAAAACGCTCGGCTCGGCCGACGTACCGTTGACGACGATACCGTGACTGCCTTCCGCGATCTGAAAATCGATCAGCTTTTCATAAGTCGGATAATCAACCGCGCCATCCTCCCGGAACGGCGTGATGACCGGGGGATAGGAGCCGCGCAGAAAATTGGTGTCGAGTTGAATCATGGGTCAGTTTCCTGCCTTGCGATTGGTTTGAAAGCCGGTCTGGGCGCCAAGGAGCGCAGGCGCCTCCTTCATGCTCTCCTGCCAGAGCAACGATTCCATCGCGATGTTGAGTGGCTGATCCTGGATGGTCAGCTCATAAACCGGCTCGTCATAGGACGCGTGATTGTGCACGGCCCAACCTGGCGCCGAGAGCATCAGATCGCCCGCCTTCCATTCATAGACGTTTCCGGCGACGGAACTGCGTCCTGTACCCTGGAAATAATAGTTGATCGCTGCCGACACATGCCGATGCGGACGATCGACGATATTGGGCGGGCGGATCGTGATGGTCGCGAAGAAGCTGGGGGTGGTCCCATTGGTGCGGCCAGTCATGGGATTGTAGAGCAAGTAGAGACGCCGGCCGACATAGTCCTGACCAAGATCCTCCAACTTACGCAACTCGGCCCGGACCCGTTCCCACGGCCAATAGAGTGCGGGCGACTGGACCGAGGGCGGGTTGATCAGCAGCTCATAGGGCATCAGCATCGCCCCGTCGCCGATCTCGAAAACCCCGAACGGGCTCTTGCGGCGGGGATCGCTATCCTCATGCTCTTCGGCCACTGGCGCGCTGATCGGCGCGTCGTCTTCCGAGATGTATATCTGCATATATTGGAGCAGTGCGGCATTCGAATAATGGAGGCATACCTGAAGGTCATCGCCATCGTTGACGCGATATTGGGTCGTGTAGGACGGGGTGTTCCACACATCGAACTGACTGAAACTGATCTCCCGGCCGCCGGAAAGGGCCCGCCCGCTGCCCCGGATGCAGAAGCTGACGTCGGTGGCATTATGCCGGAACGGGCTTGTTTGCTCGCCAGGCTTGAGCACACACAGCGTTACCTGAATGCCAGGGGCAAGCCCCGCCGCCCACGGCAGAGCGCTCGGGTGCACGATCACCGACTGCCGGCGTCCATTGGCTGGTGCGTCCAGCGCCGCCAGCCGCTCGACCTCAGCGTCGATCTGCTCGCGCGTGATGGTCACCGGTGCCCATGGCTGATTGGCCGCCGGCGGCTTCCCGCTGTTGTCGGAGAAGACAGCTTCCGCCGCATCGAAACCAATCTTGTAATCGCTCATCGCTTGCCCCCCAAAGTCTTGCCGAGACGCGCAGCGGACCTGCGCGGCTGATCGAACTGGCGTCCGAGATTGCGCGCCCGCGCGCGCCGGTAGATGTCGATACCGAGCGCCAGATCCGACACGCCCATGCCCATCGCCTTGAAGACGGAAAGGTCCGTATCGGCGGGTCGCGGCAATCCCCCCGCGACCAGTGCGCTGATGGCCTGCACGTCGGTCCAGCGCGCATCGTCGTCAGCATAGAAGCGGCCGAATTCGCGGGAGAGCTTTCGCGCGGCGATGGGATCGTCCGCCGCCGTCAGCTGGGATCGCGTCAGAATATCCTGAGTGAATTCCTCGCGCTCGGGCGTTATCGCCCCGATCGCGTTGATGTGCGCCCCCCGCGCGACCATGGAGGCGGTCAGAAAAGGCTCGCGCGCGCGCGTCGCAAGCGTCAGGATCGACGCACCATCGGCAGCCTGCTCGAGGCTGTCGGGCGTCTCTATCGCGAAGTCATAACCCAATTCCTTCGCCCGTTCGACGAAAGAAGACCGCTTAGCCTTGTCCCGGCCCCAAATGCGGACAGTGCGCAGCGATCTGACCGCTGCGGCCGCTGCAAGCTGCGCGAGCGACTGCTTTCCGGTTCCAAACAGCGCGAAGCAATCTGCGTCGCGCGCGGACATCCAGCGCGTGGCCACGCCCGACATCGCGCCCGTCCGCATCTGCCCCATCGCGAAAGCCTCAACGATCGCGAGCAGCGCACCGCTCTCGGCATCCCACAGCAGCAGCAGCGGCGTCGCCCCACCATGCGTATGAGCCCAACTCTTGGTGCCTATGATATTGGCACCTTCGAACGCTGCGCCGATGGCGTGCAACGTATTGCCGCCGTCCCAGCTGACATGGGTTTTGCTCATGTTCGCGGCGGCGCCATCTGCCTGCAGGCGGAGCCCCGCCTCGAGCGCGTCAATCGCTTCGCCAAGGTCCATCAGCACAACGACTTCGGCTTCGCTGATCCAGAGGGGGGATAGCGCGCTCACGCCTCCACCTCCGCGAAGATCGACGGCACAGGTGGCGCAAGGCCAAGACTGTTCACTAATAAGGCGTGGACGACATACCGGCCTACAACCATCAGAACGGCTATCGCAGGGGCCTCACCCAACCGGTGGATAGCTTCGTCGAAAAGCGCGCCGCTGTCCTTGCCGCGCGTTTCCAACATTGACAGGACGAGCCGTTGGATAGATCGCTCGTCATCGCCCAGCAGCGGTTCCTCCGCCGGCTTCAACCGCTCGACTGCAGCTACCCACTCGCGGTGAAAGCCGAGCTTGATGCACAGACGCTCATGCTGATTTCGCTCGTAATCATTGCCCATCCAGACCGCGCAGCTCAAGGCGATCAATTCGACTAGGTTATCGGGCAGCCCCTTCTTGCCGGCCTCGGTGAAGTCGATGAATGCGGCAAGCGCTTCCGGCTGATGCGCGGCGCATTTGAAGAACTCTCCTAGATAGCCCAGCCGAGTCACCCGGGGCGCGAGACGGTCGCCGATCTCCTTCGGAAGCTCGTCAAACTCGAATCGATGAAGCGTGGACATCTCGTCTCCGATTGATTTTCAACGCGATGCTCTAGATACCCAACTGTGTCAATATAGCATTATAAGTGCTAATATCGCACATATCTTAAAGCAATCGGTGTGCAGTCCTAGAATGTCCCGTCGGGCTTCAGACCCAGCTGGTGCCGCCCATACATCGCGCCCGTTGTCGCCCATGCGAGGCTGATGTGCCGCGCGGCGACGTTCGTATCGCGCCACGCCCGCTGGATCGGCGATCCGAGGTCGCCGCCATTGGCGCCGAGCGCCTCGAACAACACCGTGGCAGCGTGCGCCGATTGGGTGGCGGCATAACTGTGGTCGCGGCGAAACATCAGCCGGTCATCCAGCGTCGGCAGATCACCGATAGCCAGCCGTGAGGTCATATGACGGGTATCGCGCAACAGCAGCAGTTCCGCCGCATCGATAGCCGCAGCGGCATCCGCAATGGCAATCTGTACATTGTGCAAGCCGGCCATGGGGCGCGGCGGGCCGCCGGCCCAGCTCGCCATCTTGTCACGGGCCATTGTAGTGAAATCTTCCAAGGCGCCTTTCGCGATACCCACCGGCACCGATGACAAGGTGAAGGGCGCCGCGCCGGTAAAACTCAGGCGGTAAAGCGGATTGGCGTGGACATGACTGCCCGGCGCGTCGCCCGAATTGATCACCGGGACTGTCAAGACACGATATGCGGGGACCGTTATCGGCGCGTCGATCCTTATGGTCTTGCTGCCCGTACCGGCCATGCCTGCGGAGAACCAGGTGTCTTCGATCTCAAAGTCGCTGCGTGGTACGAGCATCCAGCCGGGGACCGGCGCTCCTCCGTCCCCCGCCGGGGGGAGCATCGAGCAGACCACCGCCCAGGTCGAATTGTCGCAATTGCTGGCGAACGACCAGCGGCCGGTAATCCGATACCCCCCGGCCACCGCCTCGCACGTCCCGTTCGGCGCATATGCACCGGTGACCATCGCGTCCCTGTCGCTCCACACATCCTGCTGAGCTTCGAGTGGATATAGCGCCACCAGCCAATTATGGATCATCGCGATCGTCGCACACCACGCGGTGCTGCCGCACCCCTGCCCCAATTCGAGATTGAGGCGGACAAACTCGGTAAAGCCGTATTCGTAACCACCGAACCGACGAGGCTGGAGCAGTTTGAACAGACCGATGTCAGCAAGCGCCGAGATTACGTCGGCGGGGACGCGGCGTTCGCGTTCAATATCCGCGGCCTGTGCCTTCAGCATAGGGATCAGCTTGCGCGCGTCGGCGACGAGCTGGTCGGCAGACGGCACGTCTGGATGTGGCTCCAGGAGGGATAGGTTTATCATGTCGATGTGACCTTTCAGGCGCTGGGCGATGGAGCGAAGGCGACCTGCAGGCCGAAGCTCCCCGTCTCCATCGCCGAGCCCGCCGCAAGGGCGGCGTCGGTAAGCCGCATCGTCCCACGCGTTTCGAGCAGCCAGGCGAAATAGCCTTCCGCCACATGTTCGGTAGGGCCCCAGTGGGTAACGCCCTTCGGCGTCCAGATCATGTCGCCGGGATCGGTCATCGCGCCATAGGCGCCGGGCCCCTCGAAGTAGAAAATAAGTTCGTCATAATCGGCATTATGATGCTGCGGCGGCCGGCCTGCCGGCGGGCGTGAGCTGAGTGTGTAGAACATGATGTCGGCCGTCGACGACTGACAGAATTGCGCTGGGGGACCACCCGATGTCGGATAGGCGAGCGGCGCGATCGCGCGCAGGTTCAGCTTCCATGCGGGGGGCGTCCCGTCGATCACCGCCTTGCAGGCCAGCGGATTGCGCGGCACCCTATAACGCGTCACGCCATCGAACGATTTGAGCCAGAGTTCGGCGCCTTCCTCGGGCAGATCGATCAGCGTGGGACGCTTCACATCGCGCCCCTGGTTGACCATCCCGAAAGGTGCGGGCGGCGCTAGATCGAGAACCTCAGGTGTCTCAACCACGATGCGCAGCGTTGAAGGGGTAAGGGGCCGAACCCGATAGGTGATCGTCCGCCCCAGCGCGACGAAATCTCCCGGCCCGGCCTGTAGGACGCCGAAGTCGGTGATAAATTCGATCTCGCCCGCCTGGATGAAATGGATCTCGTCGCATTCGACATTGCGAAAGACGTACGGCATCTCGGCGGACCGCGCCGAAACGCTCACCACGACGCCCTCGCGGTTCGATGCGATCGGCGTCGGCAAGGCCCACGGATCATCGCGATCGGTCGCCGCGATCGCGCCAACATTGAGCCGGCGCGGTGCATGCGGGCCATCGACAGCGCTATATTCGTAGATCATGTGCGGGCGGATCGCGACGCACATCTTACCGACGAAACCGTCGCGGGTGTAAAGATGCAGCCCTGGTGGCGGGCCCTTGTGGCCCGGCGTATCGGCCGTGGACATCATTCTCTCCGATTTAATATTCGACATGCCGGGCCCGGATCAGTCGGGAGCCAGCAACTAACGGCGCAGCCAGCACGATATGTGCGACGATCTCGCGATCATCTTCACATCGGCCTCGGACTGGCTCCACACCATAAGCCAGATCATCATTGTGTCAATATCGCACGTTATGTGCGAATATAGTTCGGATATTATTTATATATAAATATAATTATATCAAATACTTATTGAACGATATTTCTGCAATAACCGATTATAGCTTGTATTTCTCTTGACCAAAACGTCGTGCCGGCTAGCAATGAACCTTGCTGGCGGACAGTCCGGCACCGACTCAATCACAATGGGAAAGATCATGGCGAGCGCTACTCAACCCACCACCCCGGCCGAACTGATGCGCGAACTCGATACAGCGCTTCGTAACGATCCATCGCGCAGCGAAGGAATCACCTCGGTCTTCGCCTTCGATGTAGCGGGGGATGCAGGCGGCAAATGGTGGATCGAAGCCAAGGATGGTACCGGCGCGGCGCAGGAAGGCCAGCATCCGAATCCCGACGTCGTTATCTATGTCGATGATGAGATTCTCGTTCGTCTCGGCACGCATGATCTGGATGGCGGCGAAGCCTATGTGAGCGGGCTCATCACCCTTGAGGGCGACAACAGCAAAGCGATGTTGCTGGCCCAGATATTCGGCGACTGACCTCGCGGTTCCGCGGCCGCTCTCCGCGGCCATCGGAATGCGGCGAGCCATTGCGACAAGCCGCCGCGCATTGCGCCCGCCCTGTCGCGCCCTGACAAAAGAGACATCCTCATGGCATTCGAAGCGGTGCAGCATATGATTACCCTGCTGCTGGCTGCCGCGTTCGCGGGCGGCGCCGTCGTCAACCTCGTTGGGCCGCAGGCCGTGCGCGCCGCCTATGCCCAGTGGGGCTATCCAGCGGGTTTCCATTATGTGACCGCGCTGCTCGACGCGGCCGCGGCAGCGCTGATGCTGTGGCCGGACGGCCGCGTCTACGGCATCGCCCTTGCTATGCTAATCACATTGGCCGCATTCGGGACCCTCGGTTGGCACGGCGAGTGGAAGAAGACGCCGGGCTGCATCGTCTTCATCGGCGCATTGGTCGCCGCTCTGCTATAGTCAGCGCTTCGGCAGAAACGATTCTCAACTGCCGATGCGGATATAGTCGGGCTTACCATCGACGAAGCCTTGAACACCTTCCACCGAGTCAAGATCGATAAGCACCGCGACGCCGCGACGCTCCGGATCGGCATCGCGTTCGCGCGATGGAGAAAGTTCAAAGATGCGCGTCCGTTCGGCGGCATCACTAGTGATCCGTGCGCGACCCTTGAACTGCAACATCGGGATCGTCGCGGAGCGGTACATCAATGCGACATGCGGATTGGCGGTGATCGCCGCTAGCGTCTCACCCCCGACATTGCGCACCCACAGTCCGATGCTGCCTGCATCATAGACCTGCGCCGACCCGCGATAGGACAGCGAAGGCCTCCCCTGCCTTTCGACGACCGCGAGCAGCAGTGGATTACCGTCCTCCAGCGCGCCATTCACCAACTGCTGGATGGTGTCGGGCATGGTCAGTGCCTCGCGGGTCGGAAGCATTTCGTTCTCCCTTACTATATCAGTCATTTCCATTGTTAGATTGCTCAGGCGCCAACCTTCACAAATGCCGTTCGGCGGTGGCCAGCATCGTCGCGACCGTCTTGGCCGACAGCAGCTGCCGCCAGGCCTCCGGCGATGACCCCACGCCCCGTTCGAACCCCGACAGGGTTGGCCACCACAATTCCCTGACGCCGGATACGAAGCATCCACGCGCATGGACAAATGGGTTGGGCCTGCATCGGACATGCCTAAAAGCGCCCAGCGCCACACCTAGCGCCAGATCGTCCTCGCCGGCCCATTCGGTCGCGGGATCGAAGAATTGCAGCAACTTGGTTGTCACCGGTCGATTTTGTTCGCGCCATCCCAGGTCGTCGGGCTGCCCGCCATTTTGCGCGAGCGGGCCTGACATCAGGACTTCCTCATCAGCGACGAGGAAGCGAACGTTGCGCATATCGAGAAAACTGGGCTCGTCGGGTGCGAGCTTGCCCTTGTAGACGGGATCTTGCGAATAGCCGCCAGCCTCGGCCGCGCTATCGAACCAGATTTCCGCGACACCGTCGAAACGGCGCTGCGACACATCAAGGTGCGGAGTGTCGATCCGATGGCTCTGGACATAATGTTTGCGGCCACCGATCTCGAGGCCCCATGTCGCATGCGGGTGACGCCAATGGTCGTGGAAATGCTGCTCGGACACGTCCGCTTTGCGCGGCAGGCCCACAAACACCTTCACTCCCGCCATCGAACTTCCTCTCTGGATGGTTTAAACTGCCGGGCGATCATCTTCGCCTGTCTGAAACTATAGAACCGCCTTAGCTAATGCGTCAACATATAGCACTGTAAGTGCGACTTTAGCACTTTTCGCGATCATCGGAATCTTCAATTTGAGGAGGTCGCCGGGCAACTGCTTGCATTAATCGTTATTTATCAACACGTTAACCGGACATAACGCTGTCTTTGACCTATTAACGCACCTATTGTGCTATGATAGCATGTTGATTATACGATGCGAAAACATCGCTAATTGGCAGACAGGGGAGAGCATCATGCCTATGATCAAAAACAAGCGCAGGGAGGGCGTAAGCCATATCGCACTGATAGTGCTGATGATGACGGGTGTGCAGGCCGCGCCAGCCGCCGCGCAGGCAAGCGCAACGACCGATACCGACAGTCAGATCGCCGACATCATCGTTACCGCTCAAAAGCGTTCAGAGCGCCTTAGCGATATCGGCATGTCGATCACGGCGGCGACCGGTGAGCAACTGAAGACCAGCGGCATCCGCTCGATCGACGATTTCGCAAGGGTCGACACCAGCTTCAGCTTCGGATTGTCACAATCGGGCACGCCGACCTACACGATCCGTGGTGTCGGCTATTACGACTTCGCACTGTCGGCGCCGCCGACGGTCAGCGCTTATGTCGATCAGGTCCCGCTGGCCTATTCCGCGCTAACGAAGGGCGTCACGCTCGATCTTGAACGCGTCGAGGTTCTGAAAGGACCGCAGGGCACCCTGTTTGGACAGAACTCCACGGGCGGCGCGATGAACTTCATCGCCGCCAAGCCCACTTCGACCCTGCAAGCCGGGATCGAGGCAAGCATCGGCCGCTTCACGGCCATCAATGTGAACGGCTTCATAAGCGGTCCGCTGACGGAAACGCTGAAAGCGCGCCTCGCCTTCAACGCAGATGCAGGCGGGGCTTGGCAGAAGAGCTATACCCGCAAAGACACATTGGGGGACCGGCGCTTCCAGAACGTCCGCCTGCTGCTCGACTGGGCGCCCGCCGAGCGGCTCTCCGTGAGCATCAACCTCAACGGCTGGCGTGATCGTTCGGACACCCAGGCCGGACAACTGACCGGCTTCCCGCGTCCCGTGGCCCTGACCAATCCCACGCAGAACGTGCCGGTCGACGTGCAGAACGCCATCCTCAACTATCCGCTAGCCCCCCGCAATGCGCGGGCAGCTGACTGGGGCCCCGCAGATCCCCGGGCCGATGAGGATTTTCGTCAGGCGGCCGCGAGGATCGACTATGAGATCAGCGATCAGGTGACGCTCACCTCGGTCTCATCCTATTCCCACTATATACGTGATAGCGTGTTCGACATCGACGGACTGGCGCTCAGCAACAACACCACGAGCCTCGATGGTAAAAGCCGCTCTTTCTCGCAGGAGCTCCGCCTTAGCGGAAAAGTGCTGGACACGCGCCTCGACTGGGTGATCGGCGGCAGCTATGCGTCCGACAAGACCACCGACATCCAGTTCGTCGATCTTTCGGTATCCTCGCCTTCCTATTCGTTCGTCGGGGTTGGTGCGCCGCATTGGAACGTCATCAAGAACCAGTCGAAATCGGATGTCGACACCAAGGCCCTGTTTGGGAATCTCAGCTATAAGCTCACCGGCACGCTGACCGCGCATGGCGGCGTTCGCTACACCCATTCAAGCACCGATTTCGAAGGATGCACTTTCGACACCGGCGACGGGCTGTGGGCCGCCGGCATCAATGCCTTCCAGTTCGTCGTGAAGAACTTCGTTCTGCCCAACGCGACGCCTTTTGTTCCGGTGTTGCCGGGCGGCTGCGCGACATTTGACGCTGGCTTCACTCCCGGGCTCGTCGTCGACCAGCTCAAGCAGGACAACATCTCCTGGCGCGCCGGGCTCGACTGGAAAGTGACGCCGGATACGCTGTTCTATGCCAATGTCAGCAAGGGCTATAAGGCCGGAGCCTTCCCCACCTCGGCTCTCCTGTCGGCGGTGGCAGCCGCACCGGTTGTGCAAGAGTCCGTCGTTGCTTATGAAGCAGGTGTAAAGGCCTATCTGCTGGATCGTTCGCTGCAGATTGACGCCGCCTACTTCCACTATGACTATCGCAACAAGCAGGTGAACGGTGTCGTTCCGGAGCCGGTGATTTTCGGCGCGTTGTTTGGCCTGATTAACGTGCCCAAGTCCAAGGTTGACGGCTTCGAACTGTCGACCCGGTGGCGGGTGGCGCAAGGCCTGACCCTGCGTGGCGCGGTGACCTATCTGGACACGAGGGTGATCGGCGATTTCATCAACGTCGACCGGATCGGCTCGACCGCCAATTTCAAAGGCGAATCCTTCCCCTATTCGCCAAAATGGTCGGCTCAGGCGGGCGCCAATTATGAATGGCCGGTGTCGGAGGCAGCCAGCGCCTATGTCGGCGCGGACTATTCCTATCGGTCGGGAACCAGGAATAATTTCGGCAACCTGTCGTTCGAGCGGATCCGTGGCTATGGACTGCTCGACCTCAGGGCGGGGCTGCGCTCGGCCGACGACAGCTGGTCGGCCGAAATCTGGGGCCGCAACGTCACCAACAGCTATTACTGGACCGACGCGACCTATGTCACCGACACCAGCTATCGCCGCACGGGCATGCCGGTGACCTACGGCCTTCGGATCGGCTATCGCTTCCGTTGATCCAGGGGACACTGTCCCATCGGAAGCCTGCATGGGGTGGCCATCGATCGATGGCCACCCTCTTTTTGGTCACCCAACCAACCGATAACATTTTTCAACGTTCGCCCCCTTTTGAGGTTGACCGACCGAGCCTCTCAAATATATGCGTATATAGCACTTAGTGTGCTTTATTAGATCATAAAGGGTTGGCCAATTCCGGCGATCAAGGATCGGCATATATGTCATCGCTTCACCAACCCCATTCGACCGATGAGGTCCTGCTGCGGGAATTCGTTCGCTGCTTCGTGGAGGACGACCCGACCAGCCTGCTCGCTATGCTGTCGCCTGATTGTGAATGGACGGTAATGCCCACCGGTGAGCGGTTCGATGGCTTAAGCGAGATCGCGGGCCTGATGGACAAGGTCCAGCAGGCCCGCACCCATTCCAGCGAAGCGCGGCTCGAAATACGTGACGCCTTCGTCGGCGATGGCCATCTTTGCATCGAATTCCTGCATCGCGGCGTAATTGCCGCGGGATTCGGTGGCGGTGCGAGCGATGTCGCCTCTGGCACCATCTTCGAAATCGACTTCTGCGCTACCGCACTCCTCCGCGACGGCAAGATCGTCCGCGTGCGCGAATATTTCGATCACATGCAGTTAACGACGCCCCCCGGCCAGCGGCCGCGCTTCTTCAGCTGACGTCCTTTCCTATGGAGATAATTCATGACGGCACCTATCGAACTCTATCATTATCCCACCGCCAATCCGAAGAAGATCAGCATCATGCTGGAAGAGTGCGACCTCCCTTACGAGGTGCGCTTCATCAACATCGGCAAGGGCGATCAGTTCAACCCCGATTTCCTGAAGTTTGCGCCAAACAACCGCGTGCCGGCGATCATCGATCCCAACGGACCTGATGGCGCGCCGATATCGGTGTTCGAATCCGGCGCAATCCTCCAATATCTCGGTGACAAGACCGGCCGCTTCTATCCTTCCGACCTACGCGGCCGGACCGCGGTGAACGAATGGCTGTTCTGGCAGGTTGGCGGCCTCGGACCGATGTCGGGCCAGTCGCACCACTTCCACGCCATGGCGACCGAGCAGCTGCCTTATGCGCTGAAGCGCTACAGCGACGAAGTGCATCGGCTCTACGGGGTGATGAACATCCGGCTGCGCGACGAACCCTATCTCGGGGGCAAGGAATATTCGATCGCCGATATGGCAGCTTATCCCTGGATCTTCCACAATGAGGCTCCTGGCCACCCCGGCCTGTCCGAATTTCCGCACATCAAGCGGTGGTTCGACACCGTCAGCGCGCGGCCGGCCGTTGCTAAGGGCCATGTCGTTGGCGATGAGCTTCGCGGCGGCCTCGACGAGGAAGCCCGCAAGTGGACGTTCAATCAGCGGGCTCGCGCGGCTTGACGGTTTGAGAGGTGACTAGGCGAACTAAGGCGTCACATCCCTGTTTGAGTGTGACGCCTTAGCGGTCGGCATTATCATGACGAAGCGGTCCCCCAGCAGCGGAGAGGGACTGCCGACAGGAGGGAAGCGGACGATGCGCTATCTTAAGAACGTCTGGTATCAGGCGGGCTGGGAGGCTGAACTCGACGGCGATTCATTGCTGAGCCGCACGCTCCTCGGCGAAAATATCGTGATGTTCAGGGGCAAGGAGGGCGCGCCCCAGGCGATTCTCGACCGCTGTCCACATCGCTTCGCCCCGCTCTCTGCGGGGCGGCTCAACGACGGCGTGGTGACCTGCGGCTATCACGGCCTGTCATTCGACGGCGAAGGGCGTTGCGTCGGCAACCCGCACGGCAAACCCGGCGCTATCCGTACGCGATCCTTCCCCATCGTCGCGCGCAACATGATCCTGTGGGTCTGGATGGGCGACCCCGACCAGGCCGATGCGGCGCGCATCCCCGATTGTTCCTTCATCGACGAAACGCCTGAAGCCGCCCGCATCACCGGCACGCTTCCCACCGGTGCCCATTATCAGCTGATCGTCGATAATATCATGGATCTGAGCCACGCCGACTATCTGCACCCCACTACACTCGGCGGAATGTTCACCGGCGCGAAAACGCATGTATCCGGAGGGAACGACCGGCTGTTGATCGAATATAATGCGGTGGATTGTAACCCCGCCCCCGCGTTCCATTCGATCGTGCCTCCACCGCAGAAGGCCGATGTCCGTGTGGAGGTACAATGGTTCGCGGCCGGCGTGATGATCCTCGCGGCCGGCGCGCAACCGACCGGAACCACGCGCGATCCTGGCCGGGATAGCTTCACGCTACACAGCATCACGCCAGAAACCGACGGGTCGGCCCATTATTTCTACTGCAGCACCCGTCCGTTCCTCACCGACAATGTCGAAGTCAGCGCATCGATCAAGGCCGCTCTCGAAAAGGCGTTCGTGGAAGAGGACAAGCCGATGCTGGAATTGCAGCAACGCCAGATAGGCGACGCCGATTTCTGGTCGCTGAACCCTCTCTTGCTGCCGATCGATTCCGCTGCGGTTCAGGTGCGACGTGCGTTGGATAAATTGATCGACGCAGAAGCGCGTGACGAGCGATGATCGGCGCGAAGGCCGAGACCGAACAAAGGGTTGGGGAACGTCAGCGCCAGGGTCAGAGTGCCATGTCGCCCATCGAATGGCCGGTGATCGCTGGCGCTCTATTTCGGCGGCGGCGCGGTTGGCCGACGTTTCTCCAAGGTCATTGGATCAGAAGACCACTACGCTGCGAATGCTCGCGCCGGCATGCATCAGGTCGAAGCCCTTGTTGATCTCCTCCAGGCCCATGACGTGAGTGATCATCGGGTCGATCTCGATCTTGCCGGTCATGTACATGTCGACGATCTTGGGCACGTCGGTGCGGCCCTTGGCGCCGCCGAACGCCGTGCCGCGCCAGTTGCGGCCGGTGACCAGCTGAAACGGGCGGGTGGCGATCTCCTTGCCCGCCTCGGCGACGCCGATGATGATCGATGTGCCCCAACCGCGATGGCAGGCCTCGAGCGCGGTGCGCATCACTTCGGTATTGCCGGTCGCATCGAACGTGTAGTCCGCCCCGCCGTCGGTCAGCAGCACGATTTTCGCCACGACATCCTCGCGGCTCAACCCCTTGCTGTTGAGGAAGTCGGTCATGCCGAACCTGCGGCCCCATTCCTCGCGATCGGGGTTGATGTCGACGCCGATGATCTTGTTGGCACCCGCCAGCCGCGCGCCCTGCAGGACGTTGAGGCCGATGCCGCCCAAGCCGAACACGACGACATTGTCGCCGACCTGGACCTTGGCGGTGTTGACCACCGCGCCGATCCCCGTCGTCACGCCGCAGCCGATATAGCAGCTCGACTGGAACGGCGCGTCCTCGCGGATCTTCGCCACCGCGATCTCGGGCAGCACCGTGAAGTTCGAAAAGGTCGAGCAGCCCATATAATGGAAGATCGTCTGGCCCTTGTAGCTGAACCGGCTGGTGCCGTCGGGCATCAACCCCTTGCCCTGCGTCGCGCGGATCGCGGTGCACAAATTGGTCTTGCCGCTGAGGCACGACTTACACTGGCGGCATTCGGGGGTGTAGAGCGGAATGACATGGTCGCCCGGCTTCACGCTGGTGACGCCGGGACCGACCTCGCGCACGATGCCCGCACCTTCATGCCCCAGCACCGAAGGAAAGATGCCCTCGCTGTCCAGGCCGTCGAGCGTATGGGCGTCGGTGTGGCAGATCCCCGTCGCCATGATCTCGACCAGAACCTCGCCGGCCTTCGGCCCCTCCAGATCAAGCTCGACGATTTCCAGGGGTTTCTTCGCTTCAAAGGCGACGGCGGCGCGAGTTTTCATCTCATGATCTCCCGACGTTTGGCCTGAACTTGGCACCGGATTGAAGCGGCCTGTTGCATCATTTCATCTCCTGTGAGTACGGTTGAAGTACCGCACGCGCCGCCCGCCGCGCGCGACATGCGCTATATAAGATCGTTGGGTGCGATTATAGCATGTAATTTGAGAGTACAAGCGGGAGCGCGTATGCCCTCCGACAGTCCGTACGCGCCACGCCTTGTGGTGCTTGAGCGAACCGGAGCGGCGTGAGCGGCAACCAGCATTGCTGCGCCCATCCAACGGTTGACTCTGAGCAGACCCGGTTGATCAGTGCTGCTCGGCTGGCTGCCGAACGAATTGCAAGCAACCTGTGACATGCCGGCCCCGGGGGCCGGGCTTCCTGCAAGAGCGGCTTCGCCTAGTCACCAACCTCGTCGCCCGTCGATTCGATAGCCACCTCGAGGTTCTCCGACATGCGCGAGAGAACCGCGAAGCAGATGTCGAGATCTTGCTGCCGAATGCCTGTGGTGGCGATCCTGTTCAATTGCGACGCGTAGGGCGAGATCAGCTGCTCGATCTCGCGGCCGTGAGGAGTCAAACTAACGATCGTCTGCCGCCTGTCGACGGTGTCCTTGGTCCTTAGAATGAGGCCATCGTGCGCCATTCCTCTTAGCAAAGCCACCGTCGTCGTCTCGGTGACATTGGTCGCATCACTCAGATGTCTTTGCGTGACGCAATCCTTCATCCCTAGGGCTCGGAGATAATACCAATATCCCACTTTCAGCCGGTGTCTCGCCAGTCTCGACTCCAAAAGCCTGGAAAAGGCGAGATGCGCGCGTCTGACCTGGAATGCCAGGCTTTGTTCAGGCGGCAGGCGGCGCGGTCGCTGATTGTGGGATCCACTTTCAACCTGCGCGGACTCAACGCCCACTCTAAGCTCGTCCATCTCACCTCGCTCTAATCCAAGCACAATCTCGACGTCGCCCTACCGTGGCGAGCGCAACCCTTATCCTCCTATATGAAAGGAATGGTGCCAGTCCATATTTGGGCGATCCCTTTCTCCAGATTCAAATCGTCGAACCGCCCAAAATTGGGCCGGTCGCTCAAATCGCAAGTATTTTAGTTCTTTCCGTTCCATCTCTTGCGCTTGAAACTGAAGAAGCGATCCCGCCGGTTCCGGCTCTCCCGCCTCTTGACGAAAAAATTACCTTTATATAAAAGTGATTCGCCGTTAAGTTTTAAGATAGAAAGGACCAGTCCATGGATGCTTTGCCACTTTGGGAAGCCGCTCGGCGCGAAATGGAAGAATATCAGTTCGTTTCGTCCGCGGAGCTGCAGCCGACATGGGACGTGCCGAAAAAAATCGCCATCAACGTGGCTGTGTCGGGCCGCTTCAACGATGAACACGGCGCGGATGGTGCTCACCCGTCCTCGATCGAATCCTATGTCGATGAAGCGTCCCGCGTCATCGAGGCTGGCGCATGTGGTGTGCACATCGACTTCACTTGGGTAACTGACGACAAAGGCCGCCGCCTTGATCGCGATCTTCCGCCGACCGAAGCCTATGGCATGGTGCTCGAACCCCTTCGCAAACGCTTTGGGTCAAGTTTCGTCCCCAATCTGAACGTGCTCAACGGTACGTCTTTCGAAATGTGCATGAGCCCCGCGCGGGCCGGTCTGGCGGAAGCAGCTCCCTGTGCTCCGGGGCATCCAGATGCGTTCATGATCCCGGCTATCAAGACGCTTGAGGAAAATGGCGTCAAGCCTGAGTTGGCCGTTCATAGCACCGGCGAGATCGAGCTCGCCAAGCGCAAGTTGATCGACACGGGAATTCTCAACAAGCCGTACAACTGGCTCATCCTCTATGGGCTGCCGTTCAACGTCGGTCGTACCCTGGTTTCCGGCGTCTCCGTGAACAACACACAGGATATGGCCCAGCACATGTTCATGATGGTCGATCAGATCCGGAAGATTGATCCGGACAGTGTCATCTCCGTGTGCGCGGCCGGGCGCGCGACGCTCTACATGACGACCCTGGCAACGATGATGGGGTTGCACATTCGAGTCGGCGTTGAAGACACGCCCTGGAAATATCCGAACTCAAGCGACACGCTGTCGGGCAATCTCGAGATGTTCGAGATGGCGAAGAAAATCGCCGAATTGCATGGCCGTACGCCCGGCGATGCGAATTTCTATCGAGAGCTGGTCGGGCTCCCAACCAAGTAAGTCTTTCAGCCGCAGTGGATGCGGCCGGACAATGGGAGGAAAGTCGTGGGCGCGGAGCCACTTGAGGTGGATGTTCAGAAATTCATCGACGATCGCCGAATTTCCACGTTTCAGTGGGTCATAATAGCGAGCTGCTCTCTGATGGCGATCGTCAACACCTATGACATCGTCGCGATTGGCTTCGCCGTTCCGCTTCTCATCGAGAAATGGCACATCTCGAAAGCCGCCCTGGGGCCGGACATGAGCCTGTCGATCGGCGGGATGGCCGTTGGCGCGCTCCTAGCCGGCCCACTCATCGACCGGACATCGCCCAGATCGGTGCTGGTCGGCGCCATGCTAATATTCAGCGTTCGCAGTGCCGCGACTACGGCCTCGATCATAAAGGCTCGCGTGTCCCATGAGGCGGCCGCGAAATCCTGAAGTCCGACAAGACTCAGGTCAGGCAACGAGATGCCTGAAATTACAACTGTGGGGCTGAGTGTGGGGCTAGATCAGGCGTGATTTATTTAGCCCCTCTTATTCACCGGGCCGCTGCGTGATGGCGTGATCCTGGGCGGAGGCGGCAGGCGGAGATGGCAAGGGCGAGTTGCGCCGTGGCGACT